>JBJMGK010000177.1:0-27226 GCA_045807925.1 Bryobacteraceae bacterium | reverse complement strand
TTCGTCGGGCCGGAGCGAACAGGCTGGATGTTCACGCTTGCAGCGGCGGCCTACAACCTGGTGAGAATGCGCAACCTTCAGCTCGCCGCCGCATAGGCAGAAGTGTGTCCGAAGGGCGCTAAATCGCCACTTCAGACACACCCGGAACCCGTCAGAAGCACCAGCCCAGGCTTCGCTACAACTCACCTGCACGCTCCACACAAGTTCTGTACGGCAAAGTTCTGTCCCAAAGGCCGCTTTTCATCACCCTGCTAGACCCGCCCGTACTCGACCAACCATCAGCGTGACCTTATCAGGTCCTGTTAGTGCTGTTACGGCTGTTTTCAGCCCGTCCAGTGCTCTGAATGCGAGACTCACCGTCTCTCTAAATTGCAGGACTTCACGACTGTAATACAGAGCGTTCACGAGAAAAGATCTGCCGATGAGTGTAAGGATGCATAGCACTACACCCGCGGCTCGCCTGAATCAATCTGCTTCTGGACGATTCACAACAGCACCGGATTGGACGCCCCGCCTCCTGGCAATGGGAGCGGCCGCACCCGTGCTCGCCGCAGTAGTGGTCATGGTCGGTCACAATCAATGGTCTCTTCCGCATGCCAAGCTGTTCCTGCTGGCCGCACAGTACTTGTTTATGCTCCCGCTACTTGCCCTTGCGATCCGTTTGGATCGGCCGGGACAAGCGCAGATACTGGTGGGCAAACTTTCCGCTCGTACTCAGGCCCTCTCCGCCATCGTCCTTTACTCCATTCTTCTTCTACCCCTTGCCTTCAATCTCGGTTTGGGCCGCTACCAGGGTGATGAAAGCGCTTATTTGTTTGAAGCGCGCTGCCTGACCACCGGTCACTTATCTGCACCTCAGCCCCCGGCGGCTTCCCACGCCGTTTTGGGCTTTGCACATCATCTGTTCATCGATGGGAGATGGCTTGGTAAGTATCCGCCCGGTTGGCCTCTTGTGCTCTCGCTGATGACGTTGCTCAAAGCCGAATGGCTCCTGAACCCACTCCTCGGGCTGCTGCTTCTTTTTCTCACGTACGAGATCGGCGTTGAAATGTTCGGGCCCATTGAGGGAATCAGCGCAACAGCCATGTTGGGCGCGTCCGCCTTCATGCTGCTCAATTGCCTGGGCTTCATGTCCCATGTGCTTTGTGGTCTGCTGATTGCCGTGGCCGCGCTCTGTTTTGTACGCGCGCTGCGGCGATCGCCCGAAACCCGCTCCGGGGCCTACTGGACATCGGCGATGCTCATCGCTCTTCTGGCTGCCGAACTCGTCCGGCCTTTTACCGCAATGTGCGCAGGTCTCGCACTGATCGCTGCTCTACACTTCCGGCCCGATTGGCCGGCCCTGCGCAGATCGATCGCGTGGACAGGTGCCTTCGCCGTTTTAACCGGCGTGGTGGTCGGCTTCGAAAACTACCTGCTCACGGGCAGCTTCTTCCACTCGGCTTACAGCGCTTATAACAACGGACAACTAAAAGAATTTTCGCTTCGGCCGCGGGATCTGTTCGTAGGGCTGGTTCAGTTCACACCGGTTCGCTTGGTCGACACTGCTTCCGTCAGCTTTCCGTTCATTCTCCCGTTGGCGCTTTACGGCCTGTGGCGCGGCTATCGTAATCGCGCCATTTGGGCACTCTCTTTAGTCTTCTTGTCGCTGGTCTTTGGCTACCTGGTTCAACTGGACGACTCCGACTCGCCCATCGGAGAGCGCTACTATTTCGAGGGTTATTTCGCGCTTGCTTTAGTAGCAGGCTACGGCATCGTTCAGCTTGCTTCCGACCTCCGCCTGACCAGCCGGTTGCGCCAGCAGCTAGGCATTGCACTTGTCACGGCAAGTTTAGCGGGAGTACTTGTCGGCACTAGCTGGGAGATCCGCTTACGCGAGCCCTCTAAACGCATGGTAGATGCTATGCGTACAGTCCCGTTTGACGAGGGCATCGTGTTTGTCAAAGGGACAAAGCTGTTTCCCGCTTTCAACTGGAACTTTAACGACCCGCGGAGCCGCATCCTCGAACTTATAGATCCAGGTCCGGACAAACGCGCGGCGATCGCGGAAGCTATCGGCGCACACCACTGGATCTGCCTTCACTACGACGCGCGGACCGGCTTGCCAGTCTGGCTTTCCGGATCAAAGTGAGAGGTCTCGAGCAGCCTTAGGAAACTCCGGTGAGTTACCGGCAGAAGGCCGAAGCGGCGTGTTGCGAGCAGTGATGGGAGATGATTGTGGCTAATTGCGCCCGCTTCGCTTCCCAGTCATCCGGATTCGAAGACCACGTCGGCGGCACAGTCACATAGCTGGGATCCCGTACCGTATACTCCCAAAGAGCTTTGGGCAACACTTCCGAAACAATTTGGCTGGTTGCTGCCGGGTCGATCTGCTTTGCAAGCGCAAGATAGTCAACGTCCTGCACGCCACGGCGCCACTCCTTCAGTCGTATCGTCGCAACCGGTCCGTCTACACCGTAGGAGTTCGCTGGATGATCCTTGTCGGTGCCAGGGTAGACGAGCAATCCATTCCCGTTTGAGGGCGTATTGTCGCTATACATCCCGAGCGAATTGTCGAACTTGTTTCGGCTGCCCCAGCTCGTCGCTGTCGAGTACGTGTCATAGTTGCTGCTGACGTTTGACTCCCAGTAGAACCAGCGATCGATTCCCTTCTTGAACTCCGCCCAGGGAAATGTTCTAAATGCAACGCCGTCATCCTCGATCATGGAAGATCCTACGCCCGGCCGTCCATCGTTGTACATCCAGAAACGGCGGTTTGTTCCTGGCTGGGTGAAGTAGTCGTACGCTTTGTTCATCAGCTCGGTGTTATTGCACGGCGTGGAAGGACAGCTGCCCACACCGGCCTGCGTCGCGGCGATGCTCAGATCCGGAACGCCGGTTTGCGCGTTGACGGCGCTCAATGTAGCGAACGAAGGAACAGCCCTGCCCGGACCCGGATCTGCCCGAATCCAACTTGCCCACTTTTGGACCTTAGGATAGTCGGAAGGCCCTGGCTCGTCCTGGAGGTACAGAAAGTACTGAGTCCCCGGAAGTCGACTGGAAAACCATCTTGCCCAGCGGTCCAAGTGCTCCCGGAACAGCTTCTCGTCATTCTTCCATTCAGGAACACCATACGAAGCCACACCCCAGGTTCCATAGGCTCCAATCGAGAAAACACCCGTCGGCGTATTGAGGCCCGGTCCGTCGTACCCATGCGCTGCCGTGTAGAGTGATCCGTTCAAGCGGGGCAGCGAAGATTCGCAAGGCTCGTCTGCCGGTGGACATTCGTTCTGACCCACCGTCGCAATCTTATGGCGGTGGAACAGTTGGAAGTAGCGATCCATCACGGCTTGCACGTGCCGTCCGCCCGGATGATCCCACTGCGCATAACCGCCGTGCCCCGTCTCATATCGCCATTCGATATCGGAATTGTCCAGGAAAGCCAGTGTCTTCGCCGCCGGCACATCCGGCAGACTGAAGTTCGAAACGGTCAGCTGCACCGGTATGCTCCGGGTTGACACTCCGTTCTCGCGAACGACCACGGCACCGGTATAGGCGCCTGCCGCCGCTGCCTTCGGAATGTAGATGTCCGCCCATATGCTTTGGTTCTGGCTGCGCGCAATCGAAAACGTCTTCACCAACTCGAGCGGCACAAGCGCGTCTGGATACATCTTGTCGTGGTCGGGTCTGTCCGTCCATTTGTGATTGGCCGCTCGGAACCGAACGGGAATCTGCGATTCGTCCTTGCCGTATCCGAAGAAGCTCAACCCTTCGATCTTCTGGTACCGCGCGTAAAACAGTTCAATCGGACGATTGACCCAGCTGAAAACACCATTGCCGCTTGTTGGTCTCGACTGTATGAGCGCCCCATTCGGTCCGCTCAATTTGTCGAACTCAACAGTGACTTTGGCGGCCGGTGCGTTTGCCGCTTCGAGTACGAGGTTGAAACTGACAACCTCATTTTCGGCGCCGCTGAGCTTTATGCGCGTACCATCCCAGGCTCGATTCAGAATCGTTCCCGTTTTATTCTCAACGTGCTTTGTGGCGCGCAGCTCATCCTGGGCTACCTTGTCGCCACCTTCGTTTGCCCATACTCCGGAGATGTTAGTCGGTGCGGAGTCGGCCGTGTTCGCAGGGGCGGAGGACGCGCTGGTAGCGTTCGCCTTTGAGGAACCTGCATTCTGTGAGGCGGCTGCCATTGGCCTTTGTGCCCCAGGCGGCGGGGCCTCTCGGTTTGCCGTATGCGCCCAAACGGCGAAACTTAAGACACCTGATACGAAAGCGACGACGATCAAGTTGGAAGTCAATTGAACAGGAGGAGTCAAAGAAGTTGGTAGAGGGAGATCGAAACTCTCCCCTGATTATCTCTTATTCAGCGGACCAGGGTCCGTTCGTCTAAGCGCTCTTCTTCTTCGTTTGTTCCCACTGAGCAGTGGAATGAAGTGTTCGGAACGACTTACGCAAGCTCGTAAATAGGTTGTAACGAATGATGTACCAGAATGCCGCGATCCCGTCGCGCACACCGATTTTCTTACCCTGGTGGTAAGTGCGGCCATAGTAGCTGATCGGCACTTCGAAACAGGCACAACCTAACTTAGCGATTTTGGCGGTTACCTCAATTTCGAACCCGAACCCCGAAGACGTAATGAACATGTCGCGAATGATTTCACCGCGAAAGGCTTTGTACCCTGTCTCAACGTCGGAGAAATTGACGTTCGTCAGAAGATTAGAGAAACACGTAAGCGCTTTGTTCGCGAGATAGTGATAATAGTACAGAACTCGCGCCGCTTTTCTCACCAGAAAACGCGACCCGTACACGACATCCGCTACTCCCTCCAGAATTGGTTGAATGACGTTCTGGATCTCCGATGGATCGTATTCGAGATCGGCGTCCTGCACAATTACAATTTCTCCTGTGCTCGCAGCAAAACCGGTTATCAGCGCAGCTGTTTTTCCTTTGTTCTGTTCGTGCCGCAGTAATCGAAGCTGCGGAGTCGAGCCTTGAAGGCTCTGGAGGATGGGAAACGTTCGGTCCTTCGAGGCATCATCCACAACGATGATCTCGAGCAATGACGGCACAAGAAGCAGTTTTTCGATGACACGGGCGACGCTGGCTTCTTCGTTGTATGCCGGTACGACAACGGATAGCTTAGGTTCGTATGGGACGGGAGAACTCATCAATCGTCTTTGAACTGCTCTCGAGCTGCTGATTCAATGCGCAATGGCACCTACGAGACAGCAAAGCCTTCAACTTACAGTACGGTGCGGGCGAAGCAGCTCTCAGTCTTCTACAAGCACGCGTCTGAATTAGGAAAGAGCAAATAGGAATGGATGAACGGGTTGCTATCGAGGAACACTACGGCATTTACTTACGATATACACGCGAGATTTGAGATCGGAACCGAGCGTTTAATAGACGCTCGAGCGTCTCTACACTGGCCAGCTACGCTTCTCAGCCAAACTCTGCAGGAACCAGTCTCTCCGAAGCACAGTCCAGGTATTCGCTAATTTCACCCCATCGTGAACTGGGCCTCCGCCAAAGAGACAGGCAGCGGAGTCACAGAAACTTTCGCACAGGTAGTCGCGCCAGACCTGAGACTGCGGACAAATGTTCCGCTCGAAGCGAACTTCCGCTTTCTTTACTGCCGAGGACTCTCCGAGTTCGCCGCGAGCCTTACCGTCCAGTTCTCGCGTCAGCAGGGTGGAGTATTCGGCTCGCCTCGTGTTGCCCAAACGCAGCCAAGCGAAGTGGAATAGCTCATGGACAAATATGAACCGTAGAGCGGCGGGGGTGGAGAGGAGCCCGGTTTCAAGCACAATGCGTCTCTGCCGGATGAAAGACGCAGCATAAACCGGAGTGCCGCAGTCCGTTCCGGAGAGGAGCTTGCCGCCATGTGCAGTGAGCTTGGGCAGGAATGTAACACGGACCGGATTGCTCGCATGTAGCGGTAACCCGGTCCACGTTTTGATTAGCAGGTTGCGAGAACGAGAGCCGATCCTGCCGCTAATTCGAAGGAGGCTTCGATGTCGCTGGTTTTGGGGTGGAAGGCGCACTGGACGCAGGGCTCTGAAGCGAAGGCGAAGTGAGAGACGGCGTTTTCGTGATATTGAAGAAATCGGGATCCCGGACATCGAGCTTGTATTTCTCCATCTCCTGCTTCAATGCCGCCTGATTTTTATCCGTCTGCAGTTTCTGCGCTATGGACGGCCGTGCCTGGTCGAAGCTCGGCGCTATCCGGCTATCCAGCTTGAAGATGAAGAATCCACCGGGAACGCGAACGGGTTCCGACACCTGGCCCGGCTGAAGCTTCGTCACGGCGGTCTTGATCGCCGCAGGAACGTTCGGATCACCCAACGTGAATGAACCCATGTCTCCGCCGCGAACGGACGTCTGCTGCTGGTCTGAATCGCTGCGCGCTAGTGCCGCGAAGTCACCACCGGCCTTGATCTTCTTTTCAAGATCGTTCGCTTTCTCGAGGGCCTGAGCTTCTGTCCGTTGAACCGCACCAGGAGCCGCAGGCGTTCCCGGAGGGCTATAGGCCACAAGAATCCCGCTTAGCTTGATCTGTTCGTAATCCGCCGTATGACTATCGAAGTAAGCCTTCGGATCTTCCACGCCCGGCACGGACGCGGAGCTTGCCTGTTTTGCCAGATAGGCTTGGGTCAGGATATTCGCTCGTGCGAGTGCCAGTTGCTCCTTCCACGGCGATTGCTGGTCCAGCTTCAACTTGCTCGCTTCGTCTGCGATCTGCTCCGTCATGTAGAGTTGTTGCACGACGCCCGACAAATTCGACTCGAAGCGCTTGCGATCTTCGGCGCTCAGCGGTCTCAACAAATCGAGAGCTTCCTTTGCGGTGATCTGTTTCCCGCCAATGGTCGCCACTACTTTGTTGGGATCCTGCTGAGCAACGGCCTCCGGCCCTCTGGCTCTCAGGCCGGCACCACTCGAAGCCGAAGACGGCGCAGTCTGTGCTGGAGAAGCGGGAGTCTTAGCAGGGGAAGCAGCCGTTTGAGACCAGGCTAGAGCCGAACAAAAAAGGGCTGTAGATAGTGTGAAGGTACTACGATTCATTCAGAGTTGGCTTAAACTCCAACTCTAGCATTGAAAATCGCGCCGATGGTATGCCGGTGCTACTGCTGGACGACAGCTTTCTTGAGGTTGGCAGCGGCTTTTGCCTTCGCAGCAGCACTGATCTGAATGTTATTAACGACTTGCGTCGCTCCTGCGGTCTTTGCCATGCGAGTGGCCGATCCCTTATGTTGGATGACCCCTGTTGTCCCTTCCCAAGTCACGACGCCGTGCTGGACGTGGTATTTAAAACCATCTTTCCCGATTTTGGACTTGGCAAGCTTGGCTCTGATGGCCGCATCAATTTGGGCATCCGAAACCGCTGCGGGGCGCGCGACAACTGCGGCGCGAGTGGGCGTTGCACTTCGTCCGGGAACAGTCAATCCGAAGAAGAGCGGAAGGGCAAGAAGAAGGGTAATAAGACGCTTCATGGAGGAGTTTCTCGTCGTGTCCTCTGTTTAGTGCGGGCCTGGACATATAATTCGCACATGTGTTTTACAGATCGTCGTGAATTTCTTAAGAAATCGACAAACCTGGCCGGGAGCGGCGCCCTTGCTTTCTCAGCGGCCTCGTACGGCCGGGTCTTGGGCGCTAACGAGAAGCTGAACCTGGGGCTTATCGGAGCTGGGGACCGCGGATTTCATGACATGGGAGAGTTCCAACTTCACCCTGAGGTTCGAGTTTCCGCGATTTGCGACATCTATGACGCGCACGTTGACAGGGCAAAAGCGAAGGCGCCCGAAGCGCAGATTTTCACGGATCACCACAAGGTTCTCGAATCAAAAGACATCGATGCGGTGCTGATCGCAACTCCCGATCATTGGCATTCGAGAATTGCAATCGATGCGCTAAATGCGGGCAAAGACGTATACGTGGAGAAGCCGCTGACGAGGACAGTCGAAGAAGGCGCTGCCATCGTGAAGGCTGCTCGCGAGAAGGGGCGAATTTGCCAGGTCGGCATGCAGCAGCGCTCGGGAACTCACTATTTGCGCGCCAAGGAGAAGTACTTCGATTCCGGGAAGCTAGGCGATATCACGCTCGCACGCACGTGGTGGCATGGCAATAGCTATCATCTGCGGAAAGCTCCGGCGGAGTTGCAGACCCTTCCGTCCGGTCTTGATTGGGCTCACTTTCTCGGCCCGCTCAAGTGGCGTGACTACGATCCGCAGCAATACTTCAACTGGAGAGCTTACCTCGATTTCGGCGGCGGACAAGTAACCGATCTCTTCACGCATTGGATCGACGTCGTTCATATGTTTACCGGTCGGGACACGCCCTACGCTGCCTCCGCAGCCGGCGGCGTTTACCACTATCGAGATGGACGCACTGCACCAGACACGATCAACGTGCTGTTGCAATACGCCGATCCGAATCCGTTTACCGCAACTTTTGAAGCAACGCTAGCGCCCGGCATCACGGGCGATGGGATCGAGATGTGCGGGACGGAAGGCCGGCTCTGGATCACGCGCGCGCGTTATGAATATACCGCCAAGGGAAGCAAAACTCCGACCGAGGTGGTTCAGGCAACACAGATCGCGAACACGCGAGACCCGTTAACACAAGAGCACGTGAGCAACTTCCTCGATTGCGTCAAAAGTCGGAAGCGGCCGAACGGGGACGTATTGATCGGTCATCGTTCCGCCCAAGCGTCCCATCTGGGAAATCTCGCCTACGAGCAGCGCCGGCGCATCGACTTCGATACGCAGCGCGAAGAAATCCTGCCACTCTGATCATTTCGGAAATTGCTCAACGTTGCACGCGCTGCGTGGTGAGGGCTAGTTCGGGCAGCCCGCAGAGACCGGCAGCCAACTCAATTTGAGACAGCAGGCGCAGCTCTTTATCTGGAACCTCGTCCAGGAGGTGGTCAGCACGATCCCGGCGGCCACGACCCATCTGGTAGAAGATTTTTCTGTACATGGCAGCCGACGGCCAGAATATCTTGGGAGCGAGATTCTGAAACTGCGGTCCATTGTCATGCATATATTTCGCTGTCGCAGACCGCAATACTTGGCTAAAATTCCCGGTGCTTTGCGCTGCCAGGAGAGCCAAAGCGTCGTCGCGGTTCTCCTTCGTGCCGAACGTTACCAGACCAGGAGGCCTTTCTCCGCTGGCCTCTCGGATACCGCTTGACGGCCCTGGCCAATTCTCGCTTTTTCTTTCTCACTTCTTCCGCCCGCTCCGGCGTCAATTCAAGCATCAGGTCGTATATGAGAAAAAGCTTGAGAGCGTGGAGCGACTTGAATTCAAGATCCTGGACCTTCCCAAACGTGCCTTCACCCCGCTTGGCCAAGATTCTCTGCGTCAGCTCGTCGACGACCTCTGCAGCTTCCGATCGCGGCAGAACGGTCCAACTATCTCGAAACAAACGCAGGAAAAGATCTTCGAGCTGCCAGGGTGTGCGTCCGGGAATCTCCCTCTGGATTTGCCAAGCCTGTATCGCTCGCCGGAGTAGCCACTGCTGCTCTTGTTCGTCTCCGGTTTCCGCGATCAATTCTCCGAAGCCGTATATGGGGATGTCGCTTAGATCCTCACTCCGCGTTAAATGATTACGGAGATACTCCAGATGTCCGTGCTCCTTCATCACCCGATACTCGTCGAGTAATCTTCGCAACGGGGAGGATTCAGACCGAGCCGCCAGTTCGGTTAACCGCTCCGGTGCAAGAGCAGCAGTGACCAATCGAGTCAGATTATGAAAGCTCTCATCGAATCTGGCTGACATCCCATGCCGGGCCTCGCGTCCTTCCGTCAGCGTCTGCTCTGCTTGTTCAGGAGCCACGGCTCTCTGAACTCGGGCCAGACACAGGAACGCCGTCTTCCGCACCTGCTGAGATACGTGCGGAAGACGGCGGAATGAGTCGGCGATCAACTCCTGGGCATCCACAACGAGATGCTAGCGCGCCGGCATCCCAGGATTATCGGTGGTCTCGTCCCCGGTCGTGATCGCGATCGTGGTAGTCACGGCGTTCAACGCGGTGATTTTCATAGTGGGGCCGCTGTGCCGCAACATACGGGCGAACCACAACCGGGCGATTCGCCCAGGTGCGTACCCACGGCCTTCGGTCTACGAGGATGTTGTGATCATGCCAGCCGAATCCTACGCCTCCCCAACCCCAGGGAGTAAAGGCTGCACCGATCGAGATGGCCGGACCAAACCGAATCGCGCTGCCCACATAGAATCCGGGTCGAGGACGTACATACACGACTCGCGGATCGTACATCGGGACGCTATAGTAGCCGGGAGAGGCAGGAACGATCTCGATGCTTCCGGGCCCGTGGTAAATCACTTGATCATACTGGCTGCTTCGCAGGTAGCCATAGTCATACGCCTGCTGACGCATCCTCTGTACAGCGTCCATCACATCTCCCCGCTGGGCGAGAACCGCCGATCCTAACTGTTGCGTCCACCCAGGATCTCTCGCCATCTGATCGAGCACGGACGGAAAAGGCAGCAGTGCAAGCACACTCTGGTCGAAGGGTAAACGGTCAGCATTGATTGCCGCCGCGAGCTGATCACCGCGCATGTTTTGATGTGCCATCCCCCAGGTCGCCGCGTCAGGTATCTGGTCCCAGTACGTCGCGCCGGTCAGAACCTGTGCCAGCAGTCCATCGGGATACAGAGCAATTCGGGATACCAACTGATCGAGTTCCTGCGGCGGTAACAACGGCGGCGCCTGTTGCGGATATTGCTGCTGAGGAGGGTATTGAGGATATTGGCCCGCCGGGTACTGGCCCTGCGCCGGGTACTGTCCGTTCGGATATTGTTCTGGCGGATACTGCTGCTGGGGAGGATACTGCGACTGGTTCGGGTACTGGGAAGGATACTGTGACTGAGTCGGATATTGCTGCTGTGCCGGGTATTGCGTCTGAGGATAAGGCGCTTGCGCCAGACAAAGAGTAGCGGCGCCTGCAAGAAGGCCGGACCCTAGAACCAACGTCCGATTAGCAGAAAGAAATCGCATTGTGAACTCTCCGTAAAGCATGGTGTCTCTCAACTCGATGCTCTGCTGATTAGACGCAGTCAGCCTACGGGTGGATACCTGGCGGATCGTCCACGGCGATTAAGTCTGATTAAGCTTTTCCGTACTAGACTGCTACTACCAATCGCAACGCACCCCAAGCTGAATAATCCTGCCTTCGAGCGTTGTGGAAACGGGCGCGAGCGACGGTGGCACCGTGATGACCCCGTCTGCATTCACCTGCGACGTAACGTTGATGGTCGTGATGTTCGGGTGATTGAAGATGTTGTTTGCTTCAGCGATGAACTTAGGTTTCACACGGTCCCACAACGTGAAGATGGTTCGGGTATAGCGCGCATCAAACTGGTAGATGTTTGGACCGCGTGCCGTGTACCTTCCCACGTAGAGTGGCCGGGTCACGCTCCCTGTGATGCCGTCCCCGTTCAGAACCTGATTGGCAAGAATGTTCTGAGCATCTCCGGACGAGACATTAGCGATCACAGCAAGTTCGTTGTTGTTGGCGAGCCTCCTCAAGAATCCGTTTCCGCCTCGGAACTGAGGGGCGATGTACGCAGACATGGTGAAGGCGTGCGGCCGGTTGATGATGCTGTTGCCTCGATCCCGGCTGCGATTTGTGGGATCCTCGATCGGCAGATTCTGTTCGAAACTGTTCGCATCGGGTGCATCACTGATCGAATGCGACCACGTGTACGAGGCGCTTACCTGCACGCCTCTTGAGAGTCGATGCTGCCAGTTCACCAGCATGGCGTTGTAGGCTGCGATGGCACCGATGTCTTGCAACGTAATGTTTCCAAACCTGGGATCCAGACGAGCCGAACCGAAAACGGGCCGCCCATCCGCAAGAAACCGGATTGGGTTGATCAAATTCATATTTCGCAGATACACCTGATTGCGTGCACCGGTGTTCACGTATCCGAGCATGAGCGAATCGTTGTTCGTCAGTTGTTGCGTGATCTGAAAGCTCGAGTTGAACGTGTACGCGTTCTTGTAATTCGGGGTGATGGTCGTGATGTCGGGAATGCGCTGGAAACTGCTCGACACTGAGTTGAAGACCTGCGGGAATGCAGGTGCGAACGGCTGGCCGGGCCTGATGGAAGCAACGAAGCCCTGGTTGGAACCGTTATTGTAGAGCGCGTTGTACCAGAGATTCGTCGCCGGAGCCTCATAGAAGATCCCGGAGTTCACGCGGATTACTGTCTTCGGTGTAATGGTCCATGCAATGCCCAGGCGCGGAGCAAAATCCGCTGTGGGCGTTCGGAAATTTTGGGAATAAGAGAACGGCTGCCCCGCCGGCGGATTCGGCGCGCTGAACCGGTCGTATCGGATGCCGTAGGTCACCAGAAGATTGGGCCTTACTTGCCAGCTGTCCTGCCCGAAAACGTTCCAGAACAAAGAATGATAGCCGGCACCGACCGTTCCGATGCTCGCCTGATACGTGCTGTAGCCGAACGGTGCCGCTCCTGACTTCGCGGCGAGATACGAAGGAATCGTAGGGAACGTGTACTGGCTGTACGTATCGGCGAGTTGGACGTCCAGGTTTCGCTGCACGCCGCCTCCGACTTTGATCGTGTGACCACCTTTCACTAACGTCAGGTTGTCGTTGAGACTCGGGATTTTTTCGGCGAACACATCACCCACGGCATTAGAACCGTTGAAGGTTGCAACTCCAGAGACAGTGATGACCGGGCCAGGCCCGTTCAGGGCATTGGCAACATGCTTTTCATTCCGGTAAGGATCCGACAATCTCAATTCGTTCAATACCGTAGGAGAAAAGGTCGACAGCAATTGACCGCCCGCTATGTACGCGCGATCTTTGAAGTCCGAAGCAGCGTCAAGCGCGAAGATCCCGCCTACGTTGGTGTTGAACGGATACTCGTTCCGGAAGTAATTTAATCGGACAAAAAACTGGTGCTTCGCCGTAATCTGCCAGTCCGCCCGCAGGTTCGCAAACTGGGCATGTTGAACGCTCGGAGCTGTCGCAAGCAGGGACGGAGCAATTCCTAGCTGCGCAGCCGATGTAGGGTTAATTGTATTTGGCGAGGGCAGACCACGTGTCAGGTGTTCATAAGCTCCAAAGATGAAAAGCCGGTTCTTGATGATCGCTCCCCCGGCATTCACGGAAGTATCGTTGAGCGTGAGATCCGGCTTCGGCCGTGTTCCGAGCAGAATCGGACGCGCGCTGGCATCCGTCGGTCTGCCGACGTACATGACCTGGCCGTGAAACTGATTTGTGCCGGAACCGGTAATGACGTTGTAGAGGTCGCCCGACGTCAGGCCGAATTCAGGCGCGAAGCTATTCGACACTGTCTGAATTTCCTGCACGTAAATGTCGGCAATCGGGAACAGTCGAACGCCGTAACGGTCACTTTCCGTGTCGACCATGCCGTCCATCTGATAATTGATGCGGTCCAGCAAGCCGTTTGTGTTGACGGTTCGCGGGATGCCGAGTTCTGCGTTAGGATGTCCGCTCACGCCCGGCTGCAAAATAATGAAGTTGTACGGATTTCGGGATGTGAGCGGCAGATTGCTGATTTCGGCATACGTGATCGTTCGGCCGATGTTCGTCCGCGAAGGCTCAATCACCGGCGCGCCGCCCGTAACTTCGATGGAGGTGCTGGTCGCGCCGACCTTGAGCTGATCGTCAATGACCGCTTCGGAGCCGGCGTTCAGGGTCACAGCTGTGTGGCGCAGAGTTTCGAAACCCGCCTTCTGAATGGTCACGGAGTAGCTTCCAATAGGCAAATTCGGAAGGTCGTAGTACCCTTCGTCCGAAGTTGAAGTGGAACGGACGAAACCCGTATCGGCGTTTTCCGCAGACACGGACGTTTGTGCAACGGGCGAGCCCGTCGCATCCACGATACGTCCGCGGATGCTGCCGTTGATGGATTGGGTCTGAGGAAATGCTGTGCTCGCAACAAGTAAAAGCCAAAGCCCCGCGAGTAGGCTGCGCCCCCAAATGCGCGGCCGATCGCCTGCTTCCGTGTTTAGCTGCTTCCATTCCATAGCCAACCTCCTCATCCACCTGGTTTCAATCGAGTAAGTAAGAGTTCCAATTATCGCTAAGCAAACGCGCGGTTTCCATTTGCGACATTAATTAAATGATCTCTGTCCTGAAACATGGGTCATCCTTGCCCGGCCTCCGACGGCGGAGGGCAGGATGACGCCGCCGCACCGGAAACTATTCGCCACCCTTGCATTTCTCGGGTTGATTGCAGCAGGGGCGTTCGCGAATTCAGCCCCGCTCGCTGATCCTAACGCGATGGATATCTATCTCGATCGGGGCAGTTCCGGGCTCTCGCGCTGCCTGGCCGAGATAAGAACGCGCGCCAGCATCCTGATGGTCACGGCGCATCCGGACGACGAGGACGGCGGCATGTTGGCCTTGCAAACGCGGGGCTTGGGCGCTCGAGGAATGCTTCTGACCCTTACTCGCGGAGAGGGCGGTCAGAACGCGATGACCAATGACATGTATGACGCGATGGGGCTCATCAGGACGCAGGAGCTGCTCGCAGCGAGCCGGTATTACGGTGTGGACCAATACTGGGGCCGCGCCATCGACTACGGGTTCTCTAAGACACGCGAAGAAGCGCTGGAGAAATGGGGTTCCGATCGCACCCTCTCCGACGTTGTTCGGGTGATACGAATGACGCGGCCGCTCATTGTCAGTTCGGTTTTCGTCGGCGCACCAACGGACGGGCATGGAAACCACCAGGTCGCTGGCGAAATGGCGCAAGAAGCGTTTGCTGCCGCTGGTGATTCGACCAAGTTCCCCGAGCAGCTTCAAGAAGGGTTGCGACCGTGGTCACCGCTCAAGGTTTATGAGCGTGTCCCGAACTTCTCCCCTACGAAGCAGAACACCATCTACGATTACGCCACGGACAAGTATGTCCCCATTCGCTTTTACGATTACGTCAACAAAACCTGGCTTACGGGCAAGCCGTCCGTGAACGTGACGGTCCCGGTAAGCAAGTGGGATCCGCCCGCGGGGCTCACATATCTGCAGATAGGACGGGAAGGCTGGGGTTTCCAGAAGAGCCAAAATGGCGGGGGAACGCTGCCGTTGCCGCAGATCGCTTCGTCCTCTTATCACCGCTACGCGTCGAGGGTCCCAGCCGGGGAAACGGAATCTTCTTTCTATGACGGCATCGACACGAGTTTGTCCGGCATCGCGAGTCTGGCCACGGGAAACACGAAATTCCTGAAGGAGGGTCTGGCCCGGCTGACCGCTATTACCGAGGCCGCGCAAAATCAGTATCGTCCCGAATCCCCCTCGGCCATTGCGCCCGAGCTTGCAAAAGGGCTGACTCTCGTACGCAGTCTGGTCAAAGAAGTGCAATCAAGCGGGATCCCCGAGCCCGGCAAAGATGACGTCGTTTTCGAGCTTCAGCAGAAGGACAAGCAGTTCCAAAAGGCTCTCACTCTCTGTCTCGGAGTTTCGTTCAACGCCATTGTTGCTCCCGAGAAGGAGCCCACGGGACCCTTTGCCGCCTTCGCAAACACAGTGAGTGCGTTTACGACAGCAACCCCGGGGCAGACACTTGCTGTTCGTGCATCGCTCCTGAACGAAGGCGCCGAACCAATCACGGTCGAGAAGGTTTCGTTAGAGGCCACGGACGGCAAGGACTGGTCGCTGAAACCAGAGGGAAGCCCGAAACCGGAGCTCCCCGCAACCAAAGAACTCGCCATGCGGTTTGCCGTTAAGGTAGCGGAAAACGCGGCGCTCACGAGGCCGTATTTCTATACCCCAAATGAAGAGCAGGCTTATTACGACGTCGGTGACGAAAGATACCGGAACCTGTCCCTGGCGCCGTATCCGCTCGAAGCAAGCGCTCGCGTGGTTTACCGGGGCGCCGATCTTGAGATCCGGAAGGCGGTCCAAAGCAGTCAGCGGATCGAGGGCATTGGAATCGTTCAAAATCCGCTGATTGTAGCGCCGGCCGTATCTCTTTCCGTTTCGCCCCCTGGAGGCGCAATTCCGCTCGGCGCCGGAGCTTTCCAGTTCTCCTGCACCCTGCACAGCAACGTAAAGGGCGGGGCGAAGGGAACAGTGCACCTGAAGCTGCCTCCCGGATGGAAATCGACGCCTTCGGAATATCAGTTCTCTCTGGCCAACGAGGGAGAAAATGAAACCGTTGCATTTCAGGTGGCTACACAGAACCTGAAGCCACAGGGATACGAGATTCGCGCGGAAGCTGAATTCGGCGGAAAGGTGTATGCCGAAGGCTACCGTTTGGTGGGCTACCCCGGCGTGCGTCCCTATCCGTACTACAGACCAGCCACATACCGGCTCTCTGCCGTCGACGTTAAGACTGCGCCGGGGCTTCGCATCGGGTATCTGCCCGGAACAGGAGACGACGTGCCCAGAGCGCTGCAGGATCTAGGATTGCAGGTACAGATCTTGACGGGGGCCGATGTCGAAACTGCGGACTTGTCCGGCTTCGACGCCATTGTTCTCGGGGTTCGAGCGTATGCGGTTCGCCCTGAACTCCGTGCCGCTAATAACCGGCTGCTGAATTACGTCAAGAATGGCGGGACGCTTGTCGTCCAGTACAACCTGCAAAACTTTGACCGGAACTATGGCCCCTATCCGTTTACGTTGGGCTCCAATCCGCAGAAAGTGGTGGACGAGTTTTCGCCCGTCAAATTACTTGACCCTGCGAATCCTCTGATGACATGGCCGAATCGCATCAATGCTTCTGATTTCCAGAACTGGCAGGAAGAACGGGGCCACAGTTTCATGGAGAAATGGGACCCGCGTTACACGCCTTTGGTAGAAGTTCGCGATCCGGATCAAGACCCGCAATCAGGCGGTCTTCTGCTCGCGCGCTACGGTAAGGGCTTTTACGTTTATGATGCTTTTGCCCTCCACCGGCAGCTTCCGGCGGGTGTTCCAGGCGCTTATCGTCTGCTGGCGAACCTTGTCAGCCTGAGCAAGAATCCGGAGTGGCATTAAATGTGGTGCTTAACGCATCCTCGCCGCAGCTTCGATAATCTATTGGGCTAGGTAGGTACAGGTATGCCCCCTCGTGGTTCGAAAGCGCTTGCCGCTAGCCTTTTCTGGTGCACCCTCGCGTTCGGGGCAGCCAGGGCGCCATTCCCGGATCCGGCTTATGACGCGCCCAAGGCTGCAACGAAGGGCAAAGAAACCGCAGTTCTGGCGGGCGGCTGTTTCTGGGGCGTTGAGGCCGTATTCGAACACCTGAAAGGTGTGAATGATGTCGTGTCCGGCTTTTCAGGGGGCGAGAAGAATACCGCCCACTACGAAGAAGTAAGTACAGGGCGCACAGGGCACGCCGAGTCAGTGAAAATCACCTACGACCCGTCTCAGATTACCTACGGCGAGTTGCTGAAGGTTTATTTCGCCGTGGCTCACGATCCCACCGAACTCAACTTTCAGGGCCCCGACCACGGCACTCAGTATCGAAGCGCAATTTTCTATGCCAATGAAGAGCAGCAGAAAATCGCGACAGCCTACATCAAGCAGTTGGATGACGCGGGCGTTTTTGCGCGTCCGATCGTGACCCAAGTGGTTCCTTTAAAGGGCTTCTACGCCGCAGAGAGCCACCATCAGCACTATCTTCAAAACAACATGACGGATCCTTATATCGTTTACAACGATATCCCGAAGCTGGTTGCGTTGAAGAAGCAATATCCGCAGATGTGCCGACGGTAGCCCCTTACCTGCGATTGTCTACTTGGTAATCACGCCGCACGCGATTCGGTCTCCCGCGTTTCCGGCCGGATCGCTCTTCATGTCATCAGCTTTGGCGTGGATCACCAGCGCAGTTCCGCCATTCGAGAACACCGAATCAACACCATCGCCCAAGGACGCGTTCGAAGCAACGACGGTGGATTTCGCCGTGCCATTCTTCCCCACGGTGAAGTTCATCATGTCGCCCGCATGAGGGCCTTCCGGGTTTTGCAATCCGTGCTTCTTCTTCTCGGGGTTAAAGTGCGGACCTGCGCTCGTAAATGCCGGGCCCTCGCATTTTGCGTTCTGGTGAATATGAATCGCATGCTCGCCGGGCGGCAAGCTCTTCAAGTTCAGCTTAATGTTAATTCCATTTGACCCAGGCTTGCCAACCGGGCTGAGCACGGCAGTTCCAATATTCTCTCCCGCCCCATTAGTAAAGGAGACCTTAGTCGTGTCTGCTGCGTGCACGCATAAAGCAGCCGAAGCAGCTGATAAAAGCATCAGGATTTTTCGATTCATAATGCATCCAGCATATACATTCGGGCCATAAACACATTCAAACGTGTGCATAACACTGGGGCTGCCGACTGCGCCCTCGGAGATCTTCGGGCTTTCTCTTTTTATTCCGAAATTAATTTCCCCAGGATTAATCTCATATTGACGGCTCCTGATGGTACGGCCTACAATTCATTCACCTGGAGGCTCATGCCAACGAATCAAGCGGGCTTCGGCTCAGCTTATTGCAAGACATTCTACCTTTTGCCGAAGAACACTTCGGCAATCCAGGCCTTTCCCGACGGAGAAGGTCGACTGAGGATGGGTACCCTTATACAGCTTCCCCAAGGCGCGAAAGTAGAGATGAGCGGTGATGGATTTGACGGCCGCACCGCCCGCATCACTTGGGAAGGTGTTTGCTACTTCATCTTTCGGGACGACATACAGGAAGACTTCCTGTATCGCGTTAACTCTGCTCTCGCGGGCTGATTACCGCGCGGGCGCAAAGACAAACGAAACAGGAGAGGGCACTTCGTAGCCCTTTCCTTCATCGCTCAATTCTCCCGTTTCCAGATTGATGTGTACGACCGAGAAGCTGTTGTCCTTCTGGTCGCCAACCAGCAGAAAGGCGCCTGACGGGTCAAAGTCCACTCCTCGAGGGGATGTCCCTTTCACCTTGGCCGTTTGGACAAGTTGAAGGGTTCCGGTCTGCGCGTCACGCTTGTAAACCGCTACCGTGCCAGGCCCGCGATTGGATGCATAGACAAACTTTCCGCTTGGGTGAACGAGAATTTCGGCAGCGCCGTCTCGATTGCTGGGCTCGCCCGGCAAAGAAGAGATTTCCTGAACACGGCTAAAACTTGCAGTCGTCTCGTCCGCTTGGTACACGGTCACATACGATTTCAGCTCGTTTAACAAATACGCAAAACGGCGATCCGGACTAAACGCGATGTGCCGTGGGCCCATGCCGGCCCTTTCGCTAATCGAAGGAGGATTGTGCGGCGTCAGCTTACCATCCTTGGTGGCAACGTCATAGATCAGAACCTGGTCTAGACCGAGATCCGGCACATACAAAAACTGGTCATCGGCCGAAAACACGGTTTGGTGAGCATGGGGACCCTGCTGCCGTTCCGGGTTAACACTGGACCCCTTGGCGGTCGCGAGGGCCGTCAGCGCTCCGATGCTCCCGTCGGTTTCCAGATGAAAACCGGCCACACTTCCCGTCATATAGTTCGCTACCGCGAGGAATCGCGAAGTCTTATCGACAGCGAGATGGCAGGGCGCCACCCCGGAGCTCGAAACCGTATTCAGGTGCTTCAGCTTTCCGCTTTTCGCATCGATCTCGAAAGCCCCGACCGCGCCTTCTTTGTCTCCTTCCAGTTCACTGACTGCGTAGAGGAATCGATGTTGAGGATCAGTCGTTACCCAGGACGGGTTCGTCAGGTCGCCCATTCTGCCCAAACGCTCTAGTGACGGACCGTTGTTGCGGTACCGGAAACCGTAGATGCCTTTCTCGTATGTACCCACGTAAAGGATGTAAGCAGAACTGCTCGGCGTGGAGGGCGTTGCTGGCATGGCGGTTTTCTCCTACTTTGCCACAGGGGTAATCAACTCTGAGCCGTGGCGCGTCCAGTCCGGACCAGGTGGTATTTGAACATCGCAGAGTACGGTTTCCATTTGTCCGAAAAGAGATCTTCTATTCGAACGTTCATCTTGCGCTGCCAGTTCGGATATTGTGCCGTACTACCCGGCAGATTCTGCTGTTCCGTTTCCCTCGTGAAGTCTTCCTGGTTGAGCAACAAGATCATAGAGGGCACTTGGGCGAGATACGCGAATATCGCGTTGTGAAGATCGCCATCCACCTCCGGAATGAGATCGGCATGACGACCGTAACGGTCGGGTAGCAGCTTCTCCTCGTGCAATAGATCGAGCATTCGCTGTTTCTCCCGGCGGCGATCCTCGCGCTGGGAAGAATAGCCGTACTCGTCGATCAGTCCGGCCCGTTTGCGTGCCTCAATATCGCGGAAGTGCCAGAAGCCGGCGATCGTTGGCAAATCGTGAGTGCTGGACGCTACCAGCGCCTGGCGAGGGTATTCATCACTCTTCCTGAAACACCCAGTGTTGCGGTCCTTCTCGAAGTAAAACAGACGGTAGCTGAGTATCGAGAATCTCGCGAGCGTGTCGCGTATCTCATCTGTGACTGTGCCAAGATCCTCGCCAATGATGATGTTCTTACTTCTGACGCTTTCGAGAGCCAGGATCCGCATGAGATCGGTCGCATTGTCCCGCACGTAAATCCCTTCCGCGGCACCGAAACCCTCCGGGATCCAAAACAGACGGAAGAGACGCATGACATGGTCAATGCGAAGCGCGCCCCCCGAGCGAACTATTTTTCGGATGCTTTCGCGATATAGTGTGTATCCGTCTTCCCAATGTGTGTTCGTATTGGGCGGAGGAAACGCCCAATCCTGTCCGTTGGGAGAGAAATCGTCCGGCGGAGCACCAACCCGGCAGCCATGGACGTAGAACTGCCTGTGGGCCCAGAGATCGGAACCACAGCTATCCGTAGCCACAGCCAGGTCGTGGTAGAGCCCGACCGGCAGGCCCTGCTCCTTCGCATAATGCTGAGCTTCGTTGAGTTGTTCCTCGAGTACAAATTGGATGTATTTGTAATACTCGACGAGCCGCGGGTGCTCCGCCGCGAACTCCTGGCATGCATCGGAATCGGGTGAATGGAACTGTTCGGGCCAGTGCTGCCATGTCCACCGGTTTCGGTCCTGCTTGTGAAGAACCTCGTCCAGAGCGCAATAGAGGGCAAACTTGTGCAGGAGGTCTCCCTCCCGCTGGCAGTATTGCTCGAAGGCACGCGCGCGATCACCACCTTGCGCGCGCATTTGTCTGAACTCGCGGTAAAGCACTTTCAGGAAGCGCCGTTTTACGCGGTCCACATCACTGTAGGCGACAAATTCAGAGTTCCTCAGCTCCCGAAGTTTCGCTTGGATCGCCGGTGAGGCAAATAAGCGCTGTGCCCAGGATGAAACCGAGAACTCCGGCACGCGCTCGATGTCTATATAGATCAGGTTCTTGTAGAAGATCGAGAGCGGAAGATAAGGGCTCGTATTGTAAGGGACCCGATTGTGTAAGGCGTGAAGAGGGTTCAGGCCGATAAAGCTGAACCCAATCTCGCGCGAAGCCCAGTCGATGAGGGGACGAAGGTCCGTAAAATCGCCGCAGCCCCAATTGCGCTCTGAGCGCAATCCATATAAAGAGATATTGAAGCCTGCCGTGCGTCCACCGTTTTTCAGCCAGTCCGGTAAGTACGCCTGGTCGGGACAAACGATCAGGTGGGCTTTGCCGGACGGCGTTCCGTGCGCAGCAATTGTTAGGGCGTGATAGCCGAGAGGAACTCCCGAGGGTAGCGGCAGGCGGTAAATCGTCCAGTGCTGCCCATCCATCTCGTGGCCGTCGGTCGCCTGCAGATTCGAGACCGGAACCGTACTCCTCACAGCTCCGCCGCCTTCCAGGAGCACCTCGACCTCGAAGGTGACGTCAACGCCTGACCGATAAGACACCGGCACAAACCCACCCCCGGCGCTGATGACGATCGTGCCCGGACACATGCCGGAAGCCTTGCTATGAAAGGAGCGCCTGCGATCCGCGTCGATAGTGTCGCGGCCCTGGACGTTCCATCCGAGCGATTCAAGGATCTTGCGGCGGACTTCGGTTGACGGTTCGTGGCGGCGATGGAAAATGTCCCAGTAATCCCGTTGGATGCCGCTTTCATCCGCCGCCCTTCCGATCGCGTCTTCGTAGTTTTGCGCGCCTTCAAATCTCATCAGAAACCTTGTTCTCCCCAAGCTTTAGAGTCCCAATTCCCTTCCCTTGCAACGCAGATTGTAGGGCGTCCCACGTGGGATACTGAAGAGGTGGGCGATTCAGAAAAATTTGAAATTAGCCAACCACCGGAGCTTTTTTCCCGGATGGACGACGCCGCCGAGGAATTCCGGGACACTATTATCACCACCACGCTCGACAGCGCTCTTAATTGGGCGCGAAAAAACTCTCTCTGGCCCATGACCTTCGGGTTGGCATGTTGCGCGATCGAAATGATGTCGATGATGGCATCGCGTTATGACGCCGCCCGCTTCGGCGCGGAAGTCTTCCGGGGTTCGCCTCGGCAATCGGATCTGATGATTATCGCAGGCCGGGTTTCGAACAAGATGGCGCCGGTCATCCGCCAGTTGTATCGTCAGATGCCGGAACCTAAGTGGGTTATCTCGATGGGCGCTTGCGCGACATCGACGGGTGTGTTCAATAACTACGCATTGGTCCCGGTCAACCAGGTCATCCCGGTCGACGTGTATGTCCCGGGCTGCCCGCCTCGTCCCGAACAGCTGATCTACTCAATCATGCTTTTGCAGGAGAAGATCCAGGCAGAACGCGGGACACTCCGCAAAACGCTGAACCTCAGCGCGTAAGCGGATCTTCCACCCAAGGCGGAGTGGCTTCGATCAGGCTACCCAGTATCGGGTCTATTCTTTCCATTTCTTTCTTCATCTGCCACGCAATCTCGCGATAAGAGAAGTGGCCCTTGACGCCGCTTCTCAAACGAGAGATGTATTCCACCTCCGCGAAGTCCATTTTGAACAAAAAGCGGGATTTCGCGGCAAACGGCAGCAAGTAGTCCGCAGACGGGCGCGGCAGCTTGTCGAGCGCCTCATCCACTTCAACAAAAGCTTTACGGAAAATCTCCTCCGCCCCGCACTCAGCCACAACCGACGGAGTCGAATAGCCAAGCCGGTTGGTGTAGGGTTGCCGGAGTTGTTGGCAGCGCCTGTGACGATGCAGATCGCGGTACGCGCCGATATCCATGGTGATGTCGAGTACATACGGGGCGCTGCGGAACTGTCGCGGCAATTCATCGCGATGGGAACGGCTCCCCAGCGCCAAGTGGAAGACTTCCTTGCGGCGATCCGCGTTCCAACCCGACGCGATCTCATATAGCTCGCGGTAAGGGCGATCCGTAACTGGATACAGCAGCGACGCGCACAAATCGGCAACGTGATCGGTGGGCTGCAGCATTTCGACCGCTTTGGTGCCCTCCGAATTCGAATGCGGCAGATGATGCGTGGCCCACTCGGCCAGATCCGCGCGCAGGCGTCGCGGAAACTCCTCGCGTTCGGCATAGCGTGCAAGCGTGGGAGCTACGGGCTCGGTCGAACTGTCCCTGTCCCAGGCGCACTCCGGTTGAGCCGCACACACCTCGGAGAGTTCATCCCCGATAGCCCGGACCTCTCCGAATTCAGAAGCTTTCAGCCGCCTGATCTGCTTTTCGAGGGTACGGATGCTGGTGACTTGGCCAACGCCCGTGCTAATGCCGAAAGGCAGCAAATACCTCGCGATATCGAAGGCTCTGGCAGCAAGATTCCGCTGGTACGCGTCCGGCTTCATCCCATCCGGTCGCGGCAACTTCGCATGCAGATACGCAGATGCGCGTTCCTTCGCTTCGCGGTACGCCTGAAGAAGATTGTCCGCAGCCCGAACGTACACGCTTTCCTCGGCGGGCGTTAACTCTGGAGGAACGATCACGCCCGACGCTGAAAAATCCTGGTAGCGTGAACTCCTGGCCTGGCCATCCCAAAGCTGCTCATCTTCGATCTCGGCCGCCGCGATCTCTGAGATGCCCTCGAAGCAAATGGTGACGTGGCCAAGGTCGGCGATGGAGGCGTGTCCGTATTGAAAATAGAAGCTTTCGAGGAATTTACTGGAGTCGTGAGTTCGTACCCACTCAATGGAATCACGGATCGAATCAGGGGATCGACTGTAACGAGCTAGAGCGTAAGCAAGCTTCTCTGGCGGCATTGGCCCGACGGCCAAAACGCGCTTTGTGGACGGAGTTGGAACGGCAGACGGTCCCGACATGAACCGCTATGATAACGAAGTCCGATGCGCGTAAAAATCAAGAAACTACACCGTGATGCACATCTCCCCGAGTACGCTCATAGTCCTCAGGAAGATGCCGGCCTCGATATTCGCTCCGTAGAAAGCGCCACGCTGAAACCCGGTGTTCCTCATGCATTGGCTACCGGCCTCTCGCTTGAAATTCCGTCCGGATTCGAAGTGCAGATTCGGCCCCGAAGCGGGTTAGCGCTAAAGCACGCGATCACGTTGCCGAATTCACCCGCAACGATCGATCCCGGGTACCGCGGAGAGTTGAAAGTGATTTTGCTGAACTTGGGCCACGCCGATTACCAGGTTCATTCCGGAGACCGGATCGCGCAAATGGTGCTGGCGCGCTATGAACCGGTGCAGTGGGAGGAAGCGGAGTTATCCGAATCGGTTCGCGGAACGGGCGGATTCGGTTCATCGGGCCGCTAGGATTTGACCTCGGACGTCAGCTTGCTCGCAAGCGGCTGAGTTTGTCCCGCATACTTGTTTCCGGCTTTCTTGTAATACGGTACGGCG
This sequence comes from Bryobacteraceae bacterium, assembly GCA_045807925.1. GTDB lineage: Bacteria > Acidobacteriota > Terriglobia > Bryobacterales > Bryobacteraceae > Bog-105. The sequence continues at coordinate 2,547 of JBJMGK010000177.1, read as the reverse complement.
ACCGGCGAGGACAGCTGCTCGAAGGTAAACGAACAGATGCGCATGCCCGGATAGAGCGCAACAGGCATGATGCCGAGATTGCTCAACTCGAGCGTTGCCTTTCCGCGCCATCCCGGATCGAAGAGACCCGCCGTCCCATGCACGATGATTCCGATACGGCCCAAGCTTGAGCGACCTTCCAGGCGTCCGAGCACGTCGTCGTCGAGTTCCAGCGTTTCTTCCGTGATCGCGAGCGCGAACTCGCGTGGTTGCAAAACGAATGGTTCGCCATCCTTCACGTGAACGGTACGCATCAGGTCTTGGATAGCGTTCTTGTCCCGGACGTCGATGTACGGAAAGCGGCTATGTTCGAAGACACTGAATTCTGCGCCGAGGCGGAAGTCGACCGAGCAGCTGCCGAACTGCTCGGGTGGAAGTTCGGGCGAAATCCGGATTTTTCCACGCTCCATATAACTCCGAATATCGATATCTGAGAGGACCATTTTGCAGCGGGCGCGAACAGTCATCCTAGCATGGGGAAATGCTATAGTGAGGGGGTCACAAGAGCCCCGACGCGCGGACGGAATCGCGCTGTCTTTTGACATTGTGGGCGGCTAGCTCAGTTGGGAGAGCACCACGTTCGCAACGTGGGGGTCGTGGGTTCGAACCCCATGCCGTCCACCAGATTATCTCTTTCGGAATCAACAGTTACAGCCAACTTTCTTGAGCTTGCCAAAAACTTGCCAGACCATACGTCCTGCGCCAGGCTCGAAATGCGTTCCTGCCGCTGAGTTGTCCATTGCGCATAGTGCCGGAGAATGATATTTGGGGTGCTGCCGAGGACTATAGCGACATCCTCAGTAGTCCGGCCCTTCTCCAACAATGCAGTTGCTAGGGTGTGCCGAAAGCGGTGAGCGTGTGCGCCCGCCACTTCAGATATCTCGAACATCCGAGCAAGTGTGCGAGTTACTCCGCGGATGAAAGCGCGGGTAGTCCCGTTTCCACTCCAGAAGAAGTACTTCGATTCGCCGATCGTGCCTTTCGGTGTTGGCAGATTCTCGAGGGCTTCCTGAAGCACAGGCGGGATTGGAAGAAAGACCGGTTTCCCGTTCTTCATCGTGTAAAGGTAGATTCGGTCATCCCGCACTCGGTCACGCGCAAGCGTTGCCACATCGCTTATGCGAAGACCAGTAAAGCGAAGGAGGTAAATCATCGCTCTCGCCCTGTCGCGTTCGTACGCGCCGCGGCCTAGTGCATCGCAGGCCGAGAGGATTGCGAGAACCTCATCTTCGGTATAAGGCTCTTTCGGTGTCGGTTTTGTCTTTGGAGGTTTCACTTCCTTCGCAGGATTGAACAGCATCCATTTCCGGCTGACGCAGAACCCAAAAAAGTTCCGAAGTATGGCCAGTTCTTTGGTCCAGGTCAGGGCAGAGATTGGCCGCTTTGATCGATACAGATCGACGGTCTCTATCTCCACATCGCCTAGGCGGCTTACGCCGGCCGGTTGGGCAATCAGCAGAAGATTGTCGAGGGCTCTGCGTTGATTGCGCTTTGTACCATGGCCGACGTCCTCTTTCGAGGCTTTGAAGGCTTCGATTGCTTCTTTCAGTGGCTTTGGCTCTTGGTAATCCGGGCGCTCCAGCTCCGCCAGCTTTCGATACGCTTTGTCGAGACTGCGGGTGAAAAGAGACCGGCGGTGCCGTTTGCCCCTGATTTCGCCATCAACTCCCAAAGGGCATTTGCAATTGAGAAAACGTGGACCCTTTGAGGCGTATGGACACTTGTCCGAGTGATTTCGAACCAGGAACAGGTCAGCCAAAGCCTATGCTCCCTTTTTCTGGGTGGCAGCAACAATGCGACTTTGGTATTCGCGCTCGGCAACAGAAGCGGGGATGCGTAACGTGAAGTATTCCCGCTTTCCGCTTCGACGTCTCTCGTTGCCCAATCGAAGCACACCCGGTGCACCTTCAAAAATGCGTCTGATGGTCGACTCATCGAGCCGCCGTAATTCGGCAAGTACTTGAACTGAGTAGTGCGGTTCAAGCGAGGAAGGTGACGACACCGGGTCACCAGTCGATTCCGGGTTCAGGGTTCGGTTGAACCACGCATCAAAGGCTAGTCCGACCGGTTGTTCGGTTCGCTTCTGTGACATCACCACCCCAGTCCGGCCTTGATCTTGTTCGCAGCATCCTGCGACTCCTTCGGGTCAACCTTTGGTGAGGACCATGGCTCCGTGTTCAGGGCCTTGTAACGAGTCTGTTTGACCGCGGTCACACGTACCGTAGTCCCATTTGAGCCGTCCTGGATGAATTGGATCTCTAGTACTACTGTGTTATAAACAGAGCAAATTTGTGTAAGATTGTTTTGTGGGCAAACACTCCGCGCCAGGCCCACAGGAGAAACGCTTTGCGGCATATATGGATGGCCTGGCGCAAGCCGCGGGGCACGCTGATCGGGCAACGCCGTTGAGGATGTATTGCGCGGGATTGCTGCTGCCGGGAGAACGCAAAAGCGTGGAGCCGATGGCGGCCCGTCTGGCGCCGGACAACGTGCGGCGGATGCATCAGT
>JBJMGK010000176.1:0-5802 GCA_045807925.1 Bryobacteraceae bacterium | reverse complement strand
GATGATCACGGATTCAAGATAACCGCGCCCATCGAGCCTTAAGCCGGCTCTAAGCCGGGAACGCTTCAGACGGCTTCAGCCGTGTCCCTCGACTTTCAGTCGTATCTGAACCTACCGGCTTTAGCCGGTAGTCGTTGAGTGGACCTCGAGGCAAGCACTGGAATTCGGGGTTGAGCGGGATGTGGTTTCGGCGCCAGGCAGGCAAAAATCTCGCGATAAAACTCGGGATGGGATTGCCAGGTCTGGCCGGTAACAATACGGCCATCGCGAACGGTTTGCTGACTCATGAAACTGCCGCCAGCTTGCTCAGCGTCGAATCGGACGTGTTCATAGCAGGTGACGCACTTATCCTTGGTGAGGCCAGCAGCGGCGAGCACCTGGATCCCATGGCAAATAGCGAAGATCCACTTTTGGTGTGCATCGAACTCTCGGACTAGCTCCAAAAGGCGGCGATCGTTGCGGAGGTACTCAGGTGCACGGTCGCCCAGAACGAGAATGACTTCGTAATCGCCCACGTCTACCTGGTTGAACGAGAGGTCGGCCTGTATGCCGTAGCCGGGGCGTTCGACATACGTATCCCATCCCGGCTCAAAGTCGTGCATCACAAGGTGCAACCGACGCACAGAAGGGGCAGCAACGCGCACATCCCACTCTTCTTCCCGAAACCGATGAACGGCGTAAAGAGCTTCGTAGGATTCAACGCCATCACCCGTAACGATGAGTATCTTTGGCATTCGTCAGGTTATTCTACCGCCGAGCTAGCCAGCGCGCTGATTCGTGGAGGACCGTTCAAATGGAGTATCGACCAAAACTGCCTTAGGGCACTTGGCCCAACGGACCGTGAAATCAAGCATCGGAAATTTGCATTCGAACCGTTAGCGCTACGGATATCACTTGATCCAAGCCGCTTCTTGGGAGTAATCCGGGGCCAATCACTGAACATATCCGCTCCTCTTTAAGAATGCATAGCTTTGGCGCAAACTCGCGATCGGATCTTTGCTGAAATCCTGTTCCACAAAGATGTGCCTCGCATGAGTCTTTGAAATGGCGTCCAGAATAGTCAACAACGGCAAATCGCCGGAGCCAAGCTCGCGATATGTCTCGTTCGGGACCGTGGCAATGTCATAGTGGATCGGCGTCCCTTTCGCCCGGTCCTTTAGGTGAACCAGTTCGACTCGGTCTGCATGCTCCCGGATGAACTCAGCCGCATTGACGCCAGCCATGCTTACCCAGAAGGCATCTACTTCCAACCGGATCAGCTTCGGGTCCAGGTGCTTCAGTAGAACATCGATCGGTGTGCCATCAGGCTTGGGTTGAAATTCAAAATCATGGTTGTGATAACAAAACTGCAAGCCTGCGGCATGCGCCTTCTGAGCGGCCTGATTTAGTATCCATCGCCAGGTCTAAACCCACCGCCTTTCAGGCGGTCAGCTTTGAGCGATTCTCTACGAGAATGAGGGGATGGCCGAGTACCGACATAGCGGGCACGCGGTGTGCGACATCAAGTATCACTTGGTGTGGATAACGAAGTACCGATACAAGATACTGCGCGGAGAGGTGGCGGAGCGTGCTCGCGATCTGATTCGGCAGATTTGCCATGCCCGTGAGGTGGTGATTGTTCGCGGATCAGTATCGCCGGATCACATTCACATGCTGGTATCGGCGCCGGCTCACATGGCTCCTTCGAAGCTGGTGCAGTACGTCAAAGGGCGGTCGTCACGCCGGCTGCAGGAAGAGTTTCCGAACTTGCGTAAACGCTACTGGGGCCAGCATCTGTGGGCGCGCGGATATTTTTGCGCGACGGTGGGCGCGGTGGATGAGGAGACGATCAAAGCATACATTGAGAACCAAAGGTGGGATGAAGACGATCAAGGATTCAAAATAACCGCGCCCACCGAGCCTTGAGCCGGCTCTGAGCCGGGAACGCTTCAGACGGCTTCAGCCGTGTCCCTCGACTTTCAGTCGTATCTGAACCTACCGGCTTTAGCCGGTAGTCGTTTAGCTTATCGGCAAGGGATCGATAGAAATCCAGTCCCAGGCGCTCCTCAGGAGAAAGATAGTTGAAGACAATATACCGGAACCCGTGATCTCTCGCCATCGAAACGCATCCGTCATACGTCACTCCTGCTTCTATCGGCGGCATTTCAGCGTGCTGCCACGCGGCCCAGTTTCCGGTTAGGAGCGGTGTCTCGAAATGCAGGCTAACGGGTGTGAGATTTACGCCATTCAGTAACGGAACCAGCGTCTTTGCTTGAGTACGCAACATTTCGACTTCGCGGTACCCGATCTCTGAAATCCTCTGCAGCGTTGCCAAGGGTTGCTTCAGGACCTCATTACGAACCGTATAGAGTTGGACGCCCGGCGCGATCGATTCTTTCGCAAAACAGGAAACGGCGGCGAATCCACCCAACTTTACGAGCAGGCGCCTGCTCACGCTCGGTGCATTGGTCATATGGCTGAATCATTCCTATCACACGCGTCTGGCTGCGCTCATCCCCGGGACGCTCCTGCGGATTGAGGCCGAGTTCTGCGGATTGAGGCCCACTCCTAAAGAACAACTCATTCGGGTGGTGTTTGACGCAGTAGAAGCGTAGCCCATTAGAGCGGCCTGTCGTCGGAGCCTAGCTTCGGCTTGCTTGGTCGCGAGTTCATCGCATTTCACAGTTATCGTCTCTGAGTAAGGCTCTTTTGTTTAGAGCATGTGATAAAGGACGCGAGTTAGCTTGTGTGCTGTAGCAGTGATGGCTTGCGGGGTGCCCAACCGGAACTTGAGTCGGCGAAAGAATTCGCCGAAGTAATCGTTAGTGTGATAAAGACAGGAAGCTCACAAAGGCAGGGCAATTGCGGCCCGGTTTTTGACTTTCGCGTTTTGCTCTGGGCGCGGTGTTGGCGCTGACTCTAGGTATGTCGGTGAGGATCAACCCCAGCAATGCGGTACAGTTCACTGGGCAAATCGAAGTCAGGTTGAATATTGGCGCGCTGATAAATGCAGGCCTTGGTTCGCGGCGGCATCTGGTCTGCAGCACTCTCGGCCCGAGGCAACTCGTCCATCAATGTTTTGAGTTCCCTGTCTACTTCGGCCATCATCTTCTGGCAGTAACGAAAGCCTGCATCGACTGGCGAAGGGTGAAAAGATGCTGGCGGTAGTCTCCCACTAGAGCTTGCGCCACTATTTCACGCGGGCTCCGAGACCAGTGATGTCACTGACAGGCGTGGTGGATCTGTACTTCATTTTTTCTGAGCGCTTTTCGAATGTGCATCGTGTGCTGGGCGGCCATCTGGACCAGGTGTCCTCCGCAGAAATCCGATCGAGGAAGTCAAGCGGTATCAGCGCCATTAGTACTCGTGATGCAATCCGCCGAGAATCGGTTTGGCAATGATGCGTGATGGGGGAGGGAATTGGGAAGTGTGGCTGGAACTCGGCTCGAAACGGTGAGGACGGTCGAGAATGCCTGGACCGAAAGACCGGCGTGGGCGGCCGGTATTGTAGTGGTGGACCCATTCACCGGAGGATTTGATGCTGATCCCGATTATTCTGGCCATTCGGGAGAAGTCAGCAAAAGGTGCACGGAGTCCGGTAAGATAGTCCGGTGCCGATGAGACTGGATCCGCCCCAATTGTGGAGGAGTGTCTTCTATCCGCCACCGAATTACAGATATTTCGAAAAGCCTCCGCTATTCCATTCATCGCCGAAGGTCGGCAGCTGCAATCTGCTGAAGGCCGCCTGGATGGCAGACGCAGCGATGCTGGCGTACGGCCGCTCGGGACCTGACCCGATTCCTGGTACACAGGTCGCGAACATCCTGAAAGATGCGGGCTTCCTGGACTGCAGCCTGCTGGGCGATTGGTCCGCTGGGGCTCGAGGTACACAAGGGTACTTCGCCTACACAGACAATTTCGGAGTCCTTGCGTTCCGCGGCACGGAGAAGGATGATTGGCATGACCTGGCGGCGGATCTCGCGACTTGGCCCGTGGATGAAGACGTCACGCCGCGAAGCGCCGGGACGCTGGAGAAGACGATGTTTCACCTGCCGTCTGCGCGTGCTGTGTTCGATTCCTCCAAGGTTGGTGTGCACCGAGGATTTCAGGCTGTCTTGAACGAAGTGTGGAGCGAGACGGCACGGAACCTCGCTGAGTACCGGGCCCGCAGCACTGGGGAGATCTTTTTCACCGGACACAGCCTCGGGGCAGCTCTGGCCACACTCGCCATTTCGCGGTTTGCCGGCGGGAACGCTTCTCTATACACTTATGGCTCACCCCGCGTTGGTAATGGAGCGTTTCTCAGCAAGGTTCAAACGAACGCCACTAACGGCGGTTTCCGCCTTGTGGATCATAACGATCTTGTCTCGCGTGTCCCCGCGGCGCTCCTGTGGTATGCGCATTCGCCGAAGAGCCTTTACAAGCTAGATCTCGAAGGCTCAGTCCATGACCTGACGTCCGATACTTCTGCGGAAGCGAGCGATAAGGAGGAACTTCAGCGGGATCTCAGAACCCTCTCAGAACTGCGATTTCCAATTGCCCTCGACAGCAAGCCGCCGGACGACATATACGATCATTCGCCGGGTTGCTACTGTAATCGCCTCTGGAACAACTTGTAGCATGGAACGAGGGACGCGACAGCGGTATCGCTGGAGGCCGCATGACTCCTATTCAGTTCGTCAGCAACACGGGGCGGCCGCTTCGCGGCAGCTTCTGTATGAGTTTCTTCAGGCATCGGGAAATCTTTCGATCCGATGTGATTCGATTGCACAAGGGACGGCGAAAGCGCCTCTCTCCGGCTCATCGTTTCGATGAGGTTCCGGTTGGTTATTCCTCGGCGAGTTGCACTCCTGCAGCGCGAACTTATTTGCCATTGCATGCAAGAGGTGAACTCGGAATTAGTTTTGGCTCGGCTTCGGTTGTCGCGAATCACGCCAACATTTTAAAGAAAACGATAAAAACATTGTCGGAGAGATGGGCGGTGCTCCAGCGATAGCCCGGATCCTCCTCGTTTAGGCCAGTCGTTCGATTACGATTTCAAGTTATGTTCGAAGCTCATCCATCTGAGTGCCTTCATGCTCAATCTCACCGGAGTAACGATCAAAAATGAAAGCAACAAAGCTATTTGGCCGTTGAGGCTTCGTTCTATGCGTGGCTGATCGTCGATCGGTTTCACCCTATTATTTGATTAGATGAGCGATGTGGGGGCGGCGTTCATGTGAACGTAGCCGTTTTGGCACAGTCGCAATCGCTGCGAATCCGATACTCTGAAGTAAGATCGCGCACGGCTCAGGGTCTGTGCTCCGATGGGTGCCGCGATGTAAAGAACCGATTCACTGTCCCAGTCTGGGAGGGTTGAAGCCCTCGCCTTACAGGCGACGGCTTCAGCAAGCGCGCCGCCGGTAAGCTGAGGGGATACCGGAGTACCGAAGGGGCGCGCACACGATATTTGAGATTCATTTTCATCTAGTGTGGATCACGAAGTACCGACGGCCGGCGTTGACGGGAGATGTAGCGGTGCGAGTGCGCGACCTGGTCCGTGACATTTGCGGGCAGCACGAAGTGAAGATAATGAAGGGGCACGTAGCGAAGGATCATGTGCATTTGTTTCTTTCGATTCCGCCGCAAGTAACGATCAGCCGATTGCTGCAATGCTTGAAGGGCAAAACATGGTAAGCGGCTCGTCAACACCTGTTGTGAATGGTGATGCAAGGCTGCATAGTGGTCGAGATGAAAGAGACCACAACAGAGCAACGAGCGACATCGCGAATAGATTATTGGCGTGAGCAGATTGCGCAGCAGGAACGCAGCGAGCTGCCGGTG
>JBJMGK010000175.1:0-15360 GCA_045807925.1 Bryobacteraceae bacterium | reverse complement strand
GGGCGAATCGGCGGTGGGCGAACAAACTTATAGGAACAAGAACGTAACTCCCCCTTCCCGATCCCCCAGGGGACGCTTGGCTGGGTGGGTTCCCCCCACGCCGGAAAAAAAACGCCGGCTCCCCCACAAGAGGGGCAAGCCCCCCTTGTGAATCCCCTTTTTTTCGGGGACAGACAGTTTTCTGTTGACAGAAGTGGCCTTCTCATGGAAGCCTCGCTCGTTTCGTTTCGCTCCTCATCGTTCTGGAAATAGCTGTTCAAAGGCGAAACGCGATACAGAGCCGAAAGCGGGCCATGGCGTAAGACTTCATAGTTATCCACCAGTTCCAAAAGCGGAATCAGGCTGCAGAAGGCTGGATTATTCGCGGCGTTCTCGACTTGCTTGGTTGTCTGAGGCATGGGGTTATAAGTCCTCGCGGAGGTATGGTCTGGGTTCGACAGGATCCCGCTCGCAGGCGCACCAGATCTTCGGCAGGCGAATGTAATCGAGCAGATCCCACAAATATGCCGGGGCCGGTTGTACTTAAACAGCCGGATGCCGATGTAGGTCAGGATGACCACGATCCAGGGCACGACAACTTCCGCCGGCACGCCAAAGATCGTGCGATGAATGAAGTTCGACATCAGTTGGGCTGCGGCCCACAAAATGCCGAGCAGAATCAGGTCTTCGACTTCGAAGCGAAACCACAGCATTCGGGCCCGCAAATTCCTCTATACGCGAATCGTTTCAAGTGCCATAGTGTTATCCCACGGCCTGCGCATTATGAATGAAGTGCAGAATCAGCTTCACGATTCCCGACAAGCACAGCGACATCAGCCCAATGAAGACGTGATGTGTGGGTCCCCAAACCGGGGTGTGACCCGTACGGGAAAAGACTCCACTTCCGGCGCCAATTGCTTTCGCCAACTGAACCACCGCGTTCATCGGTAAAACAACGTTCGCAAGCCAATTACAGGCCGAGTTGAGAGCGAGATAGTACGTGTCCGGATCACTGGCATTCGCCCCGTTTCCGGTGAACGCTTCCAGTAAACGCATGAGGCCCGGAATCAGGAACATGCCCCAGGCCGCATACCAGTAGTGCGTATAGCCGCTGTGCGCCTGGCCGTAATTATGCGCTTGGCCGCAGAAGTACAAGGCCACGCATAGGAAGTGCGCACTGAGAATCGGGCAAATAACATTTGCCGCCCAGTTCACTGCATGGAGAGCGCGCGTATAGAAATTCATAAATTATGAGAGCGCCAGATAGCTCTTCGTCAGAGCCCACAGCCCAAATAGAGACAGGAACGCAAACCCGGAGCCTGCCAGATGCAACCACGGCCGCTTGTGCGCCACGGACCATACGATGCCCATGACGCAAACGCCGGCCGCCACGGGAGCCAGCTTGCTCGCCGCAAACTGCCACAAGCTCATCACCATGTCCGAAGTCGCATAGGCATTCCCGGCGGTGTGATACTGCTGCATCAGTACATAGAACGAATTCAGGGAAAGGAGAGCAAAGCAGCCGAGCAGTGAGGCGATAGGGGTTCCCCGTGCGCGATGTTGAACACTGCCCGCATGAGAAACCACGCGCCGACCGCAATCGCTAGGTGCTTGATGACGAGATTGTTCACGAAGTTATTCGCCTGTGCCGAAAACGAGGAAAGCCAGGCATCCGAAACAGCCTGTTGCGTGGCCGACAAATCGAGCCAGCTGAACCACAGCAGGAGCTCCGGCAAAGTGAGAAACACGATGGCCCATCCCATCCAGCGGCCGAATTGCCCGGCGAAAATGCCGCTTGCATTCCAGCCGCCGCCCATGGACAGCGCCACCTTATACAGGCAGATCAGGGCAGCCGGAATTCGCAGCGCCATCATGAGCGCAATCGCGTCGACGAGCAGAGTGGGGTAGTTCATCGCAAGAAATCCAAAAGGCGAAGACGGATCGTTTCACGCAAACCGCCTCCGGATAATGTTGAGGTATACGCCTGAATCCGAGACCGAATTCAGCGAATGCCCTGCGCACCTTGCTGCACGTGGTATTCAAGAAGACGAGTGGCGCCGCTGAGGACCAGGCAGCCGATCGCGCAGCACAGGCTGACCACCCAGCCGCGGCCCGTACGGATACAAAACACCATCAATCCAAGGAACGCAACGGTTAGCAACGGAAAGATCACGTTGGCCATATAATTGAGCGCGGATTCGGTGGTACCTTCGACCACCGCCGCGGTTTGGCCCGGTGCCACTCTGCCGACAACGGGACCGTTATCGCCGCTGGTTTGTGCATGCAACACGCCCGGCATGGCCATGAGCAGACCAAAAACAGAAAAGAACCGCTGCCAGCAGACCCTTGAGGCGGACCGCGTGCAGGCGGGAAGCGAAAAGTGAAAACATGGATCGTTCCTGCTCCTTGTCCGGCCCCGCACTTCAGAGTGGCGAGCGGACAGGTGCATGTACTGCATCTCAAAAAGAGATGCAAATAGCCCATAAACAAACGGTTAGGAGAGAAAAAGCTTTTTTGGAAAGGCCAGAGAATTAAACGCAGCGCAAAGGTTCGTCAAAGCGCGCGGGATGCACACGATCGATTGCACGCTCAAAGTCGCTCAGCTCGAGGGATGGCAATTGATCATCGCGATCGGAGCGCCCAAACGCAAAACGCCGCGCCGCTTGCACGATCGCTTCGATATCGGCCGGAGCCATGCCCGCTGTCTTCTCGACCAGCTGCGAAAGAGGCACGGAGCTGCCAGTGCGGACGAGCAGTTTGCGGAGCAACCGGTCCCGGTTGGCTGCCCCTGGCACGGTGATCTCGATCTTTTCGCTGAAGCGGCCGCCGCGAATGATGCGCGAGTCGAGCCGGTCGGGATGATTCGTGGCGCCGACCAGGAGCACTTGATGAGACGGTTCGATCCGGCTGATTTCGATCAGGGCCTGTTCGATGAACTGCGTGTCGTGCGAAGACGCGAAAGTATGCGTACTGCCGAATAATCCGTCGAGTTCATCGAAGAAAATGATCGATGGGCTCTGCTCTTTGGCGCGCGCGAAGAGTTCCGGCAGGCGCTTCACCGAGTCGCCCTGCCCGGACCCCAGCAGGTCCGCCGCGGTCACCGGGTAGAAGCTGCGGGAGCTGTGTGTGGCAAGCAGCCGCGCGATCATGGTTTTGCCGGTTACGGGAGGCCCGGCTAACAATACGCCCGTCGGAACGGGAACCGCCGCACCGGTTCGAATGTTCAATTGGCGCACGAGTAACCGCAGTTCCTCTTCGACTGCAGGCTCGACGATTAGGCCTTCCCACTGGACGGACTGAATCAGAGGACGGTCTCTGCCGCCGATTGCCCCGAATGCCTCCTCGAGGTGTTTCTCACGAAACGGCTCGGCGGCGGCGAGCGCAATGGAAGCGGCACGATCGACCAGCGCATTCAGCTTCGCGGGACTGTAGCCGGAGCTCATTCGCGCCCACGTCTCCACCAGGAAATCGGCGCCCCGCTTGCGCAATAACGCTGCCAGAATCTGCCGGCGCTCCGATTCACTCGGCAGATCCAACCGGATCTTCAGATCGAAACGGCCCTCCCGAATCAGGGCGGGATCCAGACTATCCAACGTGTTGGTCGCTGCCATGATCAATAGGCCCGGAACAGGACGGTACTGATCAATGCACTGCATCAGCTGAATCGTCGTGTTGTTATATCCTCGATGCGCGGCAACGCTCGACGCCTTCAATGGCTGTCGTGACGAGCCGAGTGCGTCTATCTCGTCCAGAAACAATAACATTCGTCCCCGCGCAGCGTCAGCAAATACTCGCCGTATGTTATTTTCTGTTTCTCCCACCCACATCCCATTAAGCGCGACACCCGAAATATACATGTAATGGAGCCCCAACTCGCCAGCCGTTGCTTCCGTCAGCAGCGTCTTACCGGTTCCTTGCGGGCCATACAGCAAAATGCCGTTCTGCACGATTCCCTGCTTCTCAAATCGCCGCGCGCTAAGCCGCGTTTTAGCGAGCTGAAGAATCTGCTGTTTGGCCGTTTCGAGACCGCCGACATCGCTGAACCGCACGGCCGGTGTTTTGTTCCGCAGCGCGTCTTCGAACGAGCTCGTTCCATTTGAAATCCTGCTGGTGTTCCCCCCCAAAAGGCTAGGAAAGCGAAAGGACGTGGCGAGCTTCACGATGAGAAACAGGAAAAAAACGCCACTGCTGACGAAGACAATGGGGCCTGTGATTTGTCTCATCCCCAGTAGGGGAGGACCGCCAGAAACGCAACGTAGAAGACCGTATAACGGACGAACGCGATTACGTTTCGCAAGAACAACGGCAGCGAGCGAAGCGGACCGAGTTCGAGCAGAAATACTCCCGCCCCCATCGCAGTCAGGGTAGGCCAACTTGTGAGAACCCAGTTCGCCAGCGATTGGTGATTGTTGCCGAACGCATGCGTGCCGATAAACAGAAGACCGCTAGCCGCAAGAACGGCGATAACACCCCAGGCCAGCAAATGCCGGGAATGCGGCAACTCGCGCATACTCACCAGTTTTACAAAAAAGCAAGCCAGGGAATCTGGGCGTTTTTGTCCCGACTTCCCCGTCCTTTTCTGGAAAGCGAGTACTTATTTCGGTGGCGCTGCTGCCGTTGTGTCTGATGTGGCGCCTGTGTCGGACGGGGGAGTGGGAACGGCCTGTGAAGCGAGCGGCGTCTGTTTGGCAGTAATGTCAGCCAGTTCCTTCCGCAGTTCGAGCAACTGCGCCTGGACACTGGCGTTGCTGGAATTCGAGTCCACGAATTGTTGTTCGCGCGATTCGCGGCGCTCTCGCGGCTTTGCCTGGTGGTCAATCACCAGATAAAGGCGTGTGTTACCGGGAAGCGTCACGACCCGATGTTCGGAATGCGCCATTTGCTGGATTTCCTGATCGGCCGCACGATCCAATGTTGTTCATGACTTGCTCCCGAATGAGAACATTCGAGTTTAGGGCGTCGGTGGCACCCGTTCCTTGTGTCGTTCCGACTGTGGCCGCGGCAATTTGACCGAGACCGGTCCCTGCACGCACCATGAAACGGCGGCCCCGGTTGCGCCCCGTCACCACGCCTTTCAGCGGTCTATAGTCGAGGCCGATGCCGCGCGCTTCGAACGGAATCGGAGCCGGATCGCACAGCCTCTGAATGGACGTGAAATGGAGTCCCACGAACCCTTGTGCATCCGCTTGTTCCAGCGTTCCGAAAACGCGGCTGCCGGCCGGGATCAACAGCGTATGGTCCTTCTCTTCGTAGTTGTATTCCAGCGTGGCGACTGCTGGAAGCGATACGGCCGTGCTGACTGGGGTTTCGAGCCGGGCCACCAGGCGCGTGCCCGTGACCAACGAATCGAATTCCTGCGATTTGAGAGCAAGAGCAGGCTGATACCAAGCTGCCTCAAGGTTCGCGCCTTCCGTGCCGGCGGAATCCTTCGCGACATGGCGGACGAATACCAGTGCGGTGGTATCGAGCGGGTTCTTCTGCGGAGTCGGTGCGGGTGGAGGTGCCGGAATGCTTGCCGGCGCAGCAGGTAGCGGCGGAATTTTGCCCAGCGCATAGTCTTGGTCATCCGGAGCGGCAGCCGGCGTTTTCGCTGTACTCGAAGTGGGTTATCTTCCGTTGGAGGTCGCGCGAATATCGGCGGCAGTGACCGAACCGTCGGGAGAAGGCTGTTGCTCGTTCGGATGCGCTTCGAGTCCCGGCGTGAGGGATTTCTGCGTCGCAGTCTCCTGCTGCTGCATTGTTTGAGCTTCTTGAGCTTGCGGCTTGCGGATGGGCGCCGAGACAACGCTGAAGAGCCACACGCCCGCAACGAGGACACCTACGACGCTAGCGACGAGCATACCGGTTTTGTTTTGGCGGCGATTGTTGCGGTTCGAGGATTTTGCCGCCTCGACCTTTTGCTTGTTACCGTATAAGGCCGAGTGCTTGACCTTTTCCCACCAGCTGACTGGTTCTTCCTCGACTTTTACTTCGGGCTCCGGATTCGCATTCTTCGCAAAAACGGCCTTGCGAAGCTTGTCGCACCGAATTTCTTCCATTTCTGGAGCAGCTTCGTGCTCCTCGGAAGTGTCAAGTTCAGCCGGTATCTGCTCGGCGGGGAGCGAGCCGTCGTGCGGCTCCAGCTTCCCTGTCTGTGCTTCCTCGTGCTCCTGCTCGGGATACAGATTATCTTGCGGCGTTTCCATATTCCGCGACGCCCCCTTTCTCGGTCGAGACTCCGAAGCCGATCGGGGCCAGTGCCGGTTGATCGACCGCGCCCGAATCGGCCTGCTGTAAAAACAAAGACTGTTTCGCCTGTTTGAAACTGGGCCGCTCGAATACCACCACGCCGTTCGCTCGCCCGTTGGGTTCGAGGCGTTCCCGATCCAGCCGGTAGGCGAGCACGGGAAACTGGTCCGAGGTGGTCCACTTCTTCTTCAGCTGCCCGCCCACCTGCACCTGAGGCGCAAGCAGCGCGATGGCGTGCGGCGCCGTATTGACGACGCTGAAAAGCACATGACTTTCCCGCCGCCATCGATGACTTCGCTGACCCCGGCGTTCAGGTGGTTATCGTCCTTCCTCTGTCCGGGGTGTTGCCCGTACAGCTTGGGCCGTGGAGCCTGCTGCTGCTGCGTCAGCAGCTCATCGAGACGCGCGTTTGGGTCGGCGTCAGTATGGGAACTGGGGAAGCTGACCGGTGTGAGTGAAGGCGCTCCAGCCTCTTTCGCGGCTGTATTCCGATCCACGGAAATCGTTTGTGCAATCAGCACGCTGGGTGATTTGCTCTCCGGCCGCCAGAAGGAACCGCCCTCGCTCGACGCGGGTCTGTCGAAATACACCGCGAAGTCGACAGGAGCTTTCGGAGACGCCTCGCTGACGAGCCAGAGTACGACCTGCTGGCCGGAAACGGTTGTGATCTCGGCGTTGGTTTGCACCGGCTCGGCAGTGAGGGCGTGCACGATGACCAGTGATGGATCTCCTTCATCGTGCTCGGCGCGAAACAGTTTCGTATCGCCAAGCGCGATGCTCTGCACCGCATCTCGCATGCGAACGGTTGTTGCAAAGTGCGGCAGCATGTAAACACGCCGCGCGGCATGGCTGTCGGCCTGATCATCAATGACATGCGGCTCGACACTGGGCAGCGTTTTCTCAACATTTCCTGGCAGATCCGGGGCTTGGCCGAACAGCAACGCCTGAAAACCGAGGCTTCCGACAAGCAAAAGCGTGATGTTGTTTGTGTTCAATGCTTTGTCCCATTCACCTGCAGTAGCCCGCGGTATTCGGCCAAAACGCGCGAAACATATGCAAATACTCCCGGTGATGAATACCGCAGTCCGCGTTTTTCTACAACCGCCGGACCAGCATTGTAGGCCGCCAGTGCCAGCCGCCAGTCTCCGCCGAAACGCCGGTAGAGATAGGCCAGATACGCTGTTCCGCCGCCGATGTTCTGGTAAATCCAAAGCGGGTGATTCACCTCGAGCGAGCGCCCACTTCGCGGCATCAGTTGCATCATGCCTTGCGCGCCCTTGCTCGATACGACACCAGGGTTCCAATCGCTCTCGACGCGGATCACAGCCCGGACCATGTTCGCCGGAATGCGATACTGCGCTGCATAGTATTCGACTATCTGCTCCGCATACGGCCGGTAGAAAGACACCGCTGCCCGAATATCTGCGCTCGCAGCCGTGAAACAAAAGAGAAGCGCCCAAAGCGGCTTCATGCAGCAGCTTCTTCCATCAACTCGGCCTCGGAGATAGTGGATGGCATCTCGTCGCGTGTTTCCAAGAATTCTCGGGCGTGTTTGGCCGCGTCCGCGCTAAGGCGGTTGAAGTTATGCGTGAGCAACATTTTTTCGCGGTCTTCCGCCGTCTTCACCAGGAACGGAAGCAGTGTGTCGCGCATATCCGGCGTGATCTTGCTGCAGCCACGATCGCGTAATACTTGCGCGAGTTTGAGGATCTCCCGAATGCTCGGCGGTTTGAGCAGACGGTACGAGCGCAACGCTTTCGCAAGTCCGGCGATCTGGGGATAGCTCGATTTGAGCCGCTCGTTTCGGAAGAACAGTTCGCCCAGGCACAGGTGATTCTCGGGCAACGCCGAAAGAGCTGGATCAGCTCGCGCACCGAAGAAAGCAGATTTGAGGCCTCTGGCCTGCTGTCTGCCGCTGTGGAGAACGGATGTACAGCAAAGGATCCGGACGCTGCCGGCGGCAGAAATGGTTGGATATTTACTACTGCCGGAGCCAGCACAAGGGCGGATCGGGTTGCGGCGCGCCCAAGCTGAGTCGGGAAGTCACAGATTACTCGCTGAGCACTCTCATCTCCGAAATGTTTCTTGAGCCAACTGTTTTGGGTTCGCTGATCGAAAAGGCGTTCGAGCCGCCGGAGCGGTCGCCAATCGACGAGATGGTAGGGAAGGCCGCTACGGAACTGGAACGCTTAAAGGCAGAAAACCAGTGGTTGCTCAGTCTGACGTTGAAGGGCGTGTTTTCAGACGAGGAGGTAGCCACAGAAGCGCGCCGCATCGATGCGGAAATACGGAGTTGGAGCGCCCTAGTAAGCAAGGACCAGCAGCAGAGCGAGCTCCGATCAGCGGCAAACGTCCGGGAAACGGCTCAAACTGATTGTTTCGGTATTCGCCGAATATCAGTTTCTGAGTCTCAAGGAACGGAAGCACTTGGCTCGTCAATTCGTGAAACGAATCGAAGTGGAAAACAAACATTTCACTGCAGTAACGCTAAGTCTGCCTGCTTCCGACGCCAAAATTCGAATCCGCACGGACACGGATTCAAAATACCCGAAGTCTCCCCGTCAGTGCCCATCGTCCTGTGCATCGATTCGAGAACGTTCGCCATCATGTTTTCCTCGATACATCATCATCCAACCTGCCTGGAAAGCCTTCCAAGGATATGCCGGATTGAAGAGAAGCTGCACCAGTTCACCAGCCGCCGGAACGTCTGAGAGTTACTGACCCGTCTTCAAGGACGGTTCTGTGGAGGCGGCATGGGCATGCGTCCGTGCGGGGCCTTGTGCAGGAAGTCATCCAAGCTCCGGAACCGCGTAAGCTCTTCAAATGTAATGCGGCGCATGGGAACCGAGCCCGGGGCGCATCCTCCAGTGGCGGCCCCTTTTTTTCTGTCGACCAGGGGAGTTGCTGGCGGCGGTGCGGCTGTTTTGCCGTGCTCACCCCGCATTGAAGGTTGTTCCCTTTCCGGAACGCAGTCGACTGTCTGTGTCGAAACCTGATAACTGCGCAGCACGTGCACACCCTCGTATAACTTGAGAATGTATGTCCGCATCTGCTCAAAAGCAGCGGCGTCCTTTACTCCGACTGCCGGTCTACCCAGGAACTCGTTTGGGTCGGCACGCTTTACGCTCCGAATAAATTCAGAGAAGGGAATGATCTTCTCCGGAGTTTGCGCCATGTAGACCAGCATCGCTTCGATCACTATCGCACCAAAATGCCCAACCACTTTAGTCGTCTCCCAAGCAATAAGGGCAGCGAGCCATGAAACCTGCTGCCCATTCGTAGTGTTTTGAGACTTACTGGCAGCTCGCGCCGCCCGGGCCTCCAAAGTAGAAGTAAACTCCCGAATTCGAGTCGAAACTCGGACCGGTGATACTGTAGCACGCTGGAGAAGGTTCAGCGGGTGTTAGCGTATCCCAGAATGTGGCGTAGCTTGTATTAGGCGCAAAGTACCACAGTTCCCGTTGGTATCCCGCATAAGAATAGCCGCTGGAGGACCACAGTCCGCTGCCCTCGGCCGGCCATACAGTGGTGCCGACGGACTCTGAACCGAATTCGAGCAGATTCGAGTACCTGCTTAATTGGCCGCCACCGTAAATCGAGCCCGGATAATAGCCAATCCATGTGCTGCCATAGCGCAGCCACCAGTTCCCTTGGTAAAACTCCCATGTGAACGCCAGCTCCCATTGCGGTCCGTCCGGGACGCTGTAATATTCGGGGGCCCAAGGAACACCAAAAATCAAGGCGTTGCTGACTTGCACAAAGGCGTTGCAGGTCAGGTCGTAGCAACCTGTCTTGTTGTAATTGTCAGCCGTGAAGTAGATGAAAGGCACAGACCTGTCAGTTCCAGTTCGCTCCGGGTAATTCTGCCAGCCGACCTCTGCCGTTTGTGTGGTCGAGCCAAGGCCGATAGTCCATGACTGCGCGAGGCTGAAGATTTCGCCGATGTCGGTGTGCACGGTGGGCCGCCACAGATTGATGTCCGCGTTGTCACCCCAGTTGTTTACATATTGATACGTGTACGCATACTTGTGCGTGGCAGTCTGGGGGGCTTCGAATTGGCCGGGTATCGGCGGATGGCCAGCGCCATTCGGACCTTTCTGGAAGAACTCGCTTAAGCTGCCGAAACGCGCCATCTCGTCCATGGTGACGCGCCGTATCGGTATTGTACCCGCTTCACATGTTAAAGAATTCCCGAACGCATCCGTCGATTGTCCTTTCGGCATCTGCGCCTCGAGCAACGGAACCGGTTTCGAATCGTTTGCGTGCGCAGTGGCGGGCGCGCTAGAGCTGTCCGGCGGCGCAGCCAGGTCCTTTATGCCCATGGCCCGAACCGTCGGCTGTTGAGTCAGCGGGACGCAATCCGCAGTGTGCGCACCAATAACAAAACTGTGGCTCACGCTCACTCCGTCGTACAGGTTGAGCAGATGCTGCCGCATTTGATCAACCTTAGCTCCGTCGGTGACCCTTGCGCGTGCGGCAGACGTGACGGCCTTCGTCTGAACACTCCGAACGCTCTGCACAAACTCGTTAAACGGAACGAATTTGGACTGGGATGCGGCGTCTTGCGCCGAAACTACCGATATCGCGGTTAGCGACATCATCGCTACCACGAGTGGCCTCTTCGTTTGTCGCCAAAACGCCTCATCGGCGCTGGCGGTTTCACCTTGCGCACTAGGAACGTCTTGGCCACTTGTTGTCTGACCAGCTGTCCTGTTTTTGTCTGATCTCATCATGTCCCTCCATGGGTTGATTGGTCCTGCCTGACAAACACGGACGACGAGAAAGAATCGTTCGGAGCACGCCACACTCGAGTTGCGGAGTGTGCTATCGACTCATCTTGACCCTGGTACGCATTCAATCGGGGTAAGAACTGACCGTACAATTGCACTTGCGATGCCGAACAGTTTCTTAGCGAATAAAAGTGGCTTAGCGCGCCGCATTTACGTGTTTTACTGGCCTTTTATTGCTGCCTTTCATCGTGCAGGTCCCCTAGATTGCGCTGCGGAAGAGCAAACATGACGATCACTTTCGATTCTGGTATCAATTCTGATACTGCGAAGCAACTTGCGAGACGGATGCGGGGGATGCCTTATGGCGACATACTTCGGCTTGCGACTCACTCTCAGGATGCAACCCGAATGAAGCAAAGTAAGCCTCACGCCAAGGAAGCAGGAGCGATAACATGTAGTCGGAATCCGCACACGTGTTCCCACAACTCACAGGCGTCTCTGGTCCTGCTGAAGCCTTACGCGTTTCGCTTGAATCGGACGAGACTACGATCGGCCGACACCCGACGAACTCCGTGAGCATCCGGGACGGGTCAGTCTCTCGGCACCACTGCTTGATCCGCAGGCGCGAGGACGGCTACTACCTTTCGGATCTGGAAAGCAGCAATGGAACATCCCTCAATGGTGAACTGATTGCTACTGAACGCTTGCTAGCGAATGGAGACCTAATATCCTTCGGGGACGCCACAGTTTGCTTCGTTGTGGCTGATCCGAACGCTCCCGCGAAACCGTCGCAAGTCCTAGAACTCGACCAGACATTACAGCAAACGAGCATGGCAATTGGACGACAGGAGGCACTTCGGATCAGTTCCACGCTTTTTTCGCCGTCAAAGAAATCGGAAGACCGCACGAGTAAAAGCCTGCAAGCCCTGCTCGGGATTGGCAAACTGCTAGCTTCACTACAGCGGGTCGAGCAGGTGCAGGCGCAGCTGTTTCATCTATTATCCGAGGTAATCCCGGCGGAAGCAGGCGCGTTGCTTCTCGTCGGGTATGGCAGCACGGAAGCGACACTTGCCTATGGATGGAACCGCGATGGTGAACCCGCGAGGGAATTGAGAATCAGCCGAACCATTACAGACCGAGTCCTCAAGCAGGAGACAGCTGTCCTAAGCCTTGGTGCACGGGAACCTGATGCTTCGGCCAGCGTCGTCGCCCGTCAAGTCACTTCCGTCCTGTGCGTGCCACTTATTGCTAGAGACCAAACACAGGGTGCCATCTACCTGGAGACCACGCATCCACTTCGAAGGTTTGATGAGGAACATTTGAAGCTGCTGACTGCGATTTCCGGCTATTCGGCTATCGCGCTCGATCACTCACGCCGCATGGAGGCACTCGAGAGAGAGAATGCTCGGCTACGTAGTTACGCGACGATCAAGCACTCTATGGTCGGCGCTAGTCCGGCGATGAGCCGCGTCTATGAACGCATTCGCAAGCTTTCGCAATCGGATGCAACAGTGCTGATCATAGGCGAGTCGGGTACAGGCAAGGAGCTTGTCGCTCGCGCGCTTCATATGAACAGTGCCCGCGGCGCTGAACCATTCGAAGCAATAAATTGCGCGCTCTTGCGCGAAACGCTTCTGGAAAACGAACTGTTCGGTCACGAGAAGGGTTCTTTCACCGGAGCTGCGGTTCAGAAAAAGGGCAAGTTAGAAGTCGCTGACGGCGGAACGGTTTTCTTGGACGAGATCGGTGAGCTGACAGAGGGGCCGCAGTCCATGCTGCTACGCGTTCTACAAGAGCGCGAGTTCACGAGAGTGGGCGGCACGAAAGCAATCCGAGTTAATATCCGCCTCCTTGCGGCCACGAATCGCGATCTGGAGAACGCTGTAAAGGAGAAGGAATTCCGAGAGGATCTGTTCTATCGGCTGAATGTCATCTGCCTTCGATTGCCCGCGTTGCGGGAGCGGAGAGAAGATATCCCGGACCTCGCGCGTCATTTTTTGGAGTCATCGGTCCAGCGGAACAAACGTTTAGTGGCTGGCGTTGCGCCGAAAACAATCGCCGCGCTACTGGAATATTCTTGGCCGGGCAACGTACGGGAGTTGGAGAACGCTATCGAGCATGCTGTCGTATTCGGCTCAGCGGACGAGATACTTCCGGAAGATCTCCCAGAGCACATTGTCAGTGGGAGCCATTCTAAGTCCACCTATGTTGGCGCCTATCATCAAGCGGTCAGGGCCGCTCGGCAGCAAATTGTGCTGGATTCTCTGAAAGCGGCGAATTACAATTACGGAGCTGCGGCCAAAGCTCTCGGCATTCATGTTGCTAACCTTCACCGGCTCATTCGGGAACTGGACCTCAAGCGCAGGTTGCCTCGCTCGTTTGAAGCCGGTACCTAAGCACTCCGAAAGCAGGCGTGATAGGACAGTTAGAAACGTTTATCGGTAACCAAATCCTAAATGCCCAGATACCACGGTCCAAATAGGGCGGTGATGATGATTAATTCGCGATCTTTATTCCTTAGTGTGGAGCTTCTTCCGATCATTGGCTGCTATCGCGCCAAACTGCCTCCGGCCCCTGTTATTCTCGCGTCTACATTCATCTTTGATGCTTTGATGGGACCATCAAGCAGGTTCACCAGTCAAGGGTGCCCGATCATGTGAAGCCCGGGCCTGACACGTTCGTCGTGCGAATCAATCAGTTCTATTCGAGTTCAGAAGGTCTTCGCGAATATACTGTAGTTTTAAAACGCGACTCTCCCATCCGATCGGATGCTTTGGTAGCAGCAAGGCAGTATGTCTTTTTTGCGACTCCGCTGGTATACGCTACCAGCCTGGCGCTACAAGGCGAGGCCACGCGAAAGACTTCGAAGACCGTTCGAGTCGCGAGCGGGCGGTCGAACTTGTTATTAGCTGATCGTATTCGCCGCGCAGAAACGATCGTGAGGGGGACGCGCGATCAGTATTCGCAGCCGAGACTCGCAACCGCGCGCCGCGTCCGAGCGTTTCGCCGACCTGCAAAGCTAGCACACTGCGAAGTGGCAGGTAGCCCGCATTGCGGTCGAAGGCTATGCCAAACAATCGCCACGATCAGCAACGATCCAGGTAAACTTCCCAACCAGCAACGACATCCTTTGGTACAACGCGCCACGGTACTCCCTAAGCTACTAGGCGTTCCAATATAGCCGATTCCGAGAGCCGAACTGTTCGATTCGGAACCTCCGGCCGGCCCCCCCTGAAGAAACGTTTCCAGGGCGGTACGCGGTTGTCGAGGTGTGGACGGCCAGAGGTCTGAAACGCTTTCTGATCTTGTTCTTCATGGATCTGTCCACCCGACGATTGGAGATCGCGGGCAAAGCCTCCAAGGTGAATGGACTCTGGATGACTCAGATCGGCAGAAACGCTACGGACGCGGTCGACGGAATTCTGAATGGGAAACGGTATCTGATCCATGATCGTGACGCGCTGTTCACGACAGAATCTCTGTGCCTTTCTCGCCAGTGTCGGTGCGAACGCGATAAAGTTGCCACCGCAATCACCGAAACTCAACGCCTATGCTGAGAGATTCGTACGCTCGATCAAAGAGTCATGTCTGGAGCGCCTGTCTTGTTCGGCGAAGCCTCGCTCAGAAGAGCCATTCAAACATGCGGCGCCATACGACTCCGGACGCTTCGGCGGTGGCCGAGACCTTCCACAGCGCGCTTACGCCGCCCACGTGCGCGATATCCGGCTGCAGAATATCCACGACGCCCATGTCGATTAGTTCCGCGTAGCCATAGGAAGCGATCAGGCGTTCGCCGGTGGCTATCGGCGTGGTGGAATGGCGCACGGCGCGCGCCATGGCCCTGACGTTTTCCGGAGGACAGATTTCTTCAGCGAAGAGAAGATGCAGCGGCTCGATTTCGCGCAGAATGATGGCCGCCACCGTCGGATTGGGCCGCGCGTGAAAGTCGACGGCAAAGTCCAGATCCGGTCCCAGCCCCTCGCGCAACATTTCCATGTGCGCCACGGCTCGCCTGATTTTGGCGTTGGTTTCCACGCACTCCAGCAAATCGGGCAGCTGAAACTTCAGTGCCGTCACGCCAGCGGCCTTTGTCTTGGCGGCAAGCTCCTTCGCCTCAGCCAGCGTCCACGCATCCGCGTGATAGTACCCGCGTACCCCGCGCGGATCGATGGGGCCGCCGAGCATCTCGTACACGGGCATGCCCAAGACCTTGCCCCGTATGTCCCAGAGCGCCTGGTCGATCCCAGAGATCGCGGATCCCAGCACGGGGCCGCCGCGGTAGAAGCTGCCGATGTACATCGTTTGATAAAGATGCTCCACCTGCATGGGATCGCTGCCGATAATGAGGTCCTTCAGATCCATTACGCAGGCCATTGCGGCGGTGGCCTTGCCTTCAAGGGTGGCTTCGCCCCAACCCGTTACG
>JBJMGK010000174.1:0-4868 GCA_045807925.1 Bryobacteraceae bacterium | reverse complement strand
TTCCTGCAAGCAGCCTTTGCTCCCGCGAAATGCATATAGAAAAGTCGGCTTTGATCGGTTCGACAACATCTGAGTGTTCGTTTTGGAAGCAAAGGGCATCCCGCTGCTCGAAAGTTAGTTAAAAGACGTCGAGACGTCGCCGGGTCGTGTTCGTAGCAGCGGAACGCCTGCACTTGCTTACCCTGACACGCCATGTCGGAGCACACAAGTGACGTTTTCCACAACGCCTTGGCGCGACGACTGTGGAAATCTGAAGCCTGCAACCTGTCTGTTGCAGCAACTATACGCCGGGTCAGACAACTCGACGTCCCGAGTCGGGTCAACACGTTCGAGTTTCTTGCCTTACGGGATTGCTCAACTTCTACCAGCGCGCCGCATGAATTCTTTGACCGTACGCCGACAACTCTCTCACGGCGCTGCGGGGTGTACTTCCCTGACCTTCGTGGACCGTTGCCAGGTGACGACAACTCGATAAGATAGGACTATGCAGAACGAATTCGCAGACTATCCGGGAGTCGTGGTCCAGCCCGGCCGTGTCGGTGGAAAACCCACCCTTGGCGAATCGCGCGTTCCGGCCGAGTTGGTTGCGGAATCCCTTGATCACGGCGAGAAACCTGAGGAAATTGCTTACAACTACTCTCTGCCCTTGGAGGCTGTTCTCGACTTTAAGACTTACAAGGACGCCCACCAACCGGCGCTCAAGCCCTGAAGATCCTTTTCGATCAATCTACGCCCAGACCCTTAGCGCGGTATCTGACGAAGCACGCGGTTACCCTTGCAATTCAAGTGGGTCTTGATCGTACCCCGAACGGCGAACTGATCAAAGCTGCGGAAGAGCAGGGCTTCGAGGGACTGATCACGCCTGATAAGAACCTCGGTTATCAGCAGAATCTCACAGATCGCAAGCTTGCCGTTGTCGTGCTGCCATCTGGGCGCTGGCCAGCCGTCCAGGATCAATTAGAGGAAGTGGTCCAAGCGGTAGACGCAGCGACGCCCGGCAGTTACTGCGAAATTGCACCGACACGCCCCAAGTCGCCAAAGCCCCAGCCGTGACCGAAGAATCCGAGCGCCGCAAGCCGCGCTTGCGATTCGCGTCGCTACTCGTGCGTTCAGGTGTGGTCGGATTGTGGCCCGTGGTCGCGGGCTAACAGGTTCTCGCTGAATCCCGTGATTGCGTCTCGCTGCGTTCTTTCACACGTGTTCCTTCGTTCTCCATCTCTGCCGGGCACGCGCTTCGGGCTATTGCCGCGCCCGGCGCTTTGCGTTCCCACTCTTGCTGCGCACCCTTCGGGTTTGGACTCCTCTTCCCAAAACGGGTTTGGGCCCCTGTCCAAAACAGTGCTCTCTTCAGCTTGGGAGCGGCGCCCTCGCTCTTCGGGTGCCCCGGCACATCCGGGTAACGAAAGGAAAACCTAAATGTACAAGAACAACATCGATCTCATCGGCTTTCTCGGTTCGGATCCGGAAACCCGCTTGACCAGCAACGGCATCGCCCTGACCTCCTTCTCCCTGGCTACCAGGAGCAGCTGGAAAAATGAGGCCGGATCCTACGAAAGTCGCACCGAATGGCATCGCATCGTCGCTTGGGGCAAGCTGGCCGAATCTGCGCCCAAGTTGTCGAAAGGCGCTCACATCGAAGTTGAAGGCGAACTACGCCATCGTACGTACCCGAAAGAAGTCGCTGTCGGGCAGAAAACCGTCGCGGTGGATATCCCGGTCAGTGAAATACACCTGCGCACCGTACGCAAGCTCGATCGCTCCGGCAACCAGAACGAGTCCGAAGTCACCGAGGAGGCGCCCGAATAGGGCGCCTTCCGTTCCATCCAAAAGATTCAAGGAAACAGCAGCCGAAGGTCACGGCACGGGATCTAATGCGTGCGCAATAGTCCATGGAGATGCACTCACTGAGCGGAGCGTTCAAGAGGACAACAGAGTTTCGGTTTCAGGGTCGAGCAGAACGAAAATCTTTCTTCGCTTGGAGTCTTGCACGAACCAGGGGTTTCTCGCCTCGAACGCCCGAAACCACTTTTCTCCCATTCCAATTGCATGCTCCAGCCCTCGGCAGACCTCCGTATGCAAAACGTCCGGTTTCCCGCGAACCCGAATCTCCAGCGCAAACTGGCCCGGATGAACCGTCGCAGAGTTCCGCTGCTTTGTCATTGGTTTTCCCGTTGTGCGGCTCATGCTCCGATCCCTTCCGCCGCCCGGACTGCCCATCCCCGGCTCACCACGAGAGCATCGCCAGATGAGTTGATTTCAGCAGGACAGTCCGGCCATAACAGGCGAATCATTCTCAACCATTGCTCCAGCTTTTGGCAGAACCGCCGCGGCCGTGAGTATTCCACCGATCCCAACTGGCTGGCTAAGCCACGTTCGCCAGACAAGGGAATCGCTTCCCTGCCCTTGGTCACAAAGCACCGGTACGACAACCACATGAACAGATCTAGTGCCGCGGGTGCACCCGCCAGAACTTTCACCGCCTCCAGATCCGTTAGAATCGGATGCTTCGTGATCTCTCGATAGAATTCATCGCTTAAGACGATGACATTCTCGAACTCGTCGGAAAGGGGCCGCTGCTCTAGATTGCGGTCATACCAGATCTGCGCTTCTTGAAAGAAGTTGAAGCGGGACCGTTGCACCATCTTTGCTTTCCCCGTCATGGTGTCCGTCCCGAAGAAGATCGTCGCGCCGAAGATCCTTTCAAAAGCGCCGACCAGCCGCTTGTACTCCTTGCCACCTTTCTGCATACCGAAGGTCTCGAGCATCTCGGCACCGCTACGGAAACGCACGGTTTGACTCTTCTGCTGGACGGCAAGCGTAGCCAGGTAAATCGGGACCAGCCGATCCTGACCGAACGGTAATCCGAACTCCGGATGGCCGGTGATCTGAAGAACAAAGTTCCCGTTGCGACGCTCGAACAGGAGTTCGCCGGTTTGCGGTCTACGCACTGGCAACCCGCAAAGGACGAACGGACGGGAACTGAAAGCTAAAGTCTGGTTCTTCTCCTCACGTTTGATCCGGACCAGACAGCTGCCTTCCGCTTGCCGGAGTTTCTGTTTCGATACCGCCAGTTCCGGGAGAATCCCTTTGAGCACCGTTCCGGCTGTTTCAAATTTTGCTTGGCCGGACGTGCCCGTTAATGGCACACGTCGGTTGTCAATATCTCGCACCCTTCACCTCGCGTCAGCGCCGGTCGCACGGCGCGCGTTTGGCAAAGAAAATCGAGGTGGTCTTGTGGGTTTTCGAGAGCTTGAGAACCGATTGAAAAATTAGTTCAAATTAGGCCCTTAGGCCCTTAGCACCGAGCGAGTGACAACAACTTGTCGCTTCAAGCGGCAAAGCCTAGATGGCCAAGCAGTTCGCGCATGTTTCCGCGAAGCTGTTGGTAGAGACGCTCCAGGGGAGTCAATTCCGCGTCAACACAGAGACGAGCACCATTCTGAGTTGCAGCAAGTAGAGGTTCTAACACTTGATCCTGCAGCAGCAGTAACGCGCTGATCGTTCTCAAGCCCTGTGAGAGAACCCGGTACCGCCGACCGCTGGCTGCAAAGTAACCAACAAATTTCTTCCCGCGAAACTTCTGCAAATCATAGGCTGCTTGCCGCAGTCCATAGCGAGTACGTCAATTCCGTTCTGCCCTTGAACGTGCGCAGCCAGCTGCGCACAGGTGAACCCAAACGGTTGAGGGGACAAGGCAAGCAACGCGCGAGCGACTTTGCGCATTCTGGGACAGGTCATATCGACACCGCCGACGCGCAGGGCGCCTACTTGGGAAGGGAGTGAAAGGTTGTTGAAAACGTCTGCGGACACAAAGCACTCGTCCATGCAGGAAAGCGCTTCGAGGAAGCGCTCCAGGATCTCCCTCAACTTGGTGACCGCTTTGGCGAACTGCCCGATATCTCTACCGCAACGTAGCTCCCTGGCATCACTGGCCATCGCTTCTGCACGTAAGACACGTTCGCCCTTTGTGTAAATTTTCAGTGCGACTTTGCCGCAATGAATTTTGAAGATCGTTAAATCGTAACTGGGCCTCTCGACCGTGACTTGCCAGTCTTTTGTCTTCTTCTTGTGGTGATGCGGGCGGTTCTTTCGACCTAGAATCGTGATTAACCGCTTCACATCGAGGCGGTTACGGTTTCGATCGACCAACGCCTCGACAACTTTGCCCATCTCGGAGCCCTTCTTGAACAGGAGATTGCGGCTGTACTCCAACTGGTAGATGGAATATTCGTACCGAAACCGGCTCCGTTTCACCTCCTCAGGGTTTAGAGCAAAACAGAGACAAGCCTTGTAGATCCATCGGTCGCACACGCCGGTCAATGACCCAATAGCCGATTCATCGCTCAAGGCCTCCGTCAAGGCAGCAGTTGCGTCTGGATCGGAGATGTCAGTGAAGCAGTTGCCCTCCTTGACCAAATGGATACCAGCTCTTGCGGCCTGCCGCTGGACGTACTCATGCCCGTTCAAAATGATCTGCGCGGGATACGGTGGATGGCCGCTGATCTTGATGGTGATGTGCCCCCCGCTCGCTGTCCAGAATATGGAAGGAGAAATGATTGACATACGGGTAGGGCTGTTTGCGCCGGATATGTCCGCTGTTGAGAATCTCGAACACAGGTGCTTGTGCTCTTCCTACAAGGATCAGGAACAGGCCTTCCTGACAGTCCGTTTTCGCCAGGTACTCGTCAACGACCTGGCGCTTTTGTTCTCCCGACCGGCAACGCCGAACGGGAACCCTGTTCGCAGATGCCCAGCTACGGAGTCGGCGATGAAAGCGCCCCGACATTCGCATCAGATGAGCATTATCGAGATTACCTTGTCCTCCATGGAGTTGACGCCACCAAACGCGAAAGCCACCCGGATTCTGG
>JBJMGK010000173.1:0-11934 GCA_045807925.1 Bryobacteraceae bacterium | reverse complement strand
CTGGAACCGATTCGTCAGGGAATCAAAGAGCAGTTCGGCGCTTTTTCAAGCGGCATTGCCGCCGGCCTGCGGTTACGTCATGATCACGGCAGCGTTTACATGAGCGATGATTTTCAGAACGAGATCCGCTTCCTGGGCATCGAGCCCTCTCCGGCTTTCGTGCGGCAGCCGGAAGGAAACGGATGTATCGAGCGCTTCTTTCGCACCCTCAAAGAACAGTTACTCTGGATCCGACATTTTCGCGATCTCGAGGAGCTTCGCGCGGCGCTCATCGAGTTCCGGACCCGGTACAACCACCATTGGATTCTCCAACGCCTGAACTATCGCACGCCCGTTCAGGCCCGCCATGACTTTACTCTTGAACTGCAGCCTGCCGCGTGATTCAATGAGTCAACTTACTCCCAGCGCGCTGTCCAACCCATCCGGAGCAATACAGGAATTAGCCAGCCCCGAGCTAAGCGAAAGCTAAGAGCCGGGCTAATCCATGTACACTCTCTCCGCAAGACAAAGGAACTTTGCCGAACTCATTGCGAAGGCAAACGGTCCGGACCAATGCCAGCAGCTTGAGACCACAGCAGCCTGGAGGGCTGGAAAGAACAACGTGATATTTGGCTATGCCATTGGTGCAAGCGGCCGGTGAGATTTGGACCGGCGATGAAGCATCTGCAGCTAGAAGTACAATCTGCTGACTTTGGCAGTCAGCTCGCTCATCATCACTCGAAATTGGACAAGGGGAAGCGCTCCTCTGCTGGATGAGCTTGGCGCAGTTCTGGACCATATACAACCTTTTTGCCGCTGGAGGAGTTTTTTCAGAGAATAATCTGGGTACCTCCTGCGCTAAATGCAATGGCAGGAGGGGGAGGGCGGGGACTTCGAGGCTCTCCGCCTATGTTCGAATTGGATGACTATCGAATTGGAGCAGCGATTTCACTTTTACAAGTAGCGCGAGTGTGCCAAATAGTAGGCGCCCTTAGTCCGCATGCGCTGCTATCTGCTCCAGGCACCCTGAGAAAGCCTGAAACTCGTATGAGTGGCTTGCCGATTGGTCTTGCCTGCGACTGGGCTTCGTGCAATACCGAGTACTGAGTGCGCTTACTTGTCCGTGGTTGAGGGGTGACGTTTCTTCTGTATTGCTGCCGATCCAATCAAACCGGCGATCGCCGTACCGAGAAGCGTCATCGTTGTAGGCTCCGGCACTCCAGTCAGACCGGGCGCGTTGATTTGTCCTGTTCCAGTGGTTGTAAGAGTCGCAAAAAAGTTAGGCGCGGGCTTTGCCGGAAGGCTCGATCAGATTGGTTGTGGGTATGGCGAAGCCGCTGGCCCCACTGAACATACCCGTTCCGCCCAGGATCGTCATGGTTTCAGACACTGCAAACACGTGAAAGTCTGTTCCGGTGAATGTGTCGGCTCCCCCGTTGAAAGAAGCGGTGAAATTCAGGGATACCGTCGACGGTACAAAATCACCCGAAGGTAACATGGCAAACGTGACGGTCCCTATTTCCGAGTAGATCGCATTACCAAAAGGCGCAAAGGTCCCGGACCCGGTATTCATGGCGGGGACGGTCAGAGTAGTTGGACTGGGAACGCCATTGAGAAGTGCGTCATAGGTAACTTCAAACGTGAACGGTACTGTGGCGGCCTGCGATGCGCTGACGCAGCCGAAAACAAGCATCAGAACTGACAGTGAAACGCCGAATCGGAGGTTACTCGCGCATGGCTTATTTGCCGCCGGTGTGTTCTGTAGCATGGCGCAACTATAGAGCTCTTTCCGACATTTACAAGAAAAAAGAGGAATCGGGCGGTACTTCCGGTACCTATTAGTCAACGCATTGCGATAGGCTGCAGGCCGTTATTGCACGCGCCACGGGGACATATTTGACCAGGTTTTCAGAGCCTCCCCAGCCCATGCCGTGGATCTGTCTGTGTGACAAACGTTGCACGCATTCGTAATTTTCAAACTCGCGGTTTTGCTCGGTGGGATAAACCGGAACGTGTGGCTTCGGACGTTCACATCAGCGATCGTCTGCTCGATCTTCGGCATGTGGCAGTTTACGCATTCATTGCCGGCCGTTCCCGCCTTGTGATGAGTATGCGCCTCGATTGTGGCAGCGTGCGGGCCATTCGGAGAATTCGGCCCGTGACATTCAAGGCACATGACGTTTGCCGGTTTCAGCAGGTTCGCATTGTTTTCCGTTCCGTGGACATCATGGCAGCTATTGCACTTAACCCCGTGCGTGTACATCACACTCTGAACGAAGTCATTGCCCTGCATCCTGTTTTTATGGGCGGTGCCGTCCGCAAAATGCGTGAAGGTCTGTTCGCCCAGCTTATGTTCTTCCAGCTTCCAGTAGTCCTTCAGGTCGTCCCGTCCCACCTCAAAACCAACCGGCCAATCGTAATACCGACCGCCGATTGGATTTTTCAAAGGCTGTCCTTGCGAGTGGCATTGAATGCAGACGTTCGTGGCCTGAACTGTGCTGAGCCGCGCAGGGTTGACGATATTTGCCTGTGAAGGCTTTTGAACGTGCAAGGAACCGGGGCCGTGGCACTTTTCGCAGCCCACATTCCATTCCGTAGGGGTTTTTGTCTGGAGGTTGTAGTTCACAGAGTGACAGCCATCGCAAAGCGGTCCCGTGGGGCGCTGCATGTTGTCAGCGGGGTAGAAAGGAACCCACCAGTCGGTATTCGGCGCAACCATGTAGGGTCGCCAGATCTGATGCGTGATATCCCATTGCGCACCGAGCGGGAAATAGTCGTCGCCCTTTTTCGTGAAGTAACGCTGCTTCCACTTGCTGCCATAAACGAACGCGATATCGTCTTTTGTGAACTTGACGAGCGGATCGGGTTTTGAGAGATCGGGAAGAATGGCTTCGGGGTGAACCTTCGGGTCGCGGATAACATTCGCCATCGGCGTTTTCCGCCAACGCTCATAAATGCCCGGATGACATGTCTTGCATGTGTTGGACCCGACGAATTGCCGATGGTCAGCAGGCGCTTGCGCCGAAAGCGTGCCGGATACCCCAAACAAAGCAAACGCAAATGCGAGCCTTTGAAGCCTCTGCATGGTAACCCCCTAGACAGCTTAACCAGATTATCCGGCGCTCGTGATAGGCTTTGGCCTATGCAAAATCCAGAGCAACCAGATCTCGATCAACTTCGGCTTGCGATGGCGAGCACGAACGAACTATTTAATAGCGAGGTTTTCGGTAAGCGGAACTTTGGAGCGCTCGATGACATATACACGGCGGAGGCTCGTATTCTTCCGCCAGGAGCCGAGATCATCACTGGCCGGCAAGCGATCCGCGACTTCTGGTCAAACCTGGTTCAGTCGGCGAATGCGACATCCGCTGTTCTCAAATCTGTGGAGGTCATGCCGGCCGGGGATTCGGTTGTCGAGATCGGGCGAGCCACCCTGACCGTAGAGCCACAGGGACAGCCCGCCGCACACGTAGACGTGAAATACGTCGTTTACTGGAAACAAGAGACCGGCCGCTGGAAGTGGCACATCGATATCTGGAATCAAAACTCGTGACCGTTACTTTACTGTGATTTCTCGCAAACGATGCCGCTGCGTGCCGTCTTCAAGGAAGTTGTCGGGATGAAGCCAAGCTTCGAAGTTCGCTTTTCTGTCGGGCCACTCGGAATCGAGCATCGAGTACCAGGCCGTATCACGGTTCCTGGCTTTTACGATCATGTGTTGCCGAAACACACCTTCGAATGTAAATCCGAGCCGTTCGGCAGCATGACGGGACCCAACCTTGAGAGCATTACACTTCCATTCATACCGTCGATAGCGCAAGTCCTCAAACGCGTACCGCGCGACCAGGTACATCGCCTCCGTTGCTGCAGCGCTCCGCTGTAGTGCAAGTAAAGCCAGAGAGCGTCGTTCTCGCCGCCCGATAAACAATTCCAGAGGGCATCGCCGTGCCGCTCCACACTCAACGGCTCTAACGTGACCAGGCGCCCAGTCAGCGGAGCTCGCTCGGGTAAGACTGCCACAGTAACATCCATTAGCGATACGGTACTTTACTGCGACCACAATCGATTGACTCCGACGATTGGGACTGATCAGATAATTCCTAGGGAAAAGATTACGTTCATCACCACCCCATTACGAACAAATCTTCATATTCCTTTCATGTGAATGGGGGGTATAGGGATAGACCGGGTGCCTGGAATCAACAAGATACAACGAATCAAAAATGAACGCCGAATGGCCTCTATGTTGCTGTACTATGAGTCCTAACGCCGAGGAAAACCAGCCCATGAACTACAAGCAACTCAGCAGCCACTTCACCGAAGAACTGATCGAAGAACGTCATTTCGGTCGCCTCTCCCCGAGCGACACACAGTTGTTTGATCTTCACGCTCGGGTGTGCCAACCCTGCGCAGTGAAGCTGCATAACGAGCGCATGTTCATCTACGCGATGCAAGCCGCCCTCGAAAGGCCGGAGCCCTTCGAAAATCGGGATGGCGCAACCTTCCAGACCGTCTCGTACGCCGCTGCGTAGCCGAACCGTTCTATTCGCGCGTTGCTGATTTTGTTTCGCTTGCCCTCCACGCGCATGCTGCTGTGGTTTTGGCCACATTATGGCGATGGCGAGCGTTTAGCTTTAATGTTCTTGCCGGAGATGACCCGATCGTCCTAGTCAGCTACTTCGACCCGGTCGCCCGGCCTAACGGTTCCTTCCGCTAAAACGTCGGCGTAGATGCCGACGCGGCTCTCGTGGGACGCGGCCACAAGTTTCATGAGCTCGGGAGTAGGTTCGGCCGTCTCGGGGTCAAGGGTAATCATTTTGCATCGATCGTCACGCTCCACCGCCATCAATAAGACGTTCGGCCCGATCCTGAGACGGTGACCGACCAGCTGATCTTCGCTGAAACCTTGTCCTGTTGCGAGGTCGACGTAGATGTTCGCTCGGAAGCGCCGCTTGTCGAGGGTCTTGCCGAGTTCCTGCGTCAATTGGCGCACGGTTTCGTTCGAGAGTATAGAAACCGGGCTGCAGTCGGTCAAAGCGCGTTCTGACTGCAGGAGGGTCAGTTCGAACCCATCCCGCAAACCGGCTCTCAAGGTTTCGACGAGACGGCGGTCAGTAATCGTCAGCTTCTCGCCCCCCGGTGTCTCGACTTCGAGATCCGTTTCGCTGCCCTCCCGGTGCATAGGACGGCATAGCAGCATTTTGCCTTGCTCGCGGGCCGTGAAATAGGGAAAGTCCTGTCGCGCCCGAGCGTTATGGATCGCAAAGACCCGATCACCCCGTAAACCGCCGACCCCAAGAAAGGCTTCGTCGAGTTCCTCGCCACGCATGCTTTTGACGGGATACCGCCAAACACTTTCGACCCGGCCCACCACGTTCATGAGGGACCCTCCGTAGTTATTCTAGTCCGCTCACGAGAGCTGCGCATTTGGCCGATAAGGACATGATGCTGTGGAGAATACTTTTGGCCGCGTGCTCTGCGGTCGGCCTCTTCGTCATTTTCAAACTTGTGCGGTTGCTGGCACATGGCTGCCCGGATCGCGGTGTCCGGGAGAATCAACCGACTAGAACCGAATAAAACTAGAGGACAGACTTCCCGTCGCGGCGCGACGACGCCCCCCGTTTTGCTGGTCTCCGTCCCGTAGCCGGAAGTAATCGGACGGAGTCTTTGCGTGGCCTAAAATATTTTGAATCTGCTGTAATAGAAAAGCGGAACAGTGTTCTTCATGTTCAAGAACCGAGGTGCTGTTTAGAAATGGGTCGTGCAGTCAGCAGACGAGATTTTGCCCGGATCAGTGGGCTGGCTGGGCTTGGAGCGGCAGTTGCTGCGCAATCGCATGGTGGGCAGTTCGATTACCCCTGGAAACTTGGGGTCATCTCGGATGAAGTGAGTTTAGATCTCGGGAAGGCTCTGGGTACTTTTTTTCCGAAATATCACTTGGAATGGGCCGAAATTCGAAATGCCAGCCTGAACGGGAAAAGCAGCTACGTCTACAGAGACGCGACGCCGGACCAACTACAAGAGATCCGCAAGCAGCTGGACGACGCTCACGTCAAGCTATCCGTCCTCGATACCGCAGTTTACAAGATTCCGTTGCCCGGCACCAAACCTCTCGGAAAGAACGACGCGGATCTCCACCCGGCGCAGGGCGAATACGAAAGGCAGATGGAAGACCTGAAGCACGCCGCCGACGCTGCACACACGTTGGGCACTAACCGACTCCGCATTTTCACCTTCGCTCGCGTCGCGGACCCGAACTCAATCTTCAATCGCATCGTGGGCGATTTGGGAAAGGCCCTGGCGGTCGCCAAACAGCAGGATGTCGTGCTGCTCGTCGAAAATGAGTTCTCGTGCAACACAGCCACCGGTGCGGAGTCAGCCAAGTTATTCAAGGCGGTGTCGGACCGGCGATTGATGCACGTTTGGGATCCAGGCAATTGCTACGAGGCCGGCGAAGAGCCCTTCCCCAAGGCGTGGGACCAACTCGATCATAGCCGCATTGGTCATATCCATTTGAAGGATGCCGAAGGTCATGCCTGGAAGCCCATCGGGGCTGGGAAGATCAACTTTGCCGGCCAGTTTGAAGCTCTGAAAAAGATCAAGTATTCAGGGACGTTATCCCTGGAAACACATTACAAGAACGCACAACGCGATATCTATGCATCGAGTGTGGAATCGATGGACGGACTCTTCAGTGTGCTCAAGAATGTTTAACCGGCAGCTACTCTCTTTGGCAGCTACTCTCTTTGAGAGATCTGCCATAGGCTCTCATTCGCCGGAGCGAGTTACTTCGTAGAAAGGTTCAATATGCAAGAAAAAGTAGAGAGACCAGGGCGGCGCACCTTCCTGAAGGCGAGTGCGGCTGCTTTAGCAACGACAACTTCCGCGAAAAGGATTTTAGGAGCAAACGACCGCGTCCGTGTTGCGGTTGTCGGGCTCAATGGGCGGGGCTGGAACCACGTCACAGGGTACAACTCACTGTCCGGTGTAGAATTGGCCGCTTTCTGCGACGTCGACGAAAATGTTCTCCAAAAGAGGATTGCCGCCGCTGAGAAGCTGGGCGTTGCAAAACCGCAGACTTTTACCGATTTCCGAAAGCTGATCGAAGACAAGAACATTGACGCAGTCTCGATTGCGACGCCGAACCACTGGCACTCGTTGCAGGGCATCTGGGCTGCGCAGGCCGGGAAAGATATCTACCTTGAAAAACCCTGCTCTCATAATTGGTGGGAGGGCCGGCAGCTTGTCCAGGCGATCAACAAATACAAGGTGATCTGTGAACACGGAAGCCAGTGCCGCTCGAGCGCGGCGATCCGTGAAGCGATGGACAAGATGAAGAACGGCACCATAGGTGACGTCTATATGGCGCGCGGTCTCTGCTACAAATGGCGAGCCTCGATCGGCCACGCGAACCCTGAACCCGTGCCCCCGGGCGTTCATTACGACATGTGGACTGGCCCCGCTCCCATGAAGCCCTTCACGAAGAATCGGTTCCACTACAACTGGCACTGGATCTGGGATACCGGGAACGGCGATCTCGGGAACCAAGGCATTCACGAAGTGGATCTGGCGCGTTGGGGTCTGGGCGTGACCTTGCCCGTCAAGGTGTCGGCGATCGGTGGCCACTTCCTCTTCGATGATGACCAGCAGACCCCGAACACGTTGACGGTCGCCTACGAATTCAGAACTCCCGAAGGCAAGACCAAGATGATGAACTTCGAGGTCCGGGGCTGGATTACGAATCACGAGGCGGAAATCGGAACGGACAGGTTTGGCGGTGGCGGCGTGCCTGCCGCAGGGCTGGACGATACCGCTCCGGTTAAGAAAAAGGCGGGTCCCGCCGGGAATACGGGGAAGCCGAGCACGATCGGGAACCTATATTACGGCAAAGAGGGATATCTGGCCATCTCGAATTACGATTCTTACAAGGCTTTTCTGGGACCAAACGAAGAGGCGGGTCCTTCGAAAGAAGCTCCGGTCAAAAACGAGCATTTCCAGAACTTCATCGACTGCGTGCGCAGCCGGAAGGCCGAAGATCTGCACGCCCCGATACTCGAAGGCCATCTCTCGGCGACATTGGTGCATCTGGCCAACGCTTCCTATCGGTTGGGAAGAACGATCCACTTCGATCCGGCAACGGAGTCGGTGGTGAACGATCGGGAAGCTACAGCCATGCTGAAGGGCACCTATCGGGCGCCTTACATTGTGCCCGAAAAAGTATAGGTCTAAGCGCTGCTTTTACGCTGCCGGTTCGGTCACCCCAGCCGGCAGCATTCGTCCTTCGAAACAATAATCCGCGTCTATCGAATACCCGCCCGCTACTCCCAGACATTCAGATACATCCAATAGGCAGATGAATGCTGCCGCCCAATTGAAATCTCCCCATTCCGCTCCTACCGAAAGAGATCCCGTTTGCGGCATGCAGGTCCAACCAGATCGCGCCGCGGGGAAAAGTGAGTTCAAGGGCAAGACGTACTACTTTTGCGCGTTAGGCTGCAAGAAGAAGTTTGATTCCGATCCAGATCGGTACCTGCAGCCTAAGCCTGCGCGACTCACTCAACTCACCTCCGTCAGCGTTCCAGGATCCGCGCCCCGGCAAGAATCGGTCGGCAGCGGAGAGACGGCTGCCGCGGAATACACGTGTCCTATGCATCCCGAAGTGCGGCAGCGGGGTCCCGGATCCTGTCCCAAATGCGGGATGGCTTTGGAGCCAGTCGAGGCGACAACCGAAGAATCGAATGACGAACTGCACGACATGCAACGCCGGTTCTGGATTTCGGTTGCGTTCACGACACCCCTGCTGGTGATTATGGCGCTGGAGATGACTTCAGGAGGAATGGAACGTGTCGCCCGTACCGCCTGGCTCGGCTGGGTTCAGTTTGCCGTGGCAACTCCGGTTGTGTTGTGGGGCGGTGCGCCGTTCTTCGCGCGTGGTTGGCAATCTGTCGTCACCCGGTATCTGAACATGTTCACGTTGATCGCGCTCGGAACGGGTGCGTCGTACTTGTTCAGCATCTTTGCTCTTTTGCTGCCAGGCGTCATACCGGCCGCGTTCCGCTCCGAGCACGGTTCCCTTCCCCTGTACTTCGAACCCGCAGCAGTGATCACGACGTTGGTACTACTCGGCCAGGTTTTGGAGTTGCGCGCCCGAGCTCGCACAGGCAGCGCCATCCGTTCGCTGTTGAACTTGAGTCCGAAATCGGCGCGTCTGGTGGAGAACGGCTCCGAGCACGACGTTCCTCTGGAGCATGTGAACGTGGGAGATCGTCTCCGTGTTCGACCCGGAGAAAAAGTGCCGGTCGATGGAGTCGTTGTGGAGGGCCGGAGCAGCGTAGACGAATCCATGCTGACCGGGGAAGCAATGCCCGTCGAAAAGGCGGAAGCCTCGCGAGTGGCTGGAGGAACGATCAACGGCACGGGAACGTTCGTGCTTCGCGCTGAGCGAGTCGGCCGCGATACGCTCTTGAGCCAGATCGTCCGCCTTGTGAACGAGGCGCAGCGAACACGCGCACCCATTCAACGGCTGGCCGATAAGGTTGCCGCCTACTTTGTTCCCGCGGTTATTGTTGCTTCGGTGATCACGTTTGTCGCTTGGGCGGCTTTCGGACCGGAGCCCCGCTTCTGGCATGCCTTCGTGAATGCAGTCGCGGTGCTCATCATTGCCTGTCCGTGTGCTCTCGGGTTGGCGACGCCGATGTCGATCATGGTGGGGACGGGACGCGGAGCATCGGAAGGGGTGCTGATACGGAGCGCGGAAGCCCTCGAAACCCTGCACAAAGTCGGCACTGTCGTTATCGACAAGACGGGCACGGTTACGGAGGGCAAGCCAAAGCTGACGCGCGTCGCTGCCTTTAACGGTTTCGCAGAGGCCGAGCTTCTTCAGCTTGCAGCGAGCTTAGAACTGATGAGCGAGCACCCCCTTAGCACCGCCGTTGTGACGGCCGCGAAAGAGCGCGGGCTCACGCTGATTAATCCCGACAACTTCGAGTCAAGCACAGGAGCTGGGGTGAAAGGGATCATATCCGGACGCACTGTTGCGGTCGGCAATGAAGGCCTTATGAGATCGTCGGACGTACCTCTGTCAGAGCTGCCCAGTGTGCTCGATAACACCGCAGCGGCTGGTTCTGCCATGCTCGTTGCGGTGAATGGATCGCTCGCCGGTGCGTTGTTTGTCGCCGATCCGGTCAGGGCATCGAGCGCTGAGGCCGTGCGCATGCTGCACGGCGAAAGGGTCAGGGTTGTCATGGCTACCGGGGACAGGCGTGCCACGGCCGAGCAAATCGCTTCGAAGCTGGGCATCGACGAGATCCGGGCCGAGGTCTTGCCTGCCGGTAAAGCTGAACTGGTAAAGAGGCTTCAAGCCAATGGCCAGACGGTCGCGATGGCGGGAGACGGCATCAACGACGCTCCTGCACTCGCAGCAGCGAACGTCGGAATTGCCATGGGCACAGGAACTGATATTGCAATTGAGAGCGCCGGGATTACGCTTCTGCGTCCGGATCTTCGGGGCGTAGTAGGCGCGCTGCGCCTCAGTCGCGCTACGATGCGGAACATCCGGCAGAACCTGTTTTTCGCCTTCATCTACAACATCGTGGGCGTTCCGGTCGCCGCAGGCATTCTCTATCCGTTCTTTGGCCTTCTGCTCAGTCCCATGATCGCGAGTGCCGCCATGACGTTCAGCTCAGTGTCTGTCATTGCAAACGCTCTGCGTTTAAGGTCCGCCAGACTCTAATCGCTCTGGCGACATTGCGGCCCCATTTCCCCACGCACAGACCCCTGATGAGGTGCATGCGACCTGAGCGCATTTAAAGCCAGGCCGTTCGAAGCCTATCGTCGTTTCGTCCTCGCCAGATCAGATGAACTCAATTAGAAATGTAAGCTTTGCGTTCGTCCGGTAAAGGCCAAAGTAAATGGCTGCGGGGTTGTTTTGAGGTAGTCAGGTTCCCATCCGAACTCGTCGTTATCCTGCTTACTTCCATTCTCAGGGAACCGACCGTTATGGAGGTGATGTCAAGCGGCTTGTGTAAAGACGCAGAGGGTGCGGTTGCGCCATTCTAAGTTGAAGCGTTGAAAGATGGAATAGATAATGCGGTCGACGCTGGCCACATTGACAAAGCAAACCATGGGTCGAGTACGCCGGCGCACCTCTACAAAAACCCGCTCAATAAGATTGGTGGTGCGCAGCTTCCTCCAGAGCGGTTTGGGAAAGCTGTAGAAAGCCAGCAACTCCGGCAAATCTCGTTCCAGTTGCCGCACCATCACGGGATACTCCGGATTCCAGCGTTTGCGAAAGCGGACAAAGGCATGGCGAGCGTTGGCTGGGGAGTCGGACTGATAGATCGCCTGAGCATCGGTCTTGACGGCGTCATAGTCTCGTTTCCGCACTTTCTCGAGGATGTTCCGCATTTTGTGCACCCAGCAGCGCTGATGAAGAACTCGAGGATAGACAACTTGCAGAGCCGCAGCCAGACCCGGGCAGCCATCGGTCACAATCAACTGCAACTGCCGGCCGCTAAAACCACGCTGGTAGAGATTCTGCAGGAGCCCTTCCCAAGCCTGTTGGCTTTCGCCACTACTGCGCTGGAAGGCCAGCAGATGCCGTGTTCCATCCATCCGGACCGCATAGGCGACCAGCATGTGCACGCGTTTGCGTCCCGCCGGCCGCCGCATCCGTAAGCTCACGCCATCCAGAAACAGATAGGCTCATTCGTCTTTCAGCTCCATCGTGTGGAACTGCTCGACCGCTTGGTCTCACTCGGTGACCAGCTTGGAAACGGTCTGCGCGCTCACCGGCTCGCCTGTGAAGGTCGCCACAATCCGTCCCACCTGGCGCGTCGAGATCCCGCGCAAGAAAGCCTCCCGAATTAGGATCGCTACATCCTCGGCTCGGCGCTGAAACTT
This sequence comes from Bryobacteraceae bacterium, assembly GCA_045807925.1. Lineage (GTDB taxonomy): Bacteria > Acidobacteriota > Terriglobia > Bryobacterales > Bryobacteraceae > Bog-105. The sequence goes on along the minus strand of JBJMGK010000173.1, from coordinate 54 downwards.
CTCCAGTCCCGTCGGCAGGAAGTTCTGGCCCCGCGTGCGGGCGATCCGCAGCCG
>JBJMGK010000172.1:0-9933 GCA_045807925.1 Bryobacteraceae bacterium | reverse complement strand
TCGGCATTGTGTTTCTTGACCAGCGCCCCAAACTCGATCCTGGGGAAATGCTGGAGCAGTTGATTGAAAAGACTGGCTACTTGTACGATTGGATTGCCCTCCTCTTTCGTGATTCGGGGCAGGATCAGCCCGCAGCAAACGAACAGATTCTGCTCTCGTTCAATTATCGGAGGGCTTTTCCTTTCGATTACCTCACCCGGCACTCAACTCAAAGCTGTTTTGGACAAGAGTGAATTCGCGTCGGCAAGCCGGATTTCGGTACAAGTTCGGTTTTCACCGCTTACCGGCAGATTGCGGCGGAGGAACTCTGCGTTCCTTTCGAAGCCATCACCACAATTATCTCGGGCGATACCGATCGCACTCCGGACGGCAGCGGTGCTTTCGATTTCCTCATGCAGGGCATGCCAAACATACGTAAAGCCGCTGCTTACGTTCATCAGGCGCTCCTCGAGCTGGCTTCCCAGAAACTGGGCGCACCGAAGGAGCGGCTTTCCGTGAAGGACGGCATTGTCTCCGGCGGCGGGAACACGGTCTCCTACGGGGATCTGGTCAAAAATCAGAAGTTGAACTTGACCATCCCGGTGTCTGGCGACGTGCACAGCATGTTCGGCTTATTGGTCATGGGCGATCCCCCGCTCAAACCAGTGAGCGAGTACACGATTGTCGGCAAATCGTTTACGAATTCCGTGACGGTTTCGAAAGTCACGGCGAAGGAAACCTGGGTTACGGATGTTCGGGTTCCCGGCATGCTGCACGGGCGAATGGTGCATCCCAAAACGCTCGGCTCTAAACTTCTTTCGATCGGCTCGTTGGACAAAACAAGGTTCCCAAATGCGCGGGTGATTGTGAAAGGCAATCTGGTCGGAGTGGTCGCTCCTACCCAATGGGAAGCGATCAAAGCATCACAGCAGGTAGCAGCGGGAACGAAATGGAGCGATTGGCGCGGACTGCCCACTGATGCGCGGCTATTCGAGTTCCTGAAAGAGGACGCAGATTGGAAAAGCACGCCCATCCAGAAAAGTAAAACATCAACGGGCGAAGTTGCAGCAGCTCTTGCCTCTTCCGCTAAGAAGCTCACGGCGACTTACGAACGCCCTTACCTGAAACATGCTCCCATAGGACCGGCCATTGCTGTTGGCGATGTCCGTCCAGACGGCACGGTGTTTGTCTACACGCATACGCAGAACCCGCAAGCGTTGCGCTCCGGGATCGCAAAGATGCTGTCCACGCCCGTCGACAAGATTGTCGTACGGACGTTCGCTGGACCAGGTCATTACGGCCGATCGAACGGCGGCAATGCCGGGGCGGAGGACGAAGCCGTCATTCTGTCGCAGGCAGTTGGAAAGCCAGTGCGCGTGCAGTGGATGCGACAGGAGGACTTTCAGTGGTCGACGCAATCCCCGGCTGCGTATTCGGATGTTGAGATTGGTTTAGACGCTCAGGGGAATATAGCGGCTTATCAGATTGATCATTACATGCCCGCAATGCAGGATGACCGCCTGATCGGAGCCGTCTTGGCAGGTCTTCCGACGATCGCGGCCCCGAATGACAAAGAATCCCTGTTCGGGTTGCGGAATGGTATCTCGGACCCGTGGATCTATGACGTGGTGCAAGCAGTAGCAGAGAGCGGGCACGGAACATCCCAAGTCGGGCAGACATCTTCGCCTATCAACATTGGGTTGCGTGATCACAGTCTCCGCACGCCGGTGCAGTATCAGCAGAACTTTCCGCGTGAGTTAGCCATCACCGAAGCGGCGATGCTGGCGGGGAAGGACCCGCTTCAGTTTCGAATTCTACATGCGAAAGAGAAACGGCTCATCGGAGTGTTGGAAACGGTTCGCGACAGCTCGAAGTGGAGATCTCGTTCACAACCGCAGAGGCCGGAAAACGGTGTGAACCGGGGTCAAGGGATAGCGTGTCTCTTCAGAAGCGGCACTTACTGGGCCTGCGTTGCGGATATAGCCGTCGATACGAACAGTGGGGCAGTAAAGGTCGAGAAGATGACGGTTGCAGTAGATCCGGGTATTGTCATCAATCCTTTGCAGTTGAAGCGCCAGGTCGAGGGCGGTACAGTCATGGGCGTCAGCATGACCTTGCACGAGGAAGTTCGCTTCGATGAAAGCGGAGTGGTATCGAGCGATTGGCGGAATTATCCGATTGCAACCATGGCCGACACTCCTGAGATTGAGGTCGTTCTAATCCACAAGCCCGAGGTGGGCAAATACGGACAGGGCTCGGAAGCCGCCAACGCGTTAGCTGCTTCCGCGATTGCCGGAGCATTTCTGGATGCTACCGGCAAAGCACCGCGTCGCCTTCCGTTGAAGCCAGAGTATGTGAAGTCGCTCGTCTGATTACTGGTTCGATCGCGAAAATTGGGAAACATACGAATCGTGGTGGATGATTATCGTAGTTTTGCGCCGCGCATTGTACATGCAGTACTGTCTTGTGCCAACCAACGTGGTTTCTTTGTTTCGCTGCCGCGAACGCCGTATCTCACTAACGAACGCCTAACCACTTGACACACCTAGAATCCAGCTCTGTGGCCACCTGACGGAAACAGGTACCAAGTGGGTGGGCGTTCTCGAACTTCACTCCGGATTACCGCCATCTCGTTATAAGCTCACGCATGGAAAGCGAGTTAATGCATGCGTCCCCTTTGGCCTGTACTCTCGTTATGCCAGCGACCAGCGACAATCCAGATATGAAGCGGGCCGACCCTTGCTTTCCATCGATTCTCAAACCTGATTGTTAGGCCCTCGATGCACTCGGCCGTGCAGTGATCAATGGCGGCGAAGACGGGCAACATGATTGCGAAATTCCAGGGCTCCGAAGGTGCGACTACCTGGCGAAAGAATCATCCACACCCTCCTTCAACGCCGATGGATCGTTCTTGTATGTGACCCCCTGCTATCTCAGCGGTCGAAGTCGACAATTTACCGAAATGCGGCAGAAGCATAAGCTTGTAAGCCTCGACCTGTGCTTACTTGTGCAAACGAAAGATCTAGTGATCGTTTACCTTCGCAGCTGGTGCCGGTCGTCGTTTCCCCGGTGAGAACTGCATAGAAGGCGTTGTATCCGCGCTCGTCGCCCAGCGTGACGAGCGCACGCGCGGCGGCGAGAATCACGGACGGGTCCTTGTCGCGGGTCGTCTCTATCAATTGTGGGATCGCGCTCTTTGCTCCGATTTCGCCTAACGACTGGGCAGCCGAGCGGCGCACGTCCTCTTTATCATCCTTGAGCGCGCTGATTGCAGCTGCTTTTGCCTTCTTGTCCCCTGTCAACTCGCCAAGCACGCTAACCGCCTTCACACCCTTTTCCCAGCTTTTGTTGTTTAGCCCACCATTCAAAGTTGTCCAGGCATTTTCTTGAGGGACCTGCGCTAGTGTGAACGTTCCGAGCAGGCAAGCGAGCGTGGAAGCACGAATTACAGGAAGGGGCGACCTCATGAATTTACTATTCGCTTTTCGAACTTAGCTCTCCAGTAAACGGTCATGCGATGCTGACATGATCACGTGACAGATCATGACACAAGGTCACGCAGCAAGTCATGACACGTTTTCTGCATGAACGCTGATATTCAGCTCGCCACGTTCCAGCTGCTCTTCCTGCCGCCCACCCGCCAGGGCTTTGACCGTCTGCTCGAACGCCATCTTCGTGCGGTGGCGCGCCTGGCGGACTGGGAAGGGCAAAAGCAACGCAAAAGTTTCTTTTGAAGTTCCACGGGCGCGTGTGGATCGATAAAGCCGAACTGCAGCTCGCGAAAATGGATGTCGAGTGCCTGGACACGATCTCTTTTGGTCTGTTTCTCGCCCGCTTCCACAAAGGCTCACGGCTCATGCTGGAGCAGGCGCGTGTGAACGACGAAGTGTGGCTGCCCGCGCATCTGGCGGCGAAGGTCGATGTGCGGCTTGGACTGATGAAGAATTTCGACGTGAACCTCGAGCAGACCTTTCGGGATTACAAGAAGTTTCAGAGTTCGTCGAAAGTGATCGCAAGCGGAGAAGTTCACGATCAAAACTAGCCCGATGAGAATGTCTTTTCCTGGCCAGCAACGATTTGGCGTAGAACCGATAAGGGGTGTCTGTACGCTTTCAGCGCCAGCGATAAGAAATGAACCACGCTCTGTGTGCAATGTGCACTCCCAGGGGCGTCATACAGCTTCGAAACCGCGCGCCCAGGCCGGCAAGCTGCTGCCGTTTCCCGTTCGTACACCGGAGAGCACGCCGCGTGCCTTGCTTGCACTTCTTTGGTGGATCGCGTCTACGTTAGGCGTGCGATTTCAGTTCGAGCACGTCACTGATTACCGCCGGGCTTACGGGCATCTGAACAGAGTTGTGATGCTGTTGCTATCGCTCTATTTCTCGAACTGCGCCATTCTTGTTGGGCGAAGATTGAAAAGACCGACGGACTACAACTATGGGGCTCGGTATCTAATAGGTCGAAAGGGCCCTGTGCAAAATGCAGTCAAAGGCAGCCGATGGGAAGCGGTCGATCTCGCCAATTTCCAATAGCAGTGTTGCTCCGAGGATTGGGCCCACGCCGTGGAGTGTCTTCAGCAATCGCATCTCCTCGCGGTTTCCTATGCGAGTTTCGATCTGCTTTTCCAACGCGCCAATGTGGTCTCGAAGCGAGTCGAGCAAATCCAACTCACGTAACGTCGCTGCTTGAGTGGCCTCTGGTAAGCACTGGACATATCGGCTTAAATGCACCCGCCCAGATCTTCCAAAAAGATCTCCGTCTTGTTGCGGCTCCTTCAAGCCGTACCGATTCACAGCCGCACTTACGCGGTTCTTTACTTGCGTGCTCTGGGCGCGCAGTGCCAGTCGAGTTCGCATTAAGGCTCGCAAATCGCGCAACTCGGCCGGCGGAATCCAGACGGAGGGCAGAGTTCCCATCAGTAGCTCCATGGCAAGCCCTCGTGCGTCCAGCTTATCGGTCTTATTTCGACCAGCCATACGCTGCCTGGCTTCGTGGGCGTTCGCCAGTTGTGGTTTTAGCCCAGCCGCTTCCATTTCGTCGTCTAGCCAGTACCATCCGCCTGTTGACTCGATCGCTATTTGAGACCCGACCGGCAACCCACCCAAGAATTTTCGTATCTCCCCTCGATCGTGTTTCACTCGGATTGGTGCGCTTGCCTGGCCTCTTTCGTTCATTACGACGAACACCGAATAACGTCGGTGCGAATCACAGCCAATGTATTGCTCCATCCTGCAACTCCTTCCGTGCCCTGACTTGCACGTGCGGCCATTCTAACCGCGGGACCTGCAGCGCTCTCATCTAATCAAAAAACTCAAACATGCTGAAGCAAAGGAAGTATGATGGGCTCTTTCCATGCGCAGAGCACAAGTGGGGCGCCTATTGGCGTATGTGACCGGAATGGTGAATCAGCAGCTTCTGCAGCAGAATGAATATCTGCTGGCTGAGAATAGAATCCTCCGGGCCCATCTGCCCTCCGGCCTACTCTTGACCGATCCGGAGCGTTCCACTCTGGCCGTCCTCGGCAAACGACTCGGACGGCAAGGACTCGAACCGGTGGCTTCGGCTGCCAAACCGGACACCATTCTCGCCTGGTTTCGGAAGCTCGTCGCTCACAAGTTCGATGGCTCGCACCACCGCCTCTATCCAGGACGACCGCCCCTCGGACGTAAACTCACGGAACTGATCGTCCGCCTGGCGCGTGAGAATAGCGGCTGGGGATACGATCGTATCGCCGGCGCACTCGCGATTCTCGGCCATCGCGTTTCCGATTAAACCGTGGGCAACGTCTTACGGCGTTTTGGTATTCCTGCTGCCTCCAAACGGCGCCAGCAGACGAGTTGGGCGGACTTCATTCGTTCTCATATGGCCGTGCTGGCGGGCATCGACTTTTTCACCGTCGAAGTGCTCACCTGGCGAGGCTTGGCAACCTGTTATGTGCTGTTCTTCCTGCACTTGGAGACGCGCCGCATCACGCTGGCTGGAATCACGAGACATCCCACTGAAGACTGGATGCTGCAGATGGCTCGCCGAGCTGTGGATCCGATCGACGGCGCCCTGCTCCCGGTCCGTTTTGTTTTGCACGATCGCGACACCAAATTCTGCGGTACCTTCCGAGACACGCTTCGTTCCGCCGGCGTTCGCCCGCTCACTCTACCCGCCCGCAGCCCCAATCTGAATGCATTTGCGGAGCGCTGGGTTCGCTCGATCAAAAACGAGTGTTTATCCAAGCTCATTCTTTTTGGGGAACGGTCCTTGCGCCGAGCAGTAACTCAGTTCATTCAGCATTATCATCTTGAGCGTCCCCACCAGGGCAAAGCAAATCAACTGCTCTTCCCTGCTCCCGAGTCGCTATTACCACCACCCGCCGGTCGCATCAAATGTCGTGAACGCCTCGGTGGATTACTCAAGTTTTATCAACGCATGAATATTTTGACGATACGAGTAGCGGCGCACAGCGCCAGCCATAACGCGGAATTCAACAACTTCTGTCCCTGCTGAAAAGACGTTACGTGACGGTACGGCGCCGTTACGCGATTCTGATCCGGTCGATTGCAAGATGGAGATTCCGTTGATCTACAGGCTTTTGAGGACCGACAACCAACCAGTCGTTGCGGACGGTGACATTAGCGGATCGAAGATCCTGACCCCCTGCTGAAATGCGAGGCGGTGCGACACTCTGACTCATGGATTTCTGCAACTCTTGCGGGCTATCGCCATGGCCATGGCGGTCGTCTGCATCATTGTTTTTGTATCCATGCCGAAGGAGGTTCTGAAAAAGCGATGGAAGGAGACCACGGATGAACTGAAGGCCCTACGACCTTATGAAACGCCTCTGAAGACGCTGGCTTGGGTTCTCGGGTCCTGAACGCGTGGTAATAAAGCGACGAAACTCATAATCGCGCATCATCCACCATTTCACATGCTCAGAACATTAAGAACGCCCTTCATTCTCACTGTTCCGTTGATGCTGGCGGGCGTTGCTTTCGCCCAGAAGGTTCAAACGGACTATGACAAGTCCCTCGACTTCTCAAAGTTCCATACATATGCCTGGCGCGAGCACCCCATTCTCCGCAACAATCCGCAGATCGCCGAAACCTTTTCGGTCGCCCTAAATCTCGTCCGTTCCGAAATCAACGGCGACCTCACCTCGAAAGACTACACCCGCGCTGAAGGCAAGCCGGATTTCTGGGTCACGCTCTACGTCGACGCCCAGGTTTCACACCAGCTCGACGGAACCTTAGTCATCGACATCATTGATGGCTCCGACGATCAGCTTGCCTGGCGCTCTTTCTGCAAGATCACCGTCAAAGATGCAGAAGACCGTCACAAGCCAATCGAAAAAGCAGTTCGAAAGGCGATGAAGAAGTTTCCGCCGAAGCCGTAGCGTTCGCCTCCCGACCGACGATAATCATTGCAATCCATTTTAAGATCTGATTACCCAGCGGATAATCGGCAAGGATCACGTAATCGGTCTCAGCCTCGAGTTGATTTGTAGATCGCCACTTCACCGTCACTGGCGATCAATCCTGAGTGGGGTCGAATAATAGCGGAACGAATAGCCCCAGCCGCGTTTTTGGCCGCTCTCACGCTGCATAAGTCGCAGGAGCCGTACACGTTGGTCGGGGCCCGATATACTCGCACTCGAATGAAGGCCTCGATGTTTCTTGTTGCAGCTATAGCGACCCTCTCGTGTCTGTGCTCCGCGCAGACGCCGCCGGCAGGTGGACTGGTCTCTCCCGAGGTGCATCCGGATCGCACCGTCACGTTCCGAGTGCGCGCACCGAAGGCAACCGAAGTAACTGTATACGGCGATTGGATGCCCGTCGGTCACCCCCAACCGATGACCAAACGAGAGGACGGCGTTTGGACCATTCAAACTACCCCGCTCGAAGCCAACGGGCACCTGTACTGGTTCAACTTGGACGGAGTTGCTGTTCCGGACCCTATTAATCCAGTCGTGAAGCTTCGGCAGCGGTCTTCTGCGAGCCTGGTTGAAGTGCCCTCGAGCCCGCCTGCCGCCTGGGAACTGACAGACGTCCCTCACGGCAGCGTGTCCACCTTGTGGCAGAAATCCACAATTCTCGATCGCACAGAACGGATGATCGTCTATCTGCCGCCGGGTTATGAGCAGGCATCTGCCCGATACCCGGTCTTGTATCTGGTGCATGGCAGCGGGGACGTGCCGGAGTCATGGGTAAATGCAGGACACGCCAACTTCATCCTCGACAACTTGATCGCGCAGAACAAAGTGAAGCCCATGCTCATTGTGATGCCCGCCGGGCACGCCCGGCTCTATGACGCCCCTCGCGGCGAATCACCCAACAACAACGAGAAGTTCGAGCAATACCTGGTGAAGGAAGTGATCCCGCTGGTCGAATCAACTTTCCGCACAGCTTCCGGCCCGCGTAACCGAGCCCTTGCCGGTTTGTCCATGGGCGGCGGTCACAGCATCTATACGGGATTTCACCACCCCGATCTATTCGGTGCTTTGGGCATCTTCAGTCCCGGACTGTCTGCTGAACCCGATCCAAAACTAACGGACCCAAAATCGCTGAAGCTCATTTGGATTTCCTGCGGCGATCAGGACAACACAGTGCGTTACGAAAAGATCAAAGCGTGGGCAGAATCAGTGAAGCCAGAAGGGGTGGATACCTCGTTTCACACCTATCCGGGCGCGCATACCTGGCCGGTTTGGCGGATGAGCCTCACCGATTTTGTACCGTTGCTGTTCACACACTAACCCGCACTGCTGGGTGTCCCAAGCGCCACGGGCGAAAGATCCAAAAAACCGCAGCCGGCATTCTTGGATAGCATTCGCATATGCAAATAGACGTGGCGACGTACGCTGGCCTCAAAGCTTACGTAAACGCGATTGACGATGGTATTGAAGTCATGTCAGCATCGGATGACTGTCTACCGGAGAGCGAAGTTCGAACAAACGAATTGGCTCCCCAGTCCGCATCTCGCTCTCGGTCTCAGAGAGTTTTTACCGGGAAGTTGTTGGGCCTAGGAATGCGCAAACGAGGATGCCGGCTCTCCAAAACGTGTGAAAAAAGGGGCCCAAAATGAGTTTTGTCGGAAAGAATCGAGCAAAAAATCGCGGAAAACGCAGATTTTGTCGGTCGAAAACTGCAAAAACAGGCCGAAAATGAATTTTGTCGGAAAAGTCGGACAAAAGGAAAATGGACCGACAAAATTCGTGTGGCGTGGGTTTTCAGGAAGTTTAGTGCCCAGATAGATCCGACAAAAGGGGAATGGACCGACAAAACTCATTTGGCGTACGTTTTTTGGAAGTTTAGCGCCAATACGAGGAGCTAGCTGCTGTTCTGGATGGAAACGTTGGTCGGTAAAGTCCGAAGCGCGGATGTTGCCTCGCCTGCCACGTACTCCGTAGCGAAAGACCAACCAGCGATGGCAGCGCCTGACCAGAAGAACCAATCCACAAGCATTTTCGTGAAGAGTTGAAGCAACGAGCGACAGCAGATGTGGTGGAACTGCGGGCTGCCTATAAGACGGGGCCCTCCGGAAGATATCTGTCGATAAAGATTGTTCTGGGCGTAAGCGCCCGCGGCTCGGAAGCCAGGAACAACAGCGGCAGGAAGAAGGTAGCTTGTCTTCTGGCCAGCCTACTACGAAACCCGCGCGAGGTCATTTTCGAGGCAGCGAGCCTGGCAACGTCGCGAGCGGTGAAAGGAGCGGAACCCGTGGTGCGATCGGGATCGCCGCTGCGCATCGTCACAGAAGCCAAAGACTTGCTTTCTGGCGCGAAGAGAGCGTCCATGGACTCGGAGAGCGAGGGTTCTCTGGGAGGAAGCAAAGCCGGTGAACGAAACAGTGGCGATGGAAATCGAACGCTTACGCAAGCTGAAGACGAAGGGCTTGCAAGCGCGCTACCGGGAGCTGTTTGGAGAAGAGACGAGGTCTGGGAATCAGGCGCATCTGTGGCGCCGGATC
>JBJMGK010000171.1:0-68287 GCA_045807925.1 Bryobacteraceae bacterium | reverse complement strand
GCCTGAAGGGAGCTGAGGAAATGGCGCGCCCGATGGAAACTATGGAAAGCCAACACCAGGCTTTCCACTCGTTCCCACAGCCGCTTGGAAATCTCGCGAACACCGCGAGATTTCCACATTCCCTCAGCTCGACGATTGCGACTGAATTTGGGAATTGATGACACGTACTACAGGTGCTTCCCGCGCCCCTGGGTTACATTTTTACCTAACCCAACCGACACCGGTTGGGTTACCTCATTAAATGACTTGACAGGTGGGAGCGGCGGCGCGCTTCGGCTCAACGTAACGGGCTCCCCCGCCGCAGCCTGAAGACGTAAGGCCGCATTGCCTTGATTGATACCAATTTCAACGTACCCGGAGCTGCCGAAGTAGGCGAAGATCTCTCCCGGCGCAACCTCGCCGAAAGTTGATGCCTGTTTTGTCACAATTTGGCCGGCGATAGTGATTTCGAAAGGTTCGGAACCGACGAAGGAAAAGGTGGAGGACCGGAAATTCGTGATCAGGTTTCCGAAACGGTCTACGCTCAGGATCCGCCCCGCCCAGTTCTCCTCATCCAGAAGCTTTACGCTTAGACTCTCGAGTGTCTCGATATCGAAGATCTGGGGTCCGACATCGGAAGCTCCAACCTTGCCGGACGCAATCGCTGCTCCCACGGGCGCGAAAACGTCACGGCCGTGAAACGTTGCCGAAATCACACGGCGCATCAGTTCACGGCGAGTGATCTCAAACCAAATGGAGTCTCGGTCCGTGTCGGCCACCATGGTCAGAACGCCGTTATCCGGAGCGATGAAGATCTGTCCTCCGGATTGCAAGAGTACAGGCCGGCGCGCGGTTCCCACACCGGGATCAACGACAATGATATGAACAGTGTTGGGTGGAAAACAGGGCGCAGCCTGACTGATCGCATATGCCCCCGAGATGATCGAAAACGGCGGTATTTCGTGCGTGATATCGACGATCGGCATTGCAGGATTCACGCCCAAGAGAATGCCTTTCATCGAGGCGACATAGTGATCCTGAATGCCGAAGTCTGTCGTGAGGGTGATAACAGGGTACTTTGGCCGGCATAGCATCGCTGTTAGAATTGTATTGTAAATACGGGATTTACCATCCCCATTCAGCCGTTTTCCCCCTGCGTTCACTATTTTGCTTTACTTCGATCACAATGCCACTACGTTTGTTCTGCCGGAGGTGGCGGATTTCGTGGCCAAAGCGTTGTGCGAAGTATCCGGGAACGCCTCGAGCATTCACGCCGTGGGGCAACGGGCCCGTCAAGAGTTGGAGAAGGCTCGCCGTGCTCTCGCCAACTGCCTGGGGGTCGGCGCTGGAGAACTGGTTTTCACCAGCGGCGGAACGGAATCGAACAATCTGGCTGTTTTCGGTGTTGTGCACCGCTTCCGTGGGCGCCCGGCCCACGTTGTTACGACGACCATTGAGCACCCGGCCGTGTTAGAGGCGTGCCGTCAACTCGAAACCGAAGGTGTGGAGGTGACGCGCGTTGCCGTAGATCCGAATGGAGTAGTGACCGCTGAAGCCGTTGCTCAAGCCATCCGACAACATACGGTGCTCGTGACAGTGATGCACGCCAACAACGAAGTTGGAACGATTCAACCGATTCGGGAGATAGGGTCTGCTGTGCTTGCGCGTCGCCAAGGTGGACAAGAGATCTATTTCCATTCAGACGGGGTGCAGGGGCTCGGTAAGATTCCGTTCGACCTTCGAGACCTGAACGTGGACCTGTATTCCATCAGTGCGCACAAGGCCTATGCGCCTAAAGGAACGGGTGCGCTTTTTGTCCGAAAAGGTGTGCCGCTTCAGTCGACCATTGTTGGCGGCCGGCATGAAGGAGGCCGGCGCGCCGGGACGGAAAACGTCGTGGGAGCCATGGCATTTGCAAAAGCAATCGAACTTCTCGACGAGAAGGCGCCGGCTCGCTTACGAGAACTCAGGGATGAATTCGAAGCTCAGCTTATCCGTTCGGGCGTGGGCGCGCAGATCAATGCGTTCGACGCTCCGCGGCTGCCCAACACCAGCAGCATTAGTTTCCGTGGGATTTCTGCCGAGAACCTGGTGATTGCGCTCGATCTCAATGGTATTGCTGTCTCTACCGGATCCGCTTGCAGCAGCGGTTCTCTCGAACCGTCACACGTTTTGCTCGCGATGGCAAGAAGCCGCGAGGAAGCACGATCGAGTATTCGTATCTCGTTCGGTGCTCATCAGACTGCGGACGACGTCCGAAATCTGAGCGAGCGATTAATCCCGCTAGTCAAAAGGCTGCGCTCAACGAAGGGAGCGGACACCCGTGTTGCCGTCTGAGACAGTCGCGATCCAACAATTCGAGCTTGGCACCGAACCTGTCGCTGTGGCGATGTCGGGCGGCGTGGACAGCTCGGTAGTCGCAGCCTTGCTGCACAGGGCAGGGCATCGCGTTGTCGGCTTGACCATGCAGCTCTGGAATCAGCGCCGTCTTCCCGAACTCGCGCCCGAAGGTGGGGCAGTAGGGCGTTGTTGCTCTCTCGACGATGTTTATGATGCGCGTGCGGTCGCCGGTGAGCTTGGAATTCCCTACTATGTCGTGAATTTCGAAGACCGCTTCGAAGAGCAGGTCGTCAAGCCATTTGTCGCTGATTACCTGGCGGGCCGTACGCCCATTCCCTGTACCCTGTGCAACAACTTCATCAAGTTCGATCAGTTTCTGGCTATGGCGGACAGTGTGGGTGCCGAGAAGATTGCAACCGGTCACTACGCCCGGATCGGTTATGACGCCGACACCAACCGGTATCAGATGCGGACTGGTGTGGACGCTGCGAAGGATCAGACCTATTTTCTGTTCGGCCTGACGCAGGAACAGCTTTCCCGGACTGCTTTCCCGCTTGGGGGACTCGTAAAGTCCGAGGTCCGGAGGCTAGCCGGAGAGTTGGGACTCGCAGTGGCAACAAAGAACGACAGCCAGGAGATCTGTTTTGTGCCAAACGGCGATTACGCGGCATTTATCGATTCCTATTTCCGTGAACAGGGCAAAGATCCTGCCGAGAGCCGCGGGGAAATTGTAGACACGGCCGGCCGGGTGCTGGGCGAGCATTCCGGTACCCATCACTTCACAGTCGGCCAGCGGCGCGGACTTCGCATCGCTGCACGGGAGCCCCTGTACGTAATCGCGACCGAGCCGCAAACCCAACGCGTCACTGTCGGGCAGGGTTCGGAGTTGATGCGGTCTGATTTAGCAGCTCGCGATGTAAACTGGCTCTCGATCGCGCACATCGAAGAAGCTCGACCGGCCAAAGTGAAAATCCGCAACAAACACGTACCTGCCGATGCGACAATTCTTCCGACTGCGGATCCGTCCGTTGTCACTGTTCGCTTCCGGGATCCGCAGCGCGCCATTACTCCAGGGCAAGCTGCCGTTTTCTACGATGGCGATCTGGTCCTGGGCGGCGGCTGGATTTCCTAAAACTAGCTTGGCGCAGCGCAAACGTAAGCTTCAGACTTGGGCAGAGTATGCAGTGGCGCGTGCGCTGACCGGAGCTCTTGAACTTCTTCCGCTTCCGGCGGCGAGGCTCTTGAGCTCTGGCGCAGCTCGATTGATGGATTTGGCTATTCCGAAGCTGCGCAGAGTGGCCATGGCTAATCTTTCGTTTGCTTTTCCTGAACTCAGGGACGAGAGCCGAAACGAAATCATTGACGGCGTGTTCCAGAGCATCGCGAGATTGCTGCTCGCCATTTCGCGATTCCCGCGTTTGAACGCCTCGAACGTACGCACCTGGATTGACTACGACGGGCTCTCGAACTATTTAGATGCCAAGAAACATGGACGCGGTGTGTTGGTGGCCACAGCCCATCTCGGAAATTGGGAACTGAGCGCTTTTGCTCATGCGCTCATGACCGAGCCCATGCACATCATGGTCCGCCCGCTCGACAATGTGTTGATCGATGCTCTGGTTGAGAGTCGGCGGGCGTTTTCGGGTAATACCCTGATCGAGAAGAAAGACGGGGCCAGATTAGTGATCAAGGCTCTGCGGGCGAACGCCGCGGTGGGCATTCTGATCGACCAGAATACGACCGCCACCGAAGGTGTTTGGATCGACTTCTTCGGAAAACCGGCTTGTGCTTCGTCCGCGTTTGTGAAGTTGGCTCACCACACCGGGGCTGTGGTTGTTCCGGGATTTGCGTTGTGGGACGAAAACCTGGGCCGCTACGTTTTGCGCTTCTATCCGGAGATTGAGATGACGGGTGACGTTCAGACTGACACACAAACGATCCATCGCATCTTCGAACGGGTGATTCGCAAGCACCCCGAGCAGTGGCTCTGGATCCACCGCCGCTGGAAGACTCGTCCTCCGGGTGAGCCGCCTCTATATTGAACGGCTCACCCAGCGCTAAGTCCGCTATACCTTTGACGTGTCGAGAGGTCTTGCGATCGGCCGCTGATCTAACCCAAGCACGGCCGTGATCAGATTCGAGAGCGAATGGGGAATGCAGATGGCTTCACGGTGACTCAAGTACTGGTTTCCGCTGGTTTCGGAGACCAGGCCAAGATCGACGCCAAATGCTCTTTGCATTTGGGCCGCGGAGCCTTCTACCTGAACAGTTCGCTTTACCGGGTCCGCAGTTTTCACCGAAAGTCCGTGTTGTTGTGCGAATGTGGAAACTTGGGCGATGTCCTCGGGCGAGGCCGCCGTTGCCGCTTCCGCTTCACCGGACGAAATCTGGGGAGTGCCGCCCAGCAGCAACTGATCGGCAGCATCACCGCCTTTCCGACGCAAGAGGATAGTTGCCTCCACCGAATGCTGCTCCGGGTTGGGAATGTCGGACCAGTTAGCCGACGGGCTGTGATTCGGGGCACTGCCGGCTATTGCCGATCTACTCGAGCCGGTAGAGTTCGAAAGGCTTTTCAGCAGAGCGGCGCCGTTCGGGCTGCCGAGACCTGTGCACGCGTCCCAGCCTACCTGCGCCTTATAGTAGCCGAGATTGCTATCGTCATTGTTCCCACTTGTGATGTCGCGGAAAGCGCCGGAACCCAAGGTGTAGAGCTTTGGATTCAGAAATCCCACCGGCTTTCCGAGTTGTTGATTGATGAGGGCGATCAGCCCGGCCCAGAGCGGAGCGACGGCGCTCGTTCCGCCAATGACCTGGTTCTGGCCGTTGACACGAATCTGATATCCCGTGGTCGGGTCGGCATCACCAGCTACGTCGGGTACTCCGCGCCCGACGAAATTTGTTTGCGGTTGCTTGGGAACCTTGGCCGATTGCTGGTAGCTAGGCAGCGGGAAGGCAGTACTGACTCCCCCACCGGTAGCGCCCTCCTTCTTCGCGATCTCATTCCACACGACCTCGGAGGAGATCGTCTTGCCCGATCCATTCAGCGTGGTGCCGCCACACGCGAGAGCGAACGGACTTGAAGCTGGAAAATCGACATGCAGCTTCTTGTCAGTTGCACCGTCCGTCGATCCGTTGTCGCCCGACGCAACCGTAACGGTGACCCCGAGAGTGGCAGCATCCTGCAACGCGGCGTTCATCGCATTCCGGGACTGCACGCTCCATGAGTCTTCCGGCGCGCCCCAACTAATGGAGATCACAGATGGTTTACGGGTCGTGTCGTGAACGGCATCGGTAATCGCGTCGATGAATCCCTTGTCCGTGTTCGGGGCGAAGTAAACGGCGATTTTGGCGCCATTCGCAACCGCTCCTACGACTTCGATGTCGAGCATCACTTCGCCGTCCGCGTCCGATCCTGGCGTATTCTTTCCACCGTCGACTGACACAGCGGTAACGCTGGGCGACTTCAGCTTCAGGCTCTTGAAGTATGCGTCCAGATCGGCAGTCTTATAGCCTCCGCCGAGTTCGATGATTGCCACTGTTTGGCCACTACCGTTGCCGGCCGTTGGGAAATTGTATAAGGCCGCAACTTGTGGAGGCGTGTAGCTGGTCGTCGCCGCAGCCGCCGCATGCTTAACGCGGAAATGCGGCTTCGCTACCGGCCGCTTGTCGAGTCCGAGGATGGCAGTGACAATGCCCTGGAGTTCCGTTGGAATGGCGAGAGTGCCCTTGCGTCCAAGGAAGTGCTGATCGCTCCCGGCCTCTTTGTAGGTCACGAGTTCAGCGCCGAATGCGTTTCGAATCTCGTCGGCTGTGCCGGTAAGAATGACTCTTCGTTTTCGGGGATTACTCTCCACCACCGTGAGACCGGCGTGATGCGCGAACTCTTCAACCACCAAGATATCTGCGGGATCGGATCCCAAGCGCAGGCCTCGCTGTTCGGGTTGACCCGCGCTTTCGCTGCTTTGCGCTGCATACTCCACGGCAGCTCTGCGAAGGATCACGCTGACCCTTATTGTTTCGTCTGGCTGAACACCGCCCACCGCTTCCAACCCTGGACGCTGGACGTTCTCGCTTCCCGGCAAGATAATTTTTCTCTCAAATGGCATGCGTTACCTCCTGTGCGAACGATGACTCGTGTTTAGTTTATCTCTTAAAAACGCCTGGTCGCTTGCTGGATGAGACAGGTCTTCTACAATGAAAACTCTACACTTAACGCGAATGGAGCCAAATTCTCTTCATATCCGCCAACTCCAAAATCTCCCAGAATTTTCGGAGGTGGTTGCGTTACAGCAGGAAATTTGGGGATTCCATGACGTTGAGCTGTTGCCGCGGCGGCTGTTTGTAGTCGCGAGTAAAATCGGCGGTCAGGTGCTTGGCGCGTACGATGGCGACAGGTTGGTTGCGTTTTGCCTTTGCATTCCAGGGTTGAAGCCGGGTAGCCGCAGTTATCTGTACAGTCACATGCTCGGCGTCCTTGGTCCCTACCGGAACACAGGGCTCGGACGCCGCCTGAAACTCGCACAGCGCGAGTTCGCTTTAGCGGTGGGGGTTGATCTGATCGAATGGACCTTCGATCCGTTGGAATTGAAGAACGCGTTCTTCAATATCGAGAAGCTCGGGGCCATCGTGCGCCGCTTTGTTCACAACCAGTACGGAACCACGAGCAGCCATTTGCATGGCGGACTCCCGACCGACCGCCTGATCGCAGAGTGGCATTTGCTTTCGGCTCGCGCACTTGAGGTGTTAACGAACGCGGACTCCCCGCGCCAAAGGGAAGAGAACGAATCCGTGCGGATCGCAGTTCCTGCCGACATTGCGGAAATCAGAAGTAGAGATCCCGAGCGAGCGCGTGCGGTGCAAGCCTCGATTGGAGAGCAGTTCGACGAATACTTCAGACAGGGGTTGGCCGTTACGGGTTTCGAGAGAACGAGTGAGTTCGGGACCTATGTATTGAGTCGATGGGAATCAAATTAGATCGAATCGTATTGAGGCATATCAAAATGCCTCTCGTCCACTTCTTCGAAACAAGTTTCGGGCGCACTTTCTCGCGGGACATCATTCTTGTCGAGGCGGTCAGCCAGGGAGTATCCGGCTGGGGCGAAGTAACAGCGGGCGAGCATCCGTTTTACAACGAGGAATGGACGACTTCTGTCTGGAGTATCACGAGCGACTATATCGCTCCTCGCGTCCTTCACCGCGAGCTCCAATCCCCTTCTGACGTATTGGCTCTGTCTTCGCAAGTGCGCGGCCACTATATGGCGAAAGGCGGAATCGAAGCTGCAATCTGGGACCTGGAGGCTAGACTGCAGAATCAACCTCTCTGGAAGACAGTTGGAGCTGGGGCCAGGCGGGAAATTCCGTGCGGTGTTTCCATCGGCATTCAGGACAGCGTTGAGCAGTTACTGGATAAGATCGCCGTCGAGTTAGATGCCGGGTATCAGCGCATTAAGATGAAGATCAAGCCTGGCTGGGACGTTGACGTCATCCGTCAGGTCAGACAACGCTTTCCGCAGATCAAGCTCATGGCTGATGCAAATTCAGCCTATACGCTCGCGGACACGGACCATCTGAGACGATTGGACGAGTTTTACCTCATGATGATCGAGCAGCCGTTGTCTCACGACGACATCGTTGATCATGCGGTCTTGCAGGCTGCGTTAGAAACGCCGATTTGTCT
The DNA here is from genome assembly GCA_045807925.1 of Bryobacteraceae bacterium. GTDB lineage: Bacteria > Acidobacteriota > Terriglobia > Bryobacterales > Bryobacteraceae > Bog-105. The sequence goes on along the minus strand of JBJMGK010000171.1, from coordinate 60,291 downwards.
CGACGAATGTATCCGCACTCCCCATCATGCTGAGCAGGCGATTCGGCTCAACGCGGGCCGGATCGTCAACATAAAACTGGGGCGTGTTGGCGGCTTCGGTTCTGCTAAAAATATCCATGACATTTGCATGTCCGCCGGCGTTCCCGTCTGGTGCGGGGGAATGCTTGAATCGGGCATTGGCCGCGCGCATAATGTTGCACTCGCGACTCTGCCGAACTTCGTCCTTCCCGGGGACGTCTCCGCCAGTAAACGATATTGGAAGCGGGATATTATTACTCCGCCTGTTGATATTACGGGTAGGGGAACAATAGAACTGACTGATAAGATCGGTTTCGGCTACGATCTGGACACAGACTATCTCGAAAATCTAGTGGCTAGACGGGAGGTACTTGTCTAGCAGGATGCTGAAAAAGGGGTTTTCGACCCAGGTTAGTCGGTTACACCAAAAACAACTTCTTGCAGAAACGTTGTATACGCGATCGTTTGAGCTTGGGTATACATTGGAGATCCCCTGATCTGACTTTATGGAAGCCTCTCAGAACCCTTTTTCAGCATCCTGCTAGGAGAAAACTTTGCAGTCCCGGGCTGCTATGTAAAGTTATTCTTAATACTTATGCTCAAGGCGGGTATCTTTCGCGAGTACGACATTCGCGGCATCGCAGACGAGGAGTTGTTGGACGCACACGTTGAGCTTCTGGGCCGCGGCTTAGCAACTTATCTCATCCGTCACAGTGGTCGCATCATTTGTCTTGGCCGAGATTGCCGGCTCAGTGGGGCACGGTTGCATAACGCTCTGCTGAAAGGTCTTCTGGCGAGCGGTTGCCATGTGCTGGATATCGGTGTGGTGCCTACTCCGGTCTTGTATTATTCCGCCGTACACTTCAAAGCCGACGGCGGCATTATGATTACCGGCAGCCACAATCCACCGGAGTATAACGGCTTCAAGACTGTGTGCGGGCCGGGCACGCTCCACGGCGAGGCGATCCAGGAAGTCTACAAGCTGATAGCTGGCGGAGATTTCGAGGTGGGGCAGGGAAGCGTAAAGGAAGTGGATGCGGTCACTCCTTACGTGGATGAGATCACGCAGCAGTTTCAGTTGGAACGGCAAGTTCCGGTGGTCATCGATGCGGGGAATGGAACTGCGGGACCGGTTGTTCACCGGGTGCTGCAGAAGCTAAACGTGAAAGCGGCAGAGCTCTTCTTCGAGATGGATGGCGCGTTCCCGAACCATCATCCGGATCCCACTGTCCTGGCAAACCTCAAAGATCTGCAGGCCGAGGTAGTTCGGAGCAAAGCCGAGCTGGGCATCGCCTTCGATGGTGATTCCGATCGGATCGGAGCTGTTGACGAGAAGGGGAATGTCGTGTTCGGAGATATGCTTCTTCTGATCTTCGGGCGAGAAATTCTTTCGAGAAAACCCGGCTCCACCTTTATCGGCGAAGTGAAGTGCTCCCAAATCATGTACGACAAGCTAAAAGAGCTTGGCGGGAATCCCATCATGTACAAGACGGGACATTCGCTCATCAAGGCGAAGATGAAGCAAGAGCATGCGGAACTGGCCGGCGAGATGTCAGGGCACATGTTCTTTGCGGACCGGTACTACGGCTATGACGATGCGATTTACGCCGCGTGCCGTTTGCTCGAGATCGTCAGCAAATCGGGCAAGCCGCTTTCGTATCAGATGGATGGAATTCCCACCCTGGTTTCCACTCCCGAACTGCGAGTCGACTGCCCCGACGAGATCAAATTCAAGGTGATCGCCAAGGTAGGTGATCGGCTTAAGCAGCACCATACGGTCGTGGACGTGGACGGAGTGCGCGTGCCGTTTGAACACGGTTGGGGCTTAGTTCGAGCTTCCAACACTCAACCGGTCCTCGTCATGCGTTTTGAAGCTACTTCGAAAGAGTTGCTGGACCGGTACCAGCATGAAATCGAAGCAACGGTGGAACAGGCTAAGAAAGAAATAGGCGTTAGATAGGCGTGCTTCGGGTCAGGTTCCGTCTGGGTTGCCGAGAGGGCTGCACTAGCCACCGCTCATTCCGTTGGCTAGCGCAGCTGGATCCCCATGGTCCTAGTCTGATGCAAAGCTGCGGTGCGATTACTTGAACACCACGTCTACCCAATAGTTGGAGGAGTTGAAGCCCTGATTGGGGAAGGTGCCCGAGCCGTAGGCGAATACGCCGTTAACGCCGGAGATGCCGTCCTGAAGCGCGTGCAAAGGCACGCTATCCACCCCGTTCGCGAAAAAGCCCTGATCATCTGCATAGTGACCGACAGTGGTGTGATAGGAGGCCACGTATACGGTGTTCGCCTTGATGGACACTGGCGTGAAGTTGACCTGTTGCCAGCCGGATGCGCTTTCGCCGCTGAAAGTGGCAGTCACAAGTTTTGTGCCCGTGCCAGTCCACAGATGGGCGACATGCGTTCCTGTGTTCGTGTTCGCCTTATAGAAGCGGATCCCGATAATCGTTCCATCCTTGTCAGCTTTGAACTTCACGCCTAACTCCACCGCCTTGTCTGGACCGTCATCTGGTATTCCCGGCACCGAACTGCTCGGCCAGAGGGTGCAGCTTGTACACGCGGCAGTAATAGTGATGCTCAAGGCTTTGGTGGTCGCGCTAGCTTTGTCACTTACCTGCACGGTGAAGTTGGGTGCGGCCGCGGTCGTGGGTGTTCCCGTGATGCCGCCGGTCGCTGTGTTCAGAGTGAGGCCGAGGGGCAGCGAGCCACTGGTGATCGACCAGGTGTATGGTGTCGTTCCTCCGGTGGCCGCGAGCGTTGCCGAGTAGGATTGATTAACGGTTCCGCTGGGAAGCGAATCCGTCGTGATGGTGAGCGGCGCCGGTTGCGCCGCTTGGACGGTCAGCAGTGTGCCACCCGTGACTGTGCCGCTTTTCGCCGAGATCGTACTCGACCCTGCGCTCAAGCCATTCGCGAGCCCTGCATTCGCGTTCCCTGCAGAATTGATGGTGGCCACGGTCGTATTTGAAGAGGACCAAGTCACCTGGCTTGTGATGTTCTGCGTGCTGCCGTCGGGGTACGTGCCTGTAGCCGTGAATTGCTGGGTTGACCCAGCCGGAATCGCAGGATTCGTAGGTGTTACCGCAATCGACGCTGGCGCGCTCACAGTTCCGGGGCTGAAGACCACGTCTACCCAGTAATTCGAAGAATTGAATCCTAGAGTGGGGAACGTGCTACCTGTGCCGTAATTATAGACCCCGTTGAAACCGGAAACGCCATTTGCGAGCGCGTGGAGAGGCGGGCTGTCCCGTCCCGTGGCAAAGTAGTTCTGATCCTCGGCATAGTGGCCCACATTGGCGTGATACGAGGCCACGTACAACGTGCCAGCGGTGATCGACACTGGAGTTGCGAAGTTCATCTGCTGCCAGCCAGACGAGGTCTCACCGGTGAAGGTGACTGTACCTAGCAGGTTGCCAGTGCTGTTGTCCCACAAGTTGCCGATATGGGTTCCGGTATTCGTGCTCGCTTTGTAGAAACGAATACTGCTGACTTTGCCGTCGGTGTCAGACTTGAACTTCACGCCCAATTCCACCGAACTGTCTGCACCCTGATCTGGTATTTGCGGCGTGGGCGCGTTTGGCCAGATGCTGGTGCAGTTGCTGGTACATCCTGTTCCCCCTCCGCCTGTCCCACTCCCGCCTACTGTTACGTTTACCCCAGCACTCGGGCTCTCAACATTGCCGCTGTCGTCTGTCGCTCTGCTCTTGATCGTTACAGACCCCGATGTGCCCGGCGTCCAGGCATAACTCCAACTTCCCGTACCATTGGCGGGATGCCAGGTCGTACCGGCATCGACCGAAACTTCCACGGCTGCCAACGCACCACCCGTATCGGCTGCCGTACCGGTGATAGACGTATTACCCCCCACTGCGAGGTTCGAACCAGCGGTGGGGGAGGTAATGGTGGAACTCGGAGCGGTCCTGTCGGTCGACGCCGTTGCGGCTGTCAAGCCCGTCTGGATCGTCGTAGGCTGCACCCCCATATCGGCAAAAAGATTGACCGTCGCCTGTTGCATTGCGACATTGGTCGTTGATCCCAAATTGCTTTGGTCATGATGGGAATCCAGACCCCAGGCCCATTGGTAGGTCCCTGTAGCAAAAACCAGTGCGCCGCTCGGCGCCTTGTACAGGGTTACCTTGTGGATGGCCGTACCAGACCCGTATGTGCTCCCATAATCAAGCAGGTAACTGCCGGAGTCTGTAATCGGAGTATTCGATAGCTCAATGAGACCGGCGGGCCGAAAGCCGTTGTCCTCATCGTCGTCAAACTCGGCACCAATGGTGCCCGGAGCCAGCGTAGCCGTTTGGCCACTCGTCAAATTCGCAACCGAAGTGTTGCGCCAAAAGCGCATGCGTCCATCGGCCTGAGGTACCTTGATCGCTGCGTTTTGCCCACCGTTCATGCGGAACAGTGTTCCGACGATCGCGTTCTCCGGTTTGCCGCCATCCGCGGGAGGACTGAAGCGCGGATCGCGCCACGTGCCAGTCCAGATAGGTGGGTCGGCAGGGTCGATTACGGCATTAGCGTGCGTTTCTTTGTAGCAGACCAACGTGCGGTACTGAGGATTGGAAGTAGAAGTATCAGTTGACGCGGTGGAGTTCTCCCATCGCGTTTTCCAAAACATAGTGTTGCCGCTGAAGAAGGCGAGGTGGACGCCTGCATCGCGAGCTGCTTGTACGCTGGCTCGCTCGCCTGCGGACCAGTACTCGTCGTGGCCATTAGACATCCACACTTTGTGATTTCGGATCAATGCAGCATTGCGTTCGGTATCTACTCCCGTGAAGTAACTGACGTCGTAACCGTTGGCCTCAAGCCAGCGCACCATGGGGTATTCGGCGTTGAATACCCAAGTCGCGGCTTCGTCTTGAAAAGCCCGGGTGTGAAATGGGCGGTTGTAGCTTACCTTGTGAGCACGGCAGTTGTTGTCGAATTGGCCGTTGCAGCCGTACACGTTTTTTCCTCCGTAGTCGTTATAGGCCTGCCAGCTCAGGTCGGACGTCTGGAAGAGCAGATCGGACTTACTCGCGTCGTCGCGGACAATAAAGAAGATGTGACTTGCGCCGCCGTTAGCTGCGCTCACGGCCCTGGCGAAGTAGATGCCCGAGATTGCGGTCGTAGGTGCCGTCCAGCTGGCGGATACTGCCCAATTACCGCAATCGTACGGACCGGTGCTGGAGTCGGGTAGGCAAGGCAGCTGGTTTTGAGAACCCGGCCCACTTACGGTTGCCACTTTCCGCGCGCCATTCCCGCCGTAATAGCCCATGCGATAAATGGTCAGGGTGAAAGCGGCATTGCTGCTGTTGATCTTGAAATTAACCGTGCCGCCTACATTCACGCTAATGTCGGTCGCAAAGCCTTGGATGCTTGGGTCTCCGGTCCCGGAGATATCCCATTCAGACTGCGGATTGCCCGGCAAGCAATTCTCGGCTTCGATGTTGTTCGCAGGAAAGGTGCAGCTTGCACTGGCGACCGGAGTCCAACCCAAAAGCGCGAGTAGTATCGCCGTACAACCGAATATGACGGATCTCTTCATAAGCACCTCCACGCGACGCTTACAGATTGGCCAACCGCTCTGCCTTGAATGCTCATCGCGCTGTTCGATTCGAGAGACAAGAGCACTTCATACGCCAAAGCGTTTGCCGCGTCCTACGGTTCCAAATTGACGTGCAATATGGCGGATGCGAAATCGAGAGAAGAAGACGACGTTAGGACCTGGGGTATAAAGCAAAATGCCAGAAAGAAATCCCAAAGTATGGTACGGAACTTAGGGCGAGATAACTGGGTATGATAGCCTCGACCGGAATGTCGAGCAGCTTGTGGACGCACCGGGAACAAGACCCTCACACTCCAGCGTGCGGCAGGTCATCGCACGAGCGGTGGTTTTGAATTCCATAGACACTCGCAGCAACCATATCTCGATCTTGTCCGCCGCTTTGCTTCGAGTCGGTCGGTCCGCGTTTACTCGCCCATACTCGGAGATGGTGCCGTCCGAGTATGGGCTTCTGACCGTGAATTGTTGCAGGGCGACAGCCAGTCGGCGCACCTGCCGCTCTAACCATCATTCAAGGCGGTTGTCGCGCACAGCAGACTCTGGGTCACTGGAATACCACGTCTACCCAGTAGTTCGATGAATTAAATCCCTGGTTGGGGAAGTTGCCTGCGCCGTACGCGTATGCGCCGTTAAAGCCTGAGATCCCGTCCTGCAGTGCGTGCAGGGGCACGTTGTCCACCCCCCCAGCGCCAAAGAAACCCTGATCATCGGCATAGTGCCCCACCGTGGTGTGATATGAGGCCACGTAGAATGCATTAGCGGTGATCGACACCGGGGTTGCGAAGTTCATCTGCTGCCAGCCGGAGGCAGTCTCGCCGCTGAAAGTGACCGTCGCCAGCAGCGTGCCGGTGCTGGTCCAGAGGTGGCCTACGTGCGTCCCCGTATTCGTGCTCGCTTTATAGAACCGAATTCCGGTAATGGTGCCATTCCTGTCAGCTTTGAATTTCACCCCTAATTCCACCGGGCTGTCTGCGCCATCATCTTTTCTTGTCGGGGCCGCCGTGCTCGGCCAGATGCTGCAGTTAGTGGTACATCCCGTTACGGCGGCAGCGATCGCGATGCTGAAGTCCTTGCTAGTCGTCGCTTTCGGCGTGGCTGAATCAGATGCCTGGATGGTGAGCGTGGACGTGCCGCTTGCGGTGGGCGTCCCGGCGATCTTGCCGTTCGTGTCGAGAATCAGACCGGCGGGCAGGGAGCCACTGATGATCGACCAACTATAGGGTGTAGTTCCTCCCGTCGCCGCAAGGGTTGCCGAGTAGTTCGTACCCACATTTCCGGAGGGCAGCGGCGAGGCCGTGGTGATGCTGAGGGCTCCCGGCTGGACGGTGAGAGTTGTACTGCCGGTGGTTGCGCCTTGGGCCGCAGTGATGGTGCTGGCTCCCGCGCTTGCGCCAGTGGCAAGGCCCGCGGCATTAATGGTAGCGACCGCCGTGTTGGAGGAAGTCCAAGTCACCTGGGTTGTGATGGGTTTTGTGCTTGTGTCCGAATACGTGCCAGTAGCTGTGAACTGCTGGTTCGCCCCAGTCGCTATCGTCGGATTCGCAGGTGTCACCGTAATCGAGGTGAGAGTGGGGGCGGGCGCAGTGCTCGTAGTGAACACCACATCCACCCAGTAATTTGTCGATTGGAAGGTATTGGCGGGGAAGGCGCTACTGGCACCATATGCATAGACACCATTACCGCCGCTCACTCCATCTCGCAACAAATGCACTGGGGTGTTATCAACTCCGGAAGCAGCGAAGCCGCCGTTGTCTCCCGCGTAGTTGCCGGCAGTGTGATATGACGCGACATACACAGTGCCAGCGGTGACTGCGACCGGCGAGGCGAAGTTGACCTGCTGCCAGCCGGAGGCAGTCTCGTTCACAAAGTTTGCCGAGACCAGCTTTGTACCGCTGCTGCTCCACAAGGTCCCTACATGGGTGCCTGTGTTCGTCGTTCCCTTGTAGAAGCGGATCCCCGAGATAAAGCCATTTAGATCGACGTTGAACTTAACCCCGACTTCGACCGCGTTCGGGTCGTTAACTGCCGGGTTAGCAGGCGTGGCGGAACTGCTAAACGCAGTACATGGGCAGGATGGTGCCGCTGCCGTAGTGAACGACCATGTGACAGGGGCGGCCAAAGCATTGCCTGAAGCGTCTTTGACCCCGGTTGTGAGGGTGGCTGTATACTTGGTCGATGCCGCGAGCGGGGAATTCGGTGTGAGCACAGCGCTCTGACTTGCGGGCGTATAAGCTACCGTCGCCGCTACCGCAGTGCCGTTCGGATCGCTCAGCACGAACGAGCTGGTAGTAATCGTACTCGCGTCCATCGACTCGCTGAACTTCGCAACAACAGTAGTATTTTGGGCCACTCCTACGACTCCGTTGGCCGGCGACGTTGAGCTTACGGTTGGGGGCGTAGTATCGGCCGCATAGCTGACGGTGTAGGCGCCCGCGGCGGCAGAGAAAAGCGCATATTCGATCCCTTTAATGGTGTCGACCGTTGACGTCACAGCGCCGCTTGGGCCCGTAATGCCAGTGAGCACCCCAACGCTGGAGTGTGTCGGGACCATGGCCTGAAGGCCGTTTGCCCCGCTGCCAGGTGCAACATTAAACCGCAGCGTATTCCCGCTCCATATAATCCCGTTGAAGGAAGAGCTATTCCGGGCATCCAGCCACTTCAGCATCTGAACACTCGATACGATCTGTACCTGGCGAGAGAGCGCCGAGGAAAGCACGCCGTCAGACTCTGAACTGGCAACCGTATCGGTATGTGCATTGATGGTATAAGCGCCGTAATAGCCCTGCGGACCGACTGCAGCACTCAACAACGCATCGCTTGTAAACGGATAAGTCTGACCCGACTCATCGGTCATCTGCGAAACGACGTTGTAAACGTCGATAATTGTCCCATCGAGGTCAGCAAAGCGCATGGGCATGGCCGATCCGGTGAAGTGGCCGGGCCGGTTTTGCAGCCATGCAGGCGGCCAAAAGTAGTAACTGGTATCGAGCCGAATGCCATACTTTAGCTCGGTCTTTGCGCCTGTCACCCAATCGCTCCAGGCAATGCAATGGTGCCGCATTGTGGTCGGTGCAGGAATGCCGGGGTACGAACTCTTGAAATTCGAGATTTGCTGGCTATAGAAAGTATCGAGCGAGCTGGGTGTGAAGTCGGCGCAATTTGTATTGATATGTAGCCCCACCTCGAAGCCCTTGCTCGTGTAGCTTGCCGCCTGGGTGTTTGATAGGTTTTGCGGCTCGACGAATATATACGACGTCGAGCGAATGCAGTCCCAATTGTCCACGCTGCAGCCTGCAGGACTTTGGGAACTATACTGATCAAACCGACCTGCCGTTCCACCGTTCCCGTGATCATCACCGGTCATAATCACGATCGCTTTCTTTCCGCGTGGAAAGTACCAGAAGCGCGGCAGCGGCTTTTTCCCAACATTCATGAGCAGTATCAGGTTGGCGAGTAGGCGCTGCTGCTCATCGGCCTGTGGAACTGCGACTTCGTTGTTGAGGTCGACCCAGTCCGACTGAGGGTCACCCGTAGCGGCTCCGTAGAACTTGTCGTCCGAGCGGATTGGCGAGGTCCCATCGCGCTCTTGCGCTGCCCAGGCTGGATTCCCTTGACGGCTGTAAACGATGGAGGTGGCAAGATCATATGCAAATGAGGCTGCATGACCACCATTTGTTCCGACCGCGCGAAGTGTGATGGCAGGATTAGTCGTGCCCGTACTGAAATTGGAATAAAGGGTAGCGATGCTGGTCGCGCCATTCAGCGTATAAACATTGGCGCTACCGTGAAATTGAATCGTTTGACCTACAATGCCGCTCCCAACCGATGTCGAAGTGTCTACCCGTACATCGGAATTTGCTAGCGTTCCGGTGGGAGCATTAACTCCAAGAAGACCCGCGAGCTGAGAATCCGGCTTCATCGCGATTAAATTTCCACCGCCTGTGACCCAGGTTGTCAACATGCTGACTTGAGCAGCTGTCAATGCCGCAGGCGCGAGGATCGCCACATCATAGGCGCTGAGCGTCGTCGCCGTCACGGATCCTATGTCCGCTACGGCGAATTCGTTCAGTCCTTCGGTACGCAAGATCTCGGCGTAGTACTTGCCATAGGTGGCGGAAGACGAGGTGATTACTAGAATGGGCCCGCCCGGTCCCTGATTCGGATCTGGCAATTGCCCAATAGCAAATTGCGCCGCAGTAAGTGCTAATGCAAACCCGATTGCAAACTTCATAAAATCACCTGTCTAATCGAACCTATCCGTCCTTGTACGGTCAGCCGGCAGAAGGCAAATAGCCTGGCTGGAATGCTTCTCTTCAAAACAGAAGAGTTGTCGTTCTTAACAAAAATCCCTAGGGCACCGGGATGGTGCGCAGTTGCACGCCCGCGACCACGTTCCACAGAGTTATGTCTCCGGACTCACTCGCACTCGCCAGAAAATTGCCACGGGCAGGAGAATTGCCCGGACCGGAAAAAGCAAGCGAATTGATCGCGCCAGTTGAGCCCGTTAAGGTTTTACTGATCGCCCCGGTGGCGACGTCCCACACGAAAATCCGCAAATCTTCGCCGCCACTGGCAAGTGACTGACTGTCCGGACTGAACGAAAGCGCTCGGATCGGAGCCTGATGCCCGGAAAGGGTTCGGCGCTGTACACCACTGATCGGATCCCAGAGATGGATCACCGTGTCCTGTCCCGCGCTGGCCAACACCGTTCCGTCCGGACTGAAGCTGACGGCATCGATCGCGCCAGCATGCCCTAAAAGCGTACGGACAGATCTGCCGCTTGCGACATCGAAGATCAAGACCCGTGCGTCCTCTCCCCCGACTGCCAACAGTCGACTATCGGGACTGAACGAAACCGCGTTAACGAAATCTGTAGGGCCGAACAAGATCTGGCTTAGCTTACGGTTGCTTAGGTCCCAGATCATGATCCGGGTCTCTTCGCCTACGGTTGCGAGCAACTTGCCGTCCGGACTGGCAGCGATTGCCCTGATTGCGTGCTCATGGCCCCAGAGTTCTGCAAGTTCGTCTCCGCTTACCGCGTTCCAGACTCGGGTCACGCTATCCCTTCCGACACCACTGAGCGTGTCGCCTGCGGGGCTAAAGGTCAGGCCTGTCGGTGTCCCGAGCGCGCCGTTCAAAACCAGAAGCTGCTGGCCTGTAAGCGCATTGAAGACGCGCAATTTATTGTCGGTACTGCTCGCACCTGCAACAGCATCGCCGTTTACGGCAACTCCGGTGACACCCTTGCGCCCGTGCGGTCGAACCTGGCCCGGAGCGTCGGAACTGGCTGCCGCTGCGGCCGCGTTCGCCTGCGGGATTACGAAGCTTGCGACTGCTGGGCTGGCCAGGCGGCTGCTCGCAGACGGAGTCAGATCCTTTGAGCCCGATGTGGTATCCGACGTTCCGGTCGGGGGTAGTGAAGGGATCTGGACACCAGCTAACACGCCGATGGAGAAAGCCGTTGAAAGTGGTACGGTCCAATTTGAATAGCCGCTCCAACTACCATCTGCCTTTTGATTCTTCACCAGAGACTCTTTGTAGTCCTCCGCCCACGTGCACTGAATGTTGTCAGCACCATTGCCTGGCGCCTGGCTTGCACCTGCGCCGCAGTCTGTCAAAAGGTTCGTGATGCTTGTGGAATCGCTTGAGCCGATGGTCGCCTCCAGGCCTAAATAAACCGCCCACATTGCGTACGGGTGTCCGAAATTGCCATACGAGATGTTGTTTGCAGTCGATTGCCAGTTCGTGTTCAGAAAAGACAGGGCCGTCTGAATTTGCGGTTTGTTGAGGTCGTAACCAACAAAACGCATGGCCAGCAACCAACCACCCGTATTGGCGTGATCGCACGGCTCCGAACCCGGCTTGAGGCACACCGCCCCTGCTGTGTTCTGCACATGACCGAGCCAAACCTTTAGCTCGTCCTTGACGACGCTGGGAGTAGTGGCGCCCAGCGTTTCGTCATAAAGAAGAGCGACAGCCGCTGCCTGAGTCGCGGAGCTGTCAGAGTCTCCATCGCCCGGGAAATTGCGCCATCCGCCCTCTCGATCCCCGTTCACACTCGTGCTTTGGCTTGCCGCAAAGGCGTTTGTAATTGCCTGGGCAATCTGGCCCCACGTCATTCCTGCTAACGGTCCGCTGGCCGTCGCCACGGCATTTGCGCCAATCTTCGAGCCATAAAGGGCAATCGCTGGAGCGATCAATCCGGTCGTATATATTGAATCTGCGGTGTCATACCAATACACGGCCTTGCAGGACGCGGCCCCGCCCGGGCAGATAGTGACACGGTCGCTGCGACTACTTACGTTGCTACTGGTAGCCGTACTGACGAGATACCTCATGGCTTTGTCGACGGCGGCTTGGTATGCGGTGCCCTTATCGCCCCATTTGTCTTGCTGACTCAGAAATGCGAATGCGGCTGCGCCGGTTGCCGCGCGCTCGTAGCCCGATGCGTTCCAGAACCCTCCGGCGTCCTGCGTCGAGTACAAGAAAGCGAGACCCTTCTGAATCGTGGTCAGCTTTTGTGTGTCGGTCGCGGCTCTTGTAATCGGAGTCCACAGGCCGCATGCGACTAGGATCAGATCAATAACGAGTACCACCGACTTCTTCACAAGCGACCTCCTGCCGTCGTTAGCCCATAACTCGCGACAATGCATGATGGGACCTGTCAGGAGACGTGCACTTCATGCACCATTACTGTTAAGGGAAAAGTAAGCTATATCGTGCGTATCATCGAGGCGGAAGTGCCAAGACGTGGGAAGAGGATCGAAAAGTTCGACTGAAGTCGCAATCTGTGCGCCCCGGCCCTGCAATGTAAACAATGCAGGTCAACGAAACGGACTGAGGTGACCCAATATCCGGCTATGAGGAATTGGGCTGCTCATGAAATGATCTGGCGCCGCATTTCGACAGGTTGATAGTCAACAGCCGCGTAGGGCTGCGTAACCGGGAATCTTCGGCTATATGGCGGGACGGACTTCGACTACGGTGCATGCCGTCAGGGAGTGCCGACGGGCGAAAGTCGAAGCCAAAGACCCAAATTATCGGAACACCGGATTTCTCTGGATTTTGCTGCCTGCATTCCTTGTGGCAGGCTGCGAGACCTGGTGTAAATGGCCTGGCAATGATGCTGTGCGAGGCGATTTCCCGTACTTTCAGAAACGCGAAGCTTTCCGGAATCGCACCATCCGGTGCGCACGGCTCTTTGGACGGGGACGAAGGGCGTGACGCAGTCAAAACGTCCCAAATATTGGGAAATGGAGAACCCGTTTAGATCTGATGAACTAGGCACACTAACCGCGCGCGTAACGGTCGTCAATCGTCGACACCGAACGAATGGTGGAGTAATTGCAAGATGTCAAGCCACGGTCGCATGCGGCATGCTGTGTGTGAGCTGTCGGCGAAAAACTGATCCTGATCGGTCCACCTTGGAAATCACCTCGCATGGGGCTGAAAGGGCGGCAGCCTGCCCGAACCCCAAATAGCTCGCTCACGGCATAGTCCAAGCCAAATCAAATTGATGTCAGCAAGTGCTTCTACGGCCGAACCGTCGGACGCTACTCCCATTCGCCAAACCGAAGACGGACCGCGAGCGCAGGGGAATAGCTACGGTCAGATTCTCAAGTCCTCGGCCCTGATTGGTGGGTCTTCGGTCCTGAATATCGGAGTCGGCATCGTTCGAACTAAATTGATGGCGGTTCTGCTCGGTCCGACTGGCGTTGGCCTGGCCGGCCTCTACGGCTCTATCGCTGACCTCACCGAAAATATTGCCGGAATGGGCATTAACAGTAGCGGCATACGCCAAATTGCCGAGGCCGCTAGTTCGCGGGATGCAGGGCGAATTGCGCGAACAGCGCTAGTGCTCAGACGCATATCAATGCTCCTTGGGCTTCTCGGTGCCATTTCTCTGGTTCTGTTCTCTAGACCCATATCGCTTCTGACTTTTGGCACTTCTCAACATGCAACGGCTGTGGCGGTGCTGTCCCTCGCAGTCTTGTTGCGATTAGTATCGGCAGGTCAGAAAGCGCTCGTCCAAGGAATGCGACGCATTTCTGATCTGGCGAAGATGGGCGTATTAGGCGCAGTATCGGGTACGTTGATTACTATTCCCGTCATTTACTTTCTCCGAGAGCGCGGAATAGTGTTGTCACTTGTCGGTGTGGCCATGGCCTCCATACTGACATCCTGGTGGTACAGCCGAAAAATACACATCGAACCCTGTCGAATTACAGGTTCCCAAATTGGACACGAATCGCGTGCCCTTTTGAACCTCGGAGTTGCGCTGATGGCGAGCATTTTGCTGACGATGGGAGCAGGATACCTCATTAGAGTCACGCTGACCCGCAAACTCGGTATTGAAGCAACGGGCTTGTATCAGTCCGCCTGGACTCTGGGAGGCATATATGTCGGCTTCATCCTACAAGCGATGGGAACCGACTTCTATCCGCGTTTGACGGCCAGCTCGAACGACAATGTTGCATGTAACCGCATGGTGAATGAGCAGACTCAGGTCGGGATCGTATTAGCAAGCCCCGGGGTGATAGCAACACTGACTTTCACGCCGCTCATAATGGCCGCTTTTTACGATTCACGGTTTGCTGCCGCCGTTCCAATTCTGCGCTGGATATGCCTGGGGACAATGCTGCAGGTGCTTACATGGCCGATGGGATTCATTACGCTTGCAAAGGCCAAGCAAAGCCTGTTTTTATTTACCGATGTAGCATGGACTCTGGTTTACATCGCTCTAACCTGGATCTGCGTAAGATTGTACGGTCTGAATGGCGCCGGCATGGCATTCTTTGCGTCATACATATTTCACGCGGCAGTCACGTACCCTGTCGCGCGGCATCTCAGCGGGTTTCGGTGGTCGGTTGAGAACAAGAAAACGGCCGCGTTCTTTCTTTCACTGATTGCCTTCGTATTCTGCGGGTTTCATGTGTTGTCCTCGCTCTCGGCAACATTGGTTGGAATAGCGGCGACCATTCTGAGCGCTAGTCGCTCAATCCGTATTCTGCTCCAACTCGTGCCGGTTGACCGCACTCCTTTTGCGGTTCGAGGGCTACGATTCAGACTGGGTGGCGCGGTCGGCCGCCGGCGTTAGTCAATTACATTCCTTGTACATGTCACCGAAAGTTAGCTTTGTTGTCCCTTGCTACAGGCTGGCGCACCTCCTCCCGGAGTGCGTCACTTCGATCCTTTCACAAACATATCGTGACCTCGAAGTGCTGATCATGGATGACTGCTCCCCGGACGATACGTCAGCCGTTGCAGGTTCGTTCAAAGACGATCGAGTACGGTACATCCGGAATGAGCAAAATCTTGGACATTTGCGCAACTACAACAAAGGAATTGAGCTTTCGCACGGCGAGTATGTGTGGCTCATCTCAGCAGATGACCGGCTGCGTGTGCCGTATCTGTTGCAGCGTTACATCGATGTGATGGATAGCAAAGCGGAAGTGGGATTTGCCTGCTGTCCTGCCGTGATGCTGGACAAGGGACTAGAAACGAATATCGAGGGTCAGATAGTAAAGCACGACAGAATCTTCCGCGGAGAAGAGTTCCTGACTCGGCTCCTAAAAGGAAACTTTGTGATCGCTGCTTCGGGCATGGTCCGTCGAGTGTCCTATGAGAAGTGCGGTACGTTCCCGTCGGATTTACCGTACGCGGGGGATTGGTACCTGTGGTGCCTTTTCGCACTCCATTACGACGTGGCCTATTTTGCTGAGCCAATGGTTAATTACCGAACTCATGATCTCAGCATGACTAACTACCTGATGAACTATCGTTCCGCTCTCGCCCTGGCCGAAGGGTTTTCCGTGCTCTCGCGCATTCTGCACGAGGCGCAACGAGTACGCAAAGCTGAAATCGCAAAGCAATGTGAGTACCGTCTGGCCCGCTTGTACGGAAATCATTTAGCGGGTGGTGAATGTGGCGGCTGCGTGTACCACATGACCGAGAGTGAATTCGAAAACTCTCTAAACAAGGAAGATCTCGTCGCGGCTGAAGAGACCCGGATTAGGGCGAGAGCCTGGGCTGCGGCTGGAGACTGCAGCTTTCGGCTGCACAACCTTTCAGAAGCAAGAGCGCAGTACAGGCGAGCATTGCAACATGACCGATCTATGCTCGGCATTCGCATGAGACAATTGCTCCTCAGTACCGGGGGATTCGGTATAGCTCTTATGGAGGGTTTCCGAAGACTCAGAAATCTGGCGTTTAGCTGATGTGCTCACGTCGCCTTCTAGAGATCCTCTAAGCCGTGCAGAAATGTCTCCGATACCGCAAATCCAGCCCCCAACTGTCAGCTTCATTGTCCCGTGTTACAGGCTAGCGCACCTGCTCGCTGACTGTATCCGATCGATCTTGGCGCAGAGCTACGACGATTTTGAAGTGCTCATAATGGACGACTGCTCACCGGACAACACGGCTGAGATAGCAGGGTCGTTTCTCGATCACAGAGTGAAGTGCATACGCAATGAGCAGAACTTAGGGCACCTTCGTAATTACAACAAAGGAATTGCGCTGAGTCGTGGCAAGTATGTGTGGCTCATCTCTGCCGATGACCGTCTCCGCCGCCCCTACGTGTTGGAACGATACGTCCGGCTGATGGAGCGACATCCCGCTGTGGGCTATGTTTGCTGCCCGGGGATGGGCATGGTGGGCAGCGTAGAAACAACCCTCGTTGATTGTGGCTACTATGGCTCACGTGACAAGGTCTTCAAGGGACCACGATTTATCGCTGCTTCCCTACGTCAGGGCTACGGTCTGCTCTCCCCGTCCGTCTTGGTACGGAAGGACTGTTACGACAAAATCAGCTCTTTCCCGCTGGATTTGCCTCACCAGGCCGACATGTACCTGTGGTTGATTTGGGCTCTTGAATACGATGTGGCCTATATGGCCGAACCAATGGTTAATTATCGCTCGCATGAGCTGAATATGATGACGTCCTTCTGGAGACAAAGTCCTGAGATCATATTTAGTGATGAAGTGAATGTGCTGTGGCGCTTGAAGCGGAAAGTGGAAGAGAAGGGACTCAGAACGTTGGCCCGGAAGGTTGAGCTATCAATTGCCGACAAGTATGCCCGGGCTGCAATCTCTGGATACGGTGAGGCGTATTCCCAGTGGCGCATGGACATCGCACAATGCAAGGAAGCGTTACGTATTAACTCTACAAGCGAGTCAGAGTACAGGCGATTAAGAGGTACATTCTACTATGCCATGGCCGATCGATATTGGGATCGAGGTGTTTTCGAGAAAGCACGGCAGAGCTACTTCATCGCAGTTAGGGATAATTGGACACCTCCTATCTGGATCAAATTGTGTCTGTCTTATATGGGTCCGGCAGGTAAGAACATGCGGCTTCGCATCCGACATGCGCGTTGCGGCTCCCTGCAGTGAGTGCGGATAAGTGTAAGGTCAGAACGAATGTGCTTCGTAAAGAGCGGATCAGTTCAACAATGCCATCTCTGACTAACAATGCTCAAACGTCTGAGGGCATGGGAGTTATGCGTAGATGAAGATTACGGTGATCTTGTGCACGTATAACCGGGGAGAAACCTTAGCCAACGCCTTGAGTAGTGCGGCAGGGCTCATCGTTCCAGATTCCATCGATTGGGACATGCTGGTAATCGACAACAACTCGAGCGACCAGACGCGTGATATAGTTGCCGAGTTCTCGCGCCGTTACCCGGCTCGCTTCCGGTATGTATTTGAGTCGCGTCAGGGCTTGTGTTACGCGCGCAATACAGGTGTTCGGCAAGCGTGTGGAGAGATCGTCGCCTTTATGGACGACGACGTGACAGTAGAGCCCACCTGGCTGCAGAATCTCACCAGCTGTTTGCATGACGGTGATTGCGTGGGTGCGGGCGGGCGTATTCTTCCGGACCGGATGTTCTCACCTCCACCGTGGGTGCCTGTTCATGAAAGGTACGCTCTTGCTCCGCTTGTCATGTTCGACGTGGGTTCCGAACCTGGTCAACTGACTGAGCCTCCGTGGGGTGCAAACATGGCCTTCCGAAAGGAAGTTTTCACAAAGCACGGATATTTTCGAAATGATTTGGGCCGTCGTGGTAATTGTCTGCTTGGTGGTGAGGACACGGAGTTTGGCCGTCGGCTGCTCGAGGCGGGAGAGCGGTTAAGGTACGAGCCGTCGGCGGTCGTATACCACGCAATTTCGGAAAAACGGCTGACGAAAGCGTACTTCCTTGCGTGGCGGTTTGGCAGGGGACGCTCCCTGGTCCGAGAATTTGGACTTCGAGCCGACGCGAAGTATGCCTGCATGGGAGTTCCCTTATATCTATTTCGAAATCTAGCGGTTTGGTCGGTGCGTTGGATGGTTGCGATTGAACCAGGCCAGCGATTCTCCTGCAAGCTGAATGTCTGGAGTAAGGTTGGAGAGATCGTTGAATGTCACCGTCAATCGCGTGAGAAGGGGATGGACATACAAGGCCGGGATTGTCGTGGCCCAGGATCATGTTTGGGAACGCCTCGAAAACGGTTTGAGAGATTCATGCGGATTGTTGCCAAATTACGAGGAGGACGTATACGAACCGAAACTGGGTGAGCTTTATCGAAGGCCGACGTGAGTTATAGGAGTTGAGAATGCAGAGGCTTGTGTCGATCTGCGTGTGCTGGGCTCGTTGAGAATGGATCTCGCGAGTAAGATATCTGCTTTCTTATGAGTTAATGCTTTAGGACGGAGATTCAAGGTGATAAGCGGTAATAGTGTTGTTGTAGTTGGGCTCGGCGAAGTAGGTCGGCCCCTGTTCGAGCTCGTTTCCGGGCATCACGATGCGATTGGAGTCGATATTGCACCGGCCAAAGAGGTCGGTGATGTAGGTGTGCTGCATATCTGCTTCCCGTTCCAGATCGAGGATTTCGTTGGCGAAACTGCACGATATATAAACCTGTTCAACCCGCATCTGACGATCATCGAGAGTACAGTCGCAATTGGGACAACACGAGCGATAGCCGAGCAAACCGGAGCAGCGGTCGTCAACAGTCCAGTGCGCGGCAAGCATGCCCGTATGCTCGAAGAGATGCGCATGTATACGAAGTTCATAGGAGCGATGGATACTGCAAGCGGTGATCACGCGGCCAGGCACTTCGAGTCTATGGGATTGAGGACCAAGGTGCTGTCGTCACCCGAAGCAACGGAACTGGCGAAGCTTTCCGAAACCACCTATTTCGGACTGCTTATCGCGTGGGCGCAGGAACTCGAGCGATACTGTCAGGCGACTGGCGCAAACTACCACGAAGTGGTGTCGTTTTACGACGAAATCAGCTTTTTCCCTCCTGTGAAGTTCTTTCCTGGCGTCATTGGGGGACACTGCGTGATGCCGAATATTGAGCTCTTGAAAAGCTATCATCCTTCTGTTCTTCTGGATGCCATACAGGTTTCTAACGACATGAAAATCGAGCGGGAGTCTGGCGGCGCCGAAGGCGAAGCCGAGAGTGTCGCATCCGTCCTGAGCGGCGGTGTTTCTTAAGCCTTTCGCGCCCAAGTCTGCTTGAGTACATCTGTAAGTCATGAGCTACACCTCCGCAGCGCTGCCCGACCGAATTGAGTCCGACTGCGCCAGTCCCGTACTTTGTGGAAAGCGGGTGGGAATGGTGACATTCTCGCCTTACCCGGCGGATCCGCGACCACGACGAGCCGTCGAGAGTCTGCTCAAGGCGGGAATGACCGTCGACCTGATCTGCCTGGCCGATGAGGAAAATCCGAACCGACAGAAGTCCGAGAACCTTAGCATCTGGCGAATACCGATTCAACATCGGCGTGCGGGCAAGCTGTCGTATGCCTACCAGTATTCGGCATTCATTGTGGCGTCGGCCAGCATTTTAGCCCTGCAGTCGCTTAGGCGGAGATACGATCTGGCCTACGTTCACAATATGCCGGACGTGCTCGTCGCAAGTACGCTCGTTCCGAAGGCACTCGGGGCCAAGGTGGTGCTGGACCTTCATGATCCCATGCCCGAACTGATGACCACCATCTTCAAGCTGCATCCTGACAGCTCTAGTGTCCGCCTGATCCGAACGTTGGAAAAGTGGAGCATTGCGCGAGCGGATTTGGTCGTCACCGTAAACATCGCGTGCAAGCGGATCTTCTCGGCGCGTAGTTGCCCGGCACAGAAGATTGGCGTGGTCATGAATTCGCCAGACCACACCATTTTTGGTTTCCAAGCTGCGCGTCCCATGCCCCACGCCCACGCGATGCGCCGCGACCGGTTTGCCCTCATGTACCACGGTTCGCTGGTGGAGCGTAACGGCCTCGACCTCGCCATTGACGCACTAGCGCGGGTACGGGACAGGGTCCCTGCGGCAGAACTCAGAATTTATGGACGTAAGACTCCATTCCTCGATCTGATGATGAAGAAGGCTGAACATTTGGGTTTGAAGGAAGCGGTACAGTACCTCGGTCCACGGTCCCTCGAAGCCCTGGTGGGAGAAATCAGCGCCTGCGATCTTGGGATTGTTCCGAACCAACGAAATGATTTCACAGACATTAATACACCGACGCGGATCTTCGAATATTTAGCCCTGGGCAAACCTGTCATTGCACCACGAACGCGCGGCATTCAGGATTACTTTGCGCCGGACTCGCTAATCTTCTTCGAACCGGGTAATGCAGACGATCTGGCCGCCAAGATTGAGCAGGTATTCTGCCATCCCGCACATACCGCGGACACGGTGATGCGGGGCCAAGCCGTTTACGGGGCGCATGCATGGCCGCAAGAAAGACAGACATTTCTCGATTTGATTTCGCAAACGTTGGATCGTAGTCACTGCGCCTGATGGACTGCAACTGCTTCGCACTGCCGGTGACCTTGTGATCGGTGTTGTCGCCAGTCCCGGCGACGATGCGGTTATACGGGAGTTCTTTGAGCTGTTCAAGACTCCGTGGGAGTTTCACCGTTGGGATTCCCAGTATGATGCCGTGCTCTGTTCCGCTGATGTTCCAGTGCCAACGAATGCGAAGCTGGTTATCATTTACGCGAGTTCAAGAACGTATGCGGATGGCGTGTATGACATCCGCACGCGCCTTCAGCAGCCGGGATCGCAGCTGTTCTGGTCTGGGCAACGGATTCCTATTTACGGGGCTTCAAGCACATTTCCACAGAAACGGAGCGACCTGCTCTTGCATGAAAATTCCGGGGAATGCGCGGGCTTTTCGGATGAGTGCGAAGGAGTAACAATCATACGGCTTGGGTATGACCTGTTCAGCGAAATTCGCACCTTACTCGCGACGGGTCAGCCAGCATTGTATGCAAGAAGACCAACTTTAGAACTGCACGTTGCGCTGTTGAGAAACTTACTTACGAGCAGCGGATTGACTCTGATCGAGATCCCTCCGGTTCCGGAGGGGCACTCGTTCATCGCTTGCCTCACCCACGATGTAGACCATCCCGCCATTCGTCAGCACAAATGGGATCACACGGTATTCGGGTTCCTATACCGCGCCGTGATCGGATCCGTGCGAGATTTCGCTTTGCGGCGCATTGGCCTTCATCAACTGTTCACGAGTTGGGCGGCCGCGTTTAAACTTCCATTCGTATATCTGGGATGGGCGCAGGATTTCTGGAAGAATTTCGGCCCTGCTTATCTCGACATCGAACAAGGGCTTGCTTCCACCTTCTTTTTCGTGCCGTTTCGAGACAAGGCCGGAATGACTCGCGATGGCTCCGCGCCGCCCTTCCGGGCCGTACGATATTGCGCCGCCGATCTAGCCGATACGATCGAACGTTTGCGCAAGGCCGGGTGCGAAGTAGGCCTGCACGGAATCGACGCCTGGCGGGATGCGGATACGAGCCGCAGGGAATTAAATGAGATTTGCCGGCTGACGGATCGTTTCGAAGTGGGAGTTCGGATGCACTGGCTCTATTACGACAGCGAATCACCTATGATCCTGGAGAACGCTGGCGCGGCATATGATTCCACCTTCGGTTACAACGACACAATCGGATACCGTGCGGGCACCACACAGGCATTCAAACCGCTAAATGCCCGGCGTTTAATGGAACTCCCGTTGCATGTTATGGATACGGCTCTGTTTTACCCGAGTCATCTCGGATTGTCTTTCGAACAGGCGATACGGCTCGTGCGCGAAATGCTCGAGAATACGGAGAGCTTCGGTGGGTGTATCACTATTAACTGGCACGACCGCAGTACTGCTCCCGAGCGCTTCTGGGGTGCTTTTTACCGGGACTTGATCCACGATCTTGCGACTCGAGGCGCATGGTTTGCAACCGCTGGCCAAGCGGTCTCCTGGTTTCGAAAACGGCGCTTGGCTAGCTTTGAGACAGATTGCAATGGGTTGGTGCGTCTCAGACTTCCGAAAAACCATGAGGATAGCCTTCCCGGTTTGCGGCTGCGACTTCACAGGGGACGCGAAAAATCGGAAATCGTCGACCGAGCGACACAAGCATACATGGATAGAGTCATCGATGAGAGTGGTCAGGCGGGCTGCTCATTTCTGAGACCGATCGAACAAGCGAGTTCTTGCGACTGTTTTGAGATCCGGGTGTAAGTCGCAGAGGTACGGCATGCCTCCATCTTTGGTACTTATCTTCTGGCTAATCTTTCTGCTGCTCCTGCTTCGTTTCGACCATGCCAACGGGCCAAAAATATCGCCCGCTCTTTGGGTTCCTGTGATCTGGATGTTTATCGCTGCAACCCGGCTGCCTTCGCAATGGCTCGGGACTCAAGTCGGAATCGACGCTGCGGCTTTTCAAGAAGGCAACGCTTTGGACCGCACGGTTTCTTCTGGTCTGATGCTGCTGGCAATCGTCATTCTGGTCTCGCGCTCATTCAACTGGACTGGGTTTTTCGCACGGAATGTTGCGCTAACAGTGTTTCTTTTGTTTGGCCTCGCCAGCGTCTTCTGGTCCGATTTCCCGTTGGTTGCCGTAAAGCGTTGGTTCAGAGATCTTGGAGGCTACTTTGTGATGCTCGTGGTCTCGTCGGATCGCCGCCCGCTGGAGGCTGTCGGAGCACTGTTTCGGCGGCTTTCGTATCTAGTGATCCCACTTTCCCTGGTAATTGTGAAGTACTATCCGCAGATTGGAAGACAATATGATTCTTGGACGGGGGTTGCGACCTATGTCGGAGCCACAACAAGCAAGAACATGCTGGGGCTCGCGTGCCTCGTTAGTGGCCTATTCTTCTTCTGGGACACAGTGGCGCGCTGGGCCGATTGTAGGAAGCGTCAGAATCGGCGGATTTTATGCGTGAACTTCGTTCTGATGGCCATGACGGCCTGGTTGTTGCATGTTTCTAGCAGCGCGACATCAACTGTTTGCCTTGTGCTTGGGTGCTTGATAATTACAGCGGCTCACAGCCGGACGTTCCAGCGACACCCGGCGCTGCTAAAGGTCGTTATTCTAGCCACCCTCCTGTCGTACCTGACCATCATATTCGGCTTCGGGATGGGAGGGCTTGCCGGAGCGGTGGGCCGCGACCCAACGCTGACTGACAGAACCAAGATATGGGCGGTCCTCCTGGCAATGAACACCAATCCCGTTTGGGGTACGGGCTATGAAAGCTTTTGGCTGGGCCGCCGGCTCCTGTGGGTCTGGGAATCCGGTGTCGGGCGAATCAATGAGGCGCATAATGGCTACCTCCAGGTCTACCTGAATCTGGGCCTGATCGGACTGCTGCTTACTAGTGCGTTCCTGATCGCCAGCTATCGGACGGTCTGCCGAACACTCAGACCTTTTTCGAATTTCGGCTCTTTTAGTTTAGCTGTCTGGATTGTTTTGCTGTTTTATAACACGACCGAGGCTGCTTTCCAGAGCGGATTACTGTGGTTCACGCTGGTGCCAGGAGCGGTGGTGCTCGCTGCTCCTCGAGTTCGTCGCGTTACCCACCCAGGAAACCTGGGCCCGCTGGAAACGCCTTCCAGTGTTGCCACGGAAGCAACAGGTCGCTGGAGATGATGATGGCCCCGAAAGTGTATACGCAACATCTCATCACATATTGTTGGCAAGAGGCATAACTGATCAATGGAAATTTTCGGCACAGAAATCCGTGTTCGCGGAAATCTGATAAGGGTCGCGTTCGTTGATGGAGAAGGGTACCAATTCCTGAGAGACCCGGCGGCAGCGCTAACCGTGCTCCGAAAATCAGGAAGGCGACCAGACGTTTTCACGTTCATTCAAAGATTGTCTGATACCTCCCCAAACTATGGCTACCCCATCGAATGGGACAACTTCGCCGTCCTTTCCGTTACATCCTTCGATGACTGGATGACGCGCCAGATAGATTTCAAGGTTAGAAACAAGATCCGGAAGGCTGAAAAAAACGGCGTGGTGGTCCGAGAAGTGGCTTTTGACCTGCCGCTTGTACGGGGAATATCCGCTATCTATAACGAATCCCCCATCCGGCAGGGAAAGCGGTTCTGGCACTACGGGAAGGACCTCGAGGCTGTGCGCAGCATGAACGGTACCTTCATAAATCGAAGCATCTTCATCGGCGCATTCGTTCAGGATGAACTGATTGGCTTCGTCAAGCTGGTAAGCGACGAGGACCAAACTCAAGCCGGTTTGATGCAGATAGTATCGATGATTCGGCATCGGGACAAGGCACCGACCAATGCGCTCATCGCGCAGGCGGTTCGATCCTGTGCCGAGCGGGGCATTCCTTACCTTTGGTATGCAAATTTCTCGTATGGCAAGAAGCAGCGCGACACTCTTGCTGATTTCAAGCGCTATAACGGGTTCGAGAAAGTTGATGTGCCCAGGTATTACGTGCCTCTGACGCTTGTCGGCCGGATGGCACTGAGGCTCGGCTTACACCATGCAATTACGGAGCGAATTCCTGAACCGGTCGCAAGCGGATATCGTAAGATGCGTAGCCTTTGGTATGGAAGAAGATTCCCTGGATTTGAAAATGCTTAGGAATAGGATGACTGCTAATTCAACCATGCTTCTTTGGATGTTTTTGACAGCAAACTCGTCCTTACCATTCGCTTCCCGCGAGGACAATCGGTACAATCACCGCGATCAGCAAGGCAGCTCCGAAGCCGCTTTGGACTCAAGGC
Source organism: Bryobacteraceae bacterium (assembly GCA_045807925.1). Lineage (GTDB taxonomy): Bacteria > Acidobacteriota > Terriglobia > Bryobacterales > Bryobacteraceae > Bog-105. The sequence goes on along the minus strand of JBJMGK010000171.1, from coordinate 35,689 downwards.
CGTAGCGTGCCGGGAATTGTAGGGTGCGTAACCCGCTTGCCGCGTGCACATGCCGAAAGGCAGGTCCGGCGAATGGTAGAGGTCATGCTTCACGAGCGGTTCTACACAGCGGGTATTTGGGCCGACGAGTCAGCCGGTGTGTATGTTGGCTGGATTGCCCGACGGGATTCTTTCTGCGACAGAATGCCCTTGCGGAATGAACGGGGAGATGTGGTCCTTGCGTATTCGGGCGAAGACTTCCCCGAGCCCGGCACGGCACAGTTTTTGAAAGAGCGCGGGCACGAACTCGACGTCGCTGGGCCGTCTTATATAGTTCACCTGTACGAAGAAAGTCCATCATTCCCGGCGAGATTGAATGGTAGATTTCATGGGCTTCTAATTGATCAAAACCGTAAGAGCGCGGTTCTTTTCAATGATCGTTTTGGCATGCACCGGCTCTGTTATCACGAGGCAAATGACGGGTTCTATTTCGCGGGCGAGGCTAAAGCGATCCTGGCTGTACGTCCTGAACTGAGAAGCATTGACTCTACAGGACTAGCCGAGTTCGTCTCCTGCGGTGCTGTTTTAGAGAACCGCACTATTTTCGAGAAGATTCACGCTTTGCCTCCTGCTTCAGCCTGGGTGTTCCAAAATGGCTCACTGCAACGAAAATCGAGCTATTTCCATCCCAGTGAGTGGGAAGGGCAAGAGACACTCGATCGGGAGTCGTATTATAACGAGCTCCGAGAAACTTTCACCCGAAACCTTCCCCGATACTTCACGGGACAGGAACGAATGGGAATGTCTCTAACGGGTGGTCTCGATACGCGAATGATCCTGGCCGCCCGGAACGCTGCTCCTGGGTCACTCCCTTGTTACACGTTCGGCAGCATGTTCCGCAAGAATCAGGATGTACGCGTGGCGAGCCGCGTGGCGGAGGCATGCAAGCAGCCCCACGAAGTCATCACGGCCGGCCACGAATTCCTATCGCATTTTAAGCATTACGCCGAGCGTGCAGTATACCTCACAGATGGATGCGTTGACGTGGGCCGTGCGCCGGATCTCTACCTAAACGAGCGCGCACGCGAAGTCGCCCCGGTGAGAATGACGGGTAATTATGGTGGAGAAATCCTGCGCGGCGTTCGTGCCTTCAAGCCCGTTAAGCCTGCCACAGGTCTGTTCGTGCCCGAGTTTTCCTCACATCTCCGCCAAGCTGCCGAGACATATGCAGAAACTACGCTTGTACATCCAGTGTCATTTTCTGCGTTCAGGCAAGCTCCCTGGTATCACCATGGCGTGCTCGCATTGGAGCAGACCCAGCTTTCGGTTCGCTCTCCGTATCTGGACAACGACTTCGTCCAGACGGTGTTCAGGTCCCCGCGATGGGCCCTCGCCAAAAACGATGTTTCTCTGAGGCTGATCGCCGACGCCAGCCCAGCGCTGCTTCGAATCCCGACAGATCGTGGCTTGGCGGGAGATCGGAGCCGTGTCACGACTGCAATTCATCGCGGTTTTCTTGAGTTCTTGTTCAAAGCCGAATACGCCTGTGACATGGGCATGCCACAATGGCTCGCCCGACTCGACCACATCGTTTCGCCATTCCGACTCGAACAGCTCTTTCTGGGCAGACATAAGGTCTTCCATTTTCGCGCTTGGTACCGTGACACACTTGGTCCGTACCTCCAGGAGACATTGCTCGACCGCCGGAGCCTATCCAGATCTTTTCTCCAGCGAACACGGGTTGAGACCGTCGTTCGGAGGCACTTAAAGGGCCATAGAAACTACACCAACGAGATACACAAACTCTTGACCTTGGAAATGATTCACCGCCTCTTTATAGATGGCCGAGAAAGAAGCGGATTCGAGGAGCAGCCGAAAACACATACCCAGCCGATCCGCGTCAGTGTACCGTCGTAGCGAGATTTGTAGGAGAACTCGGAGCAGGGCTTGTGCTTTGTATAAGCGGGTGCGGATACGTATAGGCCGTGTAACCAGGTTTAGCATTACCGGCAACGATCGAATTATTGATTGAGTCGCGACCCCACTGGAAAAAATTGTTCCAGGTGTGATTGCTGCAGGTATTAGTCCAGCCATAATCATCATTCTCGGGGTACGTCAAGGTTCCAGTGTTTCCCCAAAAATATACAGGATCTGTGAAATAGCTGGTTCCGTTATGGTTCTGCCCAATCTGCCGGGGAACAGGATAGCTGATATTACTGCAGGTGCGTCCGATCAATGTGGGATCTGCCGCGGCACGGATGCTTAATCTTACTTCTGGCTTTGTTCCCCAGCATTGGCTGGACAAATTATCAAAAGTATTGTCAAATACAACCCCAGTGCCCCCTCGAATCCAGATCCACTGGTTGACGTTGGACAAGCTTGTATTTCCGCTCGTGCAGGTCTTATCGGGTAACAGGAATGAGTTGTTGTAAATCTCGAAGTGCCGCATCCCATACGGGGATGTGTCATATCCATGGCTATTAAAGCCACCTGAATCCTTGCCATTATATCCGAACGTGTTATGTCTAACGACCATTCGGCAGTTATCATCGCAATCGAACACTCCGTTAGATCCTCCGACGAAGGTGTTGTCCTCTACATAAACGTTCAGCAGCCCATTCGTATCACGCGTTCCCATGCTATCTGCCGTGTTCCATGAGGTTGCATTTGAAGCGTCCTTAACGACGAGCAGGGCGTTGTCCCAGGTTCCAGTAAAGCTATTGTGTGAGAAGATCACACCCCCGGGTACTAGAGCTTCCACCGGAGTACAGCCATCCACGTTGAAGGCATTGTTCTTGAATATTACAGGCTTCGTGCCCTGCCATGCCCCGTTGATGACCAACGGATGCGGCGTTTGCTCGTTAGCGCTACACGAAAATGTAAAACCAGTAACAGTGATGACTGAGCTCTGCTTGGTTAAGGTAAGGGCTGGATTTGCATTCAACGCTATTTTAGTCTGGCCTGATCCCGCACCCTGAAAAGTAAGCGCTTTGTTGATAGACAGGGTTGTCCACGTGCAGTTACCTGCCGGAACCACAACCGTTGCACCGGACGATGCCGAGTTCACGGCAGCCTGTACATCGCTTTGATTGCATGTGGCTGCATTGATAGTCTCTGCTCTTGCGTTGGAAAAAAGAGGGCACAAAAGAAACGCAGCTAACACCGCTGCCGATGTTCTCATCATTCACCCGTCCTACTTGATTGAATTTGCTTGCAGGGGTACCTGGATTGACATCCGGCAAGTGCCGCTCCAAGGGAAGCGCTCCGAGCTCCGCCGGGGCTTGCTGGGTGCTGCCGTAATAAATAACCTGTATCAGTATACATGCCGAAATGATTAAGACTCAAGTTCTTAATGACGCCATAAGCATAATCCACTTAAACCTAAGTTCATATGTTGGTTGGCGCTGGCTTCACAAATTCTCAACGTCCGCTTAGCTGCGCCTACGGCTTGGTGATTTCCAGGAGATGGGCTCACGTTCGGCGAAAGCCGAACTTCGCAATGCCCCCGTCGCTAGGCTCCCCTTGTGCCGCAACAGTCGCAGGCTCCGTTCCGCAAACATTCTCTCTCATAAGTTATGAAGCCTACAATCTGCGTTGTGGAGGATCGAGAAGCATGCGAGCCGTGTCTGAAACTGCTTCTCCTAAGCCTTAACCTGCACTGTCCTGGAGTAGAGGTTAACCTTTTCTACGCACATGCGACGGATGCGTTTCTGAACTGGATAAAGAAATGCCCGGAGGTGCGCCTTCAGACTGGCATTTTGAGGAACGGCTATGGGTGGAACGTGAAGCCTCAAGCCATTCTGCATCTACTGAACAGGGGTTTTAGCGAGGTGATATGGGTGGACTCGGACGTCATTGTCACCCGAAATCCCGTGCTATATCCTCTCAAAGACGACATTTTTGTGGCCACGGAGAACACACTTGTGGATGAACGCTCCGATCGGAATGCTCTTCGCGCACGTCTATGGGGACTACAAGTAGGCAGAGTTCTGCCGTTCTCATTGAACTCCGCGGTACTCCGTGTTACGCGTTATCACTATGGTTTGGTTGAGCGTTGGTGGGAAATGTTGCAGTCAGAAGTTTATCAAGAGTCCCAGAAAAAAAAGTGGTCAGAGCGACCCGTTCACATGCTATCGGACCAGGATGTATTGACTGCCCTTTTGACCTCAGAAAAATTCTCGAGCGTCCCAATACACCTACTTCGCAGAGGAAAGCACATCATCCAGTTTGATGGAGTGTATGGGTACTCGGTCGCTGAGCGGATGAGGAACGTTCTCGGTGGTTGTCCTACGTTCATTCACTCCTGTGCCGGCAAACCGTGGTCCGAACCGTGGCGCTCCGAAGCTAAGGGCGGTCTGCGGAACTATATAAAACAGGTCTATTTAGACACGTCCCCATACACTCTTTCCGCGTTGCAATTCAGGGATGAATTGGGATCTCGCACGGAATGGATGGATCCGCACTACAAGCTGAGTCGGAGTTTGCGATTACTAGGAATGGGATATCCGGCACTCGCTGGTCTACCGGTAGCTGTTTTTTCCGACGTGGCGCGCGCCCTGAAAAGGATCAGAAAACTGCGGAAGACGAACTTTTCTCGCCTTGGAATGCTACCTGCAGGCGAATAGCGGGGCAACCGAACGTCTTGTCAATCACTAGCGCTGAATTGCCGAATTCGCACATGCCGTCGGTAAAGCCGAAAGCAATAGTCGCTCTTCTCACGGGCGGCAGCGATCGACCCTACGTTTTCGGCCTTACGAATTGCCTTACATCCGCGGGCGTGTCCCTGGATCTAGTCGGCAGTGACGAACTCGATTGCCCGGGAATCTCCGACGATCCGGCAGTAAATTTTCTCAATCTACGGGGGAGTCTAAGCCAGGAGGCCAGTCTCGTCCAAAAAATCTCCCGGCTTTCGAGGTACTATCTCAGGCTGATTCGCTATGCTGCGCAAGCCAAACCGCGAATCTTTCACATCCTGTGGAACAACAAGTTCGAATTCTTCGATCGTACGCTGCTAATGCTTTACTACAAGCTCCTGGGCAAGAACATCGTTCTCACCGTGCACAACGTCAATACAGCCCGCCGCGATTCGGAGGATACCTACCTCAATCGCTTCACGCTTGGAGTCCAATTTAGACTTGCAGATCATATATTCACTCACACCGAGAAGATGAAACGTGAACTCATGAAAGAGTTTCGCGTTCAGGAAAACCGCCTTTGCGTCATTCCGTTCGGCATAAATAATGCCGTCCCGAATACTCGCATGACACCGCATAGTGCGAAACAGCGGCTTGGGATCGGTGCTTCCGATAGAACAATTCTTTTCTTCGGTAGAATCGCTCCTTACAAGGGCCTCGAGCATCTCATCGCTGCATTCCGACACATTTCCGCCAAATGCCATGATTACCGGTTGCTTATCGCCGGCCGGGCCGACAACTGCGAGGCATACTGGAACGCGGTGCGGCAGATGATTCTTGATGATGCGCCTAGTGGACGAGTTCTGCTCAGAGCCGAGTTCATCCCAGATGAAGAAACAGAGGTTTACTTCAAGGCAGCAGATGTCCTCGTGTTGCCTTACAAGGACATCTATCAGAGCGGGGTGCTGTTCCTCGGATATAGCTTCGGGCTTCCCGCAATCGCCACGGACGTTGGCTCTTTCAGTGAAGATATCGTCGAGGGTAAGACTGGGTTCGTCTGTAAGTCAGACGAACCTGATGATATCGCACAGGCAATTGAGACGTTTTTCGAAAGCAATGTCTACCGACAGTTGGACGAAGTACGAAGCCAGATCCGGGAGTACGCCCATAAGCGCAATTCGTGGGAAACAGTCGCAGACATGACACGCACAGTCTACGCAAACCTGCAAGGAAGGAATAACCGTGAGGCCGTTAGTATCGATCCTGATTCCCGCATTCAACGCTGAGAAATGGATTGCGGAGACGCTGAGGTCGGCACTCGCACAAACGTGGGACGCGAAGGAAGTCGTATTTGTCGACGATGGCTCCACTGATCGGACGCTCGCCATCGCGAGGCAATTCGAATCCTATGGCGTTCGTATCGTTACGCAGGCGAACCAAGGTGCGGCTGCAGCCAGAAACGAAGCCTTTCGACTGAGCCGCGGAGATTATATTCAGTGGTTGGATGCCGATGATCTCCTAGCTCCTGACAAGATCGCCTTGCAGATGGAGGAACGCCGAAGCGAGCGAGTACTGCTCTCTTCAGCCTGGGCATCATTTCTCCACAGGCATAATCGAGCGCAGTTCAATCCGAGCGCGTTGTGGTCTGACTTGACCCCACGCGAGTGGCTGGTCAGAAAGATGGGCCAGAACCTTCACATGCAAACAGCTACGTGGCTCGTCAGTCGGGAATTGACCGAGGCTGCGGGCCCCTGGGACACAACCTTATTAGGCGATGACGATGGGGAATATTTCTGTCGCGTTCTATTGGCTAGCTATGGAGTGCACTTTGTGCCCGATTCCAAGGTGTACTACCGAACTTCGGGTACAAGCAGCCTGAGCTACATCGGGCAATCTGAGAGGAAGATTCGGGCGCATTGGCGGTCCATGCGGTTGCACATGGATTACCTTCGGTCACTTGAAGACAGTGAGCGAACTCGGATGGCATGTGTCACGTATATGCAGAACTGGTTCAGTTGCTTCTACCCCGAGCACAACGGAATCATAAACGAAGCCGAGCAACTTGCTGCCGATTTGGGCGGCAAACTCTATCCACCATCGCTGTCCTGGAAATACTCTTGGATCAAGGCGTTGTTCGGCTGGGAACTCGCGAAACGTGCTCAGAGTAAAACACGTAGCGCACGCTGGTCGTTCCAGAGCCGCTGGGACAGACTGCTATTCACTATCCAAAACCACGGTGCCGCCCGGGCCTAGATATCTCTAACCAAACGCTTCCTATCCGTCTTCATTTCGCAGCACGTTTGTGCATCTTTCGAAAAGAAAGGCTCATATGGTAATTACTCGAACCCCACTTCGAATCTCATTTTTTGGCGGCGGAACCGATTATCCGGTCTGGTATCGGGAAAACGGCGGTTCCGTACTCGCGACCACGATCGACAAATCTTGTTATCTAACCTGCCGGTGGTTGCCTCCATTTTTTGAGCATCACAGTCGCATTTCTTATTCCACAGTCGAGAATGTCGGCAGGAATGGTGCGATTCAGCATCCATCCGCTCGCGGGTGCTTACAGTTTCTTGGGATCGATGCGGGGGTGGAGATTCAGCATGTAGCCGACTTGCCGGCGCGCACCGGGCTGGGGACGAGTTCGGCATTCACCGTAGGTCTCCTGCTTGGACTTTACGCGCTGAAAGGGCAAATGCGCGATAAGCGGTCGCTCGCCAGCGATGCGATTTTCGTGGAGCAGGAGTTGCTGGCCGAGGCAGTGGGGTCACAAGACCAGGTCATCGCTACTTACGGCGGCTTCAACCGGATTAACTTCCACCAGGATGGGACGGTTGATGTGAAGCGTATACCGTTAACACAGAGCCGGCTCGAAGATCTGGAACAACATGTTGCGCTTTATTTCACAGGCTTTTCGCGAACTGCATCTGAAATTGCGACAGAGCAGATTCAGGCGACGCCCTGTCGAAAGCGCGAGCTGCACGCCATGTACGAGATGGTCGATGAGGCGGTATCCATCGTCTCGGATCCGGGCCGCTCACTGACAGAGTTTGGCCAACTGCTCCATGAAGGCTGGTTGCTGAAACGGTCGCTGACCCGCAAGATCACTAACGCCAGCATCGACGAGATTTACGCGGCGGGATTGGCCGCCGGCGCAACCGGGGGCAAACTGCTGGGCGCGGGAGGCGGTGGATTCATGTTGTTCTTTGTACCTCCCGAACGCCGCGAGAATTTACGGACAGCTTTGAAGAAGCTGTTATGCGTACCTTTTCGATTCTCGAGCCGAGGAAGCGAAGTGGTGGTTTACGAGCCGGAGGCGTCATACGCGCAATCCCTCGTGGATGAGAGGCGCTCGGTATATGAGCAATATGCCTGATGTGCGCCGGAACCTATCTGAGCACACCGGACATGTTGACAAGCACTGACGATCGAACCACAAAAGGAAATTCTAAAAGTATGAAGGTCATGATTACCGGTGCAGCCGGCTTCATTGGTAAGGTCCTCACCAGATACTGCATGGAGCATGGCGCTTCAGTGCTTGGTCTGGATGTGAAAGACAATGACGGGCTGTGCCCTGGTGTCCGTTTCGAGCTCTGTGACGTCAGGAATGCAAGTCCGCTGCTGCATCTCGTGAAGTCCTTTGGGCCCGACTATGTGTTTCATCTCGCCGCACAGAGCTATCCGACCGTATCGTTGATGCATCCATTCGAAACCATTGCAATCAATGCTGGTGGTACCGTCAATGTCTTTGAGTCCGTTCGTGCGGCAGCAATCGCGCCTTTGATCGTGGTTGCGTGTTCCAGCGCGGAATACGGACCTGTAGCAGCCGTGGATCTACCGGTGAAGGAGGATCATCCACTTCGTCCGTTGCACCCGTACGGTGTCAGTAAGGTCAGTCAGGATCTGCTGGCCGCTCAATATTTCGCGAATTACTCCATCCCGTGCGTGCGAATCCGGATTTTCAACACGACCGGGCCAGGGAAGAGAGGAGATGTCTGCTCCGACCTGACCAAGAGAGCAGCCGAGATCGAGTTAGGATTGCGCCCGGCTGTACTGCCAGTCGGCAATCTCGACACCCGTCGAGCTATTCTGAACGCTCACGATCTGGTAAGCGCACTTTGGCTGTCGCTGACACGCTGTGAATTGGGAGAAGTATATAACGTGTGTGCTGCCCAGACCTACTCGGTGCAAGAACTGGTTGATATGCTTCGACTCAACACGACCGTTCCCTTCGTAACGCAACGCGACCCAGCCTTAGTGCGCGCTTGTGACGAACCCGTGATTGTGGGCGACAGCAGTAAGTTCAGTCGCGCGACGGGCTGGACGGAAACGTGTGACTTGAAGGCGACGGTCAGGGACATGCTTGAGTGGTGGCGAAATCGCCTCTACTCTGAAACAAGTTCCGACGCGACCGCTTTGCACAATGCCCGGAATGAGTCTGTCGCCATAGTGCCTGGTGTCTGACAGAGAAATGGACGCGAGATTGCAAGCATCGCGAACCTGCCAAGGCCAATGTGGAGACCAAGTGTGGTGCCGGAGGTCGGCAACCACGGCCGCGACAAACAAATGTTCTCTCGACCCTCGGAGCGTCTCGGTCGGCACATGCGGCTATCTAACTCGAGTCGCCGACACTGCTCATGCAAATGAATAAAGCACTCTTTCTTGACCGCGATGGAGTCATCAACGTGGAGCGCGGATATCTATACCGACAGGAAGAGTTCGAATTCATTGATGGGATCTTTGAAGTCTGCCATTCCGCCGCGGCACTAGGGTATTTGTTACTGGTCGTAACCAATCAAGCGGGCATCGCCCGGGGTTATTACACGGAGGCTGACTTTCTACGCGTGACCGAGTGGATGATTCAGGAGTTTCGACGTCGGAATATCACCATTGCGAAGGTGTATTACTGCCCCTATCATCTGGACGGAATCGGTATGTATCGGCGTGATTCCCCCGACCGAAAGCCAAAGCCGGGTATGTTGTTACGCGCAACGCAAGAGTTTCGGCTCGATCCTGCTTCCAGCGTGCTGATCGGGGACAAGCTGTCTGATATTCATGCCGCTGAAGCGGCGGGGATCGGTACCCGGATCTGGCTCCGGCCCCGAGGGGACGGATTCGATGCCCTTGCGCCCGGCTGTCACGTCGTAGAAGACCTTCACGGTATCCGGAAGCAATTCTTCGCCAGTCCGACAGTCGAGAGCAGGGCAAGTTAGGAGCTCAAAATGTCCGATTCACATAGGCAACTTTCTTACGTTCTTATCACGCCGGCACGGAACGAAGCAGCGTTCGTGGAAGAGACGCTTCGGTCGGTCGTCCGGCAAACAATCCTGCCGCTTAAGTGGGTCATCGTCGATGACGGATCGACGGACGCAACTCCACAAATCGTGGAGAAATATCGTGAGCTCCACCCTTGGATTCAGCTCATCAGTATGCCTAAGCGGATGGATCGGAGCTTCGCTGGAAAAGCGTATGCTTTTCGGGCGGGTATGGAACAACTCTCAGGTCTTCAGTATGAGGTGATCGCCAACTTAGACGGCGACGTATCCTTCGATGAAGGGTACTTTTCCTTTCTTCTGGACAAGTTCGCAGTCGATCCCACGCTTGGGGTTGCGGGCACAATCTTTGAAGAAGAGGGGTACAGTTCAGCAACCGATAGTTTTGAAGGACGAAATCACGTTCCGGGACAATGTCAATTGTTCCGAAGGGCTTGCTTCGAAGAAATCGGCGGCTATACGCCGCACCGGGCCGGCGGGATCGATTGGATTGCGGTTACAACAGCCCGGATGATGGGTTGGAGGACCGAGTCGTTTCGCGAGAAGTCGTTTTTCCACTATCGCCGGCTGGGAACAGCCGAACGGAGCGTACTTGCTTCCCTATTTTCGTACGGCGAGAAGGATTATTACTTGGGTGGGCATCCTCTGTGGGAGGTGTGCCGGGTTTTGTACCGGGCCACCAAGAAGCCGTACGTGGTTGGTGGGATTGCCCTCTATCTCGGCTTCCTTTGGGCCTTTCTCCGCCGAATGAAGCGTCCAATCTCGGACGATTTGATGCGATTCCACCGTCAAGAGCAGATGGCGAAGCTAAAGGCGATATCGCGGTCGATGTTGAGGTTCAAGCATGTCGATAATTTCGATCTCGTCACCCGATAACGCGTCTCGTGTTGTCGCGCTGGAGACTCTCGGCGGAGACTCAAATCTGAACGAACTGCAGAGCATCGTCCTGCGTTTTATCGCTTGGCTCGATCGCTACGGCGAGACTTCGTACGATCATCAGAGCTTTTTCGCGAGCGCTTTGGGCCGGAGCGCGAAGCTCTTGTATTACCGTTATCCGCGGATTGGAACGTTCGCTGTGGCGCCGATGATCTTCTGCGAAGCTTTTCTACCGTCGGCTCGAGCGTTGTTCTGGCACAAGCAGCGCTTTCCGATTGCGGACGCTCATTATGCGATGGGTTTTGCCTTTTTGTCACGGATATTCGGAAACGACAAATACTATCGGCGAGCGGTGCATTTTCTTGAAGTTCTGGAAGCCACCCGGTGCCCTGGCCACGAGCTATATTGCTGGGGATATCCATTCGACTGGGAAACGAGGCGGGGCACAATCCGTCAGAATACCCCCCTCATCACGACTGTGCCGTACGTCTACGAGGCGTTCCGGGCGGTCTACCTTATTGATGGGCGAGAGAGATGGAGAGGAATCATGCGCTCCATCGCAGAGCATGCGTTCAGGGACTATCGCGATTTCGAGATCTCATCGAAGGCCTCCAGTTGCGCCTACACTCCAGAGCCTGGCGATCCTGGTGGCGTGATCAATGCCAGTGCTTACCGGGCTTTTCTCCTCAGCACGGCAGCATACGACTTTTCGGAAGAAGCGTATAGGCGGGCTGCTGAAAAGAACCTGAATTTTGTACTTGAATCACAAAACAAGGATGGATCTTGGAACTACGCGACGGATGGGGAACGAAACTTTGTTGACCACTTTCATACCTGCTTCGTCCTCAAGGCCTTGTCGAAGATTGAAGCTCTCACCGGCAATACCGACTGCACGGCTGCGATAGCGAGCGGCGTGGGCTACTACATCCAATCGTTGTTCGATGGTGATGGCTTACCGAAGCCGTTCTCTCGCAGACCTCGGCTGACGGTGTACCGGCGCGAATTGTACGATTACGCCGAATGCATCAATCTCGCCACGTTGTTGAAAGGTCGGTTTCCGCGATTGGATCAGATCCGGTCGAAGATATTAAATCTTAAAAGCTGGCGTCAGCCGTCCGGCTCGTTCCGGGCCCGACAACTTCTAGTAGGTTGGGACAACACGCCCATGCACCGTTGGGCTCAATCTCAGATGTTTCGTAGCCTTTGTTTTGTTCTCGATCGGGAACAGATCGTTAGGTAGTCAAGCCAGGCGGGACAGCAAGAAAACTTTCACTATGTGTGGCATTTGCGGCCAATTTAACTTCGGCGATAGTGCGCCCGTGTTGCGCGACAATCTGGAGCTCATGACCCGGAGTCTTGTCCATCGGGGGCCGGATGACGAGGGCTACTATCTGTCCGGGCCTTTGGGACTCGGCTTCCGGCGACTGTCTATCATCGATCTCGAGCGCGGTCATCAGCCCATGTCAGATCAGGAAGACTCTGTTTGGGTTGTGTTTAATGGCGAGATCTACAATTTCCTGGAGCTGCGACGCGAACTGGAAGGCTTCGGCCACGTATTTCGGACAGCGTGCGACACCGAAGTCATCATCCACGGTTATAAGCAGTGGGGCGACGAGCTCTTGAATCGCCTCAACGGCATGTTCGGGCTGGCCATTTGGGACGTGCAGCGCAGGCGCCTGATCGTGGCTCGAGATCCGTTCGGTATCAAACTGGTCTATTACAAGGTCGACACGGGTAAGCTCTATTTCGGATCCGAGATGAGGCCGATACTGGCCCTTACAGGCGGTCGCAGCCAGATAGACCCAAACTCGGTAAGCCTGTTTCTGCGCTATCGTTACACTCCTTCCCCGCATACCATCCACAAAGATGTTCATAAGCTTGCTCCAGGCACGATGCTGATCTGCGAGAACGGCGTTTGCAACATCCGCCGCTGGTACAAATATGAACCCAAACCGTTCTCGCCAATGAAGTCGGCAGCGAATGCGTGCGAAGAACTGATCGACGTATACAAGAGAGCGATCAAGCGCCATCTGCTGAGCGATGTGCCGGTTGGGTTGTTGTTGAGCGGTGGCTTGGATTCCGGGTTGCTGCTCGCGCTCATGAATCTGTACGGTAGTTCCTGGTCTACTTACACGGTTGGATATGGGTCGACTTTCTCGGATGATGAGCTGGCAGATGCAGCGGAAACGGCTGCCTGGTTCTCGTCGCGTCACACCAGTGTCCTTCTAGATCAGAGATCGTTTCACGATAGTTTACCGGGCATCGTCGCCCATCTCGAAGAACCAATTGCGTCCTCGTCGATCGTGCCCATGTACTTTGTCTGCAGGCGGGCTCGCCAGGACGTCAAGGTAGCCTTGATGGGCCAGGGACCCGATGAGTTGTTTGGCGGATACCGCCGGCATCTGGGCATTCGATACGGCCGGGTCTGGAGGGAAGTTCCCGATTGGGCGCGGCATATTGGTGGCGCAGTGATTCGCGCACTACCCAGAAACGAGACGCTGAAGCGAGCTCTTTACTCCTTAGATCTGCCGGATCGGCTCTCGCGTTATCAGAACGTCCTCTCTCTGTTGCCGGACAACCAAGTCCATGGGCTTTTTCAGGATGGAGTCATTGACTCCAACGCGGGGGACACGATCTTACGATCCTGGCGGGAACTCGTAGAGCTTTCCGCAAGCGCCGATGAACTCGGCGGATTCCAGTATCTGGAACTGCGGTCCACGCTGCCGGACGAGCTCCTGATGTACGCCGACAAGCTTTCGATGGCTCACGGCCTTGAGGTTCGGGTACCGTTCCTGGACAAGGAAGTGGTTGAGTACGGCGAACGACTAGCGTCTGACTTCAAGGTGCGACATGGAGTTCGGAAATGGTTGCACCGCAAGGTGTGCCGCCACTTCGTTCCAAACGAATTACTAAATCGAAAAAAGCGTGGATTTGCCGTGAATGTGGTCGACGCGTGGTTTCGTAGTGCCGTGGATACGACCCTCAGCCATACCCTGTTAGATCGCGAGGCCCATATCTACCGATACTTACGGTTTTCCGCAGTTCAGGACCTTATCAAACAGCATCGGTCGGGCAGGGGCGATCACCACAAGATCTTATTCAGTCTTATCGTTTTGGAACAATGGCACAGAGTACACCAAACCGACCTCTCATCATCTGGCTCAAGTGACTCGCCAAGCGCGTTGGTCGAGTTCCCTGTACATTGTTAGCCCGCGGATCCGCCAAGCGAGTATGCCTCACTTCGCCGTTGCAGATAGACCGGTCGGAGGTGCCACACTGCCGTTCGTCGTACTCATCGGTCCGATGTAGGAGCTGGCGATCACCACATTGTCGTAATACTTGAAATAATCAGTTGAGCTGGAATTGCTTTTGATATACAAATCAAGCGAGACTTTGTCGATTTTCAAGGTGTTCACATCGCGCAACCGGACATTCTGAAAATCGGCAACCAAGTTGCCGTCGATCCATATTGCCACCCGGCCATCCCGCTGGCCCGGCGTGTTGGCCTTGACCATCAGTTCATAGCTGTACCAGCGGTTAACAGCCGGCGTGAAATTTGGCCGCTTTACAAAATAAGTTCCGAAGTTTCCTGGAGTAGATGAGTAAGGCAATTCGGTGCCATCCGGGTACCAATGGTCTCCATACACATCTCTTTGCTCGGGGTAATAAACGTAGGAATTTGTGAATCCCGGATACGACGTGTCGTTCGGGTAATCACGGCTATTTTCTACGTCTACGAGGAATTTATTGGTGCCGTTGGCCGGCACGCCCGCGCAACAGTAGTTAGCACCTATGCTTATGCCGTTGTGCTCGGATCCCGTAGCGTTAAATCCAGACCCGAACTTGGTATATACCCGAACAAAGACAGTATCAAGCATCGGACTCAGCGCCTTTTCAACCGCGTTTGCAATTTCAGACGTCTGGCGCGGGACCTTGAACTCGAGAGCATGGCTTCCTGAAAAGGTATTGCCGGACTCGGTGGCTATACGGGTATCCACCTGCTGGTAAACATTGCTCCAGTTCTTCCAGAGATCACTGCTTGAGGTATACGACTCGAAATCGTCCGCGAAGATCACAGCCGGATCGGACTTAATGTTTGCGTCGCCCGCATATTTTGCCGCAATTCCATTGTTACCCGATGGCAGGGGAGTTATTGATTGTGCCTGCACCTTCCGTTCTGAAACGGAACTGAGCAGTAAGCCAACCGATATGAATGTCGCAATGTTTTTCAATTCTGGAGACTCCGTGTTTCTAGGTTGTCAATACCCGGAAAGTCGATTTTAGGTCACACAAGGTGAGATCAAAGTTCTTCTTCCGAGCGGCTGTCGGTCAGATGTATCTGGCTTTATCGTGCGGCCAAACCCCAAAAAACGCTGATTCGTACCAATATAAATAACGATTATAGAAATCTAAATCATAATCATACCAGCCGACGTGCCCTTCGGGTCAATAGATTTTTACGTCACATTTTCAACGCTGCCAGATCACCCCGCGCCGACCGGTTGCGAAAGTAGTTCCCGCTTCTTCGGATCCGCAATATCGAGTGCAAGCCAAGATGACGAAAGTGAGCGGCGGTCCACAATGCCGGTGTGTATCGCTTGAGAATTCGGACCAGCGTCATGCAGAGATAACCCTGAAGACTGCGCAACTCCACGACAAGGTTAAATGGCTGTTCGCGTCATGATTGTTGGGGCGGTGCTGGTTGTGCGTGCTGGACGGTGTGGCGAGTACGAGCGTGCAAACGGTCCCGCGGCCTAGGTCACTGCGGGCTACTGATTCGCCGAAGCCTTTCTTTCTTCCGCCGTGTGGCCGAGCATTCGAAGAGGTCACGGACCGCGAGAATCTTGGAATCGATATGAATACGAAAGAACGCTCCAATCACCGAGATGACGTCCAAAACTCGGCAGGTCCCCTCGCACTACGGCCTGAGGTCCCTGTTCTTCTCCTGGTAGGAGGAATGGGAACGCGGCTCCGCCCGGTGTTAGGATCTACGGTGCCGAAACCGCTGGCTCCGCTCGGCGACAAGCCGTTTTTGAACCTTCTGATTCATCAGCTCAGAGTGCAGGGCTTCCGCCACGTCGTTATGTGCACCGGATACGGCTCTGACCAAATTAAAGATAGATTTGGAGACGGACATTCGGTCGGTATCAGAATCGACTACTCGCCCGAGCCGCATCCGCTTGGTACGGCAGGTGCAGTCAGGCTTGCTCGCGAATACGTTTCGTGCGCCCCTGAGTTCTTGGTTATGAACGGAGATTCATTCTTGGATCTGGACCTACGTGCACTTTTGAATGCGCATGGTGGCTGTAGAAGGGCAGCGACTATGGCACTTTCGAGAGTTTCCGATGCGGGGAGATATGGGACAGTGCAGGCGCTTGGTGATGGTCGAGTAATCGGATTTGCTGAGAAAACCGGCCCAAGAGCACCCGGGATCATTAATGCGGGTGTGTACGCGTTTGATCGTTCCATTCTTGATTACATTCCGGAGGGTTGGGCGAATTTGGAGCAGGACGTGTTTCCTCGGATAGCTGAGGCTGGGGTCTTTGCAGTTCAACAGAAAGGGATCTTTATTGACATCGGCGTACCTGAGGATTATTCACGAGCACAAGCTTTGTGCGCGAAACTGTATCGTGCCGCGTCAAAACATAGTTACCGTGGGCGGGTAGCTGAGGACCGACGACTTTTGGAGGTTCAGTAACTTAATCTGGGTTGGGCCTGGCGCATTAGATTTGTCGCACACGGAACCCTATAAGCGAGAACGATCAGCTGAACAAGCTTTCTGCCCAGGCTCGCGGCGATCCATGTGAACGTGTGGTGGCCGACCTCAGTTGGGAATAGTAGCGGCTCGCGAAACTGATCCAAAGATCACTCGAAAGTTCGAGGCGTTAAGGTCGCCGTCCACTCGCCCTCAATTCCTAGGCCCAATATTCTCCGTCCGCCCCGCCAGCGGCTTAACCGTACATCCGCCGCAGACGCCCACGCCGGTATTCAGAAGAGCGTTTAACAAGTTAAAGAGAACGGCATAGACCACCTGCTCATTCACCGGTTGACGGCCAGGCATTCGGAAATTCCCCGGTAATTCTTTGGCAATCTGTACGCGAATTGCGTTAGCGAGCGGTTTGCCTCGCCGGTCTCTCTGGTTGGCGAGCGACATCGGTGTCTGCAGCACAGCTCCGGACTTCCCGTCTACATAGAACTGGCATCGGGAAAACCAGCCCAAGTTCCCAGGATCCGCTGCGTCGAACAACAACAGCGGAGCCTGACGGTCCGAGGCGGAAAGGTCAAGCGACATCACCCGTACTCCGTCGTCAATTTTGATTTCAAACCCCACTTGGCGGGCGATGTTTGCTACCGATTCAGGTTCTATCTCCAGCAGAAGATACTTGTCCGATCCAGCTTCAAGGACTTGCATGGGGTCACTACATTCTATCCGGCCACACCTAAAGGCACGAACCAATCGAATCGAGCAAGAATTTGACGCTGTCCGGTTCCGCTAACGGGCCCATGACGCCGATTCGGATCACCTTCCCCGCCAATCGACCCAAACCGCCCGCAATTTCAACCTGGTAACGGTCCATCAGGCGTTTGCGCAGCTCCGCTTCATCGACTCCGTCCGGAGGCATGACAGTGGCAACATGCCAGACCCGATCCTCCGCATTCTTCACCAGAGGCGTGAACCCCAGCTTCGTCAATCCCCGAATCAGTTGGTCGCCCGCAGCCTCATGGCGCGCCCACCTGGCCGACAGTCCCTCCTCCTCGATCACCGCAAGTCCCTCATGCATCGCATAAAACAGCGGTGGAGAAGGCGTGTGATGATACGCGTGCGGAGGATCGTAATATTGCGCCATCAGCTTTAAGTCGAAGTACCAGGAGCGGCCGTCCTCTCCCCGAGCCGTCAACTGGTCCCAGGCCCGGGAGGACAGGGAGAAGGGCGACAGTCCAGCGGGACAGCTCAACCCTTTCTGTGAGCAACTGTACGCGACATCGATGCCGATTTCATCAAGCTCGACGGGCATGGCGCCAAGCGAGGTCACAGTATCCGCGATGACCAAAGCGCCAGCTGCTCGCGCAGCCGGTGCAATCAGTCTCCCTGATTGATAGGCGCCGGTCGAGGTTTCCGCTTGAACGAAGCAAACCACGTCCGGGCGTTCCTGACCGATAAAGGCCTCCGCTTCCGCCTGCGTGAAAACCTCGCCCCAGGGCTTGTCCAGTTTGGCGACCACGGCGCCCTGCCGAGCTGCCATGATGGCGGCCCGGTCAGCGAAATGACCGGCAGCGAAGATGGCAAACTTTGATCCCGGGCGCACGAAGTTCGCGATCGCGGTTTCCATGGCACCGCTTCCGCTGCTCGGAATGGGGAAGGTCTGGCGGTTGGAGGTGCCGAACGCGGATCGCAGACCCGCCCGGACCTCATTGATAACCTGAAGAAAATACGGATCTCGGATGCCAAGCGCCGGCTGTTTCATTGCCTCGAGCGCGCGTTCGTCCACCATCGATGGACCAGGCCCGTATAGAAGCCGCTTGGGAGCGGTTAACCGCTCGGTCGTTATACTCACCACACTCCCAAAATATCAGGAGAGATGAAGGCTAGCGGACACAGGCGGCGACTATCCTTTCGCCTAGTGCGTTAAGAGCCGGGATTAGAAGCCGGTTCTCGAGTCCCTAGAATGCCGCCTCCGGCGATCTGTTCTGCTGATTTTCCCGCCACAAACGCCGCCAAGGTCTCGGCAGTGATGTCGTCGTGCGAACCCGCTCCGATCACTTCTCCCCTTCGCAAGGCTATGATCTGCGGGGATTCATGCTGGATCCCGGTTTGCTCCGCGATATAGCGCGAAACATCACGCCGACGGCGAACAGAAATCAAATAGATCGGCACATCCGGCTGTGCTGAGCGGTATTGCAGGACTTCACGATGCGCCATCCAGCTTACAGGGCACGTAGGGCTGTGTTTGAAGAGAATGACTAGCTCTTCTTTCATCACGTTGGCACAATCTTCGATTGAGTCAATCTCGGGAAGACTCTGACTTGACCTGGACCACGGCATCGCCATTCAATTTAAGTTAAACACACTACTGCTGCCGCCAGATCTACAAATCGATCCCGAAACCCAGCCATTCCAGCATTAGTTCGGATTCTTCCTCGACGGATGAAAGGGGTACTCTTCTGTCCCCGCGCTTGCCGGCTCGGGCGTGGCAAGGTCCAGGTTAACCACGATCGGGTCCTGTCCGCTGCGGACGACAACCGCCTCACAGATCTCGTCCGTCTTTGCATTGATTTCCTGGTGAGGCACAAAGGGTGGGACGAAAATGAAATCGCCCGGTCCCGCTTCGTCGCTGAATTCCAGATGGTCGCCCCATCGCATGCGGGCGCGTCCGCGCACAATGTAGAGCACCGTTTCGAGTTCGCCATGGTGGTGGGGACCCGTTTTTGCCCCCGATTCCACTCTCACCGTACCGGCCCAGAGTCGTGTTGCGCCGGTTCGAGCATTGGTGATGGCGGCAGCGCGTGTCATCCCCGGCGTTTGTGGCGTGTTGGAGTCAAACGTGCCGGCGCGGACAATCTTCACGCCGTGGTCCTTCCAGTCCACGCTCACAACGCCCCTCCATTCAACGCGGGCTCGCTACTGGAAGCCTGGATACCGTGCGTCCTTATGTCTTCGCTGTTGGTTGGCAGCTTGAAGTAAAAGGTTGACCCACGTGGCGAACGCGGCTCGACCCAAATCGTCCCGCCATAGCGTTCCACCACTCTTTCACAGATCGCAAGACCAACCCCGGTACCCTCATAAGAATCCGAGCCATGCAATCTCTTGAACAGCCCGAAAATCTGCTTCGCATGTTCGGCTGCTATGCCTATTCCGTTGTCGGCGATAGAGAAGATCCAGAACGGTCCCTCGTCGCCGTGGGCACGGATGTCGATGAGTGGCCGTTCGTTGCTGCGGTATTTGATTGCGTTAGATATAAGGTTCTGAAACAGTTCAGTCAGGTGAAAGTCGTGCATCCTTATATTCGGGAGACGCGAAGAATCTATTTTCGCCTGGCTCTCTTCGAGTGAACCTTTCAGACTCACCAATACTTTCGACAACACCTCATTCGCATCCACGATTCCGATGTTCTCTGTCGAGGTGTGAACCGAGCGTGAATAAGCCAGTAGATCTTCGAGAAGCAGCTTCATCTGGCGGGCGCCGCTCACGATCGCCGCGACATACTCGTTTGCCTCAGAACTTAACCGTCCGCGATAGTTTCGTTCCAGCAGTTGAGCGTAGAGCGTAATCATCCGGAGAGGCTGTTGCAAATCATGCGACGCCGAATAGGAGAATTCTTCCAGAGCTTCGTTCAAATGTCGCAATTCCGCATTTGATTTTTGAAGCTCCTCGGTCCGTTCACGAACCCGTGCGTCCAGTTGCTCGTTCGCCTCCCAAAGAGCGTCCTCGGCCCTACGACGCCCTTCGGCTACGCGACTGATGAGTATCGATACCAGAAGCACCAGGGCGGCGCGTGGGACGTCAAGGTGCAGAATACTGAAACCGGGGCTGAAAAAGTAAGGTGCCCCGAGCAGTCCAAGGAGACAGGCGAGAACGCCGGGCCCGTAGCCGCCCCACCATGCGCTCGCGAGAGCAGCTACGAGGTAGGCGATCGTGCTGGCCGAGTGTCCGGCATGGATCTGGCGCAAGGCCAAGCCGATAACAGTCGCCGCAGACATTCCGATAACCGGTACAGCGTACCGATAGAAGGCGCTTCGCCGCGCGAAGCGATCATCTGCAGACCTGGCGCTAAGTGTTGCAACCTGGTGCAAATTTGGAACGGGCAATAGGTATAGGGTACCTGAGTTTCTCGATTGTGGCCATTTAAGGTTCATTTTGGCGATTTGCGTCAGTTCGCAGCCTCAAAAAACTCGTAATTTTCCCACCGAATTTATGCTACGGTGATGTCATGTCCAAGACTATCCACGTCCAGCGGAAGGAAAACCAAACGTACGAAGTTCACGTCGAATCCCCTTCTTCGGGTGAGCGGAAGGTGTCCGGACGATTCCTGGATGCCGCTCGGCTTCAGGAAGAACTCGAACATCACGGGTGCACGCCAGATCAGATCCAGAAGGGCATGGGCGAGCTAAGCGATCAACAGAAGCAGTCGGCAAGAATACCGATTGAAGATTAGAGACGAAAACGCGGTTGTCACGCTTCAACAAACAGAATAGAATTGATCTTCGAGATCTGTCCGCCGTTCGCTTCCGGAGTTGACAGACCCGCTCGAGGGCACTAGTCAACGCCTCCGCGTACTCGACTCATCGACTGAGAAAGGTGGAGCTATGGCGTCGCTATACCATTACTGCAATCTCTCCGGCTGTGATTGCAAAACTGAAGACGGCGAAGATTACTGCAGCGATTACTGCCGACAAGCTGCTCGGCATGCACCTGAAAGGGACTATTGCCAATGTGGTCACGGGACCTGCGCCTCGGCGGTGCCGATGGAGCGGACGCTGTTCCAGTATCAATTGAGTGACGCCATTTTCCTCTCGCCGGGTCAAGTAACGATCCAGTGCGTCACGGTCGAGCAACTTCATCAACAGGTGGAACTCCTTGCCAAGGCTTTGCGGGAACGCTCTGATGACCTCCGGAACAGAGTTGAACCCGGTACACTGCCAAAGCGTGCGCCTCAAAGTGAGATGCCCAGGCCAATCGCATCTGCCAAAAGCGCTTGAAAGATCTGCCTAGGCAAAGCAACTACGGACGGACGCTGTTCGGGATAAAGCCTCCCGGCAGAGCCGCAACTTCCGGCCAGTCATTTTCCCAGGTTAGCGTTGAAATCTGTAGGAAAGGCTTGCCGGAAGTCGCGTCATAGGCGTGGAAGACTACAAGGTCCGGGCTGCCTTGCTGAAGAAGAACGCCGGCGTGACCAGGACCGCGCCACAATGAGGTGCCCGTCGTTAGCCGCGTCCCGCCGCCTTCGGCCATCAAGCGGCCCGCCCTATCCCTATAAGGCCCTGTTATCTCGCGCGAACGTCCCACGACAACGTTGTATGTGCTATTCGCTCCTTTGCAGCAGTAATCAAAAGAGACGAATAGATAGAAAAACCTGCCGCGGCGAACGATAAATGCAGCTTCAATCGAGTTTTTCGGAGGAGCGGCTACGGCTGTATCCGAAACGCTATCTTGCCGAAACCGGCTCGCCAAAGAGTATATTTTGTGAGCGGTCCTTGAGGGCTTACCCGTTTCCTTGTCTATCTGAATCATTTTAATTCCGCCCCAAAAGCTGCCGAAATCCAGCCACTGGCGACCCTTCTGATCAACCGCTAGATTCGGGTCGATGGCATTGAAATCGTCGCCCTTATGAGACCGGAAGACTAGCCCCTGATCGATCCACTTGTAGTCGGGACTGCGCTGATCGAGGGTCTTAGAGGTTGCGAGTCCGATAGCGGAATCGTTTTTTCCGAAGGTGGAAACCGCATAGTAGAGGCGATAAACTCCGTTGTGGAAGGAAATATCGGGAGCCCAGAATCCGCCGCGAGTACCCGGTATCTCTGTGATTGCCCATTCCGGGAGTTTGTCGAAGACTTTTCCGGCGAGGGTCCAGTGGTGCAGATCATTCGAGCGCCTGATGCTTCCGCCCGTGCAGAACAGGTACCAGGTATCCTTCTCTTTGATGATGACCGGATCGTGTACCGGCGAGAGATCACCGTCGAGACGGATCAATTCCGGGGCGCCAGATTGTTTCCGAATGTCGGAGGGGCGAGCGACCTGGCCTGAAAGCAGAAGACAAACCGCCGAAGCGCTAGACCATCGCATGAGAGCGAGCTTGTTTCAAAGGTGAGACGAATCTGACGAGCGCTGGCCTGAATGCTGTGCAATCCATTGGTCCAGGCCCTTTGATCGACCGCTCATAAATCGCACTGCGAAGACAACCTCATCCGGGTGTGCGGCAGACCAGGCGATGATTCGTTCGAACTTTGTTAAATCGTCCTGGATGGCGGCGATCTCCGAAAGTTCTTCTTCGA
Organism: Bryobacteraceae bacterium; assembly: GCA_045807925.1. Classification (GTDB taxonomy): domain Bacteria; phylum Acidobacteriota; class Terriglobia; order Bryobacterales; family Bryobacteraceae; genus Bog-105. The sequence goes on along the minus strand of JBJMGK010000171.1, from coordinate 12,936 downwards.
CGACTTGGACGTCTCTCACGACCCGAATGCTACCACGACGCAGGGCAGCTACGACACCCAGCGCTGGAACAACAATTCCGCGGCGGCCAGGTCCTCCAACGCGTGTCCGGCAGATTTGAAGAGCGTTACGTCAGATTCAGATTGGCGGCCCGGACCTACGCCCGTGAGAACTTGTCGTACCGTTATAATTCGCTCCTTTCGGATGATCCCTCGCTCGAGTGGTTGTGCCAGGTCGCCAGCTTCCGTGACAGTGGTCTCGACGTCGGCCACAATAATCGCCTTCGAGATCAGATCGTCATCAGCTTCCCTCATCTCTCGCGTGAATCCCCCAACGAGATCGACGTGCGTGCCGGGGCGGACATGGCGTCCTAAGACAATCGGATCCGTCGCAAGCGTTGCGGACGTTATTACGTCGGCTGAGCCTACCGCGTCAGCAAGGTCTAAAGCCGCTCGTGCTTCGATGCCGCTTTCCACGACTCCGTTTGCCAGGGCTTGAGCCTTGCTGTGGTCTCGTCCCCAGATCAGCAGTTCTCTGGGACCGAACGTCTCGGCATACGCTCGTGCGAGGCACTTCGCTAACGAGCCCGTGCCGATGACGACCACGGTTTCGGGATTCGGCCTCGCGAGTGATCGGGTCGCTAGGATCGACGTTGCGGCCGTGCGTCGAAGCGTGAGCGCATGGCCATCGATAAGACCCTTCAATTCGCCACTATTCGCATCGATGGCGACATAGACCGCGCGTGTGGCTCCGCCCGGCCGGGTGCTTAGTTTCGGATGGATGGCGATGATCTTGACTCCAAGCAGGCCGGCGGACCGCAGCGCAGGCATCACCAGTGCAGTTCCGCCTGCCTGCTGTTGCGTCTCCGGAATTGGTATCGCGATCCTTAGCGGAGTTGTCGGCGGATCGATGAAGGCCGCGCGAATGGACGTGACCAGACTCGGGTAATCCAGCAGGCGCTCAACGGTTTCTGCGCCCACAAACGGAACAGCGATATCGTTCACTGGGGAAAGTCTCGCATGGAGCGTTGTTGCGCGCGACTGTTGCGCAAATCGCCTGCCCTACCCTAAGACTGATGAGGTCTTCCCGTCCCACCTGCTTTCACGGCAACATCGTCCTGCCGGACTCAATCCTGCCAGGCGCGTTCCTTTCGGTGGAGGACGGAAAGATCAGCTCGATCGAGCAGGAAGAGCCCCGTCGTCCGGGAGCACAGGTCATCGAAGCAGGGGAACGGTACATCGTGCCTGGTTTTGTCGATATTCATGTGCACGGTGGGGCGGGCGCGGATTACATGGACGGAACACCCGATGCTGTTCGGATTGCAAACAGGGCTCACCTGCGGCACGGGACCACAACCATATTCCCGACCACCACGACAGGCTCGACAGATCAATTGGAAAGAATGGTTCGGGCCTGTATCGCAGTGCGCGATGAATGGTCTCCTCCCGATGGCGCGCGCATCGGTGGCATACATTTCTACGGCCCTTACTTCGCCGAAGAGAAGGTCGGTTGCCACTCGCTAGAGGGCAGAAGAAATCCCGATCCGGAAGAATACCATCACTTTTTCAATTTCGGCATTATTCGGGTGGCGACGTGTGCCGCCGAGCTTCCCGGCGCAACATCGTTCTATCGAGCGGCGCGAGAAAACGAATGCCTGATTACCTGCGGACATTCGAACGCCAGCTGGGCCGAGATGCAGTCCGCATTCGATGCTGGAGTGCGACACGTCGATCACTTCTGGTGTGCAATGAGTTCGGTGACCTCTTTGCGTATCCGGTTCGGCACGCCGATGCAGGCCAGCATGGAGCAATTCGTTCTCGCCAACCCTGAGATGAGCACGGAGGTCATTGCAGACGGACAGCATCTCTCGTCGGAGTTGCTAGAGTTCGCGTTCAGAACGAAGGGTGCCTCTCGGTTATGCCTGGTTACGGATTGTAATCGTGCTCTCGACATGCCGCTCGGTCACTACCGGTTCGGCTCCAGCGAGGATGGTCCCTGGATCGAGAGTGACGGGAAGGTCGGCTTCGTGCCCGGCCAGGGGCTGGCGAGTTCGGTCGTGGGAATGGACACGATGGTCCGCACGATGGTGAGCGGTACCTCCGCGACGTTGCCGCAGGTGATCCGGACGGCCAGCCTCACGCCCGCCGAACGGGTGGGCTTGGCAGGCGAGATTGGAAGCCTGGAAGTCGGCAAGCGCGCCGACCTACTAATCCTCGACCGAAGCCTCCAAGTGCAGCGCGCGTGGCTCTCCGGAGAGGAAATCGGAGTTGGCTCGTGACACTACCAGTTCGTGAAACTTCGATCTAAATTCCGCCAAAACCTCGGCGTAACCTTTGCGCAGTGATCTCTGTCACAGTATCGAAACTTCGCCTGCGAGGCCCACACATGGCAACTCAAGCGCAACAAGCATACACCACTGAATGCATCGAAACGAATGTCCCAACCCGTCTCGACCGTTTGCCATGGAGCCGGTGGCACCTGCTGGTTGTTGTCTCGCTCGGTGTGACCTGGCTCCTCGACGGTCTTGAAAGCAACTTAGCTGGATCGTTGGCCGGAATCCTGAAGCGCCCGGATACATTGGGCTTCACCGACGCGCAATTGGGGTTGAGCGGAAGTTACTATCTTGCCGGCTCGGTGATCGGAGCCTTAGTCTTTGGCTATCTGACGGATAGGTGGGGACGCAAAAAGCTCTTCACTATTACGATCGCCCTGTATCTTACGGCTACCGCCCTTACCGCTTTTTCCTGGAACTTCTTCAGCTTCACTTTGTTCCGGGCGCTCACTGGCGCTGGGATCGGAGGCGAGTATGCGGCCGTGAACTCGGCGGTTGATGAGCTTATCCCAGCCCGCATGCGTGGACATGTGGATTTACTCATCAACTCGACGTTCTGGGGCGGAGCTGCACTGGGCTCCGTTGCTTCGTTCTTTCTTCTGAACAACAGGTCTCTTTCGCCCGGGTTTAGCTGGCGATTTGCGTTTCTTATCGGTGCCATAATCGGTGCAGTCGTACTCGTGCTGCGCCGTTATGTCCCGGAGAGTCCTCGATGGTTGATGATCCATTCAGAACCCGGCGAAGCCGACAAAGTGGTCAGTGATATCGAACGGCAAGTCACGGCGAGCACGAAACAGCCTTTAGCACCGGCCGACAGGAAAATTAAATTAGTCACGCGCAAGACCACACCGCTTCGAGAAATCTGGGATGCAATGGTTCACGAGCACAGGCGTAGATCTGTCCTGGGCTTCTCGCTGATGGTCAGCCAGGCGTTCTTTTACAACGCTGTGCTTTTTACGTATGGATTAGTCCTGCTCAGATACTACGGTGTCCCGGCAGAAAGGCTCGGGATTTTCCTGATTCCGCTAGCGCTTGGCAACTGGGTTGGTCCACTCATAATCGGCCGCTTCTTCGATACCGTAGGACGCAAGCCGATGATCACGATCACCTACGTAGGGTCCGGTATCCTGCTGGCCATAACGGCTTGGCTCTTTCACATGGGCGTACTCACCGCATTGACCCAGGCGGTGTGTTGGAGCGTCATCTTCTTCATCGCATCCTCGGCGGCCAGCGCTGCTTATCTGACTGTCAGCGAGGTTTTCCCCCTTGAGATCCGAGCGGTCGCTATCTCCATCTTCTACGCTTGCGGAACGTTGGTCGGCGGTGTCGCCGGGCCGGCGCTTTATGGGTATATCGTCGGAACGGGATCCAGGAACCTGCTGTTCTGGGGGTACCTAGCGGGCGCAGCGGTGATGATTGCCGGTGGCCTGGTGGAAGCCGTGCTGGGAGTTAGCGCCGAAGGGAAGTCACTCGAAGATATTGCGCGGCCCATTGCCTGCCGTGAATAAAACAACTCTCCGGGACCAGACACTGTGGCGCAAGCAAAACCGGGGAGCCTGCGGGCTCTCGATGCACTGAATTTCTGTAATGCCGGCATACAAACCGGACTCGGGCCGTTCATGGCCATCTTCTACACAGCTGTACGGCATTGGAACCCAGGTCAGATAGGCACACTGATAGCGTGTCAATCCATAGCAGGTGTTCTTATTCAAGGCCCCGTCGGGTATTGGGTGGATGAGTCGCGTCACAAGAGACTGCTGACCGGAGGAGCCGGCGTGGTTGTCGCGCTGGGTGCTCTGGGCATCGTCTTGCTCCCAAGTTTTTGGGCGCAGATCGCTGTGCAAGTCGTGATTGGATGCGCGGTCACGATTTTCCCGGCTGCAACCGCGGCCTTTGCGTTGGGGATGGTCGAGAAAGACAAGTTCTCTCGGCGCATTGCCCGAAACGAAGTATTCACGCATAGCGGCAATGTTGCTTTTGCGGTAGCTGCGGGTGCGGTTGGCACGGCTCTGGCCTTACAGGGAATCTTTTACGGTGCGGCAATATTCGCGGCCGGCATGGCGCCATCCGTTTATTTCATCAATGACAGGGACGTGAGTTACGAGGCCGCCAGAGGGGGCGACGACAACCCGGAGGCACATGGACACAAGAACAGGCAAAGTTGGCGTGATCTTCTCAAAGATAAGCGAATCGTCAGTTTCGCGATTGCCGTTGTCGTTTTCTATCTTGCTAACGCAGCGACTCTCCCGCTGGTTGGAGAAATCCTCAGTAGCGGAAAACACGGCAGGCAATCGGCATGGCAAGTGGCCGCGGCCATCGTCGTGGCAGAGGCAGTTATGGTTGCGGTCTCGGCCGTCAGTGGAAGGCTAGCGGACTCATGGGGTCGGAAGCCTCTGTTCCTCGTCGGTTTCGCGTTTTTGGTTCTGCGGAACGCCCTTACGGTCGCAAGCCACAACGAGTATTACCTGATCGGACTGCAGACTCTCGACGGCGTTGCCATGGCGATCTACGGAGTGCTTCTGACCCTGATAACAGCAGATCTTGCAAAGGGTACGGGGCGATTCAATCTCCTTCAGGGCGCTGTGCAGTCGGCGATGGGGCTGGGCGGGATGTTGAGTAATGTTCTCTTTGGTTGGATCGCGAAGAGCCTCGGCTTTAACGCAAGTTTCCTCGCTTTAGCGGCGGTGGCTGCTGCCGGCGGCATCTTCTACCAGCTTCGAATGCCCGAAACAAAGGAGCAGGCAACGGAGGAGGAAAAAGAGCGCGTTCCGGCCTAAGCGAACGGGTGGTCGAGCGAGGGGCTCTGCGGGGTGAACAGTTCTGCGCCGTTCTCCGTTATTTTCATGTCGTCTTCAAGGCGGATACCGAACTCGTTACGAATGTAGATCCCGGGTTCGTCGCTGAAGGTGAAGTTGGGCTGCAACTTCAGCGTGTTACCCCGGACAAGATATGGCCATTCGTGACCGTCCATGCCGATGCCGTGGCCAATACGATGAGTGAAGAAATTGTAGTCCGGTCCGAAGCCTGCCTCTTCAACTACTTTGCGAGCTGCGGCGTCCACGGCCTGGCACTCAACGCCGGGCTTGGCCGCCGATAGCGCGGCTGTCTGAGCGCGGTGAACAATGTCGAAGACCTTCTTCATCTTGTCGCTCGGTTTGCCCAGAACGAAAGTCCGGGTGATGTCGGAGTTGTATCCTTCCACAGTGCATCCGTCGTCGATCATCACGATCGTGTTCTCCTGAATCACTTGAGGCGTGGCTGAGCCGTGCGGGTTCGCCGTATAAGGCCCCACTTCCACGCTTGCTTCTCCGGGGAACCCTACCTTGGCGTAACCCGCAGAGATCAACGACAACGCCTCGGTTTGCGTCATCCCGGGTTTCAGAGCGTGGTAAACAGCTTCATAAACTTTGAGGGTCGCCTCATTCGCGATCTGCATGAGTTCGAGCTCGTGAGCGCTCTTGATCATCCGGCATCCTGCAGTGACCGGCGTAGCGGAAGTTAGCCGGATACCAGGAGCGGCTTTGCCAATACCTTCGGTAAAGACCCATGGCGTACGCTCTTCCACGCCAAGCGTCGCTCCAGACTTGCCCAGCGACCGTAGACCCGAAGCAACCAGGCGGTACGGGCTCTCGTCTTCCTGCCAAGTCATAACGCTCGCATCTTCGAGGGGGCCTCGGTTGAGTTGCTCGCGTGCCCGTTCCTCCTCAAATGCGGGACAAACCACAAAGGCCTTCCCCGCCTGTGGAACCACGGTAGCCAACAGCCGTTCACTGTTCCCCCAACGCATTCCCGTAAAGTAGAGCTGCGAAGTTCCGCCGATCAGTAGAATGGCGTCAATGTTGTGAGCCGCCATGAGTTGCCTGGCCTTCTCGATTCGCTCCTGGCGTTCCTTCAAGGTGATTGGCTTCACGCGTTGCCGCATGGATCTCAAATTGGAGATTGAGGGCGCGGAGGTTGCAACCTGCTCTCTGCCCTGGGCCCGTGAAGCGGAATTCTGAAGCGCGAACGACGTGCTGGTCGCACCTGCCCCGCGTAGTATCATCCGGCGCGACATTCTCCCATCTCTGCCCACCATTGAACCTCCTGAAAGCGCGATTCGCTCTTCGTCAAGGATAGTATTGGTGGTCTTGGACTGGAGATGAAGGTCAGAGTATCGGCGTCTTTCGTGGTTCGGGTTTGAGGGAGGGCCGGAACGTCCCCGGCCTCCCTCCGTTCGTCAAACGGTGGCCATCTCGGGCTTGACCACCTTCTCCCGTTCCCAATGCCGCAACATCCGGCAAAGCGTGATGAATTTGGAAGCGCTCCCCGAGTCGGACAGCTGAAAGCAGCCCGCATCGAGGTCTTCTGCAAGTCCAGCCTTGGTCAGCAGCGGCTTCGCACCGTCGGTATAAGCGATGAATTTCAGGTGGGTAAATGCATCGGTAACGAAGTCACGAGCTGCGGGATGCTTGGCGAGCATTTGTGCGGCCGCAGCAGAAGGAAGCACCGCGACTGCATCGTAGAGTACGGACGGTCCACCGCCAAGCTTCTGGTCGGCAGGAATCAGCTTACCCTTGCTTGACTGAACGCCTCCAACCGCGGGAGCGATCAACTCGAGCATGGCGCCTTCGGTTTGAGCTGCCGACTGGAGCGCATTCAAAAGCTCCTCATCAACTCCGTCGGTTACCAAGACACCGATTTTCCGACCTTTGAAGTTCTCCGGTCCGTTCAGCATGACGCTGAGGGCTTTAGACGGCTTCAAGTCCGTTCGCGGGGTTTGCGCCGGCTTCGCGGTTGGAGGTACCTCCCGCAATCCGAGGCCCGTCGCCACTTTCTTCGCAAGTTCGTTATCGATGTTCGGCAGATGGGAAACGACTCGCTCCCGAATCGCCGGAGTCTCGACCTTGCTCAGTTCGAAGATCAGAGCGTCCGCGATGTGGCCCTGCTCGGCGATGGTCTGGCTGATATAGAACTGCCTGGCTTGGCTGTAGTGGTCGGCAAAGCTCTCGGCGCGAATCCTCAGCTTGTCTCCTTCCTCATGTGCCGGAAAAGATTGGAACCCGTTCTCGTGGTCCTCGCGAGGGCCGCCCAGGGCGCCACCCCACGAGTTCGGCTCGTAATTGGCTCGCCCTCTCGGGTTGGTCATGGCCATGTGGCCGTCCTGCTGGAAGTTGTGAAAGGGGCATCGAGGCGCGTTGATCGGAATGTGAGTGAAGTTCGGACTGCCAAGCCGTTTCAGCTGCGTGTCCAGGTAAGAGAAGTTGCGACCCTGCAACAACGGGTCGTTGGTGAAGTCTATGCCCCGGACGATGTTGTTGGTGCAGAACGCAACTTGCTCGGTTTCGGCGAAGAAATTGTCGACCATCCGATCCAGAACAAGCCGTCCGACGCGGCGGATGGGAAGCTGTTCTTCCGGAATGATTTTGGTTGGATCGAGCACGTCGAAGTCGAACGAGTTCGCGAACTTCTCATCGAACAATTGCAGCCCGAGTTCCCACTCCGGATAATTTCCGGACGTGATGGCATTCCAAAGATCCCGGCGATGGAAATCCGGATCGGCCCCGTTGATCTTCAAAGCCTCATCCCAGACCACCGATTGCAGGCCGAGCTTGGGTTTCCAGTGGAACTTCACAAATGTCGATTTGCCTTTGGCGTTTACCAGGCGGAAGGTGTGTACTCCGAACCCCTCCATGAAACGAAAGGAACGTGGAATGGCCCTATCCGACATTGCCCACATGATCATGTGCATGCTCTCGGGCATTAAGGACACAAAATCCCAGAAATTGTCGTGGGCAGTCTGCGCCTGGGGAAAATCGCGATCCGGCTCCTGCTTCGCCGCGTGAATCAGGTCCGGGAACTTGATCGCGTCCTGGATGAAAAAAACAGGGATATTGTTGCCGACAAGATCCCAGTTGCCTTCCTTTGTATAGAACTTGACTGCAAAACCGCGTACATCGCGGGCAAGGTCCGCTGACCCCTTGTTACCAGCAACTGTAGAGAATCTTACAAAAGTGGCCGTTTTTTCGCCCGCTTTTTGGAACAGCTCCGCCGATGTGATGTCCGACAGGGATTCATAATTCTCGAAATACCCGTGCGCCCCGTATCCGCGAGCATGAACCACTCGTTCAGGGATCCGCTCGTGGTCGAAGTGGAAAATTTTTTCACGAAAATGAAAGTCCTCGAGCGCTGTTGGCCCCCGTTTACCGATCCGCAACGAATTCTGATCGTCGTAGACCGGAACGCCCTGCTGAGTCGTCAGGCGAGGTACTTCGCCCCCCGCGACCTGATGTATCTCGCCGCCGTTGCCGATTTCTTCCCGACTGCTGTGATTTTTTGAACCCGGAATTTTCATAAATGCCCTTTCTCAACCGCTTAGCACGACGCGTTTACAGCCGAACTCACGCCCGGCCGCTGGCCACCCAATTCAACTGTGTGTCTTGCTAGATGGAATCGAAAAGGCCTGGGGATGTTTCTGGTCGAAATGCCCCTTTTCCGTCCTGGCTCGTTGCCGAACGCATTTGCCCCGGGAATTAGCGCCGAAAGTCAAACCACTTCGATAAGCTGGAAAAATTCGTAGCAATGCCTCAAATACTCAATAAGTACAGCTCTCGTATCACCCAACCCAAGTCGCAAGGGGCCTCGCAGGCCATGCTCTACGGAACCGGCCTTGTCGAGCAGGATATGGACAAGCCGCAAGTTGGCATTGCCAGCGTGTGGTTTGAAGGCAACCCCTGCAACATGCACCTTCTCGGACTTGCCGAGAAAGTCAAGGAGGGCGTGACCTCTGCCGGCATGGTCGGCATGAGATTCAATACCGTGGGCGTCAGCGATGGCATTTCGATGGGGACTGACGGCATGAGTTTCTCGCTTCAGTCGCGAGATTTGATTGCCGATTCGATCGAAACCGTCATGGGGGGCCAGTGGTACGACGCCAACATCTCAATCCCCGGGTGCGACAAGAACATGCCGGGCTGCCTGATTGCGATGGGACGCCTGAACCGGCCGTCGTTGATGGTTTACGGTGGAACCATCAAACCGGGCCACAGCGATGGAGAGAAACTCGACATTGTTTCTGCGTTCCAAAGCTACGGCGAGTTCATTTCGGGTAATATCAGCGAACAGAAGCGATTCAGTACGGTTCGCCATGCCTGTCCAGGGGCCGGCGCTTGCGGCGGTATGTACACGGCAAACACCATGGCTTCCGCCATTGAAGTAATGGGTATGACACTGCCGTACAGTTCTTCCATTCCGGCGGAAAACCCCTCGAAGCTGGAGGAATGTGTGCGGGCCGGCGCCGCAATCCGGAACCTGCTCCAATTGGATCTGAAGCCGCGAGACATCATGACCCGGGATGCGTTTGAAAATGCGATGGTTCTCATCTCGGTTCTCGGAGGTTCTACTAACGCGGTGCTTCACCTGCTGGCGATTGCAAGAGCGGTAAACGTCCCACTCACGATCGATGACTTCCAAGACGTCAGTAACCGTATTCCTCTGCTGGCGGATCTGAAGCCAAGCGGCAAGTACGTCATGGAGGAACTGCAAGACATCGGCGGTATTCCGGCGGTCATCAAAATGCTGCTGGACGCGAACCTTTTGAAGGGCCACTGCGTGACCGTGACTGGCAAGACTCTTGCGGAGAATGTGAAGGATCTCCCGGGCTTAAAACCAGGGCAGGGAATTATTCGGCCCCTGTCCGATCCAATCAAACCGACCGGCCACATCCAAATCCTGAAAGGCAACCTGGCCCCAGACGGTGCGGTAGCGAAGATCACGGGAAAAGAGGGCCTTTTTTTCAGCGGACCAGCCAAGGTTTACGACTCCGAAGAGGACATGCTGCACGCCCTGGAGCGAAAGGAAATCGGAAAGGGCGACGTCATCATCATCCGCTACGAGGGACCGAAGGGCGGACCCGGTATGCCCGAGATGCTCACTCCCACTTCGGCCATCATGGGGGCGGGCCTGGGAAAAGATGTAGCACTGCTGACTGATGGGCGCTTCTCGGGCGGATCCCACGGCTTCATCGTGGGACACATCACGCCGGAAGCTCAAGACGGAGGGCCAATTGCACTGGTACGGAATGGCGATCGTGTGACGATCGATGCGGGCAACCATACCCTTACGGTCGATGTGTCCGACGCGGAACTAGCGTCGAGACGGAAGGCATGGACGATGCCGCCCTATAAGGCGGAACGCGGGACACTCGCGAAATACATTCGTTTGGTTAAAAACGCGAGCAACGGCTGCGTGACGGATGAGCCCTAACTGAATAGAAAAGGGCGGAGAGCTTAGCTCTCCGCCCACCCCTAGGAAGCTCAGCTCTCCACCTAAAAGCTGACCTTCAAAGCCAGTTGCAGCGTTCTCGGGTCAGTTGCTGCTGTTGCCTGACCGAAGTTTGCCGCGCCAAAGGTCGGGGAAATTGTCGTGTAGGAGAAGTGGTTCGGGAAATTGTACAACTCAGCCCGAAGACTTGCACTTACTCTCTCGCCGATTGGGAAGGCCTTCTGGGCCGATACATCCCAGTTTGCATAAAGAGGCTGGTAGATCGCAAAAGCGCCGAGGTTGCCGAAGCTGCCAGCCGCCGGGGTCGCGAAAGCGAGCGGGTTCAGGTATTGGGTGCGAGCGGCGCCAGGGCCTGAAATCGCATTTCCAACCAGGTTCGGCCGCTGGCCGCCGTAGCTTGTACTGCTCGCATTACTAAACCCAATGCCGGCGGTATCTGAGGAGGTCACCACGTTGAAAGGTAATCCGGTCTGAATTGTGGTCACACCAGACACCTGCCACCCTCCGAGAGCCTTCTGGACCCAGTTGCTGCCGTGCAGCCAGAAGGGAAGCGGGTACACATAACTAGCCACGAAGATATGATTCCGGTTATAGCTGGCCGGGCCCCAATCGCCACGCAGATTATAGCTGTCTTGAGGTTGATAGTTGTACCCATTAGCGTCCGTCCGGGCCTTGGACCAGGTGTAAGCAACATTGACGAGTCCACCCTGCGAGAACTGCTTCCGCAACTGAACCTGCATTGAGTTGTAGATGAAGTTCGCACCGGTGTTGTACTGATAGATGTCTGCATAGCCGAGATACGGGCGCAGTGCATTCACGTTGATGCCCGGATTCCTCTGCAGCGTTCCTGGCAGGAGTTGGTTCGCGTCTTGCTGATATGCGAGATTAGCGGCACTCGATCCGACATAGCTAACGCTCAGAAGAGTGTCTTTGCCGAATTTGTGCTGGATGCCAAGGCTCCAGTTCATTGTCCGTGGCACCTTCATGTCGAGAAAATGCGAGTTGTTGATCGTGCTCGGGAAGCTTTGCAGTGCTCCACCCGCCGGATTCGTGACATTGCCGTAATAGATAAGTGACTGCTGAACAAATGGTGGATTATTCACGGCGCTGAACAGGTAGTTGCCTTCGATCCGTTCGTAGAACATACCGTAGCCGCCTCTGAGAACGGTCGACTGATTGCCGGTCAGGTCGTAAGCAAAACCGATGCGCGGTTGCCAGGTGCCCCAATAGGTGTTTGCCGTCCCTTTAGGAAGGCCACGGAATAGAGCCTGCGTAGCGGGGTCGTTAGCGATGGGGATTCGATCGAGAGCGGCTTGCGGGAAACTGTCGCCGCCGAGAGCAAGCCCGTTGTAGATGTTTCCGCTGTTCGGGACGATAGAGCCGGTCGATGGATTGATCCGGACAGCCTGAGCGGGATTGTAGAACTGAGGCAAGAACGCAGTCGTGTTGTTGAGAGCACTGTGTTGCGGCTGCATATACGCCCAGCGCAATCCGAGGTTGAGGGTCAAGCGGCTATTGCTTTCCAGTCGTCCTGAACATAAGGCTCTATTTGGGTGAATCTGTACCAGCCTTCTCGTGTGCTGCTTGCTTCGGTATAGGAATAGAAATTTCCGAGCAGGGGGTCGGCCACCGCATTGCCTGTGGTGTTTGTAAGGCCAAGCGGTCTCGACGTGGTATTGAATGCGAACGTACCATTGATCGCCGGAACATTGTCCTGGTTTTTCCGGCTCCGCATGATCAGGATTCCGGCTTTTAAATTGTGACTTCCGATGATCTTCGAGAAGTCATCCTTCCAATCGAAGATGCGGTTGAAATTGTTGAAGTTGAGCGGAGTAGTGGTGAGGTTCGTAAAGTTCGCGATCGTGACGCTGGGTATTGCATCGGATGCATTGTATATTGTGGGATACGTCAGGCCCTGACCCGCGCGAGTGTAGTCCGTCAGGAAGATGGGATTTGCAGCGATGCCCGTCTTCTGGAATATGACGTTTCCGGTGAAGGTGAATTGTGCAACGTTGACGGTCGACGCATTGGGTACAAAGGTCCACTGAATGCTCGAATTCGTTCCAGGGATATTGCGGTTGTAAGTGATGGGCTGGGTTAGGTTCTGTGTCGACGTATAGTAATCGCGGAAATAGTGGACTGATAACTGATTCTTGCTGCTGATGTTGTAATCCACTTTGAACAGATATTGATTTGTGTTCAGCGGGAGCGTGTCCCAAGCTTAGTTGAAGGTTGAGGGCGGCTGAGTTTCATGTTACGCCACCTTCTCGGAGGGGGCGTTGGGTTTTTCTTTTCTTCCGAGGACGACAGCAAGAGCCCAGAGGTCTCGATGGCCGACGACTTTACG
>JBJMGK010000170.1:0-41600 GCA_045807925.1 Bryobacteraceae bacterium | reverse complement strand
CACACTTACCATAAAAAAAGAAAATCAAAAAAAAACGTAATCGAGAGCCCGCAAAGCGGTGTGCAAAAAAGAACGCATAACGTGACGCGATGGCGAACAGGCGATATGGTGCAACGTTGGGTTGCGTCGGCCTGGCTACTGACAGAAAAACACTTCCGTAAAGTCGTCGGCCATCGAGACCTCTGGGCTCTTGCTGTCGTCCTCGGAAGAAAAGAAAAACCCAACGCCCCCTCCGAGAAGGTGGCGTAACATGAAACTCAGCCGCCGTCAACCTTCAACTAAGCTTGGGACACGCTCACCAGGAACGAGACGTACGGCAGCTATTAAGCTGCTCTCCACTCACGAAAGCGGTATTCCGCTACAAAATCAGCCATGACCAAGACAAATTATTTGGACACCTGAGCATTTACGGCAAACACTCGGCCCAGGAAGTCTTTGTTAATTGACTCAACGCTCCCTCCCAATCACACCGATGCGTCGGTCTTTATATCTCGCGTCCGCCGCCACTTCGTTGTGGTGATACTCGTCGAGCAGTTCCCCTGGAAGTAGCCAACTTAGGTTTTCTTGCAATTGTAAGGCTTCTTGCGATCGTTTGTTGACCCCCGGAAACCGTTCCTCCAGTGAAACGTAGCTGAATATGCCTTGCTGTCCTTGGTCTTCGCCCCGCATGCAACAAACACGACACTAAGTGTTCCAACGCTACACCCCGCGCCCCTTTTTCCTACAGAGAAGCGCCAGCTCGCCCGGCGTCTCCCGGCCCGGAAGCGCCGGCAGACCGTGCCAGCCGTTGGGCGGCTTGTGACTCGGCCGTGTCGGCGTCTTTATGGTCCTTTGAATCGTCCAGGATGGCGCGCAGCCGAGGTCCGAGCTGCTCCAGCAAGGACACTATGTCCGGCTCGTTTAGGTGAGTGAGAGACGAGAAATCAAAGGTCGTCTAGTGACGAACCTGTTAGAGGATAGAATCGCCGAGACGTTCGCGACGTGCCCGCAACCTGATACCATTCCGGTGTGGCGGATTCCGTTTGGGTTCCAAGTTCTGCCTCGGCCGTGCCAGCCTCGCCCCGGCACTCTGCCCTGATTCGCGTCACTCACTGGATTACCACGCTCAGCTTCCTTGGGCTGCTGATCAGCGGAATTGAAATTGTAATCTCTCACCCGCGTTTCTATTGGGGTGAAACCGGCAACGTATTGACGCCTCCGCTCTTCCAATTGCCCATCCCAGCCTCAAGATCGTCGGTGCCGACCGGCTATACCTTCGTGTTGCCGGACCAGAACGGCTGGAGCCGGTATCTCCACTTCCAAGCGGCTTGGGTGGTCGTATTCACGGGATTACTCTATGTGATCTACGGCTTGTTTACAGGCCATTTCTGGAAATACTTGCTCCCGGATCGGGCCGATCTCTCCAGACGGGCGCTTTGCGTCGTCATCGCGAGCCATTTGCGCTTCGAGCCGCCGAGCGAGGCAGAAGCCTGGTCCTATAACGTGCTCCAGCGGATCACCTATCTCTTCGTGATCTTCGTTTCATTCCCGCTCGTAATCTGGACCGGCCTCGCTATGTCCCCCGCCATTGCGTCCGTGCTTCCGGCCGCTGTCACTGCCTTCGGAGGCCAGCAATCGGCTCGGACGATTCACTTCTTCGTTTCCGTGTTCCTCCTACTCTTTCTTTTGGTCCACATGGTCATGGTTTACCTTGCTGGATTCAGGAAGCGAATGCGAGCGATGATCACGGGCCAGGCGGTTCGACAGACGGAGCACGCATGAGCAATGTTTCACGCCGAAAGCTAATCAGTACCGGGCTCGCAGCAACGGCCGGCGCCTCCGGGCTGGCCGTTGCTCACGGTCTTTCCGAGCGTTTTGGACTAATCCCGCCCGATCACGGTGGCCTCTACGGTTTCGGGGAAACACTAACCTATGCTTCACAGCGCCTAATGACCCGCCATTCCTTGGCCCGTGAGTTTCCTCGTAGTCAGATTTCGAAAGCTCCGTTTGCGAACGGCGAGCCCCCAAGGACGAAGCGTTCAGGCGCCTTCAGGAGGGAGCATTCGGGGGCTGGCGGCTCACCGTGGACGGAATGGTCGCCCGCCCGGCATCGTTTACGGTCCCCGAGCTCAAGAGCTATCCTGCCCGAGGTCAGATTACTCACCTGGCCTGTGAGGAGGGCTGGTCGTTCATTGCCGAATGGATCGGTGTGCCGCTATTCCATGTTTTGGAGGATGTGGGCATCCTGCCGCAAGCCAGATACGTTGTTTATTTCTCGATCCAGCGTGACTGGTGGGACAGCATCGATATGGCTGATGCCTTGCATGCTCAAACTTTCATCACTTACGGGATGAATGGCGGTGACCTGCCCGTCGGCCACGGCGGGCCGATTCGTTTGCGTGTGCCGCGTCAGCTCGGTTACAAGAGCGTCAAATACATCACTCGCATGACCGTCACCGATAGTCTGAAAGGGTTCGGCTATGGCTTAGGCTCCGCGGCGCCAGAATACGCCTGGTATGCGGGCATCTGACCGAAAAGCCCGGGAAACCAAGCGCCGGTTCCGATTCCGCGGCGGAAGATCTTCTATCGACGTTTTGCTTCAATGAGGCCGTAATGTGTTGATCACGGAAATGCAAAGCAGCTAGACCTATTCCGACTATCCCCAGGAGAAAGGAGGCGATGCTGTGTCCCGAGGTCGCGTTGCTCCGCAATGGATCCGATCCGATCCAAGAACCTGAGACGCCTGGGTCCTTCCTACACCGATCATTCCTGAGATCAAGCTCTGGCCGGAGGAGATGACCTAACCCAAGCAACGCCATCTGGATGTCATCGATCGTGACGCGAGTGATGGTCCGCTTGCCACTTATCTCCCGAAGCAGTGCGGCGGCCCTCCCGGTTGTGATCCCGGCGACCGCGCTGATCGCCGCCGGGCCGCACCAGCGACTGTCGTCCTTGAATCGTGTGACCCGCACTCTTTGCCTAACCTGGCGGCATGTACGAAGGCGAAGAGTATGTCCGGTATACCGGCGTCCGCCGCGATGAGTCGGAAGCCCGCAAGGACGCCCCGCTCGAGAGTTGGGATGAGTGGTACGACTGGGGAGGGAGAACTGACAAGAAGCAAAGCAGCTTTCTCTAACCCAGTTAACTATCGACGGCAAGTGTCGTTTTTCGGTTGAGACACCCACATGTGAAACTCATGGGACAGGAACACAAAGCGGTCGCTCTAAGTCGCTTAACGTTCTCAGCAAAAGCATTCCGATCGCTCATGCTCTTGCTAGCACAGCGCTCGGACCTTCCCTGACTGGTTTGCTAGCAAACTGGAACAAAACGGTGCCACCCTTAACGACCGCAAACGGCGCCATCTGACACCGTCTGCCGCCTGACGACGCGGAACGCCTCGAGAAGATGAAGCGGCTCGCAGAGGAGCGGAGCAAATGAGACGAGCGATAGTGCTCGGGTCATCTTCTTGCTCCTTTCAGGTCAGAATTTATAGACGATGCCGACATACACGACTCGCAATCGACGGTGTGGGTACTCGCGGGTGGGGACGCCCTCGTGATGCTCGTTATCCCAGATCGTGTCGCCTCTGAGTACGACGATGTGCCTGCCGATCGCGACCATATAGATCTGGCGCGCTGATCGATCGTTGTGCTCGCGCAACCAGGTTGCGAATGTAGGCCGGTCCTTCCTACACCGATCATTCCTGAGATCAAGCTCTGGCCGGAGGAGATGACCTAACCCAAGCAACGCCATCTGGATGTCATCGATCGTGACGCGAGTGATGGTCCGCTTGCCACTTATCTCCCGAAGCAGTGCGGCGGCCCTCCCGGTTGTGATCCCGGCGACCGCGCTGATCGCCGCCGGGCCGCACCAGCGACTGTCGTCCTTGAATCGTGTGACCCGCACTCTTTGCCTATAACATGTCTCCACCATGGAACCCGGCACCTGACGCCGCGTCCGTTGCTAGACAGAGCTCAGTTCGAGCTAATAAATCTGGACTTAGCCCACGCTAGCGTGTTCGCGAGCACTTTGCTCCCACATCGCATGCCGAAGATCCTCGGGAGGAAAAGGATTGAGACCGAGGCGCCCGTCTCGCCTATCGGGGTTCCGCTCTGGAGGCTTTCGCTTGTTTGCTTTCTGCGGAGTCTGGGCTGGAATCCGTTGGGCTTATCTTGTCTGTAGAATTTCTCGCGCCGCACATTCGCGAACGCCAGCGAAGGTCAACCTCGCTAGCGCGGCCACTGAAATAAGGCCAATCATTATGTAATCTGTGCGGTCCAGGTCTCGCATACAGGCATGACACCATATGCGACTGGTCGGTTGGTGTGGCCGGTCCAGTTCGGCTTGGAGCGTCCTAGAGAATCCCTTTGTCAATAGGAAAGGTACGTAAGGTAAAGAACTCATGATAGACTGCGCAGGCGCTCAATATCTTTAACGCGGATGGCAGACGTACTAATTCTCAATAACGCTTTCAAGGACGAACCTGCGGCGGCTATGATTACCCACTACCTCAAGTTGGGGAACATTGACGCCAAGCACCAGCTATTTTTCCCCCCCCGGAGGCCGGCTCTAAGTGAATCGGACCTCGTTGCAGTAGCCGGTTTAAGTCGTATCGTGGTTATTGTTTTCTTTAGTTTCTCTCGATGGAACTCAGAAAGTTTCCCGCCAACAAGTTCATTGCTCAATCGGCTGGGAGATATCTTGCCCATCGTCATACTTCTCTACCTGAGCGGAGAGGGGTCGCTGATCCTTGAGGTGTACAAATCTGGCAAACAGGTCTCGCTTTACCGTCGCCGCTTCGTTGAGCCTAATATCGAGGATGTAGCTGCTCGTGAACTTCTCCAAAAGATTCGTTCTTTGTCGGGCGACCGCGATCAGATCCAGGAACCAGGCGCAATAACATCTGAGCCATCCACGGCGCGCTCCCCGGCCCAGGACGCAGAGCAACGACAAGCAGAACTAGAAGGAAACATTCCAAAAGGGAATCCTGGTTCCTGGGTAGGTGCTGTATTCACTTCCCCAGGTATGGCGATCGGATCCAAGCTCGCAAAGTGGGCTGCGGGCAAAGATGTTTTGTGGAAGCCCGAACCTGCTCCCGAGCAATTTCAGAGTGATGAAGTCTTCTTCACTCTGACCGCGCCAGCAAAGGTTCGCCCCGGTACCGACGTGGAGTTGATCATTTGGTCCCACCTACAACGACACCTGCGTCTCGTGTTGCGGAAAGCTATGACTTCGCTCGGAATCACCAACATCCGTGATCTTCTTTCGCGTTCGCGTGGCCCCGTTGACATCAGACGAGGAACGGACATTTCGTTCGTTTTGCAGATTGAAAATATTCCAATCCTCAACCCTCACAGCCAAATCAGGTGGACAGGGGACGTAGGCAGTGCTAATTTCATCCTCTCCATTCCCGGAGATGCGGTTGAGGGAACGCGCAAGGGGGTCTGCTTCATCCGTATAAATGGTTTGGAGGTCGGTCGGATTGATTTTCTACTCCGCATAGGCAAGGGCAAGCTACTTGGGCGACAGACTATTCCTACGGATGTTAGGCGTTATCGGAGAGCATTCGCGTCTTACGCAAGCGTGGATCGTGATGCGGTTCTGGCGCATATTCACGGAATGCAGAAGATCTCACCGAACCTGGACGTCTTCGTGGATGTGATGAAGCTGCGGTCAGGAGAAGACTGGGCCGAGAAATTGTTCGAAGCCATCGAGAAAGCGGATGTCTTCTACCTGTTCTGGTGTAGGCACGCTTTGGCTTCGGAATGGGTAGACAAGGAATGGCGACTTGCCTTCATGAAACGAGGACTCGACTTCATAGACCCCGTACCGCTTGAATCTGTGAAGGATGCCCCGCCGCCTGCGGAGTTAGGCGCTAAGCATTTCTACGACCCCATCCTTGCTTTCACGAAGCACGTCCCATGAAAAAAAGGAGCCAATAAGGTTCTGGCAACGTTAATACGAGCAGGTGAAAGCTTAGAAAGGCAAATCATTCATCGTAAGCGTTGCAGGCTCGTCCATTTTTAGGTCAAGAAGAATTCGGGCAGACTGATCGAGAAACTCGCTCCGGTCCATGAAAATGATGTGCCGCCTCTGCTCGGCATCCAGCCGTTCCACAAGCCACGACCGAGCCGCCTTTGTTATCTCTCCTGCTGAGATCAGGTACAAATGGTCGAGGAGCACTCTACGGTTCGCTTCGGGATCAAATATCGGATGGTCTAGCGCCATGCGGGCTTGTGTAAGGACGTTTGAGACGTTTTTCACTCCGCTGGCGTTGTTCGAATCGATTTTATCCTTTTTGACCTGGGCGCAGAAGTAGATCCAGTGGGTCGTCGGCAGTTGATACTTCAACCATAGATCCTTCCCGAATTCCAAAGTCTTGTCCTTGTGGCCCGTCGGACTGACCCGATGAAACCCGAGCCGCTGGAACAAAGGCACGAGAACCTTTTCGATGAAATCATCTTCGCTTGCGTTTTCGAGAAACTCAGCAATCTTTTGACGTTGCTCGATTTCCTCGGAAGAGAGTGGGCGTGTTTTTTGGGTTAGAGTTGCAGTAGAGACACCTGTTCCCGTACTTCGTAAGTAGCACCGACCAGAGTCGTCTAAGTAAGCGACTATGCCGGTACGGCGGAAAAGACGATTCAGACTCTTAACAGCTTCGTGAGGATCAACAAAAATATGATCACTCACCAAACCGTTATGATCAGCGTGGCCTTCGTTGTGGGCGTCAAAATCGTCAGGATCGAATAGCTCGGCAATAACGCGGCAGAGATCATCCGAGGGGAGATCCGGAGATTGCGAGCTGCCAAGGTTCAATTCAGCCAGACGCTCATAGGTCCAAATCGAACGGGTTTCTTTCTGATGGACAAACGGAAATCCGCAGCGCTTGAAGAACTTGGTCAGTTCCCAACCTCTGCGATACGGAAAATGCTGGGCGTCGCCGCAGACCATCTTCGCGAGCCCTTCGAGAACGCGTTCGGATAACTTCATCTGTTTTTTCTTGTTGGCTTCCGGAGCTCATTGCACGAAGCAGATACCCGAGCGCGGTTGCGACCCGAGAGGTTTCCGTTCGTGCGATCGAGCTCTCATTGTGTCATTGACCCGCATGTGCGCGATCAGCGGGATGCGTCCATAGACTGACGAACTTCTACCTCCGTGAAAACCGCAGCCGTGCTCTTTCCTGTGCGCGGCTAACGCGTCTCGGGGGAAGAGCGGGATGGAGCCACACGGAGCGAGGTAAAACCGATTGCGCCATTCGACTCGTGTGCCTTACACAGTGGCGAATGCCTCAATCACCAATAATCGTCAACCAGCTTGGCGTAGTTGTTTCCGCTGGCAATGGATCGTTCCCGGTCGCCGTGATACGACCTGTTCACCATTACCTCTGGCAACCAGACAATTGCAGGTATGGCCAGCAGCACAATGATGATGAGAGCGATGACGTACCTCGCTTCCTCAAAGTTTGTAGCGGTCGGTCTCTGTCAGTGATATTCACTTCCTGCCAAGATTACCGTGCAGCTGCCGTCGACCTTCGGCATTTCAGCAGGCTTGGTTTCGGGGGAGCACTGATCTTCTGCTCCAGTGAAGCGTGACAAGTGCGCGGCAGTGTAGACTTGGCTGCTGTCGGGCACGCGGTCTCTTTAAATTCCGCCAGGGCTCGTTTGTAAACGTCGCACTCTCTGGTATTTGGAATAGGTCGATTCGATGCTACGCTCTTTATCTACAACCTCGATCCATGGCTACACTGGTCATTCCCGATGTCCACGAACGAACGAAGAGACTCACACAGACAGTAAACAAGTACCTTCAAGAAGGGGTAGACCAGATTGTCTTTTTAGGCGACTTTTTCGATAATCCTTATTCGACTGAGGAGGACATCCGGTCTATGGCACGATGGTTAGCGGCGCACATCGACGATCCTCGGTTTGTTTTTCTGCTCGGAAATCACGATATGCAGTACGGCTGGCCGAGTGAGAATTACTGTTGCGACGGATTTACGGAGTTTCGACAGAAGGTAATCAACGAATACATGACGCCGGATCACTGGCGTGTTTTTCGGCTTTTCACCTGGGTAGGCAAGTGGCTGCTCTCCCATGCTGGTCTGAGCCCAAGGTTTGTGGATTCTAAACGGGGTTTCACATTAGAAGAACTGAATAAACTACAGCGCCAAGCCTTTTTCGCGTTAGAATCCGGTTGTTCTCACCCGTTCATTGAGGCCGGGTTAGCTCGCGATGGTGACGAGCTTGTCGGTGGAATCAATTGGCTTGATTGGAATCTAGAGTTCATGCCGATCAAGGGTCTTAACCAGATAGTCGGACACAGCGTTTGGGATTCTATTCGCTACAAATGGAAGGAGGACAGCATGAACTACAACATCGACACCTACTTTCGATGCGTCGCCATTCTCCGAGATGACAAAACTTCATTCGAAGCGGCTCCCTATCAAGCACGCGGCACGGCTCAGAGTTGCGTGCCCGTGCTGTCGTAGCTAGCTGTCAGGCGTCTATCCCCGGCCCAACCTGCTCACACCAGCTGCCTAAAGACGACGAGAACGCCGCGACCGCTGGGGTCGATGTTGAAACCCATTTGTTTTAGTGTGCCGGCTTGCTCGCCAAGCTCACTGATAGTCACCAGGGCCTTCCGCCGGCAAAGTCCTAGCCCCATCGGCGGGGCTTGTGGTCGCCAACCAAAACTTTGAATCGGATGGTAGTCGGGATCAATCGCCTCGGTGAGGATAATTGGGCCTATTCCTTTCCCATCTTGTGCGCTGCGCGCCGCGGTCCCATCCCGTCACGCGGTTCTCACGGTCAAAGCTAATGAAGGCGTAATCTTCTACGCTGTTCGCAAACAGGTGAACACATGGCACCGAGAACCGCGCACAATCCACGGGCGTTCTACTTTTCGATCCACCCCTTGGCTCGCTTAACATCGTCAAGCTGTCCAGAGGACCCGACGCGTTCGCCTTCGTTCTCCAGGCTACCTTCGCCTCCGACCATTGACCTTCCTCCGACACCCCCACCTTTAACCATTCTGGATCAGGCGTACGATTTCGGTGGTTAGCAAGGGACAGATTCGGTGGTTAGCAAAGGACGACATCGCCGGTCGGGTTGCATCATCTCAAGCCTGTTCAGTCTTGCCCTCGCAGCCTGATCGAACCGACAGCGATGCTTCCGTCCCGCTGGGCGACGTTTATACAAATCCCCCGCGCTATGGCGGGTTGACTACAAGGAATGCAACCGGTTAGGCATCCTTATCGATCTCGCGCATGCCGATTTGCAAACGACGGAAGCCGCGCTCAAGGCGACCACCCGCCCAGTCATCATCTCTTACACCGGCCTTGATACGCAGCTGGGCAGCAACCCGCGGATGGCGCAGATGATGCGTCCGCGCCTCATCAGCAAAGAGCAGGCTAGAATTGTCGCCGATTCCGCCGGCCTGATCGGAGTCTGGACACATCTGTCCGATACGCCCGTCGAGTATGCACGAAATGTGCGGGCCTTGGTCGATGTGATCGGCGTCGATCATGTTTGCATCGGTACAGACACCAAGCTCACGAGGCCTAGCCCTCGCCCGAACGGACCTCACCCTGGTGGTCCTCCTCCAGCCGGCTCTCACCCCGACGGCCCACCTCCCAGCGGCTTCCGCCCTGGTCAACAGCACCCGCGTGTTGGTGAACGTACCAATGAGGCATGGGCTGACGAAAAAGTCGGGTTCTACTATGCCGTTGTGGATGCAATGTTGCAGACCGGCTTTACCCCAGATGAGATCGGAAAGATAGGCGGAAGCAATTTTCTGCGCGTATTCGGCGCGGCGGTTTCGAAATAGGGTTCGGTGAGCGCCCGCCCTAAATGGTCCAGAGAACCGGCCTGCACCTGCGGTGCTGCTTACGTATTCCACATTTCCCCGCACTCGGCTGCTAGGTTATGAGAGCACCAAACCTAGTCTCCCGTCACAGAAATATGTGGAATAAATAGGACGGAAAGGCGTCCACTCAGTATGCGGAGAGGACGTCCTAAACAAGCGTTGCGCCTAAGCGAAGAGGAGCACCAGCGGCTGCGATCTTTGGCTCAGCGGTCGCGCAGTCGGCCGGCGGTGGCACGGCGGGCGCGAGTGGTGCTGGCCTGCGCCGAAGGTCTGGATAACAGAGCAGTGGCCAAAAAGCTGCGCTGCTCACTCGGAATGGTTGGCAAATGGCGGGCCCGGTTCTTGAAGCAGCGACTGGAGGGACTCTATGACGAGCAGCGTCCGGGTGCTCCGCGCCAGATCGGCGACGAGCAGATCGAACAGGTGGTGATTCAGACCCTCGAGAGTACACCTCGTGGGCAGAGTCACTGGAGTACACGCGAGATGGCCAAAAACACCGGACTCAGCCGCATGGCGATCAGTCGAATCTGGCGCGCGTTCGGCTTACAGCCGCATCGTACAGAGAGCTTCAAACTGTCACCTGATCCATTGCTCATTGAAAAGGTGCGCGACATTGTGGGCCTTTATATGAACCCGCCCGATCATGCGATGGTAATCTGCGTGGACGAGAAGAGCCAGATTCAGGCACTGGATCGCACTCAACCTATGCTGCCATTACGCCCGGGCCAGGTCGAACGGCGTACCCACGACTATGAACGGCACGGCACTACCTCCTTGTTCGCCGCTCTGGAACTGAAGACCAGTCGCATCATCGGGCAGTTGCGCCGGCGTCACCGTTCGCAGGAATTCCGGAAATTTCTCAGCACCATCGAGGCCAACGTGCCCGCGGGGCTCGAGGTCCACATTGTGATGGACAATTACGGAACGCACAAGACAGCCATCATCCGAAACTGGTTCGCTAAAAGACCCCGTTTCCATGTCCATTTCACACCCACTTACGGTTCCTGGCTGAATCTGGTCGAACGCTGGTTTGCTGAGATCACCAACAAGCGCATTCGCCGTGGTATCTTCCGCAGCGTCAAAGAACTGGAAAGCGCTATCCGGGAGTACATCGATGTTCATAACGAAGATCCCAAACCGTTCGTCTGGACCAGAACGGCAGACCAGATCCTGGCGAGTATTGCGCGTTTCGCTCAACGTACCAGCGTTGTTGGCCGATCATCTTGATTTATGTCACGAATCAATGTGACAGGAGACTAGCGACTTTCTTGAAACGGTGCGGCAACTTGCGTCACTACTAGGACGAGCTCACGTTAAGAAAGCTCGCAATTCAAATAAAGGAAAAAGAAACATGTCAGACTACACCAACAGCAACGACTCTAACCGTGAGTCGCAAAATTCAGCTCTCGCAGATCTGGCGGCCGAACTGGCCGTAGATGTAGAAGCGCTTGAGGAGAGGCTCGAGATGATCTCCCTCGACGCGATGACCTGCTGCGTCATCAACGGCGGGGCCTGTCACGCGAGCGCTGCCTAGGATTGTGAGCTGTGGAGTTTCACGTAATGCCGGACAACGTTGGCATTGTGGAACTCCAATCTCTGGATCTTTCAATGAGCTTCGAGCAAACTTATCTCGCCGAACGCAAGCTGTGGGAATCGGAAACCGACAAAATCGTCGGCGCTCTCAAGCCGTTGGCCCTCAGGCGGAGCGGCGCCGAGACCTCGTACGAGTTGATGGACGCGACAATCTTCCACGTCCTTCACCCGGAGACGCCGGAACTGCGGGCTAACATGTCAAGGTGCGCGCTGCAGGCACTTCTTGTAAACAGGAACATAGACCACGTACCTGGATATGCGGGCAAGCTCTGCGACTATCTCGATGTTGAGGACGAAGCCGGAGTTTTAGCACAAGCCGCGCATGGGCGAAGTTTCCTGTTCGCCGGCTTTCATACCGGGCCTTACTGGTCGATAATTCAAGGCGCTTATACGGAATGGGCTGCACGTAACGACATTGTTTCCTGACACGCTTCAAGGCAAACGCCAGGAAGTCTGGGATGTCTTTTCGGCTGTTCAGGACCACGTCCGTTCAACTTCTACGCTGGAGCTGATCGGCCTGGACGATCCAAATTTTCTCCTACGGATCAGAAGCTCGGTTGCCGCCGATCGGCAGTTAGTCGTGTTTCTCGATGGAAATAGCGGCCAGGCTGCTCTCAAGAAAGAGAAGCGAGACGTTGAGCTTAGCTTTTTTGATGCAGAGCTTCTGGTGAAGACCACAATTCTTCGACTGGCCGACATCTTGGGCCTGCCCGTGACCACCTTCAATTCCGTCCGTCACGATATCAGGCGCACGCTCTTTTTAGACCCGCCCGTTGAGAGTCAAAAAGGCAAGAACTACGAAACTGCTGCAGCGGCCATCTTCGGCCGGCTCGTTTCAAGGCTGAGCGAAGAACCAGCTCAGTGGGAGGGCTGGCTCTACTTCCAGCGATATTTCAGTGACACGTTCCGAGGGTCGCTCGGTAATCCGACCGGGCAGCTTCTGTTAGAGAAGAAATCTCGCTACTTCCTGGGGCAGCTGGATCATGAAGAGTTCCTTTTCGACAAACAGACGTATAAGCAGTACCGGATTAATAAGCGAGAAGGAGCAGCGGCATGAGCGGGATCACCGGTGGATTCGGCGGATGGGTTCAGAGGCTCCCGGCGCTGCCTAAACCGACGCAAGGAATCATAGCGGAAACTCTTCTAAACCAGAGCCTTGAGCTCTACATCAATCCAACCGAGCACTGCAACTTCCGCTGTAAGTATTGCTACGAAGACTTCGCGAAGGGCCGCATGCCCAGAACCATTGTGGAAAGCGTAAAGCGCTTCGTAACCAGGCAGGCTGCCGGGCGCAAGCGCTTTTATCTGAATTGGTTTGGGGGCGAGCCGCTCATCGCAAGCGACATTGTTCTACAAATTTCACAGCATGCCAAGGACGTCTGCGAAAGCCACGCGATCAGATTATCCGGAAGCGTCACGACGAACGGTTGGAATCTTGGTCCCGGCATGATGGCTCAGCTTGTTTCTGCAGGCCTCACGTTCTACCAAATAACGCTTGATGGTCACCGCGAGAGTCACGATGCAGTGAGAGTTCGAGCGGATGGAAAAGGGACCTTCGACACCATCTGGAATAATCTGCTGGCGCTGCACAAAACGGATCTTCAGTTCTCAATCCTCTTACGAGTTCATCTCAGGCCGGGTAACCTCGATAGCGTACGAGCGCTGTTCTATTCGGTTCGAACAGAACTGGAAGGGGACAGGCGATTCGTGCTGGGTCTGCACCCGTTACTTGAACTCGGCGGGCCGACACGGGGGTCGTTCGAAACACTAACTGATGAGCGATGTAACGAACTTTGCCGGGAGTTGAAGCAGGCGTTCGGCGATGAACTCATGGTGTACGGCGATGCTGAAGCAATGGATGAACCGTCCAAAGCAGAAGGATGTGGACTGGCCGTTTGTTACGCGTGTAAATCCAATTCGTTCCTGATTCGGTCGGACGGGTCAATCGGCAAGTGCACAGTGGCGCTCGACAAGCCGTTCAATGCCGTGGGCTTTCTCGAGGCCGACGGGCAGATCCGATTCAACCAGGACAGATTCAAGAAGTGGACGCACGCGCTATATACTCTCGATCCCAAGCATCTAGCCTGCCCGGCAAAGCTTGGCTCTGCCTATTTCAGCGAGACGGACCTGGTCAATGTCACTGCCATCGCAAGATAGTTCCGGGAAGTGCTTTGTCCCATCGGACACTGTTCTTGATTCCGGTCGCGTGATCAGAAGGCCCATTGAAGAGTGGTCGCGCGACCTGGAGGGACGCATCAGTCAATTGGTGGGCCAGGAGCCAAAGCTGGATGCCGTCGACCGAGGCTGTTCCGCTCTGAACAACGCGGCACTCGTATTTGTTCACGCAGGTCTGCCGGCGGCCGCCGAAGACATCTGCCAATCACAGCTCGCTTGGATCAACCGGCATTCGGGTACGCTGGCTCCCGGT
Organism: Bryobacteraceae bacterium; assembly: GCA_045807925.1. Classification (GTDB taxonomy): domain Bacteria; phylum Acidobacteriota; class Terriglobia; order Bryobacterales; family Bryobacteraceae; genus Bog-105. The sequence continues at coordinate 27,736 of JBJMGK010000170.1, read as the reverse complement.
CAACTTAAGGTATTGGCAATCCAACCGTGGATCAATCTGGGCCGGTTATATCGTCGGTCTCGCGATTACAACCGAGCGAGAGAATACTTCCGTGCGATCGGGTCTGAGGAACAGACTGATGATTTCCGCGCGGGAGCGGAACCAGCATATGTTTACGAAAGCTTGCGAACGTATCTGCAAAGTGGAGATTTAGACGAAGCCATACGATTTGCGGAAGAGCTGACTCCCTCGCTCCTCAGGGGGAGCCTCATGCTGAAAACAGAGCTCCTTATTCACATTTATCTGCTCCGGGATGATCCTACGGCCGTCTATCCCTTGATCAACCAGATGCCGTGGCCGGAAGATCGGTTCGGACCGATGTCCAAGTACTTCTACACCGCGGTTGCACTCAATGCTGCCGGACAGAAAGACTCGTCCGTGGACGCGCTCAAGCGTTTGATCCCCGCTTTCATCTCGTATTTGGATCGCGTGCAAGCCGATTCCAGAGATCTGCGTTTCGGTATCGAAATGAGCAGTTTCGCGAAGTGCCTCGGCTGCCGCGAACTATTCTTCCAATCGGCTTTCGGAGTCTGTTCCCCTATTCGCCGTTCGCGCGATGTCCTTTCCGCCTCACAGTTGCTATCGCTTGCTCAAGGAGAAGAGGTCGTCGAGACGGACGAAGGATTTTGCAGGTTGCGCAACTTGGTAGAAGACTCGGGCTATGTCAGTTGTTCGAAAAAACCGATAACTCCTCGGGTCAGCGGAAGCCTGGCGGATTTGTCGGCTGCGATATCGAGGCTAGTAGGCGATCCGAATCGAAACTGATGTCGGGACACGCAGCGGGTTGTCTGGAGATCGACGGGATTTACGTAAAAGTAAGCGAGCGGCTGAGTTCTCTTGTCTTATTACTTGTGCGCGGTTGTTCTGAGGCGGAGGTGCGGAGCGAGGTGGATCGCATCAAGCCGGGCCAGAATTACCAGCGGGACGATCTGCGGGAACTGATGGAGGCCCTGTTCTTACGGCACGATCTTGCGATTGACGGCCCCGCACTCGAAAGCTGCGGTACTTGGCGGTTGTGCTCGACGAACCGTGAGAACAAGTGGGCCGGAATGGAATCGGCAATCCGGTGTCGCCTCACGATCATCCCTGAACGGTTGGCGAACAGCCTAGCGCAAGCCCTCAGATTTCTGTACACACCGGTTGGCAGTTTGACCGCGGCGCTCCTTAGCTTATTGGGACTCCTCATCTACCTCGCGCAGTTCGGCTTGCATTCACTTTTGTTCGGCGTGCTCTTCCGATCCGTACATGAGGCCTCGGCGCTCGCTATGCTTGTGGCGATCGCAGCCATTGTGTTCGCGGCTTTCTTCCACGAGGTCGGTCATTGCACGGCAGTCGCCGCCTGCGGACTCAAGGTAGGCCGAATCGGATGTGGGTTGTATTGGCTGTCACCCGCGTTATTTTCTGACGTCTCCGCCGCATGGACGCTTACCCGACGGCAGCGGGTCACAGTAGACTCTGGGGGCATCTATTTCCAGGCACTACTTTGCAGCACCTACGCCTTGATTGCAACGCTTGTGAGCTCGACAGATATCCAGGTGGCCTTACAGGTCGCCATTGTCGCCAACAGTGTAGTACTCATCTCCTCACTAAACCCGATCATGAAATGCGATGGATATTGGATTATTTCCGATGCCATGGGAATCCCGAACCTGAGACGGCAGTCCGAAAAGGCCATACGCGACGTCGTAAGAACCAGACTTGGCGCTGCAAAACCGCCGACCAAGCGCAGTACCGACAACCGAGGCTTTCTCGTCTGCTACGCCATTGCTTCTTTGCTGTTTAGTTCGCTCTTGCTGATTGTGTTCGCTATTACCATTCAACACAATGCGGCCGAAGCGATTTACTTTCCCCGACAAGTCTGGGCCGTGTTGACGGGGAATCCACCTGTCCAACAGCAAGGGTCCGCTTATCTCCACTTTGGTTTCGAGTTCGTTCGAGTGCTTCCCGTGTTCTGTGCGCCTCTCGCGCTATTGACTGCTGTCTCCGGGTTGCTAGGGTTTGCCGCTCGAAGCTTCTCCAAAGCGGAGTGAGGATGCCCCCACAACGTCACATCTCAGGTCTCTGCAGGGTGTTGTTGGAGGCGACGAGCCATCGTGTCAAGAAGCTTCGGGCGCACCCCAGGACGCGTCCACGGACACACGGCAATGCAGATACCGCAAGAAGCGGATTCCGCAAAGTAAGGAATACACTTGTCGAAATCGACGTACCAGCGTTCCACACCGCGCACCATCTGTTTGTGCTCCGAGATAGCGCCTGGAGGGCACTCCCTGGTGCAGACCTGGCAAGTCGTACAGAATTCGTCGGCTCCGAAACGATCGGAAGGGGTGGCCGCCAGTGGGATATCGGTTGTGACGCCCGCAAGCCGGAATCCCGATCCAAAACGCCTGCTGATCATCGAGCCGTGTTTGCCGAGTTCTCCTAAGCCTGAAGCGATCGCCGGTGGGATCAGCAGCAGGGCATCCGCGCCGGGTCCGGGATAAGGTTGGGCCGTATATCCTTGCGATCGGATCCAATTAGCAAGCCCGTACGAAGCGCGCGTGCCACGTGCATATTGGTCCGCTATGTCGACCACTCCGACTCCGTTTGTTTCGTCGGACGGAACCTGCCTGAGTCGTTCGTAATTGTGTGCGAGCGCTAGCACAATCACCCAAGGCTCATCGATCGCGTAGCCTTCGAACACGTAAAGCGGGTCCATGGGCGCAATGCCAACATCGTCTGCTTCATGGGAAAGCGCGAAGGCAGTCAGGTCAGCAGTGAGTTGCTCGGCGGGAGCTTCGTTGCGATGTTCCGATTTCGGGATGAGCTCCGGATAACTGTAGGCGGCGAGAAAAGCCTCAGCTGCGCCAGGACAGCGTCGGGAACTCAGGCGGGCCACTTTTTGCAACTCGCCGTACGGGTGCCGGTCGGGTGGATGCCAGAAGAATGGAGACGCACGTCGAGGCGAGGTCTCGCCAAGTCCATTGATCGGATTACCCGAGACCTGAAGAAGCGCTAAGGTTTCCTGTTTCGGCGTGAAACGCTGTCGTTTGGAGTCTCCGTTCTCGGTGTTTTTGATGAGAAACCTGCCTGTGAAACAGAGCCTATCGAATCTCACTTGAAAACGCCGCCGACGCAGTGTACCTTCGCGACGTCTGTACGCTAGAGTCACGAATAAATGGAATATCTCAGTCCCAAAGACCTGGAGAGCCGGCCTTTGGTTGTAGTCGGGGCCGGGACTCTTGGCCGCCGGATTGCATTGATGCAGGCGACGGCTGGCGCTGAAGTCCGTCTCGTGGATCCGTCCAGAGGCGCGTTAGAAGAAGCTCAGGCCTATATCGAATCCGAGCTGCCCGAGCTGGTCTCGGCAACTAATAAGAATCCGGGAACGCTGACGACCACTGAAGATCTCACCTCGGCTCTCGAAGGCGCCTGGCTGATCACCGAGGCCGTGCCGGAAAAGCTCGAGATGAAGATTGACTTGTTCGCTGAACTAGACCGGCTTGCTCCTTCCGAAGCGATACTCGCCAGCAACTCCTCTTCCTATCCGACTAGGCAAATGGTGGAACGTGTTTCGAGGCGGGAACGCGTGGTGAACACACACTACTACATGCCGCCGAAGGTGAACGCGGTCGAGATTATGTCTTGCGGATACACAAATCCGCCAGTAATCGACTTGTTAGTGCAGCGTCTTCCAGCTTATGGTCTGGTGCCCTTTATCGTGCGGGAGGAAAGCGTTGGATTTATTTTCAACCGGGTCTGGGCTGCGATCAAGCGTGAATCACTGGCCGTGGTCGCTGAAGGCGTATCTTCGCCGGAAGATGTGGATCGCCTCTTTTCTTTGGTCTTCGGCACCTCCAAGGGTCCGTTCCAGTTGATGGACATGGTGGGGCTGGATGTCGTGCTTGACGTTGAAGAGCATTACGCCAAAGTACGGCCGGAACTGCCCTCTGGCCCGCGGCAATTACTACGGCGATATGTAGATCAGGATCGGCTAGGCGTGAAAACGGGTCGCGGGTTCTACGATTACGGGACACGGTAGGTACTCGTCTCCTCAAAGGACCTTTATTTCTGCCCTGAGCTGGCCTCTTTTTCGCTGCTCGGGGGAACGATTCCTTTCATCCGCATGTAGGTGACCATGTTTCCGTAATGTTCGTAACAATGTGCAGTGTTGGCCGAGAGCACGGTCAATTTCGTGAAATCTATGTTCATCAATTTCATCATTTCGCTCCCGTTCGCATCCGTCATTGTGGCGTACGTTTTGTTGCAATACGCCACGCCGTCCTTCAGAGCGGCGATTAATTCCGCCTTGCTCGTCTTGCTTTTCTCAGCGGCCGGACCGCCGTTCTTATCGCCGCTAACCGATGAACAGAAGAAGTACTGAGAGTCGGCAAGATGCCCGACCAACTGCCCGAAATTCCGCACGTCCGGACTCGGCTTAAACGAGTAATTCTCTTCAGGCATTTTCTCCGCACCGGCGATAACGACATTGCTGAGCAGCGAATACATCTTGGCTTGACTCCTCGAAATCGGGTTGGCGGATGGTGGAACCGCCGCGGTGGGTGCTTGCGCGAGCGCTAGGACCGGAACAGCAGTAAAAGCTGCGAACAGGAAAGACAGATTCCTGACCATGTGGAACGCTCCTTGAAATAAGGTCATGTTGTGGCGAGTTAAGCCGAAGGTTCTTCTCGCAACGACTCCGATCAGGATGTACGCGATCGAGGTCCCGGAAGTTCCGGGGAACGCACTTTAGTTTGGCGAATTAATTGTTGGGGGCCTGCTTTCCCGTATATAGTCGCGCGAAATGAGAGGAATCGGACGGGACGCCGCAAAACGAATCCGCCTGTGCGACATCTATTGGAGAGAATAGTTCGACATGGATATTGTTCGGCGACGCGGAGCCGCTTTCCCGTTCGCTTTGGCAGGGTTCGCGACACTTGTAATCGGCGCGGGCGCCTCGAGTCGAAAGGAAGTTTTGACGGGCCAGGCTGCTTTCGTTTCTTCCATCACCGTTAAGCCCGGTTTGTGGCGAAAGATCACAGTTTCAGATCTCCCGAAGCCGTTCGCAACGGAATCAGTCGCGACGAAGTCACGTATTGTTCCCCGTCCGCAAGGCGTCATGCCGCAGGCTCCTGCCGGCTTTCAGGTAGGACTGTTTGCAACAGGGTTTGAGGTGCCCCGTGTGATTCGGGTGGCACCAAACGGGGATATTTTCTTGGTGGAGAGCCGTGCCGGCCGAGTACGGGTGTTCCGCGGTATGGCTGCGGATGGGAAGCCTGAAAAGAGCGTGATCTTCGCCAATGGATTTCACGAGCCATACGGAATTGTCTTCTACCCTGCGGGAAGCAATCCGAAATGGGTGTACATCGCAAACACGGATTCCGTGGTTCGCTATCCGTATACAACCGGTGACCTCACGGCAAGAGGAAAAGCCGAAACCGTAGTCGCAGAATTGCCTTCGAGCCGGCCTCGCGACGAGGAGGGCTGGCGAGCTTATGACCGCGCCGTTACCGTTGGTCAGAGGCCACCTGACCATGGCCACTGGACGCGTGATCTGGCATTCTCGCTCGATGGCAAGCGATTGTTCGTGGGTGTCGGCTCCGCGTCGAACCTGGACGATCCTGACGATCATCCAAGCGAGACACATCGTGCCGACATTCTGGAATATACGCCGGAAGGCAAATTCGTCCGGGTTTATGCGTCAGGCATTCGCAACCCGTCAGGAATTGCTGTGGATCCGGCTACAGGCCAGCTGTGGTGCTCGGTCAACGAGCGGGATGGCCTAGGCGATAACCTGGTTCCCGATTACATCAGCCACGTCGAGGAGGGCGGCTTTTACGGTTGGCCCTGGTATTACCTCGGCGGGCACCAGGACCCACGTCTGGCAGGCAAGCATCCGGAACTACGGAGCAAGGCGATCGTGCCCGATGTCTTACTGCAATCTCATAGCGCCTCCTTGCAGATGACCTTTTACGACGGGAAGCAGTTCCCGTCGGAGTATCGGGGCGATATCTTCGCAAGCCAGCACGGATCGTGGAACCGGTCTGTGCGTTCCGGTTACGAGGTGCTTCGAGTGCATCTCGACCATGGCAAGTCAGACGGGACTTACGAGGATTTTCTGACAGGCTTCCTTACTTCGAATGGAGACGTCTGGGGAAGACCGGTCGGAGTGGCGACGGCGCCTGACGGATCGCTGCTGGTCTCGGATGACGGGTCGGGCTCAGTATGGCGGGTCAGCTATAAAGCTTCGGGAGCAAACGCAAATTGACAGCGAGGTCGCACGCCCGCATCTGTACAGCCCTGCTACTCATGGCATTCGGCGCTCGGCTTAGCTTCGCACAACAGATGACGGCGGCGATCTCCGGAACGGTGGAGGATGAGAGCGGCAGTCCGCTGAGTGGGGGCTCCGTACTGGTCAAGAGCTTGGAAACAGGCGTTTCGCGAACAGCCACTACTGGCGGGAAGGGTGAGTTTCGAGTGTTGTCTTTGCCCGTGGGTCCCGTCGAGTTGAGCGCGGAGAAGCAGGGCTTCAAGCGAGTGGTGCGTACGGGTATCAACCTGGTGGTCGCGCAAGAGGCAGTCATTCATCTGCGCCTCCAATTAGGAGATCTCAAGCAGGAAGTGACGGTCTCGTCCGAAGCCCCGCTTGTGAATACAAGCACGAGTGAGATCTCCGGGTTTGTCGGTGAACGTGCCGTGAAGGACCTGCCCTTGAACGGCAGGAGCTGGGACAACCTGATCGCACTGAACCCCGGCGCAATGAACTATGGCCTGAAGAGCGCGAACACGACCACCAGCAATGGGAACACATTTACCGTTGCCGGGCGCCGGCCGATGGATAACCTCGTCCTGCTAAACGGCATTGAATATACCGGCGCGAGTCTGGTCGGCGTGACACCCGGAGGCGTCAGCGGAGGCCTGTTAGGCATCGATGCGGTCCGCGAGTTTAATGTTCTGACGGACACATATTCCGCCCGGTACGGAAAGCGCTCCGGAGGACAGGTGAGCGTGGTAACACAGTCGGCCACCAACCAGGTGCACGGAACTGCTTTCGAATTTTTGCGTAATAGCGCGGTCGATGCGCGGAACTACTTCGACAACGGACCTGTTCCGCCACTGCGCAGGAACCAGTTTGGCGGTGCGCTGGGCGGACCCTTAAAGAAGAACAAGCTGTTTCTTTTTGGGAACTACGAAGGCTTTCGGCAATCGCTTTCGGTGAGCAACGTTGCGGTTGTTCCGAATACGCAGGCACGTTCCGGCCTTCTGCCGACGGCCGCGGGGGTGTACGCCCCAGTCCCCAATCTCGATCCGTCGATGCTGAAGTACATGTCCTTCTGGCCACAACCTAATGGACCGGAGCTGACGGTGGGTGGGCGACCGAGCGGAGCGGCGCTTTCGTTTAACTCGCCAAAGCAAAAAATTCGCGAGGATTTTGGAACGGTACGAGCAGACTACGTGCCTCGGGAACCCGACACTCTTTCTCTGGCGTACACCGTGGATGACGGAGACAGTCTGACACCTTTGGGGGACCCTTTGTTCGGATCGGACCTGCGGTTGCGAGACCAGGTGGTGAGCCTGCAAGAAGTGCATGTGTTTTCGCCCCGCGCCCTGAATACGGTTCGGGTCGGCTTTTCGCGCGCAGCCTTCAACTACGACTCGTTTCCCTTGGCGACATTTCCACCGGATGTAGACTTTGTCCGGGGAAGCGGCCCGGGGGGCATTGTGATTTCGGGAGGATTGACAACAACGGGTCCCTCGGCAATCACCCCCGCGGGTCCAAACAATGCGTCGAACATTGCAAGTCACAGAAACCTGTTCACCTGGTCGGATGAATTTCAGATCAGCACGGGAAAGCACCAAATCACGGCCGGCGTTTGGTTCCAGCGTTTACAGGACAACGAAAATTCAGCATCCACGACTCTTGGCCAGGCAAATTTCACCAGTTTGCAGACGTTTCTGCAGGGCACTCTCAGCAACTTCAACGTGACTCCGAATCGAACAGCTCTTGGGTGGAGAACGCTGATGGGCGCGTGGTACCTGGACGATAAGATCCGGCTGGGACGGAATCTGACGGCGGACATTGGACTGCGACATGAATTCACAACGGGCTGGAACGAGGTGGCGGGCCGGGCCGCTAACTACGTTACCGATGAACGCGGAGTGCTTCTGACCGATCCACGAGTAGGCACTTCCGCGCTCACCGCAAACAATGCGAAACGGCTTTTCGGACCGAGAGTTGGGTTAGCTTGGGATCCGTTCGGGAATGGCAAGACGGCGGTGCGCGCCGGTTTTGGGATCTACTATTCTCTGCTCGATAGCTTAAGTAAGCTGAACGCGATTCCGCCATTCAACGGTACGCTGGCATTTTCTAATGTGCGCCTGTCGTCCATCGTCCCGATCGACCCGGCAACCCCGGCCCAACCACCTTGCAGTCCGACACTGCGCACGGGGTGCGTCATCTACTCGCCCCAGGGAGTTCAGCCGGACGTAAAGACGCCCACGGTGGAGCGATGGAGCTTGCGGATTGAGCAGGAACTGGATGCGAAGACCGTGCTCCGGGTGGGATACGTGGGCTCGTTCGGCTATCACGATCTGATCAGCATAGATCCGAACAGCATACCCGGACAGGTTTGCCCGGCCCCAGGCGGATGCGTTTCGGGCGGTACCGGATCGGCCCAAGGACTTGTGCCGCGCGGAGCGCGATATGTACCCGTCGGCACGCGACCGAATCCATTTCTGTCGGGTGGTTTCTTCTGGTACAGCGAGGGGAACAGCAGCTATCACGCACTTGAAGTGGACATGGTGCGCAGGCTGACTCACGGACTGCAGGTTCGCGGCAATTTTACCTGGTCGAAGAACCTGGACATCAATTCCGCATTACAGGGCGCGCAGGCGAATAATCAGGCGCAGATGGTAATGGATCGGAACGACCTGCGAAGAGATTGGGGGATCTCGGCTTTGGATGTAGCGGCCCAATCGAGTATCTCAGGCAGCTATGCGCTGCCGATTGGCAGAGGGCAAAGGTTCTTGGCACAAACCGGCGGTTTCACAGGGGCACTCTTGCGCGGTTGGGAAGTGAACGGAATTGCAACTCTGCTCAGCGGGTTTGCCTTTACACCCCAAACGGGTTCGAATAGGTCGGGAGACGGCGATACCAGAAATCCGGACCGGCCTTCGTATAACCCTAATTTCAACGGCCCCGTCGTGCTTGGTAACCAGACACAGTGGTTCGATCCGAACGCCTTTATCCTCCCGACTGCCGGCACTTGGGGGAACGTAGGAAGAGGAGTTTATAGAGGCCCGGGGCTGGCCAGCGTCGATGTATCGATATTCAAGAACATCCCGCTGACAGAGAGAGGCACACTTCAATTTCGAGCGGAGTGCTTCAACGTCAGCAACCGGGCAAACTTCGGAACACCGAATGCTGTCGTGTTCTCCGGGGCCGCAGTTAGCCCATCCGCCGGGCTGATTACAAGCACAGTGACTACTTCGCGCCAATTGCAGTTCGGATTGAAACTGATCTTCTGAGCACGATCGGTCCCGGTCGACTGTGGACGGTTCCGATTACGGGTTCTCGCCGCGCCCTGAGCCGAGCCAGATTGCCGCCAAGCCGGCGACCGCTGCTACTGCCACGTAATGGGCCGGGCCGATCGGATTCACATGAGCAAGCCACAAAGCAGCCGGTGGGGTAATGCCTCCCAAGACCGCGTAGATCACGTTATAAGAAAACGAGACGCCGCTGAACCGTACCTCTGGCGGAAATGCATTTACCATAAAGAGAGGCGCCAAAACGGCGCTTCCAGCTCCGAAGCCCGCGAACACATACAGTGGTAATAACGCCGAAGGCGTTTTTGCTGCGCCAAGATAAAGAGCGTAAGTCGCTACAATCAGCGACAGCAGCATGGGGACGGCTACACGGCGGATTCCGAAACGGTCTGCGGCCATGCCAACCATCAAGACTGAGAGGCAAAGTGTTGCCGTACCCGCCAGGTTCGAGAGCTGGACAGCAGTGGGCGGAATCGCAAAGATTTTCTGGAGCAGCGCCGGACTGATCAGGATCACGACCACGATCGTCGCCGTGAGCATCCAGCTGGCCAGCATAGAAGCCAGGACCGCCACTTTATGATGCGTGAGAACGGAGCGGAGGGGCAATTCGCGCGAGGTTGCTAACCGTGTTCGCATTTCTTCGAACACCGGTGTCTCCGAAAGCCAGCGGCGGAGCAGCATCGCGCCGATACCCAGCACGCCTCCGAGGAAGAATGGCACCCGCCAATACGTCCCAGTGATTTGAGCTTGATTGAACGCGAGATTGAGGCCGGTTGCGACGAGGGAACCAAGCAGAATCCCAAACGTCAGGCCACTGGTGAGCAAACCGATCGCCAGACCCGCTCGTCCGCGCGGAGCGTGTTCCGCAACGAAGACCCATGCACCGGGCGCTTCGCCGCCAATGGCCACGCCCTGGAGCAATCGCATAGAAAGCAGAAGCAGCGGCGCCGCGATCCCGATCGAGCGATATGTCGGCAGTAAGGCGATCGCAAGCGTGGGAAGAGCCATCAGCAATACGCTGAGCGTGAATATTCGCTTACGGCCGTGCCGATCACCGAAATGCGCCATTAGAATTCCGCCGAGGGGACGCGCTATGTAACCGGCGGCAAAAATTCCAAAGGTCTGCAGTTGCCGCAACCACTCCGGTAACTCAGGAGGGAAGAACAGGTCGCCCAAGATGCCGATGAAAAACACAAAAACAACGAAGTCATAAAATTCGAGCGCGCTTCCGAGAGAAGCGAGCATCAGGGTACGAATCTCGCGCCGGCGCACAGAATTGCTGACCGGTGTGGAACTGAGTTGATTGCTCTGCATGGAGAAGATCTATCGACCCGGAGCTTTGAAGATACTAAGCAGCGACGTGCTGGCCGCGCGAGTCAGCCCTTGTGATCGGGATCGGCAGTGTCATGCTTTCCTAGTACTCCCGAGCCTGGCTCGTATGTGCCTATATCTGATAGGATGACGGCGCTATTCCTCGATAACCCCACTAGGAGTATTTGACTCATGAAGCAGGATTGTTTCCGCGCCGGACGGCAGTACGCCCTCTGCGCATTGGCCGGAGTCTTGGCGTTGACATTATTTTCAAATGACGCGAAGGCTACGCCTTTTGAGCTGATTTTCAACGGTTCTTTCAACAACCAAGACGCGCTCAACCTTGCCTCACAATCGACCCCGACATTCTTCACGGGATCTACTTCGTTCACAATAAGAGCATTTTTTGATACGAGTAGCCCGAATCTGGCTCCGCCTTCGCCCCCTGCACCTCCGCCGTTTGCCGGCTTTCGCGCCTACTCGCCGTCCCTGATCACGATTGACATTGGTGGTCAAACCTACACAATGGACACGTTCACCACAAATCCCACCGCAGGCGCAACCGTTGCGCTCTTTGACCAGAACAGCTTCACGCCCGGCCGGTACGCGGGGGGCATTTTGCAGCAGCCCCCACAGGACGGCGCTGGTATCATAGCCGATTTTTCAGGCGCAACACCGAGTTTCACAGTCAATACCCTGACGTCAACCACCACATTCACCGGCTACAACGGGGTCGGCTATGGTTCGGGTGTATGTCTGCAAGGGACCGGCGGAAACTGCCAAGTAAACGCGATCACCCCGTTTGTGCTTCATGACAGCACGAATCGCGTCTGGGCCCTCACGCTAGGAAACTACAACGAAGTTTACCCTGGAGGTTCTGATCCGGCATCGAACGGGATTCCGGGACCTTTAAATCAGGTTCAGCTTGTGGCAACGCCCGAACCCGGCACCCTCGGGGCTGTCGCTGCGGCAATCGCTCTGATGTGCGGCCTCGCGCGTCGTCGAAGAAGTTAGACAGGAGCTCATTAACAAGACACGCACCACAACGGTCGAGTAGGTTGTAAGTGATTCGCTCGCAGTTATAGCTGCGAATCGGATGAACTCTACTCGACTCTCTCGTGGCCCATTTCGGGCGAGCCGGGTGAGTGCGTTTCATGATCGCGTCAGGGTAATTAAGTTAACAGGTGATGGGTCTGTCAACAAACATTGATGAGACCGGTGACGAGGTAGCGTCAGGAGGAAGCGCGATAGCTCAGAACGCCAGCGAAGCAATTGCTGCTTTTCTGACTTCCTTGGGCGTTCGCTATGCATTCGGCGTCTCCGGAGGCGCGATTGCCGCAGTCTGGGGTGCTCTTTCGGCCAGCGATATCCAGGTTGTGCATTTCAGGCACGAATCCGGCGCAGCTTTCGCAGCGATCGAGGCCCATTTTGTGAGCGAGGCTCCCGTGGTTGTATTCACGACAACGGGGCCGGGTCTGACGAATGCGCTCACGGGAATTCTTGCGGCGCGCGGCGAAGGTGCAAAAATCCTCTTGATTTCCGCTTGCACGACCGCTTCTAACCGGGGGCGTTGGGCCATCCAGGCCACGGACAGCGATTTCGTGCCCGCAGGGTTGACGTCGCCGGGTCCCTTGTTTCATATGGCGGCAACGCTCGAATCGGTTGAGGCGCTGCCCCAGGTTGCTCGCCGAATTGCAAACGGATTCGCCCGTCCTGGCGGGTTTGTGTGCCACCTATCGATACCAACGGGGCTGCAAGCCGCACCGCTTGCTCAGCCGCTACCCAAGCTTCTACCCGTGCGGGCCATTGACGCGCCACCCCAACACTTGGTGGAGGAATGCGCGGCGCTGCTCGCAAAAGACTCCGTTGCTCTTTGGCTGGGACACGGCGCGCGAGGATCCTCACAAGAGATCAAGGAACTCGCGGTACGACTCAACGCTCCGGTCATGTGTTCGCCGCGAGCGAAGGGCATTTTTCCCGAGGATCACCCATTGTTCGTCGGAGTGACGGGAATGGGAGGACATGAAACAGTCCAGTCGTACATGAATGAGAACCGGCCCCGGCGCATTCTGGTCCTGGGGTCTCGCTTGGGCGAGCCAACGTCATTCTGGAATCCAGCCATGGTGCCGTCCGAAGGTTTCATTCATGTGGACGTTGATCCCGAAGTGCCGGGAGTTGCCTATCCATCTGCCCCCACGATCCCGATCCGCGCCGACGTCCGGACATTCGTCACCGGATTGTTGCTAACACTCCCGGTCGTGATGCAAGGGCGTCACGAGCAATTCGATTTGCCGCATCGCGTGGGACTCGCACTGCAACCCTCTGCCGAGTTGAAGAAGATCCGGCCGGAAATTGTTATGCAGGCAATGCAGCGCATCGCGATCGAAACCTATGATTGCCTGGTTATGGCTGAATCCGGCAACTCTTTCACTTGGGCGACACACTATTTGAGATTCACGAAACCCGGTCGATACCGGGTCAGCACTGGCGTTGGATCAATGGGGCATTTTGCAACGGGAGTGGTGGGCGCTGCACTGGCTGGCTCACGTCCGGCCGTTGCGATTGTGGGGGATGGCGCCATGCTGATGGGCAATGAAATCAGCACGGCCGTGAAACTTGGTGTTCCGGCTGTATGGATCGTGTTAAACGATTCCCGCTACAACATGTGCGAACAAGGGATGGCAGTGCTCGGCCTTGAAGCTGACGCGCGCATCCCTCCTGTTGATTTCGCGATGTTTGCACACGCGCTGGGCGCTGCGGGTGAGGTCGTTCAATCTGAAATGGACGTGGACAGAGCACTGAACGCAGCCATCACAGCCCGTTCGCCTTTCGTACTCGACGTTCGAATCGACCCCGCGTGTCTCGCGCCATCCATGGCACGCAACCGAGGCTTACGCGCCCAGGGCATCGGCAGGCGAAACGCCGGCCAAGATGTCTCGTTCCCAAGCAGGCACTAACCTTTTCTTACCCTCTTATGGAAGCCAATACTTTTGCCACTTCGGCATACATCTCTGTCCCGCTTCAGACATCTTTCGAATACCTTTGTCGTCTGCAGAACCTGGATGAATGGACTCTAGGCAGCCGAATGAAAGAGCAGGTTGACGCGGACACCTGGATCGGTACGGCGTCCGGATACCAGCACCGACTTTACTATCACGTACGCCGATTGGAAAACTCCCGTTTCAGCGGCATCGAATGGCAGTGCGGCTATGACTATAGGAAGTATTTCAAGTCTTACCCCGTGTTGTTGTTTCCGCCCGACTACATAGAGCCCGGCAGCACAGAGACCGGTGTCTATTTTCACTGGATCAGCGTGATTGATCCGGTCCAGCGTACGCCGATGATCATGCAGGGTATTCAAACCGTACATAATTCGGAGGCTCGCTCACTCAAGGCGGCACTCGAGCGGCGAGCGGGGTTGACGGAGGCGGCGCAAGGACAATACCGCATTGAGACCGATACCATCTACGTGAACGCCCCGATCGACATGGCGGCGGAATTCCTGGGTGATCTGCGAAACATGGAGCGGTGGTCACATCTGCTGAAACCCAAGGGCGCCATTGAGCCTGACTCCGGCAGTTTCGATGACGAATATGGCCAGCTAGTCGACGTGACCTTCAGAACAAGCAAGTTGGAGGAATATTATCTGGTTGAACAAGACTACGTTCATCCCCAGCACGGTTCGATGCAGCGATCCCCAACATTTCTGATTCCGCTTTCGTATGCGTTCGGCGATCCCGAAGCGCCCGGCCTTTTGCTGCACCGGATCACGTTTTGGAAAAACGAAGTTGCGCCGCGACACGGCAAGTTGACGATGGACGATTTCGGCGCCGAGAACATGAACATCAAGCGTCTGCTTGAAGCGCAGGCAGGAAATCTCGCCACCTTTGCGCTGGGCAAAAGCTATCTGCCGTCGAATGGGGCGTCGAAGTTGTCGCACCAATAATGCCGCCCGACATTTTTTCACCCGAGTTTGCGCAGGATCCATACCCGCTATACCGGGTCATGCGCAATGAATTCCCTCTGTATGTTCACCCAGGGGCCAACGCCTATATACTGAGCCGCTACGAAGATGTTCGGACGGCTTTGACGGATCCGGAGTTCACGACCAGAAGCTATGCGCAACAGATTGAACCACTGCTTGGTGTCACGGTGGTGCAACTCGATGGGCAGGACCATGCGAGGCAGCGCCGGCTCCTGGCGGCCCCGTTCCGTGCCGACCGGTTTCAGGCGACCTTCGCCCGCGCTGTCCGAGATGTCGCGGAAGGGTTGCTTGAGAGGATGGCGGGTCGGAACGAAGTCGAACTGATCGTCGACTTCATCACGCCATTCTCCGTAGGCGCTCTCGCAACCGTCGTCGGACTTCCGCAGTCGGACCTGGGTCTGTTTCGGACCTGGTATACAGCGCTCCTGCGCTTCGGGGTCAATCTGATCGGCGATCCGGAAGTGACACGCGCGGGCTTTGCGGCTCGCGATGAATTGTCCGTGTATTTGCGCCCTCTGATCGCAAGGAGCAGGCAGTCAGCCGGACACGGATTGCTGTCTATGCTTGCGAGCGCTGAAGTCGAGGGACAGCGCTTGACCGATGACGAAATCGTACACTTCGCCATGTTGATGATCTTCGCCGGAGGCGAAACAGTCGAAAAATCCCTCGCAACGTTCGTGAGAAATCTGCTTGCACACTCGGCGCAGCTTGCGGCGCTGCAGGCGGACTGGAATTTGTTCGATCAGGCCTTGGCCGAGTCTCTGCGCTTCACTGCGCCAACCCATATGGTTCCGCGTAGAACCCGGACCGAAGTTACTGTGAGCGGAGGCACGATCCCGGCCGAGTCTGAAACGATCTGCTTTCTCGGATCTGCCAATCGCGACGAGCGGCGCTTCACACATCCCGACACTTTCGATCTATTTCGGACTGATCTTGATCCGGCGAGTGCTTTCCACAGCGCTGCGCGGCACGCTGCGTTCGGCATGGGCCGACACTTCTGTCTGGGCGCGATGATGGCAAGGATAGAGATCGAAATTGCCGTGACGACGCTGTTAGGGGCCGGCGGTGAGATCTCCTTCGTCGACGGTCCGCCTCCGGATCAAGGCCTGTTTCTACGCGGGCCTGCCACCCTACCGCTTCGATTTGCGTCGCAAAGGAGGTTTTGATGCTGCTTCGCTGCAAGATGCCTGTGAACGCCGCTGCGGAAACCGTATTCGCCTGTGTCGACGAACCCGAACACATCGTGCAGTGGGTGGAAGGCGCGGTGGAGCACACCTACACCAGTGAACGCAATCAGGCAGATCCCACTGGCCAGCGGTTCCGCCAAACCCTGCGCATGGGTAAGTCGATCAAAGAGTTCCAGGGTGAGATTGTTGCCTGGCAATTTCCCACGCATTTCGGACTGCAAATTCCGGCCCCCGCTTACTCGAGCGAAGCACATTTCCGAATCACATCGAACGGCGCAAAGCAGTCTACAGTTGATTACTCCATCGACGTCACGCTACACAAGGCGATTGTTCGCTTACTAAGCCCCCTGCTGCGAATCCCTCTGACCTTGTTCGTTCGGAAGCAGATCGGCAGGCTCAAAGCCCATGCGGAAAAAGTACAGGCAGAGAAGGAGGCACGCTGAAGGTGGAAAGATCTGAACTTGCGCCCGCTACTTCGTTGCGATTGCTGCGCCTGGGCGACACTTGGAGCTACGATGCTGCCGGTACTCTGACGCCGCCGGGAAATGGACCCTTGGCGCTGAGCGGGCAGATTACAGTGTCCATTGTTCCGGAGCGTCTTTCAGACCGGCCCGACTGGATGACAATTCTGTTCTCGCAAAAATTTGAGATCACGGAACGGGATGGTTCGAAACAATCAATGCCGGCGCCCGAATGGATGTTCTCGTTTGTTCAGGACCAAAGAACGCGGGATTTGCGCATTGGAGCTGACAACATGACCCGCGATGGAACTCCTCGGATAGCAAACGAGCCTCAGGTTTTTTATCCGGGTAGTTGGTCCTCGAGAACCGCGTACAGTAATAGCCTCGTTTTCGATAACGGCGACTCGGTCCACAATACACTCACGGTGCTGGGCGAGGAAACCGTCGAAACGAAAGGGGGCTCATATGTCTCGTGGCTAGCGAGAATCAGTAGCGAGAGCGCCGCGACGGGACTGATAGAGGGCATGGACTGGTGGACGCCGGAACTCGGCGCGCCCGCGAAATTCTCGACCGCGTCCACGATGCCGGACGGGTCCGAGATGCGCTTCACCGCAACGCTGAAGAGCATCAGTATTCGATAGCAGTGACTGCAGGATCCTCTCTCGAACGGCCAAGGGCAAATCGTGCGCGGCACGGCTGGCTGCTCGTCGTCGGTCTGGTGCTGTGTGCGTCATTGCTGGCACTTTGGTTGCGGGTTAAGGAATCGCCCCGGAACCGTCTGTATCATCCCCCAGACGATCACATTGTTATCCCGACTGATCCCGCGTCGGTCGCACGCGGTAAGCACCTCGTCGAGGCGGTCGCCGTTTGCACTATTTGTCACGGCGAGAACCTGGGCGGCAAGCTTGCTTTCGAGGACAGCTTTTTGGGTCGAGGCTACACGTCCAATCTGACAGGTGGGCGCGGCGGCATCGGCAGGACCTACACGAACGCAGACTGGATACGCAGTATCCGATACGGAGTGCGGCCAGACAGGCACGGAATCCCGTTCATGCCGTCCGATTACTTCAACAAAGTGTCGGATCCTGACACAGGGGCCGTGATTGCCTATCTCAAGAGCCTGCCTCCGGTGGACAACACGAGAACCAGAGTCGAGATCAACTTGGCGGCCCGGTTTCTGATTGATCTTGGAGCGTTCGGCGATCTCGTGCGTGCCGCCAAGATTGATTTCAGAGCGCCTCGACCTAAGCCACCCGCGAACGAAGGAGAATACCTGACGGAGCTCGGCGGGTGTTCTTTCTGCCACGGAGCCGGTTTACGGGGAGGCCAAGGTCCGGAACCAGGTGCGCCTGCGGGCACTAATCTTACTGCGAGTGGCCCTTTGTCGAGCTGGCAATTCTCAGATTTCACGAACACGATCCGGCGTGGTGTGAAACCGCAAGGTCATAGCATCAATCCGAAGTACATGCCTTGGCCCGCGTACCGAAACATGACAGACAAGGAGTTGGAAGCAATCTGGTCATACCTGCGAACGTTGCCACCCCGGTCGGGTAGCGCGAAACGAGATGAACAGTAAGGCCGTGCAAATGACGTCACCCCGTCCAAGTCGTCTTGCGGACCGAATGCCGGGTTATAAGCCCGCAGATTTCTCGATCAATGCAGGCACGAAGTTGCTACAGCTGTCGCGAAATGAAAGCGCCATTCGGCTGCCCCATGCATGGTTGGAAGCCGCTCGACGAGCGACGACGCAAGCTGTTCTTTACCCCGACCCGGAATGCCAACTTCTCAGGAGGGCGATTGCCGACACCTTTTACCTAGATAGCGATCGGATCATCTGCGGCGCCGGGTTGATGGAGTGTCTTCAAACGCTTGCTCTGGCCTATCTTGATCCCGGCGATAGGGTCATCATTCCAGAGCACGCTTTCGCATATTTTCGGCAAGTCTGTGAGCTGGCAGGCGCTGACGTGAACCTACTGCCGGAGAAAGATTTACGAGTGGATGTCCGTAGCATTCTCGAAGCTGCGGACGATTCGACCAAGATGGTCATTTTCGCAAATCCCGGGAACCCGACGGGCACCTATGTCTGTAAGCAAGGCATCGCGGAGCTTCGAAATAGGCTGTCCGCGGCGACTTTGCTTGTTATCGACGAGGCATACGCTGAGTTTGTTTGCGAGGATCGATACGAGCCGCTGTTCGATCTAACCGATTCAGCCAATGTCATTGTGCTTCGGACCTTTTCGAAGATGTATGGTTTGGCAGGATTTCGCGTCGCCTGGGGGTATGGCCCCAAGGCTGTCGTCAACAATGCACTCCGGGTTCAGATTCCTGCGGCCGTTAATTCAGTTGCGCAATCGATCGCAGCGGCTGCTGTCGCGGATCAACCGTTTGTTCAGTCCTTCAAGCGAGAATTACTGAGGATCAGACGCCGTTTCATCAACCAGCTAAGAGGAATACCGCGTGTTTCGCCGGTTGAGAGTGAGACCAATTTTGTTCTGTTGCGTACGAATTCTGAGCCCGATGCCCGGGATCTGGATGGCTTTCTCAGGCAGCACGGTATTGTGCTGCGTACTCAACCAGCAGTGGGTCTGAGTAATTACCTAAGAGCAACGATTGGGACGGAGGAACAAATGCAATACGTTGCCGCCACAATACGACAGTGGTGCACGAAATAGATCGCAAAAGATCGAGCATTTACTTGGCTTCGTCGCCCACGAACGACACGCCAATCAAAAAGCCTGGGTTGACTTTCACGCACCGTCGCACCTCGACTTTAACCATCTGGTTGCGAAACAGAACAGTGGCACGTGTTCCGACCGGAATTGGTTTGCCAGCTTGAATGCCCAGCCCCGAAACAGATCGATCTTCAATCATTCCAGGAATTTTGACTTCATTTGTGTCACTAGACCAAGTCACCTCCGTCCGAGATACGTATTGCGTTCGTGGATGCCGACGTCTTTCTGCCACGTAGTCATATCGCGAGCAATGGTAGGGTTTTCTAGATATAAATCCACTGGGTAGTGAAGTGAGTGAATATCCGAAATCCCGGACAACTACGCTTCCAGGGCGTAGGCACGGAGAGTTCCTAACCCCGTGGGCAGGCACCAGACTCCTCCGCATTGGTTCGCAGAAACGTCCGATCATGTAGTTGCGCGGGGTGATTTAATCTCAGAGAAGCCAAGGTCGCCCATGCCATACGAAGACGGGTCAACCTGAGAGGACGAGAGTAGGGTGCGAGCAGCGTGATCAACGACCTCTGGTATAAGAATGCGATTGTTTACTGCCTTTCCGTAGCCACATACATGGACTCAAACGGAGACGGCATCGGTGACTTCAAAGGACTGATGCGGCGGCTAGATTACCTGCAGGGGCTTGGCATCACAGCGTTGTGGTTGATGCCGTTTCAACCCTCCCCCGGGCGTGACGGCGGATACGACATCGCGGATTACTACAACGTGGACCCGCAATACGGGACGCTGGGCGACTTCGTTGAATTTGCTCACGCCTGTAAACAACGCGGCATAAGGGTTCTCATTGACCTGGTTGTGAACCACACCTCTGACCAGCACGCCTGGTTTCGTGAGGCACGCTCCAATGAACATTCCAAATATCGAGAATGGTACGTCTGGTCGAAAAAACGGCCGCCACACAGCCAGGACGGTGTTGTTTTTCCGGGTGTCCAGAAATCCACATGGACCCGAGACGAGAAGTCCAAATCCTGGTACTTTCATCGCTTCTACAATTTCCAGCCCGATTTGAATACCAGCAACCCTGAAGTCCGGGCAGAAATCCTGAAGATAATGGGTTTCTGGATTCAGCTCGGTGTTACGGGGTTCCGCATGGATGCGGTGCCTTTTGTGATCGCAACGAAAGGCCCCGATGTTGTAAAGCCACAAGAGCAATACGGCATCTTGCGGGAATTGAGAGAATTTCTCAGCTGGCGCCAGGGAGAAGCGATCATCCTGGCTGAGGCGAACGTTCTGCCTGATACCGATCTGGACTACTTCGGCGCCGACGGTGAGCGCTTGCAGATGATGTTCAACTTTCAGGTCAATCAGGCAATGTTTTACGGCCTTGCCACAGGCGATAATCGTCCCTTAGTCAAAGCGCTGAACGCGACCAAACCACGTCCGGCGACCGCGCAATGGGGCCATTTCCTGCGCAATCACGACGAACTTGACCTTGGCCGGTTGACGCAGGAACGACGTGAGGCAGTATTTGCCGCTTTCGGTCCGAATTCAAAAATGCAGCTCTACGGACGCGGTATACGCCGTCGACTAGCGCCTATGCTCAACGGTGACCGGCGACGACTCGAACTTGCCTACAGCCTGATGATGACCTTGCCAGGAACGCCCGTGATCCGATACGGCGACGAAATCGGAATGGGCGATGATTTGTCGCTTAAGGAACGACAGTGCGCAAGAACGCCGATGCAGTGGTCCTCTGATGCGCACGGTGGATTCTCGACGGGCGAGAAAACGGTGGTGAAGGTAATCAGCGGAGGCGCTTTTGGATATGAGCAGGTGAACGTGGCTCAGCAGCGGCGAGATCCGAATTCTCTTCTGAACTGGATGGAACGGATGATTCGGATGCGCAAAGAGGTTCCGGAAATCGGTTGGGGAGACTTCGAAATACTGCCGAGCAAGAAGTCCGACGTGCTTGCTATGCGGTACGACTGGCAAGGAAATTCCGTCGTCACGGTCCACAACTTAAACGCAAATCCATGCGAGGTCGCAATCGATATCGACGGGGAAGGACCGACTGATCTCGAATTGGTGAACCTGCTTTCAGCAGATCACAGCATTTCAGACGAGTCGGGTGTGCATCGAATACTGCTCGAGCCATATGGCTACCGCTGGTATCGCGTGGGCGGTCTGCAACATATTGCGAATCGAAGTCCGACGTAGAAAGGGTATCTACTATGCTGGTGAACCGTGCGATGGCAGGTGCTTTCGCGTCCTTTTCGGCGCCGGCGCACGCGGACCTCATAACCAATGGACGCGAATATGATGATGATCCTGTTGTAAGATCGTGCTTCCGCCGACGTGCAGGGGTTTCGCGGAAGCCCGATCTCGATATCGAGAGGCGAAATAGGTCTTTTTATGAACAGACGGGAATTTTCAAAGGCAGTGGCAGGCGCGATTGGCGTCACAGCTGCGGCAGCCGCCGGAGCAAAAGCAGCAGCCGAGGAACGAGGCTCCGCGCCTTATCAGCTCTCGGTCATGCTCTGGACGGTGTTCAAGAAGCTGCCGGTTGCGCAACGGCTGGAGAAAGTGGCTGAGGCGGGCTACAGCAACGTCGAGCTTATAGGCGAATACAGGAAGTGGTCAGAGGCCGAGTTTCGTGAAGCGAAAGCAAAACGGAAAGAACTAAAGTTGCAGTTCGATGTGACCGCGGGGCTGAAGCATGGCGCCGCGAATCCGGCCGATCGAGAGGCGCTCCTATCGGATCTTCGGAATGAGCTTCCTATTATGCAAGAGATCGAGTGCCCGGCCGTTATCATCATGTCCGGAAATGTAGTCCCGGGTATGCCTCGTGAGCAGCAGCACGAAAGCTGTATCGAAGGACTGAAGCGTGCGGCCACGCTGGTAGAAGGAAAACAGATCAACGGCCGGCCGGTGCGGCTGCTGCTTGAAAATATCGATCCGGAGGAGAACCCGAAGTATTATCTGACGTCCGTGGCAGAGGGCTTCCAGATCGTGCGCGCAGTAAACCATCCGCAGGTCCGCCTCTTATATGACTTCTTCCACGAACAAATCGCCGAGGGAAACCTGATCGAGAAGCTCGAGAAAAATATCGAGTACACCGGGCTCGTGCATATCGCCGATGTACCGGGACGGCACGCGCCGGGTACAGGCGAGATTCACTACGAAAACATCTATCGCAAGCTAGCCCAACTGAAGTACGACCGCATCGTGGCGATGGAGTTTATGCCTCTCGGTGACGAGGTCGCTGAGCTTCGAGCAGCGCGCGAACAGGCCCTACGCTTCGGCGCCATCTGAGCCGACTGCTTCCTGGCGACGCATTATCGTAGTAAGAGGGCGAGGGAATTTGACCGGGCAAGCCAGTGCGCTAGGAACAGGGCTGAGCGTAGATGAACTACGAAGTCAGTTCCAGAACTCGACCGATCCCGATCTCCGGCGCAGACGCGCCATCATCCTCACGTCTTTGTTCGGCATGACCAGCATGGCGCTCGTCACTCTGCTACAGACAGGCGTGATCCGGCACTTGCCCGATCCGCCGCTGGAGAGCTTCGACTCCGACCGGGTGAATACGTCTGACACCGCTTATGCGCTCGGAACTCCCGATGGAGCGCTCAGCTTAGCGGGGTTGGCAGTCAACATACCCGTCGCCGCTTTCGGGGGCGTTTCGCGCGTCGAACGAACGCCGTACGTGCCGCTTGCCGCAGCGGTAAAATCCGGGGTCGAGGCCGTGGCGGCCGGCTGGTACTTCTATCAAATGCCTGCCAAAGAGAAGAAGTGGTGCGCGTATTGCATCGCGGGAGCGATCGCCAATTTCACGATCTTCGCATTGACTTTGCCGGAGGCAGTGAAGGCTTGGAAACACCTACGGAGCAACTGACTTTCGCTTCCGCTTTACACTTGCACGGCTTCGATGCTTTGCGCCGCGTGCGGGTCGATACCTTGCAGATCAATCTCGGCAAAGTTTGCAATCAGGCTTGCCACCATTGCCACGTAGACGCGGGTCCGAAGCGAACAGAGAGTATGGACCCCCGAACCGCAGAGCGGGTCATCGCGCTCCTGCAGAACACGCGCGAGGTGGAGACGGTTGATATCACCGGAGGTGCGCCCGAACTAAACCCGAACTTCCGAACCTTAGTGGAAGAAAGCCGGCGCCTCCAGAAGCGAGTGATTGACCGGTGCAATCTCACGATCCTGCTGGAGCCTGGGCAAGAAGATCTCCTGGAGTTCCTTCGCAATCAAGAGGTAGCGATCATCGCAAGCCTTCCCTGTTACACGGCAGAAAACGTCGATAAGCAGCGCGGCCGCGGCGTGTTCGAGCGCAGTATTCGAGCACTTCAATTGCTCAACGAAGCGGGTTACGGTAAGCCTGATTCGGGATTGCAGTTGGATCTCGTTTTTAATCCCGGCGGCGCCTCGCTTCCTCCAGCGCAGCAAGCTCTCGAGCACGAATACAAGCACCGCTTGCGGGACAATTTCGGAATTGAGTTCGGCCGTTTACTGACGATCACAAACATGCCAATCAGCCGTTTCTCCGCCCAGTTGGTGCGTCTCGGAAAACAGGAGCAATATCGTCAACTGCTTGCGAATAGCTTCAACCCTGGGACGATCGAGCATCTTATGTGTCGCTCGCTGATCAGTGTTTCCTGGGACGGGCGACTATACGACTGCGACTTCAATCAGATGCTCGGGATGCCGACGATGCGGCGTGTCTCTATCTGGGACCTCGACTCGTACAGTCGCCTCGCACGCGACGGCATCCAGGTGGGTGAGCATTGTTTCGGCTGCACCGCGGGCGCGGGCTCAAGCTGTGGTGGCCAGTTGAGTTGAGCAGGGCTGGTTCCAGCGCGTTCTAATGCAGTAGGAAAGAGCATGCCGGAACAGCCATCGGGAGTCCGGCCGCCGCAAGTCGTCGCGACCAGCTATGGCTTCATTCAGCCGTGTGCAGTGGAAGGTCTGATCGACGCCCATATGTGGCAGAAAGCGACTCAAACTCTGCCACATCTGTTTCCTCGATGGGGTCGAGAGGATCTCACTCGTATGCGTGTCGAAGTCATCTTGCGTGACGATTCTGGGCCTTCTTGCTGACATGCCGAGCAGATCGAAGGTCATCGCAAACAGTTCATCAACCCGCAGCGAATGCTCTGGTCCCGCGCAGAGGTGAAAGATCTCACCCGGCCGCCATCGGTTCGCAAACAGGAAATCGAAGATACGCGCTGCCCAATCCGAAGCGATCAGATCGATTTTCGCTTCGGGAAGAGCAGGAATGGCGCGCAACGGATTCACGGCAGCCAACCGCAGCAGTTGGTGGAAATAGTTGAACTGGCACACGCGGCTGGCCGAGCCGTCGTAAATCATCGTGCTCAGCCGATAGATGGTAGCGGGCACAGTAGCCATCGCTGCCAACGTGACCTGCTCCGCTTCGAATTTTGTCTGCTGGTACGAATTGAAAAAAGGGCCAGGCTGAGCGGGTTCCTCTCTCATGCCGCCCGGTCTTCCTCCCCATACATAAACCGTGCTGATCTGTGCGAACCGCTCTAAACGCGGGCAATGGCCTGCGAAACGAAGCAGGTTCTCCGTTCCGAGGACATTCACCCGCCGTGAGTCTGTGAGCGGGATACCAAATCGGATGTCGGCCGCTGCGTGGACAATCGACTTCGCTGATTCAGCGACCGAACGGTAATTAGTCTTCGACAGGCCCAAGTTCAGGCGCGACAGGTCTACTTCGATGCTGCGCACGCCCGCCGCTGCGAGCTCGCTTGTGTCGCGTCCCTGCCGCACGAGTGCCAGAATCGCTTTCGCCCCATGCCGCGCAATCAAGCGCGGAAGGCAGGCGCGCCCAAACAAGCCCGTTGCACCCGTGAGCAAAATAGAGGGTTGGGGATTCAGTTCAGCACGCATGTGGTGGGCATTCCTGTTTGTATTTTCGCCAAGCCTCCTGTCCCGGGCCGCGTGAAGACCCGACTAGCCTGCGCTGTCGGCCCTGATCTGGCGGCCGAACTGGCACGCGCCATGTTGCACGACGTCTGGTGGATTGTGATGAACGCCACAGGCGTTACGCCCATGCTTGCCGCCACTGAACCCGGGGATTTCGGGCTGGATGTTACGGAAAATCGAGTTTGGCCGCAGCAGGGGGCAGATCTCGGGTGCAGGATCGAATCGATCCTGCAGCGTGGTCTCCAGATCGCCCCGGCCGCCATTGCCGTGGGAGCCGACACTCCGCTCCTCACAGCTGGTGACCTCACGGACGCAATGGAACAACTCGAGTTGGGGAACGCTGTGCTCGGACCATCCGATGATGGTGGATTCTACCTGCTGGGATTGCGCTCCTGCCCATCCGGCGCGCTGGCCGGCATACCCTGGAGTTGCGCACGCACCTGCGAGATAACGGAAAATCGTCTTGGCTCCTGCGGAATGAGCGTTGCCCGGGTCCGTAGCGGCTTCGATGTCGACACAATGGCAGACATACAGAAGCTTCGATGGCACTTGCAGAATCTTGCGCCGGAGATCGCGCCTCGAACTCGTGAATGCCTGAAAGCACCAGCATGGTCAGCATCATAGTTCCAACCCTCAACGAAGCCTCGGAAATCCGGGACACACTTCGCGCCTTGCAAGCGTTGGGCGGAGAGAAGGAAATCCTGGTTGTGGATGGCGGAAGCGAGGATGACACGGTCTCGATCGCAAGCGCAGCCGGAGCCTTTGTGGTCCAAACCGCTCGCGGCCGTGGCCTACAGCAACATGCCGGAGCATTAGCGGCACGCGGAGAGGTTCTGTGGTTCGTTCATGCCGACACTGTTCCGCCGCCTGCTGCGATCTCAGACATCAATGTAGCCCTGCGGGATCGTTCCGTTGTAGCGGGGAATTTCGGACTTATCTTCGATGGTCCATCTCGCGCATCCCGGCAGATGACGGCCATCTATCCTACGCTGCGCTGGTTGAACCTCTGTTACGGAGATTCAGGAATATTCGTACGCCGGACCATCTACGAAGGTGTTGGCGGCTTTCAGCCGTTCGCCGTCTTCGAAGATCTGGATCTGCTGAGGCGGCTCCGGAAGGCGGGCCGCTTCGTGCATCTGAAGACAAGAATCGTGACTTCATCGAGGCGCTTCGAAGGCAGAAACTTTGCAGCGATGTGGCTGCATTGGACAGCTCTGCAACTTTTGTACTGGGCGGGCGTTCATCCGAACAGGCTCGCCAGTTGGTATCGGCAGGCGCGGCGGACGAAGGTTTAGCTCAGCGCGTCTAACGATTGCCTGACCGGTGCTCCGTCGTACTCCGGCGGAATTCCCGCCAGTTCGAATGGCAAGATCAACGCTTCCACCACGGTAGGCTCGGAAGGTCCGAGGAATCCTGGAACGCCGAGCGTGAGCGCAGCCTGAGGCGGTTCCGTCCGTAACGTCGCATGCAGCCAATCCCAAAGAGTCAGCCCGCTCGACCAGTTCGAATTCACTTCGTCGGGGTCGATCGAGTGGTGGATGCCGTGAAGCCGTGGCGTAATCACAAGACGCGCGAGGATCCGCTCAGACTTCAGACACAGCCGCACGTTCGAATGGTGGAAGAGGATGCACAGAAACAGGAAGACTTGCCAGACAGCTACGGTCAGAGGCGAAGGTCCGATCACCGCAATCTGCACTGCTCGAAAGGCGAGAGAAATCGTTATTTCACCAAAGTGGAAGCGCAGAGCTGTCGTCGCATCCATCTCCTGATCCAGATGATGCACCTGATGGAAACGCCAGAGGAGCGGCACCCGATGGGCAAGATAGTGCCACCAGTAGAGCGTGTAATCCAGGAGCAGAATGCCCGCAATCACCCCCATGGGACGGGCCCGGGCGAACGAAGGAAGGATAGCCCAACCCCGCTTTCGCACAAATTCTGCAACGGTAAGAGCTAGTGGCATTTCGACTGCTTGCATCACCAGGCCTGCCGGCGCCGCTATAACGAGGTTTCGGATGTCCCGCCGCACCTTGCTCCTGTGCACAGGTCGCAAAGCTCGCAGTCGTTCCAACCACACCAGACCGGCGATCCAGGTTCCAATGACAATGGCTCGGAGCGAGTTAGGTATTGGATTCTGCACTTACCGCCGCTTCAGAAAGCTCACTGCCAGTATCGCGCCGAACTCCGGGGCCGGCCCCGTCCCGAAGGAGATTTTAGAACCGGTGAAATAGACGCCCGCCTTGACACACGGACGCGCAGCGCCGATAGGCAAGACTGCCGGATCCGGAGACGGTACCATGGGCCGGCAGCTTCGAGCACATTGCACATCGTGCTAGCAAGAGCACTAGTACTACTGTGTTATAAACAGAGCAAATTTGTGTAAGATTGTTTTGTGGGCAAACACTCCGCGCCAGGCCCACAGGAGAAACGCTTTGCGGCATATATGGATGGCCTGGCGCAAGCCGCGGGGCACGCTGATCGGGCAACGCCGTTGAGGATGTATTGCGCGGGATTGCTGCTGCCGGGAGAACGCAAAAGCGTGGAGCCGATGGCGGCCCGTCTGGCGCCGGACAACGTGCGGCGGATGCATCAGTCGCT
>JBJMGK010000169.1:0-47175 GCA_045807925.1 Bryobacteraceae bacterium | reverse complement strand
TTCAGATCCGGTTTCCCGGCCAGCAACTTCAGCAGCGGATCCTGCCGCAGTTGCTCGTGATCGTTCAGGTCTTCGTAGCCCAGAGCCAAACTGTAGATCCGTTGCGCCAGCATCTGCTCCACCGGGTGCTGCACTAACGCTTGGTTGCGCCCATCCAGAAAACACTGGCTGAACCGCGCCAGCAGTTTCATTCTCCGGTCGGTTTCCCGTAGCAGCAGCGCGCCGCTATCGGAAGTCATCGTTCCACCGCTAAACTCCGCCACCACTTCACGGCTGTCGTGGTGAGCGAAGGGCAATCGGGATTGGGTACACTCTGTCATAGCGAAAGCCGTCTCCTCCTGGGCTGAAACATCTTGTGGAAAATATGTTTATGCCAGAGAAGACGGCTTTTTGCCAGACCCTGTGTGAGAATTCCGGGCTGGCGGCTGACTATCCTTTCGCGACGCTCTGAAGCTCCGATGCGCTCTCGATTCCGCTTGCTAGTTCCGGCAGCACCCCGAGTTGAATGTAAATCGGACGAATCACCTGTCGCAAACGAGGCAACTCTCGTGCAAACAGACCGGCGCCAACGACGCACAAAATGCCACTCATGATCACTGTGGCCGGTGCCCCGAACCTTTGGGCCAGGACTCCGGCAAGCAGGCTTCCGAACGGGGACATACCGGCAAAGGCCATCGCGTAAAAAGACATGACGCGCCCACGCTTCTCGTCTTCCACAATGGTTTGCAGAAGCGTGTTGCTCGCCGCCATCTGCCGCATCATGCCGAAGCCCGCTGCGAGAAGAAGTAACGCCGACATCCAGAACATATGGGAGAGGCCGAACGCGATCAACGCCCCACCAAAAATGGCAGCGGATATCGGGATCACGCGGCCGAGCCCCAGTACGGTTCTTCGGGCCGCGAGCAGGAGCGCGCCCGTCAGCGCGCCTACTCCGATGGCACCCATCAAGTAACCGAGTGTGTGAGGTCCGCCATGGAGGACCCGCGCAGCAAACACCGGCATCAGCACGGTGCACGGCATGCCGAGCAGACTGATGAGTGCCAGCAACAGAAGGATCGACCGAATGGGCAGCGATTGTGATACGTAGCGCCACCCCTCACCCATCTCGGCAAACGCGCTCCTCTTGGCTGCACGCCTTGGCTTCTTCGTCACTCGCATCGCCGCGAGAGACGCGATCACCGCGAGATAGCTAATTCCGTCGATGAGGAAACAATAGCCTTCGCCGACAGCGGCGATAATCAATCCCGCGATAGAAGGGCCGAGCAATCGTGCCGCATTGACCATGGAAGAGTTGAGCGCGATCGCATTTGCCAGATCCTCCCGGCGATCTACCATTTCGACCAGAAACGCCTGGCGCGCCGGCATGTCCAGGGCGTTGACGACTCCCTGCAACAGCATCAGGGCCACAATGTGCCAGATGTCTATTTTGCCCGTAAGCGCAAGGGCAGCCAGCAGGAAAGATTGCACAATGGACACCGCTTGCGTCACGATCAAGGTTCTGTGTCGATCCCAGCGATCGATCCAGACACCTGCAATGGGCGCGAGAAGAAACAGGGGAATACTGCCAGCGAAACTAGTGATGCCAAGCAGAAAGGGCGATCGAGTGAGCCGGTAGACGAGCCAGCTGGTGGCGATCCGGGTCATCCATGTGCCAATCAAAGACACACTCTGGCCGGCAAAAAAGAGCCGGTAGTTTCGAGAGGTTAAGGCGCGGATGGCGAAACGGAACGAACTCGGCTCGTCTCGTGAACTCATCTACAGCCGGTTCATCATGGCCGTCGCGGTTGATTCGAAGTAAGCGCGCAAGAGCCGTTGAGCTTCCTCCGGCATGGGAACCGTTTCGAGTGCTTTCTCCATCAGCTGCATCCAGCGATCCCGGGCTGCCTGGTTCACCGGGAACGGCGCATGCCTCATCCGAAGCCGCGGATGGCCGCGTTGTTCCACGTAATCCGGGGGTCCTCCGAATCGAAAAATCAGAAAATTTCGCAGGCGCTCTTCCGCACCTGGGAAATCATCCTGCGGGTACAAAGGACCGAGAATATCGTCGGCGGCGACCTGACTGTAAAAACTTCGGATTAGCTGCCTGAAACCGTCTTCGCCGATCGCGGAATAGACTTCGTTCTCCTCCACGGACACGATGCTAGCATCCGCCGCAAAGGCTGAAGTGTGCGCTACTGCTTCGGTTTGTTCTGCGACTTGTTTCGGCTGCGATACTCTTTTGCGAGCATCAGATATATCCGCTCGCTCCCGAGTTCGAGCGCAAGCGTCTTCTCGCGACTGTCCAGTGTCATCTTGTACGGGCCGTCCTGCGTGTCGTACTCATCGAAGAATGTGAGTTCACCTCCGCTGATTTTGTAACGGCCGGTACGAGTATCGGTCTGTCCCTTTATGTAGATCTTTTTGACGAACCGTTCATCGCTCCCGAGCGTTAACGTTCCCCGGCACTCTTGCGGATGGGGTGTGCCGTCGAAACAGGGATGTTCGGTCGGAAAGCCGCTCGCGGTGACGATCTTCGTATATTCCCACCCATCAGAATCTTGCAGCAGGTGGAGTTCGTCGCTGCTCACCAGACTGTACAGGCTGGGAACTGAAACGGCTGCGACGGACAGAGCCAAGAAGACCAAACGCCGGGCAACCATACTGCCCTGAGTCTAGCTCAATGCGTCATGGAGTAGACGAGATAGTTGACGCCGATTCGTACGCCCAGCGCTGAGTACTCCTCCGGGTACCCGGGGAAATCCGCCCACTCCCAGGAATCGCCGAGATCGGAATTAAACGTTGCCGCCACCATGACACGGCCTTTATCGTCGTAGATACCTCGCCATTGGGCGACATACCCATCGTTTCGGTAGGGTACACCGGTCCGCACCGCCCACTCGCCGGGAACCTGGTACCGGTCGTCCAGATCGTAAACGGTGTGGAAAATCGGATCTTTGTCCGGCAGTTCGATGACGGGGCGGTCCGGGAAAACTCGCTTCATGCTCTGAATGAAGATCTCCCAATCGCGAGTGCCCCAGAAGTCATCACACAAGAGAAAGCCGCCGCGCAGCAAATACTCGCGGAGCGTACGTGCCTGATGATCCGTGAGTTCCCATTCGCCCACAAACACCGCGTACAGCCACGGGTAGTTGAAAACGTCATTTCTGTCGTCC
This sequence comes from Bryobacteraceae bacterium, assembly GCA_045807925.1. Classification (GTDB taxonomy): domain Bacteria; phylum Acidobacteriota; class Terriglobia; order Bryobacterales; family Bryobacteraceae; genus Bog-105. The sequence goes on along the minus strand of JBJMGK010000169.1, from coordinate 44,023 downwards.
AGATTGACCGGCTGCTCGACAGATCGGACCTGAAGCCGCGTAAGACGCCGTACGGCTTGCACGAAGTGACGATCGGAGCGGGGATAGTCGTTCGTCCAACTGGCGTGTCCCTGCGTCCAATCCCAACCGGCATGACGGAAGTGCGCATCGGGAATGGAAGGGTACATGAGCCGTGCGAACACCCATTCGGTTTTCTCTGCAAAGTCAGGCGGCAGGGGGATTTGCGTCACTCGATATTCGTCGCCGGGGTACTCCCGGAACGGTATCGGTTTGTCCCGCTCGACTGCGTACAACGCCGTCAGTAGCAGCAGACTGGCGCACGAGCCTAACAGAGCTTTGTGGTATTGCAAGGCCCTAGCCTTGCCCTGAGCATAGCATCGGTTTTCCAGCCCACGCCCGCGGACGCTCAGTAACCGGCGCCCTTCGTTACGGGATAGCCCTTCTGCACCCAATCCGTATGGAGGTTGGTTGGGATGTGGACGACACTGACGCGCTCAAACCCAAGATCCTTCAACGTGCGGTAAGCCGGGCCTACATTCGGACAACGGTCAAACGGACAGCATCCGCAATAGACGACAATGGCGTGCTTGTGCGGGATGTTGCGAACCACGGCCTTGAGTTGCTCGATGCCCTCCGGCTTGGAATCGGGCCCGGCAAAGATAGCTCCAGGAATGTGAGCACCAAGGAAAAGGGAGTGATAGCCGACGTAGATCAACGTGGGCCGGGGACGATTCGATTTCGAAATCAGCCCGGCCATCTCCTGTGCCGGCATCAGGGCCTCACGGGGGACGACTTCGCCCGCCTTTCCCGCCTGCGCCTGAACGGGAACGTTCGACGATCCGAGGAAAATAAAAGCTAGTGGTAAGAAAACCAACAGCAATCGGTTCGCCATACTACGATTGAAACACCGACGCTCGTCAGAATGCGTATATCGCTTTTTATCACCTGCTACAACGATCTGCTATTTGCCGAAACCGGCGTTGCAGTCGTTCAAGTTCTGGAACGCCTGGGCCATCAAGTGACGTTCCGTTCCGAACAGACCTGCTGCGGGCAAATGCATTACAACACGGGATACCAACGCGAAACGGTCCCGATGGTCCGGAAGTTTATCGAGACATTTGCGAATGATGAGGTGATCTGTTCGCCCTCCGCTTCCTGTGTCGCCATGATTCGCGATCATTATTGGAAGGCCGCCCGCATGGCGGGAGATCCGGAACTCGAAGCCAGGGTAATGGAGGTGGTGCCGCGCGTATTTGAATTTACGGAACTGCTCGTCAACAAACTCGGAGTGGAAGATGTCGGAGCTTATTATCCGCATCGTGTCACGTACCACCCCTCGTGTCACTCATTGCGTCTGTTGCGAGTGGGTGATGCGCCGCTCCGGTTGTTGCGTAACGTCGGCGGCATCGATCTTGTCGAATTGCCGCACAGCGACGAGTGCTGCGGATTTGGAGGCACATTCGCCATCAAGAATCCGGACACCTCGTCGGCGATGCTCGCCGATAAAGTTCGCTGCGTCTTAAATACAGGGGCCGAAATGTGTACAGCCGCTGATAACTCCTGCCTGATGCACATCTATGGCTCGCTTCACCGGCAGCGGACGGGAGTGAAGACAGTTCATATCGCCGAGATCCTTGCCTCCACTCGGACGTCAGAAGCCAAAACGCCCACCTTCAGTCACGCCTCGCGTAAGGAAGGAGGCCTGGAGTGAGCGTTCGTGTCGGGTCGTCCGCAACATCGTCGCCATTCCCCAAAGCTGCTAACGCCGCGCTTGATAACTCTCAGCTGAGGCGGAATGTCAAACATGCAACCGACATCATCCAGCTAAAGCGCCAGAACATGACCGGCGAATTGCCGGATTGGGAAGATCTGCGCACCGCCGGGCACGCTATCAAGAGCCATACGCTGCGATATCTGGACGTTTATCTCGAGGAGTTCGAAAGAAACTTCACAGCCCATGGCGGGGTCGTGCATTGGGCGCGGGATGCGGACGAAGCAAACGAGATTATCGCCGGCATCATCAAAGAGAGAGCGGCCAGGGAAGTCATCAAGGTGAAAACGATGACTTCGAACGAGATCCGGCTGAACGAATTTCTCGAAGAAAACGGCATAACGCCTTACGAGACGGACCTGGCAGACCTGATTGTGCAATTAGGGCAGGACCGGCCGTCGCATATCGTCGTGCCTGCACTCCACATCAACCGGGTTCAGATTCGCGAGATTTTCGAGAAGCGCATGCCTCTCAAAGAGCTCGGCATGGAAGGGCTCACGGATGAACCCGAACAGCTGGCGGAGGCCGCCCGGCGCTATCTCCGGCACAAGTTCCTGACCGTCAACGTCGGAATCAGCGGCGCAAATTTTGCCGTGGCGGAGACAGGCTCCCTCGTGGTCGTGGAAAGTGAAGGCAACGGGCGGATGTGCCTGACACTTCCGGACCTTCTGATCTCGGTTGTCGGAATCGAGAAGCTGATCCCCACCTTCCAGGATCTAGAGGTGTTCCTGCAAAGCCTGCCGCGTTCGTCAACGGGCGAGCGCATGAACCCGTATAACTCCATCTGGTCGGGAGTCACACCGGGCGACGGACCTCAGGAGGTGCATGTTGTCCTGCTCGACAATGGACGGACCGGTTTGCTGGCCGAAGAGGAGAGCCGGGAGACTCTGAACTGCATCCGATGCGGAGCATGCCTGAATGCCTGTCCGGTGTATCACCAGACCGGCGGCCATGCGTACGGATCGGTTTACCAGGGGCCTATCGGGGCCATCATCACACCGCAACTGCAAAGTCTTCAGCACTCCCGGTCCCTGCCATATGCGTCGTCCCTTTGCGGCGCCTGTTACGACGTATGCCCGGTAAAAATCAATATTCCGGAGATTTTGATCATGCTGCGAGGCAAGATCGTCCGGGAAGATCAAAACACCTTCCTCGGCAAGCTACATCCCGAAAACCTTGCCATGCAGGCCATGGGCGTTGTGTTTGCAAGTTCAGGATTGATGGTTGCAGCAGAGGGAATCGCGCGTATCGCGCAGTTCCCATTCGTGCACAATGGCGCCATCGATCATCTCCCCGGAATGCTGTCGGGGTGGACGCACACACGGGATCTAATGCCGCTGCCGAAGCAGTCGTTTAGGCATTGGTGGAGCGAAAGGGAGTCGAACAGTAACCGTGGGCAACGCTAATTCCCGAAGTTACATCCTGAACCGCATCAAAGTCGCTCTCGACGCAAAAGAAAACAACCGAGCGGACCTCTGCGCGGGCGAGTGGCAGGAACTCCCGCGGCATTACCGCCGCGTTGGTCAGCTCGAGCCCTCGGAACTGATCTCGTTGTTCGACAGCAGACTCCGGCATTACAACGGGACACCGTTCTACAGTCAAGGAGACGTGCGCGAGGATATCTCGAAGATCCTCTCGTCTCGTTCCAAGCGAGTTCTTATCGTGCCTCCCGCCTTTCCGTACCAATGGCGGCCGGACGGGTTTATGTTCATTCCCGACGAAAACCTGACAAAAGAACAGCTCGATCTGAATGATGGAGTTGTCACGATGTGCGCGCTCGGGATCGCCCTGACCGGCACCGTCGTTCTCGAAAGCTCGCGTGAGCAGGGACGAAGGGCTGCGACATTGATTCCCGATTACCATCTTTGTGTGTTGCGGCGTGAGGACATCGTCGAGTTTGTCCCGGAGGCTATCCGGAAACTGGAGGCCTCGAGGGACCGGCCGTTGACCTTCTTTTCGGGCCCCTCGGCAACCGTCGATATCGAGATGACTAGAGTTCGAGGCGTCCATGGTCCAAGAACCCTGGACGTCTTGATTGTCTGACGAACTTGCCGCTAAACTCTCGCACAGCCGCCGCGCTTTGGGACGCGATTACCCGGCTGGACAAGTCGAAAATCAACAATGTCTGGATAGCGCTCCGGAACTCGTTGGCTGTTGCTATCCCGCTCGGCTTTGGAATTGAAATCGGCAATCCATCCGCCGGCGTAGCTGTCGCGACAGGCGCCCTGAACGTTTCCTACTCGGACGGGACGGATTCGTACTCTCAGCGTGCGCGTCGCATGTTGACCTGGAGTATTCTTGGGGCATTCGCCGTTTTCATCGGGAGCGCAACCGGCAGGCTGCACGCAACCGCGATCGTGATCGCCATGACCTGGGCTTTCATCGCCGGGCTGCTGATTTCTGTCAGCTCACGCGCGGGGGACCTGGGACTGAATACCCTGGTCACTCTCATTGTATTCGCTGCCCGCGGCCCGACCACCTTTCGTGGGGCGGTCGACGCAGCACTCCTTGTGCTCGCCGGGGGGTTACTGCAGATGACCTTTGCCCTGCTGCTCTGGCCGGTCCACCGCCACGAACCGGAGAGGCGTGCGATTGCCGCGGCTTTCAATGATCTGGCGGAGAATCTCGCACCGTCTACTGAGCCGGTGTTGGCGGCAACTCTAGCCACGCCCACGCGCGAGGTGGAGGAATCCTTGGGCGTGCTCGGGCGAGACCATACCACTGAAGGCGAACGCCTCCGTGTTCTCGTCGATCAGACAGATCGCATCCGGCTCTCTTCATTTCACTTGGGCCGGCTTCGCTTGCAGCTAAACGGTTCAAGAGAGCAAATGGGTCGGGATGTCGATCAGGTATTCGAGGTTTCTGTACGGCTTCTACGATGCGTTTCCGACTCCCTTGTTGGCGGGCAGCGCCGCACAGACCTTGCCGGTCTGGTCGGCGAACTCAATTCCGCCGTTTCGGGTCTGCGTACGCGAATGAGTTCGGGCGATTCGTTGGAAACCGATATCGCCGCCGCAGTTGACTTTTTCGTCGGCCAACTGCGCAGTGTTGCCAGGCTGGCCGATAACGCGACGCCTGAGGGAGAGGAAGAATCGTTAGAGCGAGAGTCGTCCACTCCTCTCCGGCTGCGTGTCGGTGCGTGGATGGAGATTCTTCGTGCAAACCTGAGCTTCCGTTCGGCGGTATTTCGCCATGCGCTGCGCCTTTCGATCTGGGTAGGTCTCGCCGATGCGCTTGGGCACAGCATCAGCTGGGACCGGTCCTACTGGATTCCGATGACCGTCGCGGTCATTCTGAAGCCTGATTTCACAACAACCATCAGCCGCGGCGCGCTGCGCCTGTTCGGCACTGTTACGGGTCTCATGCTTGCGACGGTCCTGTATCACGCGACCCCGCAGAGTGCTCCCACGCAGCTCCTGCTCGTCGGTGTGTTTACGTTCGCACTTCGCATATACGGACCGGCGAATTACGGGGTCTTCAGCATAGCCGTGAGCGGTTTGATTGTGTTTCTGATCGCCGAAACGGGCGTCGCTCCCGGTGAAGTCGTATGGCTTCGGCTGCTGAATACGACTGCCGGCGGATTACTGGCGCTCCTGGCCTATGTGCTCTGGCCGACTTGGGAACGCAAGCTGGTTTCGGACGCCATGGCCGAGATGATTGACGCAACCAGAGCTTACTTTCAAGGCGTCATTGGGACTGTCGGCGAACCTACCGAAAAGGCGCTCGTGTCGACCATTGAAGCGGGGCAGGCATGGCGGCGAGCACGTTCGAATGCGGAAGCTTCGGTTGATCGGACGGCAGCAGAGCCCCGGATCTCTTCGGAAAAGGTAAACTGCTTAAACTCCATGCTAGCGAGTTCGCATACGCTTGCCAACGCAATGGCGGCCTTAGAGGCCGGGTTCCTTCACTCGTCGATGCGGAGTGTCCCACCGGCTCTCGACCAGTTCGCGCGCGACGTGGACTTCACGCTGTATTATCTGTCAGCCGCGCTCAGAGGTTCGGCTGCCGCAAGCCAAACCCTACCCAAACTGCGGGAAGATCATAGGCGGCTCTTGGAGGCACGCCAAAGCCTGGGAGATGAGGATGAATTTATTCTGCTCGAAACCGATCGCATTACCGTTACGCTAAACACCCTGCGAGAACAGGTAATGCGCTATGTTGGCATTCCGCAGCCCTCTGTCCCGCTGACTACACCAACAATGTATCCGGCGTAATCGGCAAATCGCGCACGCGTTTACCTGTCGCGTGGAAGATGGCATTTGCAACGGCCGCGGCTGCCCCGGTGATTCCGATCTCACCAATGCCTTTTGCGCCGATTGGGTTGATGTGGTCGTCCTTTTCTTCCACCCAGAGGGCTTCCATCTGTCCGATATCCGCGTTCACCGGCACGTGATACTCGGAGAGATTGTTGTTCACCCACCGTGCCAGCCGTTTATCCATCATCGCGTGCTCGTGGAGCGCCATGCTCACGCCCCATACCATCCCGCCCAGCAACTGACTCCGCGCCGTCTTTGCATTCAGGATCCGCCCGGCCCCGAAACAACCCACCATCCGCGACACTTTGATTTGTCCGAGATCCGCATCGACGCGCACTTCCGCAAATTGAGCGCCGAACGCGTACATCGAATATCGTTCTTTCTCGGCGCCGGGCTTCGCATCGGCTTTCCCTTCCACACTTCCCTGCCCGCTTCGGCTCAGCAGTTCCTGGAAAGCTTCTCCTCTCGATTGCTCCGTCCGCGCGAACAAGCGTCCGTTCTGGAGCACGATATCCTGCGCGTTCATGCCCGACAGCGGGGAGCGACTGTTGCTGACGGCCATCTGGATCAGTTTCTCGCGGAGCGCTTGCGTCGCCAGGTAAACTGCCGACCCGGTGCTGGCGGCTGTTTGCGAACCGCCCGATACCGGTGTCTGCGGCAATTCTGTGTCGCCGAGCCGGAACTTCACTCTGCTGATGGGCACGCCGAACGAATCACCAGCGATCTGGGTCATGATCGTGTAGGTTCCCGTTCCGATATCCTGCGTCCCGGCGTCGACCGAGAACGTACCGTCGGCGTTGAGCCGCGCTGAGGCGGAGGACGGACTGCGACGTGTCGGATACTCCGAAGTCGCCATGCCCCAGCCCACAAGTACGTTGCCGTCGCGCATGGATCGTGGCGCGAAGGGCCGCCTGCTCCAGCCGAAGTGATCGGCTCCCACCCGATAACACTCGCGAAGAGATTTGCTCGACCAGGGGAGATTTTTCTCCGGATCCTTCTCAGCGTAGTTCTTAAGACGGAATTCGATGGGATCCATCTTGAGCCGATACGCCATCTCGTCCATCGCGGCCTCAAGCGCATAGGTTCCAGGCGCTTCGCCCGGCGCCCTCATGAAAGAAGGAGTACCGATGTCGGATTTCACCAGTTTGTGAGCCGTCCCGTTGTTCGGTGCCTGATAGAGCATTCGGCCGGGCATGCTGGCCGTCTCTGCGTACTCGTCGAAAGAGGATGTATGCGCCACGGTTTCGTGACTCAGCGCGGTGAGCGCCCCGTCCTTCGCGGTCCCTGCTGTAATTGCCTGCCGGGTTTCCGAACGGAAGCCCAGCATTCCGAACATCTGTGGCCGCCGGACCTCCAGCTTGACGGGCCGGTTCAACTGCCTGGCTGCCATTGCCGCCAGCACCACATGGGACCAGACCGGCCCCTTGCTACCGAATCCGCCTCCCAGATAGGGCGAGAGAACATGGACTTGCTCGGGTTTCAATCCGAAAAGCGAAGCAACTCGACCCCGGCACGAGAAGACACCCTGAGTGGCGTCGTAGATGGTCAGATGATCGGGCGCGTCCCAAACCGCAATCGTGGCGTGCGGCTCCATGGGATTATGAACCTCGTACGGAGTCCGATAAATTTCCTCCAGCTTGAAATCTGCTCGCGATAAGCCGGCCTGCAAGTCACCGCGCCTGCTCGTCGCAGGATCGCCCGCTCCGCCCACCTTTTGTGGTATGTATGCCGTCGAGAGGCGCGATTCCAGCTCCACGCTGGGCCGCTCCGGCGCGTACCGAACGCGTACGAGTTGCGCGGCCTCCCAAGCGTTTTCGAACGTGTCTGCGACCACCAAAGCCACGGGCTGGTTTGCATAGCGGACCACATCGTCCTGAAGCACCTGAACAAGCCGTCCCGTGGGCGGAGCCTTCGGTTGACTCTGCAATTGCGCCAGCTTCAGGGCATTCATATGAGTGATGACAGCAACGACACCGTGACTTCCCTCGGCTGTTTTCGCGTCAATGGACGCAATTCTGCCTTTCGCGATCGTGCTGGTTACCATGACCGCCCGCAGAGCATTCGGTATCTTGTGCTCGTACGCGTATGTGGCACGCCCCGTGACCTTTAACCTCGCGTCGATGCGGTCGATCGGCTGACCTGTTAGTTCCGGCATTTCGAATCCTGTCGTTTGCTTCTTCAGCTTCTAGGCTTGCGACATCGCGGCAGCGGTTCCAACCGCCCGAACAATACAGCGGCGCGCGAGTTCTATTTTGAAATCGTTTCCGCCGTAGCCCTTTGCATCTTTCAATTCCGCCTCGGCCGCGGAGCGCAGCACGTTTGCGTCGGGCTTCTTCCCCGCGAGTGCCTTCTCGGCTCGCTCGGCGCGCCAAGGCTTGTGGGCAACTCCGCCCAGTGCAATATGTGCGCGTCGAATGGTCCCGGTCTCTTCCACGTCAAGCGCCACCGCAACCGACACCAACGCGAAGGCGTACGATTGGCGATCTCGGACTTTCAGGTAATAGGAGCGTTTCGCGTAATCCAGCGCCGGAACGTCGATGGCAGTAATGAGCTCGCCCGGCAACAGGTTCGTTTCATGTTGCGGGGTATCGCCGGGCAGCCGGTGAAACTCTGCCATCGGAATAGCACGCGAACCCTTTGGCCCGGTCACTTGTACCTTTGCATCCAGGGCGGCAAGCGCAATACACATGTCGCTCGGATGTGTGGCGATGCAGGAGTTGTTCGCGCCCAGAATGGCGTGGATCCGGTTTACGCCCTCGATCGCGGCACAACCGCTGCCCGGAGTGCGTTTGTTGCATTCTCCGTAGCTCGGATCGTAGAAGTAATAGCAGCGTGTGCGCTGCAGCAGGTTGCCCCCCATCGTCGCCATGTTTCGCAGCTGTTGTGAAGCGCCGGCGAGAATCGCCTGGCTTAGAACTGGATACCGGGTACGAATTAGCTCGTGATTCGCGGCATCCGTGTTCCTCGCAAGGGCTCCCATGCGAACGCCGCCTTCATGCTCCGTGATTTCCGTGAGTGGAAGACGATTGATGTCCACCAGGTGAGCCGGCCGCTCGACGCCCATCTTCATGAGGTCGAGAAGATTTGTCCCGCCGCCGACGTATCGTGTGTCCGGGTTTGTCCCGAACGCTTTCACCGCGTCGTCTACACTGGCCGCGCGCGTGTAGGTGAAGGGTCTCACGCGCTCTTCCTTTCGTGCACTGCCCTGACCGCCGCGACGATGCCCGCATAAGCGCCGCAGCGACAGATGTTTCCGCTCATGCGTTCCTTAATTTCCTCTTCCGTCAGGTTCACTTGACCGATAACGGAGAGGTTCGGCGTAACGAAGCTCGGTGCGCCAGCCTTCACCTCATCGAGCAGAGCGATAGCCGAGCAGATCTGCCCAGGTGTGCAGTACCCGCACTGCAATCCATCGTGTTCAATGAACGCGGCCTGCATGGGATGCAGATCGGCGCCCCTGGCAATCCCCTCGATGGTCGTAATCTGATCGCCATCGTGCATCGCGGCGAGGGTGAGGCACGAATTGATCCGGCGGCCGTTGACCAGGACGGTGCACGCTCCGCACTGGCCGTGATCGCAGCCTTTTTTGGTACCGGTCATCTGCAGATTTTCCCGAAGCAGATCGAGCAAAGTCGTCCGGGAATCAACCTTCAGGTCGTGCTCTTGACCGTTGATGATCAGAGTGCATTCTACTGAGAGAGTCCCTGACGCCGTGTCCTGCCCGGCTTCCCCGGTACCGGCAATGACCGCACTCGCCAGTGCGCTACCGACAAACACTCTGCGGCTGACACCAGATGCATCCTGGGCCAGCTCTAATTCATTTTCTTTCATGTCCGCCTGCCGAGGCACGGCTATTATCTAGCCGCGTCGTTAGACATTGGATACAGTTCGAGGCGGATTGTGACGCGGGACTTACGGAGTGCGCAGCCCGCTCCGCATTCGCACGAACAAAACGAGACTAGGTAACGGTCGCCGTGGCGATCGCGGGCTCTTCCACCACGTTTTCAACGCCGCTGGTTTCGGCATAGGAGCGCAAGACTTCGGCGACACTCCAGGCCTGTGCACAGCAGCCGCGGGGCGTGTACGGCGCCTCGGCATCGAAGATCTCGCTGATTGTTCCTACACAGGCGGAGTTTAAGTGCGCCTGAAGACCTTTCAAGAAACCACGCGCCGTTTTCAGGTCACCGGGGTAAACCTTGAGCCATGCATCGATAAACGGGCCAATGAGCCACGCCCACACGGTGCCTTGATGATAGGCGGCATCCCTCGATCGAAGATCGCCGTCGTACCTCGCCTTGTAGTTCTTTTCGCCCGGCGCTAAGGAGCGCAAGCCCACCGGCGTGAGTAGTCGTTCTTTTGCCACTCGCACGACGGACTCCCACCGGGATTCGTTAAGAATGGGATGTTCCAGGGAGATGGCAAAAAGCTGATTGGGCCTGCAAGCCGGATCCGGCCGTCCATTTTCGCCATCGACAACGTCGAAGAGAAAACCGCTATCTGCGTTCCAGAACCTTTGGTTGAACGAGCGCTTCGCCTTTGCGGCGTGTCCCGCAATTCCGTCTGCTTCATCCAGGCGATCGAATCGCCTCAGCCACGTTTCGAGCAGACAGAGAGCGTTGTACCAGAGTGCATTAATCTCCACTGCCTTGCCGCGTCGAGGTGTCACGACCCAGTCATCAACCTTGGCGTCCATCCACGTGAGTTGGTAACCTTCCTGGCCTTGTACCAGGAGCCCGTCCTTGTGGTCGACGTGGATGTTGAAGCGAGTTCCGCGCAGATGATGGCCGACGATGTCGAGCAAAGAGGGGATAAGCTGCTGAAGCAGATGCTGGTCGTCAACGCGCCGGAGGTATTGGTTCAAAGCATGGAAAAACCAGAGGGTGGCATCTGCCGTGTGATAGAGCCCGTCCGTTTTCCCTTCAGGGAACATATTCGGAATGAGCCCGTCCCGGATGTAATGCGCAAACGTGCGAAGGATGTAGCTCGCTTCTGGATTCCGCCCGGTGGTCATGGTGAGACCTTCCAGACTGATCATGGTGTCGCGGCCCCAATCCGTGAACCAGTGGTAGCCGGCGATGATGCTTCGAATTTCGTCACCGGCCGCGCGCGCCCTGGCCGTATCCTCGCGCCTTCCGACAGGACCAAATACAAACTGATCCGCGGCCCAAACAAGCTCCCGGCACGAGTCTCCACAAACTCCGGGATGAGCGTCCAAAAGCAGCCGTCGTTTGCGATCGTGCTCGGCATCCCACGCCTGGGTGGGATTGAGCGCGTGGATGACTTCCCAAATCTCCGTTGAGGCTGCAAGGGTTGTCTCGGCGCCCGGGCAGAGCTTAGCACTGAAATACCCTGGGCTCCACAGATCGCCCCGTGAGGTGTATCCTCTGCTTCGCTCCACCTCATAGACGATGTTGCGAATGGCCTGGCAATCGATGGTGAACCGAGCCTCGTTTCCCAAATGGACCATGCGCAGCGAGAGTTCGCGGAATGTGATCTCGAAGTGGTGATCCCGGAAGGTAACAGCGAAGTCTCCCAACGGCGTGTTAACGGGCGCCTCGTGGCCCCTGAAATTAAGAGCCGGTCGAAGTTGCAAAGTGACCGACCCTTCGCCTTCCGAAATGCAGTAGTGGATGTAGGATGTGTTCTGGCGATGCGGAAGATAAACGCGCTTTTCAATTGTGAGCCCGCCGATCTCGTATTTCCACACCGGCAGACCCGAATCGAGAGCGAAAGAGGTCAGGTAAGGTGAGCCGCTGAACTCGCCATCCTCGGTGTTCAGCCCGTTCAGTTGGAATGTTTCACCATTCGGGAAAACCACCGTTTCCAGCAGGTCGTTGAGCATCATGGTGCGCCCCTTTGGGGAGGGGAGAGCGGCAACGAGGTAGCTGTGAAAAACCCGAGTTAACGTACCGCCAACCGTTCCGGTCGCATAGCCACCCAGGCCATTCGTAACCAACCACTCGGTTTCCTTGAGAAGCCGGTTTTCCTCCGGAGTCAGCGGAGCGTTCGCCGTATGTCGGTAAATTTCGTTCATCAGTTAGAAAGATCCAGGCCCTAAACCTAAAATCTAACAACTCTGATCAACGGGTCGCAGGAGCACAGCAGCCATTCCGGGAATCAGCCAGTTCTTCTCCGAATCGAGAACGGCTGTACCGCAGCCACCGTATTGCGGGTCATCAGACGACCAAAGCTTCACCCAGCGCCGTAACAAGGGAGGCGCAAGCAAGGGTTCAGGCGAAGGATTCAGCTCGAGATCGGTTCCCAGATTGACTACAAGTAATCGATCGTCGCGGAACCCCTCCGAGAAGTAGCGAAGCACGAAGCATTGCTGAGTCAGAACGGCCCCGTCAATTCCGGTTTCGCCGCCCTCGGATAAAACAGGGTCTTCGCGGCGCAATCGCAGGAGATCACGATGAAGAACATAGATGTCCGCATGTTTTTTCAGTTCCGAGTGGTCAAGCTTAGAACGGTCAAACGTCGCCGGAGACGACGGATCGTCGAAGCACTTCTGCATCTCGGGCAGCACGAGCGAACGCCACTGCGCTAGGAACTCAGCGCGACCTTTGCGGACCTTTTCGGCCAGCTCCGGCTTGTGGTCCGCGAAAAACAGAAACTTGCTCGAGGACGCAAACTCCTGGCCCTGGAACAGCATGGGCGTTCCGGGCATTAGCAGCGTCAAGGCGGTGATCGCCTTGTACACGCCAGGTGAAGATAGCTCGTGCACCCGTTGTCCTTTTCCCGAGTTCGCCACCTGGTCGTGATTTTGTATGAAGTTCACCATGCCGGTTCTAGGCAGGCCGAACGTGGGTGTGCCGCGCCGCTTCTTTTGCCACCGGTACCACTGTCCCTGGTACAGATAGCCGTATTTGGCGGCTGACACGAACTCCTGGGCCGTTCCCCGGTAGTCCGTGTAATAGGCATCGGCTTTCCCCGTCAGGGCGACATTGGCCGAATGATGGTAGTCGTCGTTCCACAGTGCATCGAAACCATAGCCGCCATCCTTAACGGGGCGGAGCAGGTCGGTGTCCTGGGGTTCGTTCTCGGCAATCAGGATGATCGATCGATTCCCTGCAGCCTCGCGCGCTGCCCGCCCCATCTCGAGCAAAATATGCGGTTCGGACTCGTCGTGGACGTCTTGCGTGGCATCCAATCGCAGACCGTCCAGGTGATATTCGCGGATCCAATAGGCCGCATTCTCACGAAAGTACTCGCGGACGGGGGCGCTGTTCTTTCCATCGAAGTTGATGCCTTGCCCCCAATCCGTTCCGTGCTTCTCTGACAGGTAGAACGGGGAGAATTTGGTCAGATAATTCCCGTCGGGCCCAAGGTGGTTGTAAACGACATCGAGTATGACCCCTAAGCCCAACTCGTGGGCTCGATCGACAAACGAGCGCATCTCCTCCGGTCTACCGTAGAGCGCAGCCGGCGCATACGGTTGAACGCCGTCGTAGCCCCAGCCAAACCTGCCCGGGAAGTCGCTGACCGGCATCACCTCGATCACGGTAATGCCCGTGTCTTTCAGATACTGGAGCTTTTCGGCTGCCGACGCCCACGTTCCGCCCGGCGTGAACGTCCCGAGGTGCATTTCGTAAACGACTTGACCTTTGATCCGAATCCCGCGCCAGTTTTGATCAGTCCACTGGAAGGCACCGGGATCGAGTACTTCCGAAAAGCCGTGCGGTCCTGAAGGTTGAAAGCGAGAGGCCGGATCCGGGTAAGCTTCTCCCCCATCGAGCTGGAGTTTGTACCGCGACCCGGCAGATGCCTGTTCCGCCGTGCCAGAGAAATAACCGTTGCCTTCCCTTCTGAGGGTGACCGAGTCAGGCGAGTGTGCGAAAACGACCGCGACGGACTTGGCCACTGGCGCCCACACCCGGAAGTAAGTCCCTCCTTCCGTTTGAACCTCGGCGCCGACAGGCAAACTCATGCAATGAGTGGCTTCGCTTGTTTTCATTTTGACAGGGGAAAGCTGGGTTCGGAGTTAGTACTGAACAACGTTACAACTGAACAAATAGATTCCTGGGAGACCCTCGGGTTTCTCCCTGGGTCGGGAAATAACTTGCTCTCAGCCTGCGACGGCATCACCTAAAGATCGATAGACAATAGGCCCTTTCGTGCTAATCTGCAGATGTGCGTTCCTGGAGCCACTTACGATCGCTCGAGGCCGAGAGCATACACATTTTCCGGGAAGTTGCGGCGGAATGCCAGCGACCGGTCCTGCTTTATTCGATAGGCAAAGACTCGTCCGTTCTCCTTCGACTCGCCCAGAAAGCGTTTTATCCGGGCTCGATCCCATTTCCCCTGCTTCATATCGATACCGGGTATAAGTTCTCTGAAATGATTGAGTTCCGAGACCGCTACACGGCGGAACTCGGGCTGAAGCTCATCGTTCATAAGAACCAGGCCGCTCTTGACGAAGGCGCTAATCCGTTTGCCTGGGGTACACAGCGCTGTTGCGGTGCGCTGAAAACCACCGCTCTGCTCGACGGCCTTCGGGCCGGTGGTTTTGACGCGGCAATCGGAGGTGCCCGACGCGACGAAGAGCGCTCTCGAGCCAAGGAGCGAGTATTCTCGTTCCGCGACAAGCGAGGCCAGTGGGATCCCCGGAACCAGCGGCCAGAGTTATGGAATGTATTTAACACTCAAGTCCACCAGGGTGAGAGCTTGCGTGTTTTTCCACTCTCCAATTGGACTGAGATGGACGTGTGGCAGTACATCCACGCCGAAAACATACCGATCGTTCCTCTGTACTTTGCAAAACCCAGGCCCATGCTGGTTCGAGGCGACTCGCTGCTTCCGATTGAGCAGCCGATTCCTCGACTCCCCGGTGAAGAGCCGAAGGTGGTCATGTCGCGCATGCGTTCCCTGGGTTGCAGCCCTTGCACAGGGGCGATCCGCTCTGATGCCGATACAGTTCCCCGCATCATCGAAGAGCTGGTTGGCATGCGGCGTTCCGAACGGCAAAACCGTGTCATTGACCACGATCAGGACGGCTCGATGGAGCTAAAGAAACAAGAGGGTTATTTTTAGTGGCGAGCACCACCAGCACCCTGCCTGAAACCGATCTGTTTGAGTCGTTTCTCCAGGCCGAGAAGGCCAAGGACCTGCTCCGTTTGAGTACCGCGGGCAGCGTCGATGACGGGAAATCGACCCTAATCGGCAGGCTTCTCTATGATTCCCGCGGAATCTATGAAGACCAGCTCGAGGCAGTTACGAAGGCCTCGGTCGGCCGCAATGCGGGAACCATCGACTTTTCGCTTCTCACCGACGGGTTGCGCGCGGAGCGTGAACAGGGCATCACGATCGACGTCGCGTACCGCTATTTCGCGACACCCAAGCGAAAATTCATCATTGCGGACACGCCGGGGCACGAGCAGTACACGCGGAATATGGTCACAGGCGCCTCGACCGCGGAGCTCGCTATTGTTCTTGTCGACGCCCGGAAGGGCATGCTGCCGCAATCACGACGTCACGCGTACATCGCTTCGATGCTGGGACTTCCCCAGCTCGTTGTGGCGGTGAACAAAATGGACCTTGTTGGTTACGACCGGGCCGTTTTTGAAGAAATCGTCGCTGAATTCAAGCAGTTCCTTGGCGAAACCAAGATTCAGTCTTACTTTGTCCCAATCAGCGCTCTCGCCGGAGACAACGTGGTCAGCCCGAGCAGCAACATGCCCTGGTTCGAGGGGCCCAACCTCCTTCAGTATCTGGAAGAGGTTCCGGCTGGCAGCCGCACTCGGCGCTCTTCATTTCGCTTTCCTGTTCAGCGAGTAGTCAGGCCCGACCAGCATTTCCGTGGCTATGCGGGAACGATTGCCTCAGGTGAAATTCGGCCGGGAGATCCCGTCCTTGTCCTTCCGTCCGGGCGTAGAACGACGGTTGAGGCGATTACGACCTTCGACGGTGATCTCGCTCGTGCCGAAGCGTCGGAAGCAGTAACCCTCAGCCTTAAGGATGAAATCGACATCATTCGCGGCGATGTGATCGTCGGGGTCGATGAGCCGCCCCAACAATCGCACGCGATCGCGGCAACACTGGTGTGGCTGAATGCAACTGCGGCGCAATTGGGAGCACGCTATCGCATCAAGAGTGCGACACGCCAAAGCACGTGCACGCTGAACAGCATCGAGTACCGGATCAACATCAACACGCTGGCTCATGAGAGTGCCCGGGCGCTTGAAATGAATGAGATCGCGGTCGTGCACGTCGATACGGCACGCCCGCTTGTATTCGATCCGTATGACAGCAATCGAACAACCGGAAGCTTCATCCTGATCGATCCCGCCAGCAACGCTACGGTGGCCGCCGGGTTGATCCGGCGTAGCTACGACGAAGGCAGGTCGGGCCGCACCGCGCAATTCGAATGGCGGCTGCAGCAGGGCTCTCTCGTTCTGTCGCTCCGGAACTCGAGCGCAGGATTTTCGGTGGCTCCAGAGGAAGATTCAAGCGCCAACTCTGGCCCGATCGCCATCGAAGACGTAGAGGCTGCTGACGCGCTACAGCATCTCTTACGGCGGTTGCGAATCTCCCTTCCCGATCGCTCAACTAATGAGGAGGGTGATTACACAATATGACAACGCTGTCATCCGAAGAACTAGGTCTTTCTAAACCGGGGCAAGCTCGAACTGCGATTCTCGAGGCGCTGGAGCACAGCTCTTCCGCATGCGTCACCTGCAGTTTCCAAGCTGAAGACATGGTAGTGCTCCGGCTCGTGCAAGAAGTCGTTCCGGACGTTCCGGTGCTGTTTCTCGATACCGGCTATCACTTCCCTGAGCTCTACGCTTATCGTGACGAGATGACGGCCAAGTACAACTTGAATCTAGTGAACGTCACGCCGGCCCGAACGGTTGCGGAGCAGGAAGCCGAGTTCGGATTGCTCAACCAGATTCAGCCGGATCGGTGCTGCAAATTGCGCAAAGTGGAGCCGCTGTTTGCAGCTCTGGAAGACTATAAAGTCTGGTTCACAGGGCTGCGCCGCATTCAGTCACCCACGCGCGCCAACCTGCAAATTCTCGATCATTTTCCGCTTCCGACAGGCAAGCAATTGTTGAAAGTGAGTCCTCTCGCCGACTGGAACGACAAAGAGGTATGGAGTTTCGCGCGGCAGAACGCAATCCCGCTGGTTTCGCTCTACGATTTGGGATACACGAGTATCGGCTGCCAGCCTTGTACGGCGTTACCCGCGGATCCTGGCAACGCTCGTTCTGGGCGCTGGGCAGGCCGCAAGCTGGAATGCGGCATTCATATCGCTGAGGCGCATTGAGTGGAAATCCTACTCGGCTTCGGGATCGCACTGATGATCTCGCTCACCGGGGTCGGAGCAGGCAGCATGACCACGCCTCTGCTCATTTTGCTCCTCGGAGTGAATCCGGCGACGGCAGTTGGAACAGCTCTCACCTTCGGAGCTATCGTAAAGATCGCGTCCGTGCCGGTGTACGCCTTTCGGAATCAGGTAAATTTCCGGATTCTGCGATTGCTTCTGGCGGGTGGATTGCCGGGCGTCCTTTTGGGATCTCTCCTTCTTGGATGGCTGAAGAACAGCTCGTACAGCGGCAGTCTGTATGTGGCGCTTGGCTCGATCATCATCTCGATTTCTCTTTTCCACCTGTGGCGCGTGTTCTTCCCTCAGCGAAACGCAGAGCATAAAGATCGTCCCAATCTGCTCTGGGCCTGTGCCCTGCCGATCGGAGCAGAAGTTGGCTTTTCGTCTGCGGGAGCCGGCGCTCTCGGTTCACTTCTTCTACTCAGCTTTACCCGGCTGACCCCTGCCGAGGTCGTAGGCACAGACCTCTGCTTTGGGCTTGGGTTATCGGCGGTGGGCAGCGTCATCCAACTGGGCCAAGGCAATTTCGACAGTGCGCTTCTTTACAAGCTCGTGATCGGCGGCTTGTGCGGGGCAATCACCGGGTCCTTTCTTGCCGGCCGTATTGCACAGCGCCCATTGCGCGTCGGACTATTGACCATGCTGGTGGTCCTGGGCTTCCAGCTTGCCACTCACTCAAAACCGGCACCCGCCCCACGGGCAATGCTCCAAGCTTACCGCCGATAACGGCTTCGGCTCACGTGCATTTTTCTACCAGCTAGTACAATGTCAGTTCATGCCACAACTGCTCGTCGGCAAAACCGCCCTCGTGCTCGGCATCGCTAATAGGTGGAGCATCGCTTATTCGATTGCTTCTGCTTTCGTTCGTGAAGGTGCTTCGCTCATCCTGACTTACCAGGGAGAACGCCAGCGGCAAGCGGTGGAAGAGTTTGGGGCCGAACTGAAAGCTACAAAGGTCGTTAACTGCGACGTAACGAAGCAGGACGAACTCGAGAACCTGGTAAGCGAAGTGAAGAGCGCCTCCCCTGCTCTCCACGCCGTGGTCCATAGCATCGCGTTCGCCCATAAGGACGATTTGAGCCGCCCATTCCTCGAGACCAGCCGTGACGGATACCTGCTGGCGCAGGAAGTAAGTGCCTATTCGCTCGTTTCGGTAGCGCGGGCTGTAGCTCCGCTCATGACGGAAGGAGGTTCGCTCACGACTCTGACTTATCTCGGATCGACCCGCGTGGTCCAGAATTACAACGTCATGGGTGTAGCGAAGGCGGCCCTTGAAGCTTCTGTGCGCTATCTCGCCAGCGACCTTGGACCTTCCCAAATCAGGGTGAATGCTATCTCGGCTGGCCCGATCAAGACCGCTTCCGCGCGAGGCATCAAGGATTTCACAAAGGTCCTGGATGGGGTTGCGGCAAGCGCGCCTCTTCGCAGAAATACAGATCCGGCGGAGGTAGCGGATACGGCTGTGTTTCTCGCAAGCGATTTAGGGCGAGGCGTCACGGGTAATGTAATCTTTGTAGACGCCGGATTTCAAACTGTTGGCCTGATGGCCGGCTGATACACTTTTCCCCTTTGGAACGGTGAATGTTGTCAAACGAATGCAAAAGGTACACGTCTGAATTGACAGCGCTTTTTGCCTTTCACTATTCTAGATTTTCTAGCGCATCAGCGTTTAGCAAATACTTACTAGCGCGAAGGCGTTAAGAGTGGTCGCCGTTCTCGTCGTCCAGATCTTGTTCTGCAAACCATATGATCCAAGTTGAAGGTCTTTCAAAGAAGTACGCGCGCCATGTCGCTGTGGACAACATTTCATTCTCAGTGAACAAAGGCGAGATCGTCGGCTTTCTCGGCCCCAATGGAGCCGGAAAGACGACAACGATGCGTATGCTGACTTGTTTCCTGCCTCCTTCCGAGGGTCGGGCAAGTGTGGCTGGTTTCGATGTTTTTGATAACCCGTTCGAGGTAAAAAAGCGGATCGGGTACCTTCCCGAAAGTCCGCCCGTTTACCCGGAGATGAGCGTCCGAGATTACCTCCTGTTCGTTGCGCGCCTGAAGAATGTTCCCAGTGCAGAGATCAAGAGCCGGACAGAGCAGGTAATGGAGAGATGCTTCGTTGCCGATGTAAAGGACAAGCTGATCTCGAAGCTTTCAAAAGGTTATCGGCAGCGGGTCGGCTTATCACAGGCCATCATTCATAATCCCGACGTCCTTATTCTCGATGAGCCTACCTCGGGACTGGATCCGCAACAGATCAACGAAACAAGGCGGCTCATTAAGAGTCTGGCTGGCGAACACACGATCATCTTGAGCACCCACATTCTTCCCGAAGTGGAAACGATCTGTCAAAAGGTCATCATCATCAACCGTGGCAGACTGGTCGCCACTGATTCCGTCGAGCGGCTGAAGAGCCGGGGCCTCGGCAATGCTGTTCAGGTGCAAGTTGAAACCGACGGGCAGGCCAGCCAATCCTCCGTGCGCCAAAAGCTGGAACAGGTCGCGGGCGTCAGTAAAGTACTCGATCGCCCTGCCGCCGGCGGCCGCTACTCCTTCGAAGTGGAAAGCTTGCCTGACCGAAGCTCTCGCGGAGATATCGCGCGAGCAATCGTGCATGCCGGCTGGAACCTGATCGAACTGAAGTCCACAAGCCTGACGCTTGAAGAGGCGTACCTGCAAATTACTGGTGCTACCGGAAACGCTCCGGAGCTTGTTGACGGAGGAGTGCAGTGAGAAACGTTTGGACCATCGCTCGTCGCGAGCTTTACTCGTATTTCGTTTCGCCCGTTGCCTGGGTTTTATTGACTATTTTCGCGTTCCTGAGCGGGCTGTTCAGCTATATCATCTCGGCCAGTTTTGTCCGTTTTTCGCTCGAAGGTCAGATGAGCGGACAAGGCGGCCCGATGAACCTAAACGAACAAGTGATTGCGCCACTCTTCTCAAATATTGCAGTTGTTGGCTTGTTCCTGATTCCGCTGATCAGCATGCGGCTATTCGCTGAAGAGAAGCGCCAAGGCACCATAGAGCTTCTCGTCACGTCACCTGTTCACGACGTAGAAATCGTTTTGGGCAAGTGGCTGTCCGCAGTCTTGATGTACGCGTCGCTGCTCGTTGTGCTGTTACTCGATTTTTCGTTCCTGTTTATCTACGGTTCGCCCGATTGGAAGCCGGTAGTCACCGGACTCCTGGGCATTCTGTTACAGGGTGCCTGCCTGCTTGCACTCGGAACATTCATCTCGACGACCACCCGTAACCAGATTGTGGCTGGAGCAGTAGGCTTCGCACTCGCACTCGTGCTTTGGATCCTGAATTGGACCACCTCGTTCGGCAACTCCGATACGGTGCAGGTGCTGAATTACTTGTCCATCGTTAGCCACATGGACAGCTTCACCCGCGGCGTGGTCGATACCAAAGATATTGTTTATTACCTGTCTATGATTTTCCTGGGATTGTTTCTCACCACCCGCTCCCTTGAATCGCTGCGGTGGAGGTCATAAATGGCTGATTTAGGTCTTAACGAAACCAACACCGCATCAGCACCTCCGAAACCTAAGACTTCGGCATCAGCACAGCAGGCGCGATTTGGGGCAACTGCGGTTCTTTACACAATCGTCGTAATTGCGGTACTTGTCCTGGTCAACTGGCTGGCGAACCGATACAACAAAACGTACGATACGACCAGCAACAAGCGCTTCACGCTGTCTCAGGAGACGCAAAAGCTGGCGCAAAACCTGAAATCCGACGCCACCATCACTTACATCGACAAGAGCAGTGGATTCGAAGGCGCACGAGGGATGCTCGATCGATATAAGAACCTGACGCCTAAGATCCACGTTCAGTACATCGATTATCAAAAGCAACCAACCGTAGCGCGATCCTACGGCCTGCGCTTTCCCGGCACGGCGTACGTTGAAACAAGCGGGCGTCGCGAGGAAGCCAAGTCGCTCACCGAAGAAGGTCTCACCGGTGCGTTCCTGAAGGATCTGAAAGGCGTACGTAAAGTTTGTTTCGTTTCCGGCAGCCGCGAACACGGGCTCGATGCGACTGATGCGAACGGGCTCTCACAGTTCAAGACACTGCTCGAACGCGACAACTATCAGGCCCAATCGGTAACTCTGCTGGATAAAACCGAAGTACCCAAAGAGTGCAACGTCCTCGTGATCGCGGGGCCGCAATCGGAGTATACCGGCAACGAAGTAACAGCGGTCAAGAACTACGTCACCGGTGGTGGGCGCGTTATGTTCCTCCTTGATCCGCCGCTCAACTTTGCGCGCGAACAGGTATCCGAGAACAAAGCACTGACCGACCTCCTCGCGAGTTGGGGTGTAACCGAAGATAAAGACCTTGTTCTCGAGCAGAATCCGATGGGCCAACTATTCGGTTACGGACCGGAAATCCCGCTCGTGAATAACTACGAATCCCATCCCATCGTCAACGATCTGAAAAGCAGCTTCACTGGCTTCCCGGTCTCGCGATCGCTCCAGGTGAAAAACGGCGACAAGACCACGGTCGAGAAGCTGTTTTCTACCACCGATCGCGCCATCGCCACGACGAAGCTGGATTCGAATGAAATCAATCCGGCAGACCCGAGCAACAAGAAGGGTCCGTTTGTGCTTGGTGCCGCCGGCAGTTACAACACCGGGAATACAAACAATCCGGGGCGCTTTGTCGTGATTGGCGGCTCAGGGTTCATCACGAATGGAATGCTGCCCTTCCAGGGGAACCGTGATCTGGCTCTGAACTCTATTAACTGGCTTTCGTCCGACGAGGACCTGATTTCGATCCGGCCGAAGCCGCCGGAAGATCGGCGCCTGAACGTCAATCAGCGCCAGATGAATCTCTTTTTCTATTTCGATCTGATTGCCATTCCGCTCCTCATCATTCTCGGCGGAGTGTCCATCTTTGTGAAACGGAGATAAGATGAAGCCCCGAAGTTTACTGGTTGCGGCTGTACTGCTGGTCGCTCTCAGCGGCGTGGTTTGGTGGTCAAAACGTCATCCTGAGGCGGCCCAGTCGAGCGCAACCAATACGCCGGCGAGCCCCAAGCTCGCCGATATTCCGAGTGGTCAAATTAAGAGCCTCACGTTGAAGAAGAAGGACGGGTCCACCGTCGAGGTCCAAAAAGCCAAGGACAAGTGGACCATCGCGGCGCCCGCCCCTTACCCGGCGGATCAGGATGCGGTCAGCAGCATGACCTCTTCCTTGAGCCCCATAACGGCGGATAGCGTTGTCGAGGACAAGGCATCTGACCTCGCGAAATACGGACTGGACGCACCGAGCCTGACGGTTACCGTCCAACAAAATAACGGCAAGTCACAAGAGATCGATTTCGGTGACGACGTACCGGCCGGCTCTCTCGTTTATGTTCGCGTCGGATCTGACCCGAAGGTTTACAGTGTCGCTTCCTCGACGAAAACATCGTTGGACAAGAGCGTTAACGACCTGCGCGACAAACGCCTTCTCACATTCGATTCGAATACGCTGATGCGGGTAGAACTCGTTTCTTCGAAGACCGACGTCGAGTTTGGAAAAAGCAATGCCAATGAATGGCGCATTGTAAAACCGAAGCCTTATCGGGTCGAGAACTTCCAGGTGGAAGAGCTGGTCCGCAAACTTGGGGATGCGAAGATGGATCTCTCGACCAGCGCGGACGACAGCAAGAAATCTGAAGCGAACTTTGCGTCCGGCAAATTGGTGGCCACCGCCAAGGTGAGCGATGCTTCCGGAACGCAAACCCTGGAAGTGCGCAAGAACAAGGACGACTACTATGCCCGAAGCAGCGTGGCCAAGGGCGCCTATAAGGTCAATTCCGATCTTGGCAAAGAGCTGGATAAGACTCCGGAGGATTTCCGGAACAAGAAGCTCTATGACTTCGGCTTTAGCGATCCGACGAAGATTGACATCACCGGCTCGGCTGGTGACAAGAGCTTCGTACGCAGTGGGACGGCCTGGAAGCTGAACGGCCAGATAATGGACTCCGGGTCGGTGCAAACCTTTATCGACAGGATTCGGGATGCCGCTGCTTCGCAGTTCGTCGATTCCGGATTCACGACCCCGGCGTTTTCGGCGACTGTAGTATCGAACGATGGCAAGAAAACCGAGAAGGTGGAATTCGCCAAATCAGGCGATAACTACATTGCCCGCCGGGCAAATGAACCGGCACTCTTTCAGGTGGATGCGAAAGTAGTAAACGAGATCGTGGACGCTGCACGAAGCATCAAGCCTGAAAATAAGTCAAAGAAATAAGGACCGATCAGGCGGGCTGCCGACGACGCAACCCGCCTCCTCACTTACCCACCGCCTATGTCCGCTCTTAATACCGATCTCTACGAATTAACCATGGCGGCGGGATATTTCACCGCGGGCAAGACAAAGGAAATCGCTACCTTCGAGCTATCGGCACGCAAGCTGCCGGATAACCGTAATTTCCTGGTAGCTGCCGGACTGCAGCAGGCAGTGGAGTACCTGTCCGATCTGCGGTTTGCGGCAGACGAGATTGATTATCTGCGTTCGCTCGTCGCCTTCAAGAACGCGCCTCCGGAGTTCTTTAAATTTCTTCGTGATCTGCGGTTCAGCGGCGACCTGTTTGCCGTGCCTGAAGGTACTCCCGTTTTCCCGAATGAGCCCATCGCCATCGTACGCGCTCCTATTGTTGAGGCGCAGCTGGTCGAGACTTACCTGCTTTCCACCTTTGCGTTCCAGACCATGGTGGCGTCCAAAGCTATTCGGTGTGTGACCGCAGCAGAGGGTAGGCCGGTGGTTGAGTTCGGAAGCCGCCGCGCGCACTCGCCCGAAGCCGGCATTCTGGCCGGACGGGCAGCCTATATAGCGGGTTGTTCCGGGACTAGCAACTCGCAAGCCGGCAAGAACTTCGGAATCCCGGTATTTGGGACTGCAGCTCACTCGTGGACCATGTCTTTTGAAACGGAAGAAGAGTCGTTCCGTGCTCTACAAACTCTGCTTGGCGAATCCACTGTCTTTCTGGTTGACACCTACGACACGATCGAAGGGGCTCGCCTGGCAACGAAGCTCGGCAATCCATGCTGGGGCCTGCGTCTCGACAGCGGCGACCTCATCGCGCAATCGCGGGAAGTGCGCCGCATTCTGGACGCCGCCGGCATGGAGAACGCAAAGATCTTCGCCACTAACGACCTGAACGAGTACCGGCTGGCGGAACTTGTTCAGGCTGGCGCGCCGATCGACGCATTTGGAGTCGGCACGCAACTTGCGACTTCGGCCGATGCTCCGACCCTTTCCGTTGTGTACAAATTAGTGGAGCTACGGAAAGACACGGCGGTCAACTACGCTGCGAAATTCAGCGATGAAAAGAGCACTTTGCCGGGCGCGAAACAAATCTATCGCTATCCCGACCATGACGTGGTTGCCCTGGGAAGCGAATGCAACAGTGACTTCTCGGGCGGCGAGCCCTTGATCCGCCCGGTGTTCGTCGCCGGCAGACTCGTAGAATCGCTGCCAGCGGCTCCGCAGATTCGGGCTTATGCGCAGACCACGACTGATTCGTTGCCGAAGGAACTTCTTTCGCTCGAAGAGGCGGCGCCCTACCCGGTCGAGATCAGCCCACGATTGATCGAACTCGCAGAGAGTTTGCGCACGCGACACCAGGCCGTCCGTCAATAGCCCGACCAGCGGCTATAGCACTGGCGCTCATAATGGCTTTGTGAAAACCGTTTTCTTCGACGTGGACACACAGCTCGATTTTCTGTTCCCGGCTGGCGCTTTGGCCGTTCCCGGGGCAGAACGCATTGTGCCTGCCCTCACGGTCCTGACGCGTTTCGCTCATCATCGAGCTATCATGCTCATTTCCACGGTGGATGCACACACGGAGGACGATCCCGAGTTCAAGATCTGGAAACCTCATTGTGTCGTCGAAACAGTAGGCCAGAAGAAAACAAGCGGCACAATGCTCACCGATTCGCTCGTGGTTCCCTCCTCGGATTGGGGCGCGACCGGTGTCCCGACTAATCTTCCTGCCCAAGTAATCATCGAGAAACAATCGATTGATGTTTTTTCAAATCCGAATCTCAGCCCATTACTGAAGTCGATCTCTGCCGATCGCTACGTTGTTTACGGTGTGGCAACGGAGCACTGCGTCCAGAAAGCGATCGTCGGATTGCTAAATACGGGAGCGGAAGTTGTACTGGTGGAAAATGCGATCTGCGGAATTGATGCGACGGAGGTGAATGCAACCATCACCCGTTTTGTCGACGCAGGCGGCACGCTGGCCACTGTTTCGGCAATTACGAGCTGAGGGCAATGTACCGCATTCGCGCCAATTTCAATTCCTAGCGCTTCGGCCGATTGAATTGAGCTCCGCCAGCATTTCAGGAGCAATCCGCAGTGTTGCGGCTTCAAGATTCTCCTGAAGATGACTGACAGACGATGTTCCGGGAATCAGCAGAATGTTAGGCGAGCGCTGCAGAAGCCACGCGAGCGCAACCTGCATGGGCGTGGCCTGTAACGATGCTGCCACTCCTGCCAATGTAGACGATTGCAACGGGGTGAATCCACCAAGCGGGAAGAACGGCACGTAGGCGATACCTTGCCGGGCCAGGTCATCGATGAAAGAGTCATCGGACCGGTGTGCGACGTTATAGAGATTCTGCACGCAAACGATGTCGGTAATTGTCTGCGCCTCGGCCAGTTGCTCCGGAGTGACGTTGCTCAAGCCGAGATAACCAATTAATCCCTGCTGCTTAAGCTCGGCAAGTACCGCCAGCGGCTCTTCGATCGACCCCTCAGAGGGACCCATGGCTCCTCCGACCCGCAGGTTCACAACATCGAGCCGCTCAAGCGCAAGATTCCGGAGATTGTCATGGGCGGCATCAATGATTTCCTGACGCGAAAGGGCCGGGATCCACGATTTGTCTTCCCCGCGCCGGGCGCCGATTTTGGTGACGATCACCAGGTCATCCGCGTAAGGGTGAAGCGCCTGTTTGATGATCTGGTTCGTCACATGCGGGCCGTAGTAGTCGCTCGTATCCATGTGATTCACGCCAGCCGCAACCGCTGCTCGCAACACAGCAATCGCCCCGGGTACATCACGAGGCGGTCCCCACACGTGTGGCCCGGCAAGTTGCATGGTGCCATAGCCCATGCGATTCAATCTCATGGAGGTGCCGGGAAGTGTGAAATGGCCTCCAAGTGCGTTCGAATTCTCTAATTGCGTGTTCTCTGGCTTGTTCATGATTTCTCGTTCGTCGCCCCTAATACACGTTTAGATGAACGAAAGCTTCCAAACGAGAGTTGCATCTTCGCCCGCGGTCGTGGCTTGGCAAGAATCGCGCCCGTTCAGGCCCGAACCGGCCAACTCACTTGTCCTCCGCGGTGGATGGCCAAGTTGCCGATGTGCCCGGCGCGAGCCGCTGCTATGCCCGCCTCTACCGGCGCGTTCGGCTCTTTGCGGCTTTTCACACAATCGAAAAAGTTCCCCATGTGATCGATCGTGCCGTCCTGGTAACCGTGCTCCGCCATCACGGGGTTGCCCTTGGGTACGCCTTCCCGATACAGCTCGAACCCGTCGCGCGTCAGCTTGATGGTGCCATCCGTTCCGCGAAATTCAAGACCGCCGTCGTCAACTGACGAAACCATCGTGCCCTCATAACCGACATCGAAGCCCGAATACCGAAAGCCCGCCTGCAGCGTATCCGGACACTGCCACTGCTCGAACACGTATTTATCGCTGATGACCTGGGCTACATTCGGTTGCGGCGCTTTCATCGCCCACTGCACGACATCGATCCAATGCGTGAAGAGATCGGTCATGGCTCCGCCGCCGAAATCCCAGAACCAGCGCCAGCGCCGGAACTTCTCTTCACTGAACGGCTGATCGGGGGCCGATCCCAGCCAGCGCTTCCAATCGAGCAGTTGCGTATCGACAGGATCTGCTGGCCAATTCCTTTGATAGTTCTGATACCAGTAGGTACGCACCTGAGTGATGCGCCCGATGCTGCCGCCCTGGATCAGTTCCACGGCACTGCGAAAATGCGGCCAGCTCCGCTGCTGCATGCCACACTGCAGAATGCGTTTATTTGAAGAACGCACGGCCCGCGTCAGCAACTCTCCTTCTTCAATGGTGTGCGTGACTGGCTTTTCCAGGTACACGTCCTTTCCCGCGGCCAATGCGTCACACGCCATCTTCACGTGCCAATGGTCCGGAGCGGCAATGATCACCGCGTCCAGTTCTTTGATGTCGAGCACCTCACGGTAATCCACGTGAATGGTGGCCGCGTTGTCAGGGCGCTCTTTCACCTTGTCCAGATTCGGCGAGTAGACGTCGCATGCCGCCACAAGCTGATACGGCGCAGATTTGTCGGCCGAGTGCAGCAACGTTTTCATCCGGCCGCCCGTGCCGATGACGCCTACCCGTAGAGTGTCATTGGCCCCCATCACCCGCGAGGCAGCGAGCGCAGTCATTCCGCTTGCCATCAGGAATTTGCGGCGGTTTTTTGTCGTTTGCATTTCTCTCATTCTGGCCTACCTGTCAACATTCCTGTCCACAATAGAAGTTGCACCTTCGAGCGGAAGGCCGCAGGGAATCTAGTTTATCTCCCCTCATTTCCGTGATCGGCCAACTCTGCTGAACAGAGCGTCTCAGCGCTTGATGAAACTGACCAGATGCTGGCCGGCGGGAAGTACAACGGAACACTTGACGCTCAGCGGACCAGAGGTCGCGAGCGGCACGCCGTCAATCTCGACGGATGAAATTGCGGTGCCGAGAACAGCAATCGCCCGGCTCGCACTCGCGTACGACAATTCGACTCGATCTTTGCCGATGGAGGCGGATTGCACGTCTGCGTTGAAATCAAGCAATGTGACGGGAGATCTCTCAATCCCGGGCGACAGGGTATGCCGTCCCGCTGGCACCATGACCATCGTGGCGTCTTGAATCGGCCATAATCGGCCATCCACATCGACCGCCCCTCGCCATGGGATCCTCGTCGCAGATTTCGCGTTTAGCTCAATTTCGTCTGCGCTGGTCTGCTTGACGCTTGCATTCGTTGCCGCGGCCGGAAGCAACGAGAGATCTACGTTCTCGAGTGAGCTTTCAAAATACAACGCCACGCGACTGAATGACGACGCTGCTTCGTGAACCAGTTCAGCCAGTTCCAGCCCGGTCTGCTTTTTCGTTGGGTAGACATCCTGGTACCGCTCGACCACATTGATGTCCACGGCAATGTGATCCCTGTCCGGAGTTAATTCGGCATACTTTTCAGCAAGCTTCCGATACCGTTCCGGGCCGAGCGCCCAGAGCGTTGCCGGATCTTCGACCAGAAGAGTACTTCTGCTCGCTTTCACCACCGGAAGGCTGCGTGCCACGTCCGCACCCAGGGCGTCCCGGATGCCTGGTTCGAAACGATCGTCTATGTGCGTGAGCGCCACATCGAGATATGGTTTGCGTACCTTGAGCCTTTCAACCACGCCGAGCCAGTCCGTCTGCATTCGAGATGCGAGATCCGCCCGATAATCGAGGAAACGGCGTAGGCCGTCGGCGTTTGTCTTGGCTGCGTACGGGGAATTAGCGTCGAATAGCAGCTTTGGATCGAATCCCGCCACACGTTTGAAATCCGTGCGGACATCATCGTTCATTGGCGTAAAGCGGGCGGGATTGGAGGCTCCTTCGAGCGACTCGAAGTAGAGCTCAGCCATATTGACGCCGTCCCAGTCAAACCTGTCAATCAAAGCCGTCAGTTCCTTCTCAACTGCCTGGCGGCATTCCCGATTCTCCAGATTCATGAGCTTGCGCCAGTCCAGTTGGGCATCCTGGCCAAGCGCCGTCTGTTCCCGCCACGCGGGGTGATTAGCCCAAAACTTTTCGCTGACGTGGGGCAGCTCCACCCAGGCGTAGACAAGGATGGCATTGCGGTGGCAAGCCTCGATCAACCTCTTCAGATACTCGTCCTGTATTGCGTCGGGCTCCATGTTGTGCCAGGCGGCAACATGGAGCGCCGCAATACCTGATGCCCGCCAGCGGCTTGCCAGGTAATCTACCTCTGCACGAATGCGGTAAGCGGAATCGAAGAAAGCCCAGAGCGAGGTGGTCTGCGCCGGAAGAGCCAGCCCAAGATCTACGGCCGCGTGCAGAAGATACGGGTAACGTTCGATGCCGGAGGGCCCAGGATCTGTCGCGAGCCAAACAAGAGCGCCGGCGCCCATTCGTTTGCCGGCAAGCACCGGAGCGCCCTTCCACTTCTCTTTCGCGAAAACGGTGAAATCTGCCGGGACCTCAAAAAGCGGAACAGAGACGGGTTGCGCCCAGATGATTTGCATCTTCGGCGCACGCGCATCGACTATTTGTCGGACGGCCACCGCCTCCGGCTTCGCCCGAATCCCGATAGCCTCGGCGGCAGGGCCTGTGCCTGTTACAAAGACGATTCGCTGCTGCGCTATTGAAGCGAGATCCAGCGGAGAATCAGCACGAATGACAAGAATGCCCGCGCCCTTTTCCGTACCCTCCGCGATCCCAACCGCACCAAAGATCTTGCGCCAGGGAGTGGGTTCGACACCCTGGATGGTAAAACTACCCCCGGGGTTCGCGGATGCGGACGAGATTGTCAGGAATAACAGGCCGCCCGCCAGCAACCAGAAATTTCTTACTTCGTGAAGGCGTACCAGAAACTAACTCGAATGTCGTTGTAGTTGGGCCTTCTCGGGTTGTATTCGTTGTTCGTATACACGCCGTGAAGAAAATCGGTTGAGAAGTATGCGCCGGCAGGCAGAAACGGAGCCTTGATCTTTATGCCTGGACCGAACTCGACGGTGTTGGCCCAGTATTGAGCTTTTGCGTCCTGAGTGAGATTGGCATTGAGAAGAAGCTGGACCGCCGAACTTTCCCCGAAGCGGAACGTACGGCCCGCGCGGTGCTGCGAGTAGAACAGCCAGTCCTTGTCGAACCTGCTCACGTAAATCGCGTCAGCCGTCGTCTCATAGAACAGACCCGCGACATTGCTGCCCAATAAGCTTCCAAATCCCTTTGCGAAATTGACGCCGCCGCGGTAGTCGGGAATCGCAAGCCCGATGTCGTGGCGAAACGGCAGATACTTGATGGCTTCGCCGGCTTCCGCCCAGCCGGTCAGATGGTGCCAGGTCTTCGTTGCGATTCCGCCACCCACGATGATCGAGCTTTCGGACAGGTACTGGGGCGCAGCAATCCCGTTGGGCACACTGCTTTTCACATCACCGATGAACCGCGTCGAAACATAAAACGAGAACAGACGGTTGGCGGCGCTCCAGGGCAGCGGGATCGTCCGTTTCATTTGCCCGTACGTGAACGCGTCCTGCCAGCGCGACGAGTACATCGGCAACAACCAGACCGTTGTTTGCGGCAAGGTGTCCCCGCGCAGATTGTGGAACGCCTTGGCCGCTTCCACCGCGACAAATGTGTCGCCGGAATGCCGGGCCTGATCGAACCACGGAATGGCCTCTTCGTCGTTCTTTGCCATGTTGTACGCGTACCCGAGTTTCAGCATGACTTCCGCGTCGTTCGGATTTTGCTCATGGGCCTGACGCAGGTATTTGATCGCATCGTTGTAATACCCCATGGCAAGACTCTTGACGCCCATGGCGCGCGCATCGACGTTTGCTTGGGGTTTGTTTGGTTGAATGACGAGGCCGTTGGGTGTATTGGTGATCGAGGTAGACGGTGCAGCGGCCTCACCCGATTTGGCCTCGGACGAGGGTCGTTGCTTTAAGCCGCCGTTCATCAGCTCCAATTGCTCACGCGCCAAGCGATCAGTCGGAGAGAACTGAAGTACCCGGTCAAATTCGGCCTTCGCATCGGCGTCTTTGTGCATTGCCAAAAGCAAGTACGCCAACTCTCGCCGAAGCGTGATGTTGGCGGGGTCGAGCTTTAGCGCTTGAACGAACTCGTACGGATACGGATACCGAGTACCAAGTTGTTCGGTTGCCAACTCCGCCGTTCGCGAGTCGCTCGATCGGGAAGCCAGCAATAATTCCGCATTTGCTTCTTCGAGATGATTCAGTTTGCGCAACACTCCTGCCTCGAGCAGCAGAAGCTCGCTGAGTTGCGGTTTCAGTTTCCGGCAGATCGCATATTGCTCTGCGGCCAAGCCGTATTCTTCGCGAAGCTCGGCCAGTTGGGCCAGTTCCCAATGGGCGCTGTAGAACGAGAGGTCGTTGGGATTCGCCGATTTCCGGATCGCCTCCTGCCAACGCGCAATGCCTTGTCCTAATGGTCGGTCGATGTTCTGAAAAGCCTGTTCCGCAGTCGCACGAGTGGTGGGATTCGAGCTGTGACGAAGGCGCTCAAACGTACGGCGCGCTTCGACCGGCTTCTTCGTCTCATACGCCAGAAATCCGTATTCGAGCGCCGCCGTTTCATCCTTGGCGTTCAGCTTCAACGCAGCCTCAAACTCATCGCGCGCCTCGGCGTTTTCGCCGGTTTTCAGCAGCGCGTAGGCGAGATCTTTGTGCGCTCCCGCATTTCCCGGTTGCAGAGACAGTCCTTTTCGAAATAACGGCACCGCTCGGGCGTAGTCTTTCTCCCCGAGCGCCTTATAAGCTTCGGTTAATTCTGCGGTTCCGGCGGCCTGTCCAAACGCAACCCTCCCGATCGAGAGCAGCACCATGGAGGCGACGACCACATAGAACGGCCGCAATCTGGACGAATTTATCACTGGTCGTACTTAAAAGTGGGTTGCGCGCAGATAAATTCTCGGCATTGCCCCAAGTGCTTATCGGTAGAAACGAGGCACCGCTACAATGAACCCGAATGCCGCGTTTCCCGGGAGTTGACTACCTCGATTTCGATTCACTCTTGACCGATCAGGAACGCCTGGTGCGGCAGACCGCTCGTCAGTTTGTGGATGAATCGGCCGTTCCTCTCATGCGCGATGCATTCAACAATGCCGCGTTCCCGAAGCAACTCATACCGCAGATGGCAGAGCTCGGATTCTTCGGAGCCAATCTGGATGGCTACGGCTGTGCGGGCATGAACAACATCGAGTACGGGCTCATCATGCAGGAATTGGAGCGGGCTGACTCCGGACTCCGGAGTTTTGTCAGCGTGCAGGGCGCGCTCGTGATGTATCCCATCCTCCAATACGGTTCCGAAGAACAGCGCCGGCGCTGGCTCCCGCGGCTTCATTCCGGCCAGGCAATCGGCTGTTTTGGGTTGACGGAACCGGATTTTGGCTCGAACCCGGCCGGCATGCGGACAACTGCGCGCCGGCAAGGAGACGTGTGGGTCTTAAATGGGGAAAAGACCTGGATTACGAACGGCTCCGTCGCTGATCTGGCCGTGATCTGGGCACGAACGGAGGACGGGATCCAGGGCTTTCTCGTAGAGGCCGGGACGCCCGGATACTCGACGAGCGACATACACGGGAAGCTTTCCATGCGCGCGTCGGTGACCTCCAGCCTCCACCTGTCAGACTGCCGGGTTCCGGCCGAAAATGCTTTGCCTATGGCGAAGGGGCTGAAATCCGCCCTCCGGTGTTTGTCCCAAGCGCGATTCGGCATCGGCTGGGGCGTGCTGGGGGCCGCAATGGACTGTTTCGAGACGGCTCGCTCCTACGTCCTTTCCCGGAAGCAATTCGACGACCGGCCGCTAGCAGCGCACCAATTGGTACAAGAAAAGCTCGCCTGGATGATCACGGAGATCACCAAAGGCCAGCTACTTGCCTATCACGTGGCCAAGTTGAAGGACAGCGACAAGGCAGATGCAGCCCACATCTCCATGCTGAAACGAAATAACGTAGCGGTGGCTCTCGAGTGCGCGCGCCTGAGCAGAGACCTGCTTGGGGCGAACGGGATCATGGATGAATATCCCATCATGCGCCATATGTGCAACCTCGAAACAGTCAAGACGTACGAAGGAACCGACCACATTCACGCCCTCGTGATCGGCGAAAGAGTCACGGGCGTCCCGGCGTATCGGTAAATTCCCGGATTATCTGTGAGAATCGGCGAGTTGCCGTTCCATTTGCTGGTGTAAAACCGCAACGCCCGGGTCCCGTTGTACCGCTCCGTGGTAGCGGCCCCAAAACTCATTGGTCTCCCGCGAAGGCGACAGCAGGGCTCGCGTGTCTTGAATCAACTGCTCAAATTCCCGGCTTTCACGAGGCGGATTTTTGGCCGCGAGCGCTTCATCGATCTGCACGATCAGCGTGGTGACGGGACGCAGCCATGCAAACCGCGAGTCACTAATCAGCAGTTGCAGAAACTCACTCGGTGAGCCGATCTTTCCATGAACGAGCTCATAGGCGGTTCGCTCCGAGTCGAGAAGTGCTTTATGCAACGAGAGTAGAAGTTCGCGAACCGATTTCAATTCGGCTTGCGCGTTGACGGACGCTGGATTTGACTCCATTACTTCCCAGAGTAGCGCGCTGCCTTCCTTCGATCGGGTTCAGGATTACCTGAAAAAATCGGTTCAGTCCTTGGGCGGGACCGTCGGGGTCTTAGCGCTCGCCTGGTCGATTTTAAGCAGAATCTGCTTCAGCGTATCGGCGTTTTTCGCATTAGGAACCAGCGTGAGATACGTTCGGAGGTGCGTGGCCGCCTCCGGGTAATTGCCGCGGTCCAGCAAAATCTGAGCCATCATGTTCTCGGCATCAGGGTAGTTATGCCGTGAATCAAGCTTTAAAAGATCCTTGACGCTCTTCTCGGCGTCCTCCGTGCGTTTGAGATTGTAGCTGGCAATCGCGTTATACCAGAAGGAACTCGGGAACTCTACGGGGTTTAAGGAGATGGCCTCCTTGCTGAAGTTCGCCGCGTCTTCCCACTTCCCTTCCTGGGCGGACAACCTTGCCAACTGGTCATAGGGGCTGACAAATTTCTTGTCCGCGGCAATTGCAGCCTCGTAAGCCTTGCGAGCGTCTTCTCCCCTGCCCTGCTGCTGCTGCAGTTGGCCGAGTGCGTACCACGCGGCCGCGTACTTCGGGTAGAGTTGGGTTGCCTCGCTCAGCCGCTTTTCCGCTTCCTCGAACTTCGATTTCGCCGCGAGTTGCATACCCTTCTCATAGCTCTTCTGAGCACCTTTGGGCGCGAGCGCGCTGGTGAGACTGATGGTCGTACCCTGCACATTGCTAAGACGATGAAGGATGATGGTGCCGACTTCGGGGTCGTCCATAGAGTGCCGGGTGCCGAGTTCTACGACGTCCGAGCGGTATCCGGGATAAGCCGCGCGAAGTTCACAGCCCCAGAGTCCAGAAGCAGCACCTAAGCCGCCCCGCGTACCCAAGTTTCCACCCATGCCGTTCATGCCGCCCATGGAAGGCATGCCGCCCCCACGACCGAACGTGCCGCCCGGGGAGGAGTCGGATGCGTCCATATCCATTCCTTGGTTTTGTCCAACCTGGAACGAGAATCTGCCCTTGGAATCGGTATGGCCCTCAAGGTGCGGACTTCCGGAACAGACTCGTTCGATACGGATGTCCATGTTCGGCGAGGTGCCGTCATCGAACATCACTTTGCCTGACAGAAAGATTGGACGCTGGATTGTGCTGGGGTAATTCGACGAGTTGGGATACGTGTTACCGGGAATGTTTCCCGGTGTCCCTCGTCCGATCGTGCCCGTTCCGGCTCCGTTCGTTGGTCCGGTTGAGGTTGCCCCACCTGCCGAACCACC
This sequence comes from Bryobacteraceae bacterium, assembly GCA_045807925.1. Lineage (GTDB taxonomy): Bacteria > Acidobacteriota > Terriglobia > Bryobacterales > Bryobacteraceae > Bog-105. The sequence continues at coordinate 9,077 of JBJMGK010000169.1, read as the reverse complement.
ACTGGGGGCACCTCGTTGTGCCGCCGCAGGTAGAGCCATCAGGAAAGAAACGAGGAGAACAGGAGCGACGCGCTCCCGGAGGGAGAATCGGGAATCTAGCATACAAACTGCCCCCAGTGTGCTCTGAGTATCGCACAAAAACGGCGAGCCGGGTTGCTGGACCAGTCTTGGTTTTGTGGAGAATCGAGCCGGACAGAAACCAGCTAAATTCGCTGGAATTCGCGAACGGTCAGATCCGACTCGACCTCGCCCGTGTGTTTGATCTTGGCGGGCTCGAAAAGCATTACTTCCACTTCTTCGTCCGCAACCGGACGATGCTCGACTCCCCGCGGCACAACCAGAAATTCGCCTTCCGACAGCGAGACCGAGCGATCGCGAAACTCCATTCGGAACTGGCCCCGGATCACCAGGAACATCTCGTCTTCGTCCGCATGATCGTGCCAGACAAACTCACCCTGGAATTTGACGAGCTTGACGTGTTGCCCGTTCAACTCGGCGACGACGCGAGGATTCCAGTGGTCGGAAAAGAGCCCCAGCTTTTCGCGCACGTTCACCTTGTCCATCACTTCATCGTAGCGGGGCGATTGTTCGCTCACTTGCGGTGACTGCAAGGTTCTGCGCAATCCGAACGTACTCACTGAAACAGGGCAGCGAGCGCCGTGAGATCCGGCTGATTCATCGGTACGCTTCGAAGTGGAATGGAGGCGGCCCGGGTAAGTAGGTCTTGTCCCAAGCCACCGGGAACAAGTTTCTGGGCCTGTAGAACACGCAGAACATACGTGCGCGCCAGGACGGCATTACTGTCTGAATCCGTCTTGATTGCCCGGCCCACCGCGATCGCAACGTTTTCGTTCAACTCTCCGGCTTTCGCTTTAGACAGGATCTGCAAAACGCGGCCTATGTCGCACGGATCGACACTCGGGATTGAGTATTGTTGGGCCGAAGACCCCTACCGTTGCGGGTGCCAGGTTCAAAAAGGCGTATTGGAAGCCACCACGTAACCACTCGTCATAATCGTCCTGGACGCCGAGGCTCGTGGCTTCCCGGATCTTTACGTCCGTACACTTGACGTTGTCGGCAATCTCCAGCGCATGCTGGAGTTGGTCCAGGTAGTCGCAGTGCTCAGAGGCATCCCAAGGATCAGCGTCCGGGAAGGTTACTTCAAGAACGATTCGGAAACGTACCGGGGGCGGCTTATCCATCCAGTATTCGAGGCTATCGCAAAGCGATAGCGGCTAGCGCTCGCGGCGTTTCTTGCCGTCCGAACTAACTCGCCGCTCCGATCGCACCGCCATCGAGTTGATCTGAATCACCGGCATCAGCGAGTTGGTATTCGCGGCGCGATGAGTAGAATCAGAAGCACGCTGAGAAAGCTCCCGATTCAAAGTGCCGATGAAGCCCTCCATCTGCGCCTGCATGGCTTCCATCTTTTCTCGCATGTTGAGAATGATTTCGACGCCCGCCAGATTGACTCCGAGATCGCGGGTGAGGTGAAGAATCACCTCGAGCCGCTCCAGATCCTCCTCAGTGTAGAGCCGTGTGTTTCCTTCGCTCCGGGAAGGAGCAAGAAGCCCCTCCCGCTCGTACAGTCGTAATGTTTGCGGATGAATCTCGTACTGCTCGGCTACCGCCGAGATCATGTAAGCCGCTTTGCCTCTGTTTCTCGTCATTGCGTTTACTCGTCCTTAGCAGGACGCTCCTTATGCCGCCGGCTCCACCTTCGACCAGATATCGGCTCGCACATCTTGCGTCTGTACGTGCGCTAGTTCCCGGAGCAGCTCACGCGTCCGTTCGTTTTGCACGTCGGGACACTGCAGGCTAACTTCTATGATTTCATCGCCTCGCGTGTTCTTGCGGGCGTTAAACACGCCCTTCTCGCGTAATCGGAACTTCTGGCCGTTCTGAGTCCCCTGAGGGATCTTCAACAGAGCCCGGCCGTCGATGGTCGGAACCTCGATCTTCGCCCCGAGGCCCGCCTCGCTGACCGTCAAAGGCAGCTTGATCTCGATGTTGTCGCCGTCGCGCTTAAAGAAGGGATGCTCATCGACGCGAATCGTGATGTAGAGATCACCGGCGGGACCGCCGCCCATTCCAGCGTTTCCTTTTCCCGCAACACGTAAACGGGTGCCGGAACCGACTCCCGGCGGAATGCGCACTTCAACCGTATCCGGCCTGGCCAGACGTCCCTCGCCTCGGCAGGTCGGACACGCATTTTTCAGCCGCCCGGTCCCGCCGCACCGCTCGCACGTGAGATTAAATTTCATCGCCCCGGCCATCTGCGTCACAGTCCCGGTGCCATCACACTCCGGACAGACGGCCACCTGGTTACCGGACGATCCGGTCCCATGACATGTATCACAGGTCTCTTGGCGCGAGATCGTCAGCTTGACTTGCGTTCCGCGAATCGCCTGCCAGAAGTCGACGTGAAGTCCATACTCCAGGTCAGCGCCGCGCTCCGGTTGCGCAGCCGCCTGCTTGCCGCCGCCGCCGCTGCGGAAAAATGAATCAAATATATTGCGAAAGCCAAATCCGCCCGCATCTTCCCCGGCAGATGCTCCTCCTGGAGCGGCGCCGCCCGCCTGCTGCTGCCGGCGCATGAACTCGTTGAAATCGAATCCGCCGAAATTCGGCCCGTTCGCCGCACCGCCGCCCGCGTTCCCTGGAAATCCACCGCCGTTGGGCGGGATGTTGTCCGAGTAAAAGCCGTACTGGTCATAGACTTTCCGCTTATTCTCGTCGCTCAAGATGTCGTAGGCTTCCTGAACCTTTTTGAAGCGGTCTTCTGCCGCCTTATCGCCGGGGTTCAGATCCGGATGGTACTTTCTGGCAAGCTTGCGATAAGCCTTCCGGATCTCGTCGTTATCGGCGCTCCGGGGCACCCCGAGTCTCTCGTAATAATCGTTTTTGCTTGTTGCAGAAGCCATATCAATCCATACCCAATGCACACGCGACGGACTTACCGTGTGCCCTTTAAATAAGGCGGCGACCCAGCTAAGCTGACCCGCCGCCATCCGTCAAAAAATCAGGGGACAGCCTCCGCCGTCCCCCTCGAAGCTGCAGTCCGCGACTGCAACCGTACGCTTACTTCTTGTCTTCGACGTCTACGAACTCTGCGTCCACAACGTTGTCTTTGGGCTTTTCCTGATCGGCTCCTGGCGCACCTGCTCCGTTGAAGCCCGCTCCAGGTCCTGCTCCGTTTTGAGGCGCACTCTCGGACTTGTACATAGCTTCGGCCAGCTTGTGGCTTGCCTGGGTCAGCTTATCGGTAGCGGAGTTGATCTTTTCGAGACCGCCTTCGCTCATGGCCTTCCTGACATCCTCCAGCGCCGATTCCACCTGTTTCGCATCCGCTTCAGAGATCTTGTCGCGATGCTCTTTCAACATCTTGTCGACGTTGTAGATCATGGCATCGGCACGATTTCTCGCCTCGATCTCTTCCTTCTTCTTGCGATCGTCCGCCGAGTTGGTCTCCGCGTCACGGGCCATCTTCTCGACTTCCTCCTTGCTCAAGCCGGAAGAAGAGGTGATGGTGATCTTCTGCTCGTTGTTCGTCGCGCGATCCTTTGCCACCACGTTCAGGATTCCGTTCGCGTCGATGTCGAACGTTACTTCGATCTGCGGGATTCCGCGAGGTGCCGGTGGGATACCGACGAGTTGGAACACACCGAGGAGCCGGTTGTCCCGCGCCATCGAGCGCTCACCCTGGAACACCTTGATTTCGACCGACGTCTGGCTGTCCGCCGCCGTCGAGAACGTTTCACTCTTCCGGGTTGGAATCGTGGTGTTACGTTCGATCAGCTTCGTGAACACGCCTCCCAGCGTTTCGATACCGAGCGATAGCGGAGTCACGTCGAGCAGCAGCACATCTTTTACTTCGCCGCCCAACACGCCGCCCTGCACCGCCGCACCGATCGCAACGACTTCGTCCGGGTTCACGGTCTTGTTCGGTTCTTTTCCGAACAGGTCGCGCACCATCTGCTGGACTTTCGGGATACGGGTGGATCCGCCCACCAGAACAACTTCATCGATCTGCTGCGGGGTCACACCGGCATCCGCCAGAGCCTGCTTGCAAGGTCCAACCGAGCGCTGCAGGATGTCGTCCACCATCTGCTCGAACCGCGCGCGAGTCAGCTTGATGGTCAAGTGCTTCGGACCCGAGGCATCGGCTGTCAAGAACGGGAGATTGATTTCGGTCTCGAGCAATGTCGACAGTTCGATCTTCGCCTTCTCCGCCGCTTCCTTTAAGCGCTGAAGCGCCATCTGGTCACGCGAAACATCAACGCCCTGATCTTTCTTGAATTCCTGGATCAACCAGTCGATGATCCGCTGGTCGATGTTGTCGCCACCCAGGTGAGTGTCACCATTGGTGGACTTCACTTCGACAACGCCATCCCCCACCTCGAGAATTGAGATGTCGAACGTACCGCCGCCGAAGTCATAGACCGCGATCGTCTCGTCTTTCTTCTTGTCGAGACCGTATGCCAACGCAGCCGCGGTCGGCTCGTTGATAATACGCATCACTTCCAGACCGGCAATCTGTCCGGCGTCTTTGGTCGCCTGACGTTGCGCGTCATTGAAGTACGCGGGAACCGTGATAACAGCCTTGCTCACCTTTTCGCCCAGATAAGCCTCAGCCGCTTCTTTCAGCTTGCCGAGAATCATGGCCGAGATCTCAGGGGGCGAATACTTTTTGCCCGAGATATCGACACGCGCGTCCCCGTTCTCGCCGGCGGCGACCTTATAAGGGACAAGCTTCATTTCTTCGCTTACTTCGTTGAAGCGACGACCCATGAAGCGCTTGATGGAATAAATGGTATTTTCCGGATTCGTGACCGCCTGCCGCTTGGCGACCTGCCCGGCCAGACGCTCACCGTTCTTAGTAAATGCGACGACCGATGGGGTAGTCCGGCCACCCTCCTGGTTCGGGATGACCGCCGGCTGCCCACCCTCCATAACGGCAACAACGGAATTAGTAGTCCCGAGGTCAATTCCGATAATCTTACTCATGTGAAGAATCCTCCGCCGGCCACTGCACAAGTGATCGGCAATTGTTTAGCACAACCTAAGTATGCGATATGAGTGGCCGATTGTCAAGTTTCCTCGCATTGGGTTTTGTCTTTTTTTGCCTGCCCAGCTCCGCGCAGGATAAAACCCTTTTGGTTGCAGCAGCTTCCGACCTCTCGGCGGTCGGACCCGAGCTACGGGCCGCCTTCTGTAAGGTTCCGACCACCTGCCCAGTTCGATTCGTCAACGGATCGAGCGCCGCCCTGGCGCAGCAGATTGACCACGGAGCGCAGTTTGACCTGTTCCTGTCGGCGAACGAGGGTTTCGTGGACCGGCTGGCTTCGAACGGCAAAATCGACCACGGATCGGTGAAGGCGTATGCGATCGGGCGCTTAGGGGTCCTTTGGAGAGACGGAAAGAAGCATCCCTTGCGGGAACTGAGCACCCCGGCGGCTCGTTACCTAGCTTTGCCGAATCCCAAACTGGCCCCGTATGGAGCAGCCGCTCAGCAGGCTCTGGAGTACGCGGGCCTGTGGGGCATGGTTCAGTCGAAGGTCGTGTACGGTGAAAACGTCCGGCAGGCGCTTCAACTCCTGGAGAGTGGGAACGCGGACGCGGTCATTACATCCGATTCCCTTCTGCAGGGGAAAGATGCGGAGCTGATCCCGGCCGACTGGCACAAACCCATTGTCCAGAAGGCCGGAATAGTGGCGGCGAGTCAGAACCGGGGAGGCGCTCAGCGCTTTCTCGAATTCCTGTTGGGCCCGGCCGGCGAGGGGATCCTAGCGAAGTACGGTTTCGGCAGACCCTAATCTCTGTTCAACAGGTTGGGAGCCCAAACAGCTCGAGGCTGCCATTTCCATTCAGAACAGCAATTTCAACGCAAGCTGGATATTCCGGCCCAAGCCCGCGCTGCTTATTACGCCGAACGTTCCCGAACCGAACGAGGCACCAGGATTCCCGAATGCCGCCGTATTCGTGATGTTGAATGCTTCCGCGCGGAACTGGACCCGGGTTCCCTCCGTGATGAAGAAATCGCGGTGAAGAGCCAGATCGAGAGTTGTTCGACCCGGCCCGTGCAGCAGGTTCCTGCCTAAATTACCGTATGAATAGAGGGGCTGTGAAGCAAAACAGGACGTATTGAACCACTTGAAAACGCTCTGTTGGAAGCCGGACGTCGGGTCGCAAATGGCATTGGGCCGGTCGGAACCGCCTGTATTCGAGCGTGCGGCTGCGTTCGTGATATCGAACGGAAGCCCGGTCGTTAGAACGACAATCAATTTGATTCCCCAATCTTTTGCCAGCATCGGGCCGAAGCCCTTTGCGTTCTTCGCGAACGGAAGCGCATAGTCGCCCAACAGCGTGAAGCGGTGCCGAAGGTCCAGGAAGGAGTTTCCATATTCGGCCTTGGGATCGTTGCGGATCGCAGGCTCGTTATCAAGGCTGTGAGCCCACGTATAGCTGGATAGAACCGTAAGCCCGCCTTGGAACCGATGCTCCAGCGAGGTTTGTAACGCCTGGTAGTTGGAGTTGTACCAGGGCGCAGCGATCGCGATGGAGGAGACATTCGGGAAAACTGAATAATAGGGCGTCCTGGGGATGATTGGTCCCGGTCCTGGAGGCGCCAGATCGACATTCACCGCGCCGTTGAATATGTACTGATGGCGTCCGAGCGCGCCCACATAACTTGCCGTCGCCACCCAGGCCTTCGGCAATTCCTTCTGTACGGTCAAATTGTATTGCTGGACGTAAGGCGTCGCTCCCGAGAAGGAAACACCTGTCAGGCTTCCGGTCGGATTCGCGGGATTCGTCGACACCGGCGTAGGCAGGCCGTCCGAGAGTGAGTTCGCCGGCGTCAGGGGCGTGGCGTTCAGGGTGAACAAACTCACGAATGGCGGATTGCGCAACGCCATCGAACTGGCAATCATATTCGGTACGAAGCTGATCCCGTAGCCGCCGCGGATCACTGTTCCTTTCGCCAACGTCGCGGCAAGCCCAAAGCGGGGCGAGAAATCGCGCCGATCTGGCCTCACACCGGCCGATGATGAAACGCCATTCTGGCCGGCAATAATGATCTTTCCTTGTGTCAAGTCCACGTTAGAGATGCGATTTGCTACCTCCGGTTGCGACAATGGAAAGCCCCGAGCTATCGGCGTCGATGTTGACCCCGTTGAGGCCAACCTGCTGCGAAGAATTCTTCCCGTAATTCACCGGCAGAGAGCGGACTACATAGCGGCTATAATCCGCCTTCAGTTCCATCACGAGGCTCGGACCAAATGTGTGGACATCATTCAGTTGAGCACTTTGAGCGCGCTGTGCCGCTGTCCCGGAACGTCCCTGGTCGCAAACCGGATCAATGCCGTTGGGCGCGGTCGGGCAGCCTTTGGGAATGACTGTATTTGTGTTGTTGAACGAGTAGCGTGCAAACGCCGTATTGGAGTCGGAGAACCTGTAGTCTACACGCGCGTCGAAGGTATCGTTGTCCTGCGTCTTCACGGGCTGATAGGTGTAGTTATTCACCAGCCCGCTCGTGAGCGGCAGCGGGTAGAGGTTGATGAGATTTTGGGAGATCGGATTGATGCGGTTCGCGGGAATCCGATTGCCGGCAAACGCCGTGCGGGTGTTTCCTACTGTCGTGAGCGGGTCGAAAATGGGGTTGAGTCCGGCGAAGTTCCCCTGCCGTTCCGCAAGCGTCGGCACCGAGTCCACAAAGGCCTGCCCTTGACGGATGCGCAGCCCTTCATAATCCCCGAAATAGAATACGCGGTTCTTCTTGATTGCGCCACCGTTACTTCCCCCAAACTGATTCTGGTGATAAGGCGGTTTCGTGCCAGCAAAGAAGCTTCTTGCGTCTAAGTGCTGATTTCGGAAGAACTCAAACAGCGAGCCATGGAAAGCATTCGTGCCCGACTTGGTCACGAAGTTAATCACGCCTCCGGCGGTCCTTCCGAACTCCGCCGAGTAGAGATTAGTTGCACCTTCATCTCTTGCAGGGCGTCGACCGACGGCTTCACGATGACGGTGCCGATGAACCGCTCATTGTCATCCATTCCATCAATCGTGAAGTTATTAAAGCTGGTGGGCTGCGCATTCACGGATACAGCAGATGTGAGTCGACGGTCATCCGGACGCGTGCCACTGGGCAAACCGGTTGCTTCACCCTCCGCAGCGCCCGGAGTAAGTTGAGCTAATACGACAAAATTCCTGCCATTCAAGGGCAGGTCCTGAAGCGCCTGCGTGCTGACCAGACTACCCAAAGAAGAACTGTCCGTTTGCAGGGCTGAAGAGGCGGCCGTTACTTCCACCGACTGCTCCAGAGTGCCCAATTCCAGGTGCACGTCCTGACGCAAGCGGTCGCCGATTGCCAGCGTGACCTGTGGGACCGCCCACGTCTTAAAGCCGGGAGAAGCGGCCTTAATACTGTATCTGCCTACTGGGAGTTGCGTGATGGCATAGTCTCCCGACTTGTCGCTCTCGCCAGAGAAATCAGCCGCCGTATCGAGATTGCGCACTGTCACTTTGACGTTCGGCAGCACCGCACCGGAGGCATCTGTCACTGTTCCGAGAACATCGGCCGTTGTCCGTTGCGCCGTCAGCGCTGTGCTAAACGACAGAATGACGGCGATGAGCATCAGAAGAAAACATGAGAAACGGGAATGCGACATAGCAACCACCCTTGAAAAAATATCACCAGCCTCGTTGGCGAATTCACACATCTCCACTGAACGCGACTGGCGGAAGAATATCACACGTTTCCGAGTTCCGTGAAGCGCGTTCGCTGGGGTGTTCTAGGTACTACTGTGTTATAAACGAAGCGCTAGCAGAATGGGCAGTGAGGAAGTTGGGCCAGGAGAAAGCGAGCGATCTGGATGCGGAGGGTCGTAATGGAAGCGGGATTATGCCGCTCTGCCCGAGTGCGGCGAAGCGCGGGGTTTGAAGTGAAGCGGAAACTGCGGGGCGCGTAGCTGTAATTTGCCCACGCGTGCGGAGGGGGAAAAACGACTTCGCTCTGCCACTAAGAAGCCGTATGCGGCAATGCAGAGAGTCGCGTGATGATGAAACCCGCGCCAGCC
>JBJMGK010000168.1:0-24723 GCA_045807925.1 Bryobacteraceae bacterium | reverse complement strand
TCGTTTGCGGCTGCTCAAGATCGGCGCGCAGATTCGCGTGACAGTGCGCAAGGTTTGGGTCCAGATGAGCAGCAGCTTTCCGCTACAAACTCTCTTCAGCCAGGCTCTTCAGCAATTGCGCTGCTGAACTCATGGCGGCCTGTGGCCACTCGTTCTTTGACAACTCCAAAACAAATTTCACCCACTTACGACTGGTGTCTCTTTCGGCGGCCTTCTGAAGCTCGATTTATCACGTGCTCCCAGTTTTAGCCGACAGCTATTCGGATTCAACGTCTTCGTGAGAAATGGCGGTTAAAGCCCGCGATCGATCTTCGCAATTCCGAAGTGTTCAATCGCACACTGTTCACTCGTGATGACCAGGTGTTCCAGCAGCTCAACGCGGGAATCAACGCTGGTCAACACGAAGGCGGAGGAAAGTCTCTCGAGATCCGTCGGTTTGGGTTCAATCTCGACCATGGCGGAGTGAACGGTGGACTAAAAGTCCTGGTGGACGACGTGCAGCAAAATCAAGGGACCCAAGGCCATGGCCAAGGCTATCTGGGATCTTTAAAAGCACTCAGCCCGGAATTGATCAGCGAAGTGATTGTCATCAACGGACCGTTCAACGCGGAATACGGTGACTTCAGCGGACTTGGCGTCGTGCATATCCGCCAAAGAGAGTCGCTGCGGGACGAGTTGACGGCGCGTTTGCAAGCGGGCAATTTCGATACGGGAAGAACGTTCCTTGCCTGGAGCCCCAGCGCAACGAGCGTGGACAGCTATCTCGCGTACGAAGGTGCTTACACGAACGGTCCCTTTGAAGCCCCTCTTCGCTACCGGCGCGACAACGTCAACGCGAACTACACGAAGACACTGAGCGATACCGAAAAGCTCGGCTTCCGATTGCTGTTTGGACGCAATGATTTCTACTCGTCGGGCCAGGTCCCCCTCGACTTGGTGAGTGCCGGAGTGCTCAATCGCTTCGGTTACCTCGATCCGACGGACGGTGGACGTGTGCGACTCGGCACCGTCTCGTCGTATTACAGCAAGATTTCCCGCAACGGGGATACTTTGCGTGCGGACGGCTTCCTCGGCAGATCCCTGTTTGATCTTTACTCGAACTTCACTTTCTTCCTTCACGATCCGATTCACGGCGATGCCTTCCAACAGCACGACTCGCGGCTCGGGGAAGGAGCCAACGTTCAATACGTCCACTTCTCGAGATGGGGAAGTACACCATCCTCGTTCACGGCGGGCGCGAATCTGCACGACAACCAAATCAACGTCGGCCTATACCCGCAGGAAGGCCGTGTGCCCAAGGGCGTAACGACCAGAGCCCATGCTCACGTTACGAACGAGGCGGCGTACGCGCAAGAGAGCGTGAGCTTCTTCAGGAATCGACTGCTTTTGGGTGCAGGGATCCGTTTCGACGAATTCCGGTACAATTTGCAGGACCGGATTGACCCTGCGAGTAGCGGAATTCAGTCGGCCGACAAATGGCAGGGCAAAGGCAACGTCGCTTTTACGCCATCGCACCGAGTGCCCGTCACGTTTTACGAAAACTACGGGCGTGGCATCAACAGCGTGGATGCTCGAGCCGTGGTGCAAAGGCCGGAACAGCCTCGGCTCGCCACAACCGATTTCTACCAGGCAGGGATCTCGTCGAATTGGACGCGCTTCTCTGTGTCCGCCGACACATTTCTGATCGATCACTCTCACGAGCAGGTCTACATTCCAGATGATGGAAGCTTCGAGTTCAAGGGGCCGAGCCTACGGTTATGAAGCGAAGACCTCGGTGGAAATCACTCGCCATCTTTCCTTCAATGGAGGGCTGACCAAGATCGGAAATGCCTACTACAAGGGCGGCGAGCATCGAGTTTACGTCGATAGCGCGCCGCATTTCGTCGCGAATGCCGCGCTCACTTTAAGCGACTGGCGGGGATGGAGTGGCTCCTTCCGGGTCCGGGCGATCAATCATTACCGCCTCGACGGCGCAGATCCGGTCCATCCTCGCCTCGGGTCTTACCGCCCTTGATCTCGGGATGGCGAAACGGGTCAGTCGCACCGTGGAGCTCCACCTCAGTTTGGACAATCTGACAAGCCGTAGCTTTTATGAAACCCAGAACTATTTTGAGTCCCGCGTCAGACCGGATGCGCCTGTCCAGGCCAGAATAGACGGCACACCCGGCTATCCCTTGACGGCCGTTGCCGGTATCACTCTTCGTTTCAGGGCGAAATGATCGGCGTCCGCTTACTCGCTCCACGAACGAGGTGAAGCTCTGCGCGGCGGCAGACATCCAATATGGGATGAGGCTCTTAGCAGGTTCCACGGTTCGGGTAGGAGTTCTAGATCAGTCGCCCATTCCCGAGGGTTCTACAGCAGGACAAGCGCTGCGGAACAGTTTGGAATTAGCCCGACTTACGGACAGCCTGGGCTATCACCGCTACTGGCTCGCCGAGCACCACGGTACTCCCGGGCTGGCATGTGCGAGCCCCGAAGTCATGATCGGGCAGGTCGCCGCACTCACTTCGAACATTCGGGTAGGCAGCGGTGGCATTATGCTGCCACACTACAGCCCGCTGAAAGTGGCCGAAACCTTCAGCATGCTGGAAGGCATGTACCCGGGACGGATCGATCTTGGCGTCGGACGTGCCGCAGGAACGAGCCCGGGCGTCGCGTTCGCGTTACAGAGAGACCGCCGCCAACGAGCTCCGGATGACTTCCCGGAACAGTTCGGCGAGTTGCTCAGCTACTTCTCCGACCCGAGCACGCCCGAAGGGCCGTTTCCGCAGATCGCACGCTCTCTGCCTGCCTTTGCCGCACCGCAGCCATTTCTGCTTGGATCGTCGCTGCGGAGCGCCGTTTGGGCTGCGGAGCTTGGGCTTCCGTATGTCTTCGCGGACTTTATCAATGCGCGCGGGGCAGAGAACGTCGAGTATTACCGCGAGCGTTTTACACCCTCTGAGTATCTGCAGAAGCCGCACGTGATGGTCGCCGTGTGGGTGATTTGCGCCGAAACGGACGAAGAGGCACTCAGGCTCTCCGCGAGCAGCCGAATGATGATGACGTTGCTGCATCAAGGCAAGCTGATCGCGGTGCCTCCAGTGGAGACCGCACTTGAGTTTCTGAAGAGAAACGGGCTCCCTCCGGATACGTTGCCGCCCGACCGACGCTTCGTGACCGGCGCTCCAGATACTGTGCGGTCCCGGCTAGAGGACGTCGATCGCGAATACGGCAAGCCAGACGAACTGTTACTGGTCAACATCATGCATAGCCACGGTGCCCGAATGGAGTCATACCGCCTCGCTGCCGAGGCCCTCGGCGTCGCAACCGGGCAACGGATGGCCGAAAAGCACCACGACCGGCTCACAACAGCCGTGGGAAATCGCACCTAAGCTCGATTTATCAATCATTTAGCAGTGGCAAAGCGAATGCATTCTTCCTAACCGAAATCGCTAGAAAGCGATGTTTGGGGAGGAAGAAGATGAAAACGAAATTGATGGCTTTGTTGCTGCTCGCAAGTAGTTCCATGTTTGCCGGAGGACGATTTGTCTTTGGCATTGGCGTTGGAGGCGGTCCTGGCTACCGATGCTATGCCCCGCCGCCTCCTCCACCGGTTGCGGCATACGTGGCGCCAGCGCCAGGCCCTGGATATACGTGGATTGACGGCTACTACTATCCGGTTGGACCGCGATGGTCCTGGAGAGCTGGATATTGGGCTCCGCGTCCTTACGTCGGGGCGCGCTGGGTGGCACCTCGTTACTACGGCAACCGCTACCGTTCGGGCTACTGGCGTCGATAACAGCTGAATTCTGCAGTTTCCCTCCAAGAGCGGGGTCGCCGAGCGCTACCCCGCTCTATTTTTTGCCTGCTCGCCCGTGGTTAGCCGTCCGATAATTCGGTGCTATTCTCGGGACGAGGACCGCACCATTGAACGTGGCGAAGGCTTGCTGGATCGGAGGGTGCGCGATCTCATTCCTCTGCACAGCGTATGCGTTGGACCGCACGCTCCCTTTGCCGTTTCGTGAAATCCAGGGTGTCGAATACCGCGTCGGCACGATTCCACTCCCGCCCGACTACGCCGAACGTACCGAGTGGACTTTCGCCCGAATGATGTTTCCGCCAGGTTGGAACAACGGCTATGAGGGGCGCGACAACCCCGAATGGCAGCAAGGCACTTCGCTCTGGACTCAAGATTTCCCTCGTGCCGATCGCCACTTCTCAGAAGCCGTCAGGCGACTCACTCGCATCAGCACTCGTTCCGTAGAACAACCGGTCAATCTCGATGACAAAGACGATGTATACAACTGGCCCTGGCTCTATGCTGTTCAGGTTGGCGAATGGGGGATCACGGATTCTCAGGCGCAGAAGCTACGAGACTACCTGCTCCGGGGCGGCTTCTTCATGGCTGACGATCTCCACGGGACAGTGGAATGGCAGGTTTTCGAAGAAAGCATGAGGCGGGTCTTCCCGGATCGGCCGATCGTCGAAATCCCTGATTCAGACGCTATTTTCCACACGGTTTACGATCTCGATGAGCGTTATCAGATTCCGGGCGAAGCTCACCTCGCAGAAGGTCATAAGCTCGATGGCTACGTGGCACACTGGCGCGGCATCTACGACGATAAGGGTCGAGTGATGGTCGCCATTTCGTTTAACTCTGACGTGGGGGACGCCTGGGAGTACGCTGATTCTGCTTTCTATCCCGAGCGCTTCTCTGCGCTGGCGGTCAGGCTGGGCGTCAACTACATCATCTACTCGATGACCCACTAACGCGCCTATTTCGGCTGCTTCATGGGTCCCCAAAAGATCGTGCACTCATCGATGTCCACCTGGTGAGGAAAGAGCTTCGGTAGCTCCATCTCGTCGATGCGGTCTTCCTTGCACGATTCTACAGTGGCGAACTTGCCCGCTTTCACCTGGGCATTCACCTCTTTTTCGGAAATGATGTGGAACAGCTTCTCTTCCGCTGGAGGAAGGTCCAGCTTGTGGGAATAAGAAAATTCCATGCCCGGCAGCGGCGTCCTGCCGAGAAGGAAGTAGACCTGTTCGTCGGCGTAGAATTGCGCGCCAGGCGGCGTGACCTTCGCGATTTTCGCAGAAATCTGATCGTATGTGCCCCACGTAGTTGATTCACGATCGTCGAAGATTCGTTTGCCGACTGAGAGCACCAGAAGAGCGCTCATCAGACACATGGGCCAAACCGGGCGCAACGGATCCGCCAGCCGCGAAGCGACTGAGAAGAATCCCATGGCGGCAAGAACGCTGAAGAACGGAACAGAAACGATGAAATAGCGCTGAAACGTAGGATGCGCCGTCGCGATGTACACCGTCAGCGCCGACGCAAGCCAGGCGCACAGATAGAATTCAGCCTTACGCGCGCGCTCCCACCCGCTCTTTCGCGCAACGAAGAACAGGCCGAAGGCGGCGAAGAGCGCCAGGAGGAACGTCGGTACCGATTCCAACCAGGCGGTGAACACGTCAAAATCATGAGAGTTCACGTCGCCCCAGTTCATTCTTCGAAACAATGCCTGGTATTGCACGACGTTGAAGAACGTCTGTCGTGGGCCTTTCACGAAGAGCGCGAGCACAGGGAGGAGCGGTATCAACACACCGAGCACGAAGACCGCTGCTTTCTTCAACCGATCTCCTGCTTCGTTGTAGAACAGCATCCAACAGAACAGGACCGGCACCACCGGGGCAGTCAGCAAGGTACCGCCAGCAGCCGTTCCGGCCGCGACGCCAGCAGCCAAGGCAAGAAACCAGCTACGGCGCAGGACACCCGCGACGGTCGCGCGAAACGCGAGAACGGAGAAGAACATGGAACTCGCATAGGCCTGAGCGATCGGTCCGAACTGGACCACTACCTCGTTCAGGACTGTAAACAGAGCCGTCAGCAAAACGCATGGCCAGAGCCAGCGTTTCACGCGAAATCTGAGCAACACAAATTCGGCGACCAGGTAGGCGCTCGCGGCAAGAAGGAGAGAAGCAAAGACGTGAGTGACCCGCCAGCTTGTGCCAAACAGCGAAAACAAAGCGGCGTTGAAGTAGGCATTTAAGGGTGGCTGAGGAAAACAAAAATCGATGTAGGGAGTTTTGCCTTGGTGTATCAGTTGCGCGGCGAGAAGATGGAAGCCCTCGTCCCAGACGAAGCCCAACGTCACGGAATAAACCAGTAGACCCGTTGCAAGCAGCGCGATCACCGCCAGCAGATACCGCCGTACGCGGGGAACGATATCCGCTTCGACGTCCAGCTCCCGTTCGATCCGATTCTCAATAGCAATTCGGTCCACTGCGCGCGATGATACGATGCCGCGCGTTTGAACTCAAGAATTCGTAAAAATTCGGTCCTAAGGGAGCGCGAACGACAACACATCCGACCCAGCAGTTATGGCCACAAACTGCCGTCCTCCCGCGATGTAGGTCATCGGAGACGCTTTCATCACGACATTGGTGTCGAAGTGCCAAAGAGTTTTGCCGTCGCGTTCGTCTGCGGCAACAAAAGTGCCATTCGGATCACCATAAAAGAGAAGACCACTTGCCGTTCCCAGCACGCCAGGCCATGTTTTGGCGAGCACCGGACCGATTTGTTTTACCTCCCACGCAACCGCACCGTCATCGATGTTGATCGCGCGCAGATATCGATACCCCGGTTCGTCCGGCATGTTTCCGGCTCGTATGGCCGCGATCTTCTCTGGAGGCTGGCAATCCTCTTGTGTCATCACATAATAGAAACCGGTGACAGAACTATACGAAGTGGAACTCCAGTTCGCCGCGTTCGACGGACAGCCCATCTCACGGCTGCGCTGCTCTTTTTCTCCGCCTACCGTTTGCGGCCGGTGATCCGGTCCTATTCCACTCGCCCAATTCACGCGGGCAAGAAACTTTCTCGCGAGTAAGACTTCGCCGCTCGTGCGATCCAGAACATAAAAAAACCCATTGCGATCGGCATGCAACAGCAACTTACGCGGCTTGCCTCGGTATTCCGTGTCAACCAGCACGGGCGGTTCGTTTGCATCGCGATCATGAATGTCGTGGGGTGTGAACTGGAAGTGCCATTTGAGCTTTCCATCATGCGGATTCAGCGCGAGAATGCAGTCGGTGAAGAGATTGTCGCCCGGGCGGTCCCGGTCGTCTGAATCCGGCCATGGATTTCCGGTGGGCCAGTAGACGGTGTCGGTCTCCGGATCGTACGATCCCGTCAACCATGTCGATCCGCCACCGTAGAGCGGCTCTTTTCCCTTCCATGTTTCGAGTCCGGGATCGCCCTTCAGTGGAATCGTCCAGTGGCGCCACAGCAGTTCACCGGTAGAGGCGCGAAAGCATGCGATGAAGCCGCGCATGCCCCAGTCGCCGCCCGACACTCCGGCAAGCACCGTGTCGTTGATGATCAACGGAGCGATGGTTGAGCCGTAGTGCTGCGGCTCTTCGGGCATGTAGGTATCCCAGACAAGACTGCCCGTGACGCGATTCAACGCAAGCAGGTGGGCGTTGTCCGTCACCATGAATACCTTGTCACTGTACAGCGCAACCCCGCGATTCGTGCCGAGCGAAGCGTCTCCCACCAGACCTCGAGTGACCGGCCGTGAATACTTCCAGATCACACGACCAGTGGCTGCATCGAGAGCGTACGCCTGATTCGGGCCGGTGACGTACATCACTCCGTCTGCGACAAGCGGCGTTGCCTCCAGGCCGAAATGAGGAATTGGAAAAATCCATCGGAGGCCCAGCTGTCCTACGTTGCTCTTGTCGATCTGGTGCAAACTACTCGACCGGTTTGCATCCAGGGTGCCGTTGTAGGTCAGCCAGTCGCCTGGTTTCGGGTGCAGGAGACGCGCGAAATCGATGTTAGTTCCGGATGTGGATTTCTCCGCTGCGGGCGGACTCTTCTCCGAAGCTTTGCCATTTAAGCTACCGAGGTAGGCGATCAGATTCGTCCGTTCCGTCTCCGATCCGGCAAATGGCTTCATCACTGAGCCTGGTTCATCTGATATGGAAGCGACTTCCTTGCTTGTCAGCAGATGAAAGTTTCCCTGAAAATCCTGGACCTGAATGTCGAAGTTGGTACGTCCACGCGCAAATCCTCGCAGGCTCGTGCCGTTCTTCAATCGAACGTTCACGAGTTGATAGCCGGGCGTGATGAAAGTCTCCGGGTGACTTAAGACGCGCTTCAGTTCCGCCACCGTCATCGTCGAGCCCACGTTGGACAGATCCGGGCCGATCGCCGCACCGGCGCCAAAAACCATGTGGCAGGACGAGCAGTTTCCGGTACGCAGGAAGACCTCTCGCCCCGCTTCGCGATCGCCGGGCAGAGCGGAATCGGCAGCAGCCGAGTTCAAGGAATGCACAAACTCGCCAAGAGACTCCAGCTGTTGTTTCGGCAGATCAAACGCGGGCATACCTGAACTGGGAACACCGTTCCGGATAGTCTGTCCAATCTGCTCCGTCGAGCGTGAGCGAAGTCGACGATTCCCGGCCAATGCTGGAGCGTGGTCAGTGCCGCCAGCGTCCGCACCATGGCAACCGGCGCATCGGAGCGCAAACTGCGCCGCGCCAGTCTCGAGCAGGGCAGCACCCGCACTTTTCTCTTGTGCTGAAAGGAACGGAACACAGACCAGCGTCGCGCCCATCAGGACGCCGAGCCGAAATGCAAAGTTCGCCATCAAGCAGCCACCGCTTGTGGCGCGGGAGTGTATTGCTGCGACCCGGCAAAGATCCATAGGATCAGGGGGCAGAGAAGAGGAATTAAGCCAAAGCAGATAAACACGGGCGTATACGAGAAATACTCAAGCAGCCAACCGGTGATAAGGGAGAACACCATGCCGCCGAACCCGGCACCCATGCTGGCAATCCCATATACAGAAGCGACCGCATTCTTCGGAAACAAGTCGGCGGGCAACGCCAGCATGTTAGCGAGACTCCCTGTGTAGCCAGCCATCGCTACCGACACGAATACCATGGAAAGCCAGACAGATTGGACGAATACGGCTGGAATGGAGGCCATCATGAGAATGGCGAATACTGTTACCGCGGTCTTGCGGGCTGGAATCAAAGGCAGGAACTTCAGGAGAAGACGCGAGAGCAGCCCGCCAAACAAGTTCCCCAATCCGGCCACAAAGAACGGCATCCAAGCGTACGTTCCAATCGCAGCCATGTCGAAGTGCCGGGCTGTCTTCAGATATTGCGGAAACCAAAAAACGTAGAAGTACCAGGCCGGATCCATGAATATCTTCGAAATTGTGAAGCTCCAGACGAAGCGCGATCTGAAAAGCTCACGTGTGGGTACGGCTGGCAAAACATCAGCGTCCGAACCCGGTTTGGGCGTTCGGTAAATGGGCCACCAGACCGCCAGCCAAAGGAAGCCAGCCAGACCCACCAAGACGAACGCCGAACGCCAACCCCAGCGCAGCAGCAGAAAGGCCACGACGGGGGGAGCCAGGATCGCCCCCAGGGAGGAGCCGCTATTGAAGATACCGGAGGCAAGAGCGCGCTCCTTATCCGGGAACCACTCGGCGACCACCTTGACGGCTCCTGGCCAATTCCCCGCCTCGCCCATGCCAAGCAGAAACCGGCAGATGCCGAGACTGACGGGCCCAGTGGAAAACGCATGCAGCACGGAACTGGCGGACCACCAAAGCATGCAGAGTCCGTATCCGGCGCGAGTTCCCAGCCGATCAATCAGCGGGCCGGAAACGCCGTTCATGATTGTGTACGCGAGCAGGAAGGCAAACACGACTCTCGAGTAACCAGTGCTGCTCATCCCGAACTGTTCCGTAAGGACAGGGGCAGCTACCGACAGGGTTTGGCGGTCAAGATAATTGACGACCGTCGCCCAGAACGCGAGGGAGATCATGACCCACCGCAGTCGGGCACTCGGAGCCGCGATTTGGCCAGAACTCATTTGGACCGGGTTGGTGGTTCAGGCCAAGCCCGCGCCGCGAAGATAGGTCCGTAGTTGTTGTAAGTCACGGCGCATTTGAGCAAAGACAGCGGCAGAATCCGCTATTTGCGTTTTGCCGTTTTCCGCGCCGCCCAGAGGGTACTCGAAGTGAAGTTGCAGTGGTCCGTCGAAGTCCGACGCCGCCACCATCTTGAAGAACTCAGGAAGACGAACCATGCCCTCGCCGAGAGGTTTCCAAGCCGGACGCCAGTTCTCGGGCCCCTTCTTCTCCCAAAGGAAATCTTTCACCGCGATGCCGTGGAGATATTTGCCGGTAATACGGTAGCTGTTGATCCAGCCGCCGAAGCCACCCTCCACCGTCGCGTGACCCACGTCATAGTTCACCCCGATACTCGCGGGATCCAGCCCGCTCAGCAGCTGATGCAAATCCCAGATGGAAGCTCCGACAACATTTAGCCCCGAATGGGTGTGATACATGGCCGTCGCCCGGTATCGCGCATTCAACTGAGCCAGCTTCTCCACCCGCGGCTTCATCGCATCCAGCTGCTGCGCCAGAGGAACGTCCGGCTTATACGTCAGGCCGCCCCAGCGGTAGTAGCGAATGCCTAACTGTGAAGCCGTGCTCAGGATGTCTTCTGCGTAGGGCGTGTCGGCGTCCACAATGTCGGTGGTGATCATCGGCACTTCGAGACCATGCTTCCGAAGAGTCGAAACTAGGGGCGGAAGATCCTGCTTCACGCGTTCGGGCACGACATGACCGCCTTTGCGTACGGCGAGATCCACACCGTCGAATCCGATCTCGGATGCGCCTTGCGCCAACTGCTCACCGTGCAAAAAGAGAAGGTGCTTCGAGAAGATAGCTACTTTCAAGGGGTGCTTCTCCGTGTTCGTGGCGGCGCCGGCGGAGGCCGCACCCATGAGTGCGGCCGTTGTGCCGAGCATGGCTCTTCGACTGAGGGGGGTTCGCATGAGTGGCCTTCTTAGAATGACAACTTCAACGCAAACTGAATGATACGCGCTGCATTCAGCGTTGAACTAACTTGGCCACCCGACGAGTTGTTGATCGTGTTATTGGGTATCGCAAACACCGGATGGTTCAGGATGTTGAACATCTCGGCCCGGAACTGCAGCGCGGTACGTTCCGTGATCGGGAACATCTTCAACATAGTGAAATCCACTTGTTTCAGAGAGTCGGCGCGTAAGATGTTCCGGCCGCCGTTGCCGTAGGTAAACGTGCCGGGTACGGTAAACGTATTGGCCACTCCGGTAACGAATTTAGAGCAGGCAGAGTTCGAAGAAACATAGAACCAGCAAGTGGGCTGCCCGACCATGATAGGCGCCCCATTGACATTAGGCCGCTGGTTGCTGACGCCTGTATTTGCGGTATCGCCGCTGATTACCGGAGTAAATGGCTGGCCGGAGCGGAGTGTGACGATGCTCGCTACCTCCCATCCGCCGATGATCTGGTTCACGAATCCCGGCACATTGCTGCCGAAATGCCGCCCCTTTCCGAAGGGCAACGGGTAGTTCACGCTTCCCGTGAAAGAGTGAGGCAGATCGTAGTCGCATGGTCCACGGTTCGACGAGAGAAGCAGTAATGTGGTGCCACCCTGCAAGCTCCCTGAATCGATGCACTTCGACCAGGCATATGACAGCAGTGTGTTGAGGCCGTGCCAATTCCGGCTCTCAAACTTCGTCTGCAACGCATTGTAGTTCGCATTTTCCGAAAAGACCGGGTACGTGAAGGCCCCCCATTGGGCAAACGGCCGGCGGGTCTGGATAGCGCCGGGTCCTGGATTCGGATCGTTGATCCCAATATTTTGATTCAGGTGCGTGGTCTTGTTTCCCACATAGGCAACGTCGAGCGACGTTGACTGGCTAAGTTGCCGCTGAATCGCGAAGTTCCATTCGCTGACGGACGTGCTCCGGAAGAGAGTTGAACCGGAGTCTACGTCAGGAGTTGCACAGGATTTCGCCACGAATCCGAACGCACAAACTTGCCCCGTAGTGTTCGGCGACACGTTCGGCTGCCCAAGGAAGTAGTCCGCCCAGGTTCTTGTGGGCCGTGCGTTTGGACGATCATTGAAAACCGTGCTGGTTGCGATGAACGGCACCGTCGCGACAGTGTTATTGATCGTGTTACTGTCCGGAAAAGCGTAGAAGATCCCGAACCCGCTCCGGACGACCCAGCTGTTGCTGCCGCCCGGTCTCCAGGCGAATCCGATGCGCGGCGCCCAGTTCTTCTGGATCGAGTGGATGGAATCTGGAAGACCCAGGTCCTTTGTGAACTCGATCCGGTCGCTAAACAAGTTCAGGAGCGAGGCTGTCAGGGGCTGTACAGCAGGATCGACCGAAGACGGAACGATGATCTTACCGTTCGACAAATCGAAGGCGCTCTTTTGGCCGCGGATGCCGCTGTAGAAGCCTTGCAGATCCAGACGTACACCCAGATTCAACGTCAGATTCTGGGTTGCGCGGAAGTTGTCCTGCGCGTAGAAGCCCCAGAAATCACCAACGTCTCCGTTCAGTTCTTTGAAGTAGTCTCTCGTCACCGAATCCGGGTAACCGAGCAGAAAATCTCCGAATCCGTCTCCGGTGTAAGTCCCCACGAAGTTGAACACGCCGACGGACCGGGAACCGTTGATGAATGCCGCCGTCTGATGCATCAGCTCGGCGCCCATTCTGATATTGTGCTTGCCGCTCGAGTAGCTCACGCTGTCGGCGTATTGCCAGTTTCGCATGCGGTTTTGCTTCGGCCGCTGATCGGAAGGCGAGCCGGTGAAATTGGAGTACCCGGTTACTGTGATCTGGGGGAAGCTGTAGATAGAAGTGGTATCGTCAAAGCCTTTTACCCCGGCTTGTTGATTAAAGTTCGTACCCTGCAGAGTGCCGCCGAAGTAGAAGTAACTCCGATAGTAAGAAGCGCGCGCCTCATTCAACCAGCTTGGGCTGAAGATGTGCGTCAGGCTGACCGTGGCGTTCTGTGCACGGCTGTGGAGAGGAAAAGTTCCTAAAGTCGTGAACGGGTTCGGATCGTCTTCATCGTTGTTGTTGATCGAGTAACGGCCGTTAATTTGCGTTGCCGACGTGATCTGGTGATCAAGACGTAAATCGCCACGAATCTGGTGCTGCAGGAGATCGTTGGTCTGGGCCGAATAGGCTGCACTACCTTGAGCGGTATTGGCCGTCGGTAAGTAGTTCAGATAATACAGGGCCTGCGGCGAGATTCGGCTGGCCGGGATGATGTTGCCGGGGAACTGCGCGTACGAGTTCGTGGGATCGTTCAGTCTTCTTGTCAGCGCACTAAAATTGCCGGCCCTTTGTGCAGTAGTCGGAACAACGTTGTTGTAGGTGATGCCCTGGAGCAGACCTGTCTTCTCCATATCGGCGAAGAAGAACGTCTTGTCCTTTCGGATGGGGCCACCTACTGCGAAACCGTACTGATTGCGGCGGAGTATGTCTTTCGTCTGATTCGAACCGACCGGCGGGATGTAGAAGAAGTTGCGGGCGTCGAAAGCAGAGTTACGCAAGAACTCGAAAGCGGTCCCGTGGAAACCGTTGGTGCCGCTCTTCGAGGTGACATTCACGGCGTTGGGCGAGTGCCCGTGCTCCGCCGACATGTTCGCACTTTCCACCTTGAACTCCTGCAGAGCATCCACGTTCGGCTGGATCAGAGTTCCGCCGGTCTGCATCTCCGTAATGAAAGCCCCATCCAGGTACCAGCCCACCTGATTCGGCGCTGTGCCGTTAATCACAACGTTCACGGAGGACGATCGAATCGAGCTGCCGCCCGTCCGCGTTCCCTGCCCTCCGGGAGTATAGGTCGCACCCGGGGTGAGACTGGTCAGCTGCCAGAAACTTCTGCCATTCAGCGGCATGCGCTCGACCGAGGTCGGATTAACGACCTGCCCCACAGATGATTCAGAGGTTTGAAGGATGGGCGGCGCTGCCGCGACGGTAACTTCCTGTTCCACGCCGCCAACCTGGAGAGTGGCGTCGATGAGAGCGCGCTGGGCCACTTGCAACTCGACGTCCGGGATCGTATAAGTCTTGAACCCGGACATCGTTACCTTCATCGAATAGTGCGCCGCCGGCACATCGGGGATCACGTATTGTCCGCTGCCGTTTGTCGTGACGGAGCGAGTCACCTGGGTACCCAGGTTCTGCACCTCGACATTAGCGCCGGCGACAACGCCACCCGACGGATCCACCACGGTACCGAGAAACGTGCCGTTTGAGATTTGAGCCGCCGCCATGGCGGCTAGAGAAAAGAGGCACAACACAGTGCGCAACACGGATGAGTACTTCATGGAACTCCTGTAAATTCGTAAACGCTTACACACAGCGCGAGGGACTTAGGCGAGACGCCATGGGGTCCTGTAAGGACGGTCGATCCACTTGTTGGCTTCGGAATCCCCGATAATTTGTTCCTGGGCAGCGTCCCAGCGCAATGTCCTACCGACTCGCGTTGAGATGTTCCCCAGATGGCACATCACGGCCGTGAGATGTCCCTGCTCGACATCGGCATTCGGTCGCTTTCTGCTCTTTACGCAATCGAGGAAATTGCGAACGTGGGCGCCGTTGAGATCAGATGCCGGCGCTTTCAAAGCTTCGATCAGAGGCTTGTTCGTCTTCTTGCCGAGATTGTTTGCCATGTCCGGCTTCACCGTAAACCCGCCGCGCGTGAGGCTGAGAGTGCCCTTATTCCCGAAGATGTCGAGAGTAAACGGGTCTCCCTCGGAGATCTCGCTCGAGGTCCAACTGACCACGACTTTAGGGAACTGGTACAGCACTTCCTGGACATCGGGGGTCTGCCCGCCGTCGGTGAGAGCGTAACGTCCCCCCGAGCCGGATACGGAAACCGGCGCATCCGCACCAACGATCCACCGGGCGATATCGAGATGATGTGCACCCCAATTCGTCATTTGGCCGCCCGAGTAATCCCAGAACCAGCGGAAGTTGTAGATGCAACGGAACGGGTCGAAGTCGACCTTTGGAGCCGGCCCAAGCCACATATCCCAATCGAGTTCAGCAGTCAGACCAGATTGCAGGGCAGTTGGTTTCAGCCCGGGAAAGATGTTCCTCTGGTAGCCGGCGCGGATGCGGTGAACGTCGCCGATGCCGCCATCCTGGATCAGTTTGACGGCCTGAGCGTAATGAGCTCCAGAGCGCTGTTGACTACCGGTCTGAACCACTCGATTGTTCTTGCGGGCAGCGGCCACCATCTTGCGGCCTTCGCTGATCATGAGAGACAGCGGCTTCTCGCAATAGACGTCCTTACCGGCTTCGCACGCCTGGACCGTCATGATTGCGTGCCAGTGATCAGGAGTGGCGACGAGAACCGCATCCACATCCTTCAGTTCAAGAACTTTTCGAAAATCCTTGAACGGCTTGGCCCGGCCCTGGGTCATGGCGATTCCCTGCTCCCGGAACGGATCGTAGACATCACACACGGCAACCGGATCTACGTCGGTTTCTTTGAGGAAATTTCCCCAGTCTTCCCGGCCGCGTCCGCCCGATCCGATCAGGCCCATTCGGATCCGGTCGTTGGCTCCCCAGACTCGGGAAGCACTCAAGGCGTTCACGGCAGTGACCGCGAATGCCGTACGCGAAAAATCTCGTCTTGTCATGCTCTCTCTCGGGTATTCTCGGCTGGTTCATCAGGCCATGTCGTTTCCGGAATCGTTGATCCGGAAGTTTGCTCAACAAGGAGTGACCAGCTACACTCGAATTTCCTACTTCGGAAACGTTTACTATGTTCGCCTCAAACTTTAGCCGAAGGCAAGCCCTCAAGTCAATTGCCGGACTTTCGGTGGGAGCACCGGCTCTTCTGTCCTCCCCGGCCACAGACATTCAGGTTATCGAGGTCGAACCTTTGTATCAGGATTACGGCTACCGGGCCCCCATGAAGTTCGGCGGGTCTGTGGTCACCCAGGTGACGCTGCTGAATGTGCGTTGCACGGTAAAAGGTCGGAACGGCAAAACCGCGCACGGATTCGGGTCCATGCCGCTGGGGAATGTCTGGTCGTTCCCATCCAAAAAACTGCATTACGACGACACCCTGGCCGCGATGAAGGAGTTGTCCGGGCAAATTGCCCGCCTGACGGCGAACTACAAGGATTGGGGCCACCCCATCGATCTGAATTCAGGCCTCGAACCGCAGTATCTTTCGGCGGCGGCTGATATTTCAAAACGGCTCGTGCAACCGGTTCCTCCGCTCTGCACGCTGGTAACGGCGAGCCCCTACGATATCGCCTTGCACGATGCTTACGGGAAACTTCACAACCGTTCCTCCTTCCAGACACTAGGGCCGGATTACCTCCATCACGACTTGTCGCACTATCTCGGCCCCGATTTTCGCGGCGAGACTCTGGATCGGTACATCCTGCCGGAACCGAAGCCGCAGCTGCCCCTCTACCATCTGGTCAGCGCTGTCGACCCGATCACGAGCGAGGACGTGAAGAAGAGAATCGGCGACGGGCTTCCTGAGACGCTTCCAGAGTGGATCCGAGCCGACGGGATCACCCATATCAAAATCAAATTGAACGGGGACGACCGGAAGTGGGACGGCGAGCGGGTCATTCGGGTCCACGAGGCAACGGCGGCGACCGAACGTGCACGAAAGGTCGATCAGTATGTGTACTCCCTCGACTTCAACGAGAAGTGCCCGAATGTGGACTACCTGGTGAGCTTCCTCCAGGAGCTCAAATCGCGGTCTCCTGAAGCCTACTCACGCCTGCAATACATCGAGCAACCGACTGCTCGCGACCTTGACGCTAATCCGCAGAACGATGTGCACGCTGCGTCCAAGTTGATTCCGGTGGTGATCGATGAGTCTTTGACGGGTAAAGAAGCGTTCCTCACGGCGCTGCGGATGGGATATTCGGGCGCGGCACTGAAGGCTTGCAAGGGACTGAGCCAGTCTTTTCTGATGGCGGCGCTGGGTCAGAAGCGAAAAGTCTTCCTTTGCATCCAAGACCTGACATGCCCGGGCGCTTCGCTGGTGAGTTCCGTCAGCTTAGCCGCCCATGTTCCTACAATCAAAGCCATCGAAGCAAATGCGCGGGAATACGTTCCCGCCGCGAATGAAGGATGGGCAGCGAAGTTCCCCGGCATCTTTAACGTGAAGGACGGGATGGTCCGAACTGCCGATATCAACGGCCCTGGAATGGGAATCGTTCCGGCTTAGGATTGCTATCACCGGTCACGCGGCGGCTTCCCCCGAGAGATACACCCGGTGCACTAAGCGAGTATTGTCGGATTGGCCCGTCATTCGCCCGTTAGTTGGGCAGCTTTCAAGAAAGTTTTTCGCGGCATGCTCCTTCCACTTTTCAGCTGGTACCAGCGGGACGGCGATGAGGGCTAACACGGGAATGTCGATGCTGCGGTAGTCCTTAGGAATCGAGCCGGCATCGATCTCCTTCCCGACATAGGGCGGAGGTTTGTCGGCGATTTTTTTTTGGGGGACCCGGCGCGCCCTTCATCGTCAGGTTCTGAATTCGGCGTTGCTCCACGGATAATCCATCGGATCGGCATTCGCATCAAGATAGACGAGTGCAGCGAGCGCCGAGGAGTGCTTCTGGGCTAAAAACGTCAGTTCAGAACCAGCCATTGAGTGTCCGATGAGGACGGGGTTTTGCAGCTTCAGTGCCTCAATCACGCGCCAGTCATCTTCCGCCAACTCCGGTGTTGAGTATCCGCGCTCGGGTTTGCTGGACGCTCCGAAACCACGGCGCGTGATTCCGTAGACATGGACGCGACAACATGCGATCAGCTTCGGGGCAAAATCCTCGAAGACGTGCGCCGTGTTCCCAGAGCCCGGCACGAACAACACAGGCCGGCCGACACCGCCCCAATCAAGAACTTCGACCTTAACTCCATCTCCGACATGCACAAATTGCGACTCGGTCTGATTGCTCACGGCAGCCGCACTCACCAGAGCATCAACAAGGAAGTCACCATTTCGCACCTCCGCCCGAGTTTGTCCCCGATGTCAGCTACTCGTCAACCGTCTCCGGATCCACCCTGTATCTCAGCCCGGCGGATCACCCCGTGTTAAGTCACTTGCGGTTGAGTCATCCCGCGTCTCTCACAGCGTGGCAACTATATACTGACTCAGTGGCAGCATCCGCTGCCAGGGCACGAAGGGATGGTACTCCGCATGGTCCTGGGATCGTCTGTGAGCTTTCGCGCACGCACTGTATTCGCAGCTGCCCTGATGGTTAGCTGCGCTTTGTGTGCACGCGCACAAACGGCGATTGCGCCGCAGAGTATGAAGGTTCTCGGCGAAGTCGATCCCCGCTATGTCTCCTATAACGTTGAAGCCGTCGAAGTTACCGGCGGCCGTTTCTGGGCGCCCTACAGGTCCATGAAGGGAGAAACCCCCGCCGCGCCGAACGGCAATCAGCCCCTAACCCTCGATTCCAGCCGCTTCCAGTACCGTCCGCCGATTGACCTCTCGAATGACAGACTCCGCAAACTCGCCGCCGCGCTTGGCCCGGCTTACGTGCGCGTCAGCGGGACTTGGCGGAACGCCACTTACTTCCAGAACAACGACGATCCGCCGCTCAAGACGCCGCCGGCAGGCTTCAACGGTGTTCGTACGCGCGCGGAATGGAAGGGTGTCGTCAACTTCGCGCACGCCGTCAACGCCGATATCGTAGCCTCGGTTGCGACCAG
The DNA here is from genome assembly GCA_045807925.1 of Bryobacteraceae bacterium. Classification (GTDB taxonomy): domain Bacteria; phylum Acidobacteriota; class Terriglobia; order Bryobacterales; family Bryobacteraceae; genus Bog-105. The sequence goes on along the minus strand of JBJMGK010000168.1, from coordinate 6,163 downwards.
CACGGGAACGCGCGATGCCCAGGGCGTCTGGACTCCCGTCCAGGCCAAACCCTGGTTCGACTACACCAAACAGATCGGCGGCCACATCACAGCCACCGAGTTCATGAACGAGCCGACGCTGCTCTCGCTCGGGGCCGGCGCGCCGAAGGGCTATGACGCCGCCGCTTTCGGTAGGGATGCCAAACTGTTCGCGGTATTCCTTCGCAAGGAATCACCGGGGACCATCTATCTCGGCCCAAGCAGCGCCGCCGAAGGACTCCCAGCTATCAACGGCGGCATGCACCTTCAGATCGTTCCCACCGAAGATCTCATGAAGGCCACAGGTCCCATCTTCGATGCTTTCTCATAGCACTTCTACTCCATGCCTTCACACCGCTGCCTCGGAGACAAGGGCGCGGACCCCAATACGATCCTCACGCCCGCCTGGTTCGAGCGCAATACGATGGTCGAGTCCTTCTACGCAAAGTTGCGCGACACTTATCTCCCCGGGAAAGACCTTTGGCTTACCGAAACTGGCGAAGGCTCATGCGGTGGCGACACCTGGGCCGCCCAATTCGCCGACAGTTTTCGTCTGCTGGACCAGTTGGGCAGCCTCGCCCAGAAGAGCGTCAAGGCGGTCATGTTCAACACCCTCGCAAGCAGTGATTACGGGCTTCTCGATGAGCAAACTCTCGAGCCGCGCCCGAACTACTGGGCTGCTTTGCTTTGGAAGCGTACCATGGGAACACGGTCGCTTGACCCTGGCGTTACATCTACACAGACTTTGCGCGTTTACGCTGAGTGCATGGATGGTTCGCCGGGCGGCGTGACGCTGTTAGTCCTCAACACTGGGAAATCGTCCGAAGCGTCGCTCAAGGTACCAGTCGCGGGAGAACGGTATACCCTTTCCTCCCCCGACCTCTTCAGCAACACCGTGCGGTTGAATGGAAACGAACTGAGGACCGGAGCCGACGGGACCATCCCGTCTATACAAGGCCAGCCGTCAAGACCGGGAAGTATCACGTTCGCGCCGCGCACCATAACCTTCCTGACGATGCCTTCTGCCGCCAATCCGCAGTGCGGCCCCTGATCGGCTTCAGCAGCGTGTGGGTGGCGAGCGGTGGGCAAGCCGTCACTTGCACGAGACAAGCTGGGCGTTTCGTTAAGCCCTGATAATTTCTCGAGCGACGCTAGAGATGTCATGAACCGCCGAAGTAGACAGTGTAGTGAGCAATTCGTATACGCCTGGATACAGTGACGCAGTTGTCGCGTTTATGCGACGCAGGACGGCTGCAACACACGCTGCCTTCTTTGCACCGTTGCTCGTTGCGGGCGATTACCGTTTTCGGACAGCTCCCGTGTCAGCGTGCGTTGCACCAGCACCGGATACGACGCGTAATCCTGCTTCGCACGAGAGAGCCGGGCATCGTCGAAGCTCCGCCGAATCAGCGACGTCATGGTCGGAAACAGGGTCCGCTGAGTATCCTTGTCCAACTCACAAGCGAACCTTAGATGCGGTCGCACAGCCTGAGTCCTGCCAGGCTCCGGGTCCGACCCCAGATGCGGCTATGAAACCCGCGAGCACCGGTTAAGCAACCCGGAAATAACGTTCCGCCGAGACGGCTTTCAGGCGCGATCCGTTCCCGAAATCCGGAAGGCCCAGGCAAACTGGCAGGGCCGCTTCGACTCTTCCTGCAGAGTTTCCGGCAACTCGATCACAAGCCCCTGCCCCGGATCGTTCCGCCACCGCAGATGCTCGTTTGCACCGAGCATCGTTATGTTCGATCCTTCGTTCGCGCGAACAGACTTGAGCGTGAGCTGTTTCCCGGGCCAGGCCAGCGCAAAAGCATAGATGGACCGTCGGTCTTTCGTCCTGCTGAATCGGATATCCTTACCTTCTGACCACAAAGCGCCATCGCGAGCGCGCGTGCCGTAAACGCCCTCTCCGTTGATCTTCAACCAGTTCCCGACCTGCTTCAATTGGCTGATCGCTTCCGGATGGAATTTTCCAGTTCCGTCCGGACCAATACCCACCTGGAAGTTACCGCCCTTCGCCACGGAATCAAGCAGATTACTGACGATCCATCCAGCACCTTTGTACGCTTTCGGATCCGGATCATACGAGAACGCCGACGCCAATGGATAGATCACCATCCAGGGCACCGTCGTGTTTTCTTTACCACCCGGCACGAAGCGCTCGGGCGTGTAGTAATCGCCGTAATTGCCGATGCCGCGCGCTCTAAGCATGACATCCGGCTGTATTTTGCGCAATTGCATGATCGTCTCCCGCATCTGCGGCCAGACGTGCGCCCCCAGCCACATATCGAGCGACAGCATGTCGATCCGGCCGTACTTAGTCAGGAGTTCAGTCAATTGCGCGCGATGCCGCGCCATCATGCGTTGCACGGTCGCAGGAGTGGGATCGGCCACCTCGATGTAGTTGTTTCCTAACCGCTTCTTTGCGTCTTCGAAATCGATCAGTTGAGGCGACGAAGGGACTTGAGCGGGATGGTAGCAGTACGGTCGAAAGTCGGCGTCGTACCAATCCGGATGAGAGAAGTAGAGCGCGATCTTCAGCCCGCGTGATTGTGCCGCCTTGCAAATCTCGCCGACGATGTCCCGCCGAAAAGGGGTCTCCTCGATGCTGTAAGCGAGATCGCAGTCCTCCAGTTTTGGTCCGCCCGGGGCGCCCCAATTGATGCGCGATTTCACACGCGTTTTCGTATGAAACAGGGAGAAGCCCTCGTGGTGCTTGGTCGTAAACGCAAGCATTTTGAGGCCGCCTTCGTGGAACAGATCCGTCCATTCCGAAGCATCGAAGCCGGACGGGTTCCACGTCTTATAAAGCTGGTTGTACTCGTTCCGTTCTGCCGTAGACAGCTTCAGGAACGGCCAGGATTCCGGATACAGGCGGTGGATAGAGTAAATGCCCCAATGGATTCGCACTCCGTACTTCATGTCATGGAATGCTTCATAAGCCTGACTCGAGGCCCAGTGATATCCGGGGACGGGCGTTTCCTCGACATACGCCTTCACCCTCTTGTACTGGCTTTCGTTTTCCGGCAGCCGGTGCGCAGGAATGCTGGAGTCAGTAGCGGCCCGGAGGCGCGAGGCAGCCAAGGCGGCCCCAGTCGCGGCCATGAGTTCACGCCGGGTCAAAGATTCTGGTACGAACATAATTCCCCTTAGAGAGTTGTGGGCAGGATTTGAATTTCAGGAACAACGGCCCGCGGCGGCAGACTTGCAATTGCGAAGATCATCTCGGCAACATCCTCAGGCTGTAGCGCGGCCTGAAGCATCTCCGCCGTCGGTTTCACGGGACGCTTCTGCACCAGTTCCGTGTCTACAAGTCCCGGACACACCACACACGTGCGGATGCCGTTCTGCCGCTCTTCAAACCGCGCCGCGTGCGCGAGGCCGACCAGTCCGCGTTTGGCAGCCTGGTACGACGCGCCAGATGCATCCGCCATGAGACCGGAAATCGAGGAGATGTACAGGAGCAACCCGCCTCCCGCAGCCCGCATAGAGGGCAAAACCGCGTAGGTCGCGTAATACGCACCGTTCAGATTGGCATCCAGCATCATGTCCCAGGTCTCCGGGTTCAGGACGCTCAGTGCCCGAGCAGGTATATTCGTTCCTGCTGCGTAAACCAGGATTTCGATTGCGCCAGCGCTCGATTGTGTGTCGTCCACCAGCTTCTTCATGTCGTCTGCTTTCGAGACATCGGCGACTTGAACGGATATTGGGAAGCCCGCGCCCCGCATCTCCGCTTCCAACTCCCGCAAGCGGTCCAATCGGCGAGCAGAAGCAACAACGCGCGCTCCGGCACGAGCAAACATTACGGCGGTCGCGCGCCCGATGCCGCTCGAAGCGCCTACGACGAGTACAATTTTCTCTTTCAGCGAAATAGCCATGCACTATGAATTAGATCGCAGCACTCCCCTGGACGGCCGTTATCGGCCCACTTTCGCCGCAGATTCACGCTCGACCAGGTGCACACCGAGAACCCGGTGTTCCGGAGCCTTTTGCTTTCCTGCACGAGCGGAAAGCAGAATGTTGACCGCCGCTTCGCCCAGTTGATACTTTGCCTGGTAAATGGTCGTAAGCGGCGGATGAGCGATTGACGCCATCTCGACGTCGTCGAAGCCTACGACCGATACGTCCTGCGGTATCCGAATCCCCAGTTCTATCGCTGCTTTGAGAACGCCGAATGCCATTGCATCGTTCGCGGCGAAGATGGCGGTGATATCACCTCGATCAGCTAACAGCTTGCGCGCAACGTTGTAGCCGCCCTCAAACGTATGCCCGCCGTGAAGCACAGACACTGTCGCCTTAATGCCGGGTTTCCTGACGTATTCCAAAAAGCCCTTCGCGCGCTTCCATAGATTCCCGTGACGCCCGGGACCCGACAGGTGTGCAAATCGGCGATGTCCCAGGCTCCACAGATATTGCGCGGCAAGCCACCCCCCGCGCTCGTTATCCCCGAGAACGGTCGAGAACGGCGAGTTCTTTTCATGACTGTTCAGAAGCACCACTGGAATGCCGCTTTCGGCCAGGCGCTTCTGTTCTGTCCGGTCGAGCGCGGTGATGGAGTTCATAATGATTCCATCCACGTTCTTCTCCATGAGGGAGTGGATATAGCGCTTCTGCCGCTCCGAATTCAAATCGCTGTTGCAGAGAACCACATCTGAGCCGGCCGCGAACGCCGCGTCTTCTGCCCCGCGAGCGACGTCGGCAAAGAACGGATTGCGAATGTCGCTGATAATCAGCCCGATAATCTGAGAACGGCCAGTCACCAGGCCGCGAGCAAAGCGGTTGGGGCGGTAATGGAGCCGAGCCGCCACCTCCAACACTCGCTCCCGTGTGGTTGGATTTACACCGTAGGCCCCGCTCAGAGATCTCGACGCAGTCGCAATGGTTACGCCTGCGGAAGCCGCAATATCGCGGAGCTTGGCAACCGGTGGGCTGGCCTTTTCTTGATGCTGCAATCGTTTCCGATTATCCGCATGCCGGGACCAGCTGTCAATATCGACAGGGTAGGCGTAAGCAATGGAACCTATTCCAGGAATTTATGAAAGCGCTTGCAATCTTTCCGCTGGAAGCATATGTTATCGATAGCGGTTTCAAACGTCGAACTTTGCCGCTTACAAGGGTCAGTCTCATCGTGTTGCGTCAAAAACTTCCGTTCATCTTCCTCTTATCTGTCGTGTGCGCCGGGTGCGTATGTCCTCTGCTGCTAGCTCAACAAACAACAGGCAGCATCCTGGGAACCGTTGAGGACGCGCAGGGTGCCGTGGTGGTTGGGGCACAGGTCACAGCCCAGAATTCCGATACCGGGCTATCGCGATCGGTGCAGACTAGTAGCGGGGGCGAGTATCGCATCGACTTCCTTCCTCCGGGAAGCTATGAAGTTCAGGTGACCAACGCCGGCTTCCGATCGTTCCGGCAAACCGGGATCACGCTGCAGGTCGGGCAAGCGGCGCGGGTGGATGCTCATCTGCAGCTCGGCGAAGCGACTAGTACGATTACCGTCGAGGGCGGCGTACCGGCAGTCAACACGAGCGATGCAACTGTCGGTCAAACGGTCACAACAGAGCAAATCACAACGCTTCCGCTCGTCAATCGCAATCCGTATTCGCTGCTGACGCTTACGCCGGGCGTTCAAAGCACTCAAGATGCCATTGCTCTCGGATTCCCGGCTCAGCGCACATTCATCAATGGCGGCACCGACGCGACTATGGGTTCCGTGAATTACTACCTCGATGGTGGTCTGAACATCTCGACGTTGCGAAACACGGGCAACATTGTTCCGAATCCGGACGCACTCGAAGAGTTCCGGGTAGATACGACGAACTACAGTGCCGAATATGGCCGCTTTGGAAACGGAGTGATCAACGTGATTACCCGCTCTGGCACAAACGATTTCCACGACGGTATCCCGAGCGCAGTGAGAAGTTGAGAACGGCGGTTCATGTGATTCTACGCGATCACCAGCCGGGTAGCTGGCTGCGATCCATCGAGGATCGCTTTAAGAGCCCATAGATCCCGAAAGCCCATGATCTTGCGGAATGATTTTTCTCCTTCCAAGAATGCGGCTGCTGACCAGCGCGCTGGCATGCCTGGACGCCAGCGGCACACGCGGCGAGTCCGGCTGCGGACGCCGGAATGCGGATTATCCAGGATG
>JBJMGK010000167.1:0-4433 GCA_045807925.1 Bryobacteraceae bacterium | reverse complement strand
CGAAGGTCTGTCGGAAGTGCGCGTGATCGCGAACAACTTCAGTGCCGAGTACGGGCACGGTCAATCCGTCATTTCCATGAACACTAAATCGGGCACGAATCAATATCATGGCCAGGCGGACTACCGGCTGCGCAACGAAGCGTTCAACGCCAACAATAATATGAACAACGCCAATGGCATCGCGCGGCCTGCTTTCAAAGTGAACGAGTTTGGCGGCGCTATCGGCGGTCCCATCCTCAAGAACAAACTGTTCTTCTTCAGCAGTTATCACTACCTGATGCATAACCGGGGTAACGCTAACCTGCTTACGGTCCCGACCCAACTCGAGAGGGTCGGTAATTTCAGCCAGTCCTTCATTCGCGATGCCACCGGATTGCCGGTACGGGCCCAGATCTTCGATCCCTTTAACGTGACGCAGATCGGCCCCAATCTGTACCAGCGAGCGCAGATTCCAAATGCGATCATTCCCAATCCCAACCCGTACGCGCTGAAGATGTACAGCTTCTATCCGCTGCCGAACCGAAGGCCGGATGATGTCTTCAATACGAACAACTTCCAGTCTTATACGGTTACAGCCGTCCGACGGCATAGCTTGAATGATCGCATCGATTACAAGCTGGGTGCGCACTCGATTTACGGGAGCGGCGGACTCTCCTACGCCACTGTGGTCACGCCCCGGCCTTTCGGCGTTTCGCCGTTCAATGGCGCGCCGGGATTGACGAAAGATAACGACCCGTACGGCCAAATCGGTGATACCTGGGTCATCAGCCCCACGCTCGTTGCAGACCTCCGGTTCGGGGTCAACCGCGTTAATACCCAAATTGTGAGTGGCGATAAGACCGGGTTTACCGATTACGCCGGCTTGGGCGTGCCGTCGAATATCATTCCCTACTTCGCCATCTACGGAAGCGCGCCGGTGGTTGCGCCGAATTTCTATACCGGTGGCAATGGCGGAGGAAGCAACTGGACGCAGGTTTCTCAAGGAAATTTCGGTACCCAGATTGGCCATTCCACCAGTTACAACTTGAGCGGCAGCATCACGAAGGTTCGGGGCAGCTGGACTCACAAAGCCGGTGTGGAGCTCCGGGATCTTCAATCCAATTACACAGATCTCGAAGAACCCTCGGCCATGCTCCCTTCACAATTCTTCCAGGTGGGCGGTAATTTCAATTTTCAATACCTGAACGCTAACGGCGGCGTTGCACCACAAAACGTAAACAATAATCAATTGGGCGTGAATGCGGCGGGCCCATTACTGGGAGCCGGCCTGTGGTGGATCCGCCCCGGCGCTAACGTTCAACCTGCTCTTACCCAGAAGTACTTCGCACTCTATTCCCAGAACGACTGGCGTGTGAACTCCCGGCTTACCGTTAACCTGGGCCTGCGGTGGGATCTGCAACCCGGACCGACGGAACGCTATAACCGCATGTCCGGAGTCGACCTGACCGCGAAGAGCTATTTCGGACCTCTGGGGGCAATCGTTTTTCCAGCAGTTGGCGGATATAGCCGCAACCTCTGGGACACGCAGTACAACAATTGGGGCCCGCGCGTCGGAGCCGCTTATCAGATTACTCCATCGTTCGTCATACGCGGCGGTTTCGGCGTAACTTATTTGCCGAGCAATACAGGGTACTCCCACCGACTACGGAACGAGCATGTTTTCGTCCGGTACTTTACAGCAACCCTATGGTCCCAACCCCAACGGTGTCCCGGTGGGCCATTTCTGGGATCCGACCCCGCTTGCTATCGCGACAGGTGCGAATCCTGCGGCGCCCATCAACTACGGAATTGCCGAGGCAAAATTCGATCGCCACTTTAAGAACGGCAGAGCCATGCAGTGGAACATCTTCCTCGAAAAGACGCTCGCAAAGCAATGGTTTGTCTCCCTCGGATATAGTGCCTCGAAGAGTGACAACTTGCAGAATCGCCAGTTCCCCCTCACCAGCATTCAGCAAATTCCAGCTTCCACTCTGGCGGATTGGCGAAGTCAGTACATTGCAAGCAACGGTGTAACGAATCCAGCTACCGTACTGGTCCCGAATCCTTTCCAGCCGGCGAATGGTCCGCTTCTCGGATTCACTGGCGCTCTGGGAGCTGCCGGACATCGGGCTGAACCTGCCCGCTATGGTGAGACAAACAGTCTCCAGAAACTCAGCCCGTAAGGGTCGAGGGCCTGTTGACCGTTACCGGAAAACCGATCTGCTCGAGGGCGCTTCATCAGCCGGCATCCGATGCGCGACCGCGAGCGCCGCCTTCTTGCGACCGCGTTGCGGATACACGCCGAAACAGCGCGTTTCAGATAGCAGTCCTTTTTGCGCATCACCGACCAGGAACTTTGCGTCAGAATTCTTCGCAGATACCGGTTCCTCTTGCAAGTGCAACCGGAGTAGCATTTGCCGGCACTTTGTTGATGCAGCGAACTTGCCAAGTGAGCTGGATCCGGAAACCGGCTCATCTCAAATCCGATCTCGGACAGGATGAGCGCCGCAGTCGTGAAATCGGCACCAGGAATGGTGCAAAGCCGAAGGATTAGGTCCGCATGCGGCTGCAGTTGTTTAGCCAGGTGCTTATCAATTTGCCCCAGTTTGCGGTCCAAATGACCTAGTTCCTGCGTCGCCTCGGATAAGAGCCAACGAAAGTGCTCGCTACAGTCTGCTCAGACCTGATCGCTTTCCGGCGAGCATTCGTCGAAGCGCCCGCACCATCTTCGGCCGGTTGCAGCAGTTCGCCTGAGCTGCCCTTCCGAAGCAATACTATCTGCTAGATACGGTGTAAGTTCCTGTTCGTGATTTGGAAAAACTGGCTCGATACTCGTACCGAAGACTCTCAAATCGCTGCAACATCTTAAAGGCACAGCGGAAGGCGTGCCTCGGGGTGGCATCGCCCCGAACAAATCGCGAACACCGCGTCTGCGAAGAACCTATTCAAGACGCGGCCGACGGTCTATACTTGATCCGCGAAAATGGTTAGGAGATCGTTGACGAGCTGATACGTTTGGATCATTTCCTGCGATTGGCAAAGCCGGATGCATCAGCGAGGCAGGAACTCAGCAGAACGCACCATCGGTCATGGTCTGCTCCCCTCTACCACAAAAACGGGACCGCATTGAAGACTGATGCAATCTCGGCATTTCATTCGGTCGGTGTTCTGAGAAGCTGAAATGACAGAGTTGGGTGAAGCACAGAAGCAGGGCCACAGAGCACGTAATAAGCGTCCGCGGAAAATATCATGGCCGCCCAGGCTCTGAGTTCCTGACTGACTGTGATAAGCGACAAAGAGCCGCGAAAGGAGACTCCCCGATGAGTATCGAAGTGGCACGTCATGCGCTGTTATGGTGTGCGGTCATGAACTACATATTGCTGGCGATTTGGTCCATCTTGTTCGTGCTCTCTCACGAATGGCTCTATCGCCTCTCGGCGCGACGATTCCGCTTGACGGCTGAGCAATTTGACGCCGTCAATTTTGCTGGAATCGTCTTCTATAAGGTAGGCATCTTTTTGCTCAATCTCGTGCCGTTCCTCGCATTGACCTTTGTTCGGGGAGATTAGTCTACTACCAATCTGAGACCGGTACTAGCCTGGCATCGGCACGCTTATGGCGGCCGAACCGGTCAGCGCAGGCAATAGGCGATAACTTGCCGCGTGACCATTTCGGTATCGGACGGCCGACAGGGCGATTACGGCCTTGCGTCCACTGCAGTGCCTGATCCAGGTCAACCGGTTCCAGTACCCAACATCCGCCTATGTGCTCGTTGGTTTTCATGTACGGTCCGTTGATGACGAGCACCGTACTACCAGGCTGCGCCTGCAGTGACTTCACGCTACTTGCGAGGCGCAAGCCGCCAACCAAGACCGTTAGACCAGCAGCCTCATCTCGTGATTGAGCGCATCAGTTTTACGGTGCATCGTTTCGTCCTCTGGGACGGCTGGAAGTCGTCGGCGTGGTGAGGAGCAGCCAAATACTGCTTGATGAATTCTCCTGGAGTGACCTTGCGCGGGCCCGTTGTCCCGTCTTCCCTATGTCGACCAACAGCCGCACCGGATTCGACGATGTCGTCGAGGAGAGTTCGGTCTTTCTGTGCTTTCTAAACGGAGGAGGTTTTAGTATCCACGTACCCGGTCTAAACCCACCGCCTTTCAGGCGGTCAGCTTTCAGCGGTTCTCTACGAGAATGGATAAGTGGTCGAGTAGCGAACAAGCGCGCACGCTCTCTCCGACATCAAATGCCACGTTGTTTGGATCACAAAGTATCGGTATAAGATATTGCGCGGTGACGTGGCAGAGCGAGCGCGTGACCTGATTCGACAGATTTGCGAGTCGAGGGAATTAAAGATCATTCGGGGTGCGGTATCGCCGGATCACATTCAACTCCTGATGGCGGCTCCGCCGCACCTGGCTCCGTCGAAGATCGTGCAGTACATCAAGGGCCGTTCG
>JBJMGK010000166.1:0-5066 GCA_045807925.1 Bryobacteraceae bacterium | reverse complement strand
TCTGCTCTAAAACATTTGGACGTCACTATGCTTTATCCGGTAACTGCCACGCTCCCTTTTTCCGCATCCTGCTAGAATCCTGCACAAGCATGGAGCCAGAATCTTATCAATGTCGCCTTCCCCTTGCAAATCGAGAATATTACTGCCGATATCGGTTTTCCTCAAAAACAGAATAAGGGAAACAGATCATGTGCCTGCTTCGGATCAACGTGTGTGTCCAGACGCGAGTTCTTTCGGTCGCGTCCCCAAGCCCGCCAGGTCTGAAGCGACTACGGTGCTGTGCTGACGTTTAGCAGGATGCGGAAAAAGGGAGCGTGGCAGTTACCGGATAAAGCATAGTGACGTCCAAATGTTTTAGAGCAGATGCGGGGAACGGATACACAACAGAGCGGGATGTTCAGTTATCTTTCGCCGGAGGAGCGGGTGCCGGAGAGGCATCCGTTGCGGGCGATCCGGAGGATGACGGATGAAGTGTTGCAAGGGCTGTCGGCAAAGTTCAATGAGCTGTACTCGGCTAGCGGACGGCCGTCGATCGCGCCGGAGAAACTGCTACGGGCGCTACTGCTGCAGATCCTATACACGGTACGGAGCGAACGGCTACTGATGGAGCAGTTGCAATACAACCTGCTGTTCCGGTGGTTTGTCGGGTTGAACATGGATGAGCCGTCGCTCGCATCGCCACTTACCCCATCAACAGCATCACCGAACTTCTGGCGCATAACTGGGCTTCTGCCCACGCTTAGGCTGCGGGCTCCGTGCCATACGAGGCGAAAACACTCAGGCGACATCTCCCAGCCCCGAACTAGGCAATAGTAGCGTTCCCCACTGTGGGGCCTACCAAGAGTTGCTTCCATGAAATTCGCCAAGCGCTACCCGACGCGGTTCTGGTGCAAACTTCTGAACTGGTCGTGCACTTTCAACCTAGATTGGCGCAACCGCACCCGCACGGCATGAGCGCGACGGATCGTCTTTGCGCCTGCTTCGGAAAGGCCAAAGTGCTTCACCTTGCCTGCCTGGATCAACTCCTTAACGGCACCAGCGGTTTCTTCGATAGGCGTATTGGGATCGACGCGATGCTGGTGAGCAAGTCAATGGTGTCCGTTTGCAAACGCTTCAACGAGCCTTCAACGACCTGCTTGATGTGGTCGGAGCGACTGTTGGTTGCTGTCCACTTGCCATCGTTGCCGGGGTCGGGCTCGAATCCGAACTTGGTTGCGATCACGACATCCTTGCGAAAGGGAGCGAGAGCTTCGCCCACGACCTCTTCATTGACGAACGGGCCATACACTTCGGCAGTGTCGAAGAAGGTGACACCGCGCTCGACAGCGGCGCGAATGAGCTTGACCGCTTCGCCCTTCTCCGTGGCGGGGCCAAGACCGAAGCTCAGGCCCATACATCCGAGGCCGAGTGCTGAGACTTCGAGGCCGCTCTCTCCTAATGTGCGTTTTTGCATGATTTCTCCTATCATTACTCAATCGTTTGATGCTGGCGAGCTGCTTTATTTCATCGCCATTTAGGCCTGCTCACTCACTGACTTCAGCCAAACTGGCTTACCCTTCTGCGTCGGAGTGACCGCTACCTAGTGCAAGTTACCCGGGAATTTGGTCGAACGCTGGTTCGCCGAACTCACGAACAGACGCCTCCGGCGTGGCGTATTCCGATTCCCGCCTCCATTCCATGAATTTTGAGCCTTAACTTTTTGTGCCAAAGTTGGGGGCAAGTCCAGCATCTCGGCGCCTAGCTTTTAAGTCGCCAGTCCGAACAGCTTCCGATGAACGCGAGCGAGCGTTGATGGACAACGAGAGCCACTGCTCTCGGAGGAAAAAAGGACGGTGGAGCAAACACTCGCGATCCTTGTCTGTGCGTCGCCGCTGCCGGCTACCAGAAACTCATTCGCTCCAGAGCTGAATGAATCAGCGTTCATGCAGGAATGATGTCATGACCTGCTGCGTGATCACGATCAGATGGAGGAAGCATGACTGTTCACAGGAGAGCGTAAGTTCGAAAACGACTTGGGTCCCCGGTCAGGATTCGAACATACAACCCACTCGTTAACAGCAGACCGGTGATGCCTCAAGCTGAGATTGCACGACCGCATGCCTGACTTGTGACCGCCGGATGCCTGGACGGAAGACTAGAGCGAAAGAATCGCCTATCGCGTCCTCTTGTGTATTGCTTTGCAGCGGTCATTCAGGATGCGGGAAAGGGCAAGATTTTGCCTGATTGCTGTTGAACAGAGCGAGGACGGCGGAGGAGCGGAGGGCCGAGATGAAAGCTGAAGCTGTCTGCTGTCTGACGGCAGGTGAGGAGGCGGAACTCTTCGTGGACGGAGGCAACGGCAGGTGGAGGAGTCTTTCGTTTGGCCTGCGCGTGATCGGAACGACTTTGCGTGCTTTGCGCATGCCAGAGTGTAGGCTGATGAGAGCCGAGGCAGTCCAGTCATAGCCTGTTGTTCAGTTTGAGTGTGGAATCGTTACTGCTGTGGCTTGCTGTTGTGTGAGGACAGAGGGATGGATGAAGTAGCGGCACCCCGATGCCGCCAGAAAGAGAGCGATATGCCCCTTCCCCCTACGAAAGACCCAGCCTTTCCTCCGACCGAAGAACAAAGCCTGACGCCACCCGGGACGAGCTTTGAAGGCTGGCGAGCCAGGGCGAGGGCCTGGCCGCTGAAACGGCTGGTGGCGCTCTGGAACGCTCTGCCGGGCGTGGTGCCGGTTCAGAAGTTCACGAACCGGGAGATTGCTGTAGAACGGATCTGGCGATCAGTTCAGGGCGGAGAAGGACGGCCCAACCAGCCCCGAGAACAGAGAAATCCGTTCCGGGAAGGGTCGAAAGCAGGCCAAGTGTATGCGCTGCTCGGCCGTCCGGAGGGAGCGACCGGGCGCGAGATCGAACAGCTCACGGGTTGGCAACGGCACAGCGTGCGTGGTTTCCTATCGGCAAGCGTGCGGAAACAAGGATACAAGCTGCGCTCGTTTCTGCGCGCTGGCGAGCGGGTGTACCGGCTCAAAAGCTAAGTTGCTCGCGCAAGGCGCGGAAGCGTTGCTTCTGCGCCCCCAGTCCACCAGGCGCGCTACGGCGCGGAGATGCCGTTCCAGCAGAGGATCCGGACCGCGCTGGGCGGGAGGGAGAAACAGCAGTTCTTCCTGAATCTCCGGCGCCAGATGGGTGAGCTGCAAGATCTGGCTGAGATGGAATGAGAAGGCCGGTCACCCCGGCGGGATGCGATAAGCTCCCATGGAAAACGCACTCGAAGTGCAAAGGAGATCGGCTCATGAAGAAGAATAACACTGGCCAAGGGAGAGGAAAGCAGGTTAGGGAACGAAGAGGGAGAGGACTGGGAACGCTCACGATCGGAATGGACCTGGGGGATAAAACGAGCCGCTATTGCGGGCTCGACGAGGACGGCGAGGTGCTGTTGGAGCGTAGTGTAGCGACCACGAAGAGGGGCTTGACGCAGGTATTCGGAGCCTTGGCGCGGTGCCGGGTGGCGCTGGAAGTGGGAACGCATTCGCCCTGGGTGAGCCGGTTACTGAAGAGCTTCGGCCATGAGGTGATTGTGGCGAATGCGCGGCAGGTGAAGCTGATCACGCAGAGCACGCGTAAGAACGACAAGCTGGATGCGCACACCTTAGCGCGGTTGGCGCGCATCGATCCGCAACTGCTGCGGCCGATCCAGCATCGCAGTGAACAAGCGCAGTTGGCTCTGCTGCAGGTCCGCGTGAGAGCGTCGCTGGTGGAACTGCGGACACGTGCGGTGAACACTGCGCGTGGATTGGCGAAGGCTTCCGGCGAGCGGTTGCCGACGTGCGCCACCGAGAACTTGGGCGTGGAGCAGATGGAAGCGCTGCCGGCGGAGTTGCGAGCCGTGCTGAAGCCGCTGCTGGAAGAAGTGGAATCGCTAACGGAAAAGATTCGCGTCTGTGACGAACGAATCGAGCAGATCGCCCGAACGGACTATCCGGAAACCAAACTCCTCGAGCAAGTGAGCGGAGTGGGGACTTTGATCGCTTTGACGTTCGTGTTGACGATAGAAGATGCAGCGCGTTTTCAGAAGAGCCGGGACGTGGGCTGTTATGTAGGGTTGCGGCCGAAGCGGAGTGAGTCGGGCGAGAGGCAGCCGCAGTTGGGAATCAGCAAAGAGGGCGACATCTATTTGCGGAAGCTGCTGGTGCAAGGAGCGCATTGCGTTCTGTGGCGAGGGCCGGATACGGATCTGCGGCGCTGGGGTCGGAAACTGGCCGAACGCGGTGGGCAGAATGCGAGGAAGCGTGCGCTGGTGGCGGTCGCGCGCAAGCTGGCGATCCTGTTGCATCGGTTGTGGGTCACGGGCGCGGTTTACGAGCCGCTGCGGAACAGCAATCAACAGGGCGCAGCTAAGGCGAGAAAGAAAGCAGCTTAAGAGGACGTTAGAGTTATCGTAAAATCGCCGAGTTCGGGTGACTGCGAGCGCCCGGCGGAACGAGTTCTTCTTTGAAGAGACTCAGTTCGGCGCTGAGATGGCAGCACCCGTCAAGATTGAGGACACCCAACTGGCGCTAGCAAAACAGCTCAAAAAAAAGCGCGAATGGAAGCAGGGCGAGTCGGCGATTGCGAGTGGAAGTGGAAGGGAAGGGGCGCACAGCGCAACAAGAAGCCTGCGGCAGCAAGGAAGGAAACCTTGCTCCCCTTTCCCGTTTCCCCCGGGGCAAGCCGGGGCGGGTGGTTCCCCCCACGCCGCCCATACGGCGGCTCCCCCCGCGAGGGGGCTTGCCCTCTTGCGCGATCCCCCGAAGGGGACGATCGCAGATTTTTCCTTGACAGCGGCTGGCCTTCTCATGTGTAGTAGTCATGACTTGATCTGACATTTTCTGATACAGTGCGCGAAGCGCACGAAGGAGATGTCAATGAACACTGATCAAAAGATCATCAAGAACAAAGTGGGTCTTCTGAACCTTGCCGAGATGCTCGGCAGTGTTTCCGAGGCTTGCAAGGTGATGGGCTACTCGCGCGATAGTTTCTACCGCTTCAAAGAACTGTACGAGAAGGGCGGCGAGTTGGCGCTGAAGGAGATCAGCCGGCGTAAG
>JBJMGK010000165.1:0-5635 GCA_045807925.1 Bryobacteraceae bacterium | reverse complement strand
CGATGGAGCAGTGCCCATCGACAATAACGTCAGCGAGAGGGAGATCAAGCGCATTGTGCTCAACCGCAAGAACTCTCTGTTCGTCGGCAATCCACGGGGAGGACGGACGGCCGCCATTCTTGCCAGTCTAACGAGCACCTGTCGCCGGCACGACATCGACCCACAACGCTATCTCACTCAACTCCTCATCCATTTGCCTTCTCTCCCCAGCAGCCAACTCCATGCCTGGCTACCCGATCAGTGGAAGCAGCGGCAATCAGCACCTCCGCTCAACTGTTAAAGCCTGGGGTCTACGTAGCGCTCACATAATTGCATCGAAAACAGATACGTAAGTCGCAGCCACCTTGGGGTTACGTTTGAAGACGGGATTAGTTGATTCGTGGTCTGAAGAGCAGTTGACCAAAACGCCATCCGGCTCATGGCGACTACCTGGTCACCTTCGACTTTATGTCTCGTCCTGGAAAGATCGAACGCGAACCTAATAATGAGGCCCCAGGAACAACGGAACAATGTATTTTGTGCTCCGAATACGCCAAAATCGCAGGGTTGTCATGGCCGACTCAAATCGAAGTAATTCCCTCGGGAAGCAAACTCGGAATCTCGGCGCGGTTAACAGTACGACAAGCAACGACGCCGAGCCACGTCAGCGGGCCGACCGTTCCGCTGAGGAACAGCATTCAAAGACAAGAAGCCCAATGCGATCTGGAAGCGGAAGTTTATGGGCTACTGAGATTGAGAATGTTTTTGTTGTATCGCCTTAGCCTCTTCATTAAGTTTGGCGGCTTCGTTGGTATACTTCTGCCTCGCTAAAGCATTAGCATAATCTGCAATAAGCCGAATCTCATCCTTCCAGAACCTGTTATGTAGCAGCTTCCTTAAAGTCTGAAACTGCTGTTCCGCCTGCTCGTGCTTACCGGCGTCCTCTAATGCCGGCACGAGGTTTCGTCTCGCATCTCGATAGTTAGGGTTCTCAAGTCCCTCCTGTTCCCAAAGCGTTACGAGTCGCTGACGAGCACTGACCGCCTGATGGTAATCTCTCAGAAGAAGGTAATCCTGCGCTAATAGAATGAGTTGCTCTTGCTGGCTCTGTTTTGAAACCTTCCCTGCGTTATTGACCTGAAGAATGCGTTCACGGGCCTTCACCGCGTCTTCCCATTTCTGAGAGCTTTCGTATATGGCTGCCAAAGAGTTAAGCACGACGTGTGCCTCCTCTGTCTCGGGGCCGCTCACGTCTGTAAACAGGGCAAGAGCTTTCTCGTCATAATTCATCGCCTTAGAATAGTCTCCTCTGAGCTCGTAGGCGTTCGCGGACGAAAACAAACCCCAAGCATACTCCAGGCTTCGATCGCCATAAATTTTCTTCCGGACTTCAAGGGATTTCTCAAATAGTTTCTCGGCGTCTTCGTACCGCCCTTTGCGCAGATAGAACGCTGCGATGACGTCTAACTGCTCTATAGGAGGTGCATCGTTTGCCATTGCACCTTCGAATAAGCCCATGGCCTTCCTGAAGTACTGATCGGCATCATCAACTTTGTTGTCCTCTAACGCGAGTACACCGCGGTTGAAGAGTATGCTAGCCGCAAGTTTCAGAGGTGGTGATGCCGAGGTTTGCAAAACTGTCCATGCGCGCGCATAGGAGGAGGCGGCAGATTCGGTATCTCCTTTCCCTTTTGCTGTCATCCCCTTACCATCCAGATTCGTTGCCAGCAATATCGGATCTTGCGCCGGAAGCAGCGCGATGATTGCTTCAGACCGGTCCAACAGTGAACTGGACCGCTCATACTGCCGTTCGTGGATGTTCAATAATGCAAGGCTTTGAAGCGTGGGAATCAGAGATGGATCGCGCGGACCGCGAATTGACTCCTGAAGTTTCAGTGCCTCATTGAGGGATCTCTCAGCCTCCTTCGGAATACGATTAAAAGTTAGCTCTGCGTGCCGTTGGAACAGGCCCACGGCATCTTGTAAATTCCCTTGTTGCTTACAGAGTATTGCGAGTTCGAGGAACACTCGCGCCAGCGATTCGCTGCTTAAGTTGGCTGAGCGAGGGTCGGCTAACAACCGACGCAGATACGGCTCCGCGCTCGCATATCTTTCACTGTCAAACAGTTCTTTCGCCAAGGTTACAATGACGGCGTATCCATCTGGCTGTAGCTTTTCTGTCCCTTGCAGCAAAAGCCAACCCTTCGCATAATGATCTGCATCGGCCAAATCCGCTGCCTGCAGTGAAGATTTGGCAAGAACAAAGAGGAGACTCTTTTCTCGTTGCACATCTCTGCTTTCAGCAGTTCTCACTAGGGCGAGCGCGTGAGTATAGGACTCTTTTGCCAATTTTGCCTCATTCGTAAACAGACGACTGTTTCCGAGGAATTCCCAAGCCATAGCTGCTCGCTGCGGTCCGAGAACAGGCGCAACCGACTCAAAATATGGAATGGCTTCGCGGTACTTCGCCTGGCTATAAAGTGCGCGAGCGAGACCTTCCGTTACATCAATGGTCTTCGGGGATGTGGGCCTTCCCTGTGGACTTCCGCGTCGGGCTAACCAATCAGAAAGCAGCGTCTCGGCTTCCGAGACACGTCCTAGCGAGACCAGGACAAGTCCTAGTTGTGCCTTTGTATCTAACGTGCGGATATCCCCGGAAGCTAACGCGTGTTCCTGGATCCTCAACACCTGACGGAGCAGCGATTCAGCTTTTGCGTTTTGCTTAGTAGCAATCGACACCATCGCTTCTTCAAAGCGCCGTTCGGCAACAGGAGGGGACTCGCTGCTGAGATACGCAGATTGGATCCTAGCCGCTTCGCTCAAATAACTATCGTTTTGTCCCGCTCGACCTTGAACTCGGTCGAGAATGGCTGCGTGGACCAGCACCTGGGCGCGAGCAGGTGTATTCACGCCAGCCACTCGACGGATCATCTCATCTGCCGCTTCCAGGTATGTTCTCGCCTCGGGCCAGTTTTGTTTCCAAGTCTCTAATTGGGCCAGGCTATCCAGACTAGAGGAAAAGTCGTACTGTTTCTCGGCTTGCCGCCCCGCGGAGGAGACTGTGAGGTGAGCCGCAGCACCTTTCAAATCACCGGCCGCTAGTAGAGCCCGCCCGCGCGCATCCTCAGTCCACAAGAATACGGGGCTTTCTCGTGCGAGGCCACAGTACTTTCGACTCTCCTCCAAATCTTTTATTGCTTCCTCGACTTTCCCTTCCGAAACTGCGATCTCGGCCAAACCGACCTCGGCGGATGCTAGACTTTGATTTTGAACTCCGCTTTCGTTCCGTAGAATCTGAATAACTTGGTTATACAAGTCTCGCGACTCTGCATATCGGGCCTGAATACGGCGTAAATCAGCCATTGTGCTTAAGGCACGAGCGGTGAGGGCCGGACTCTGGATTCGACTGATAAGGGTCGTTGCTTCCTGGATTCTTTGTTCCACAGCTTGCAGCTCTCCTTTTAGTAGTCCGATTTCTGCGAGACCGATCGTGCCTTCAGCACCTGTTTCATCTCCGGCACTTCCAATCTGTCCAGCCGTTTGAACTGCGGTTACATAATCTTGTACTGCCCTGTCAAGGTTACCCAGCCCGCGCTCGCCTTTGGCCGCCTCAACCAGCATTTGGCTCCGCAGTTCAGGGTCTCGGTTCAATATCGGTTGTTTTCGAAGATCATCGGCGACGGCTATGGCTGCGCTGAAGTGTCCCCTCTGGTTTCTTGCCCTTATCAGCCAAACGCCAATACGCACTCGATCGTCTTCAGCGCCGACGGTCGCATTAGCTCGTTCCAAAGCCGCAATGAACAGCTCCTCAGCTTGACCGAAGCGTCCTTCTTTCAGATTCGTTGTGGCTTGCTGTACTAGATCTTTATATTCTTGTGCGCGGCTTGTAAAGGCTAAGTTTGTGAGGAGAAGGAGTGTACGCAGGGACTGCTTTGAAATCCTGGCACTTACTTGTTGACATTTCAGGCACATTACTTTGTTCCCGTTGTTAATTCAATCGTGAGGCTCTCCACAACTTCCTGGCTACTGTTCGCGATGCCCAGAGTGAAGTTGTTGCCCTGCTGTGGGTTGCTAACGATTCGCAGATCACGTAGAACAGACGGCGGCGTCACCGAACGTATCCGAGCAACAGCCCCGGTCCTACTTAGAGACGGATCGACCTGACCGCTTGGCGAGCATTTGTCGCCTTGTATCGTTAGGGTTTCGCCTGGAGGCAAAGTCCCGCTCCACGACATTGTCCGGGATGAGGACGGCGAAGTATCTACGTAACCGAGATCAGGAGCGCGACGAACACTTAGATTCACTGGGATCCGGATCTCGGCGGACCCTTCGCTATCGAGCAGCACATACCCAAGATAAGTGCCGCCTCGGATCAATCCTTTAGGGTTAACGGAAACGAGCACTGCTCCCTTATCCCTCTGAGCGGCCAGCCAATGGCCTCCGTTCGGGACCTGCGTTCGGACGCCGAACTGAGTCGTTCCCTCAACAATCAGACGTTTGGAAGGGGCAGCATTGCCCTCTTCATAGGTGAAATTCAGCACATCGGGGCTCGCCCGGAACACCCGTTTCGGGACCGCAATCGAAGCTAAGCTTAAATGTACGGGAACCATCAATTCCGTGTTTTCAATCGCTGATGAGTTTATCCGTACACTTACTATGCCGCGATAATTCCCAGGGCTCAATCCCTGAGTAAGCGCCGAAATTCGAATCCGGCTCCCGTGCGCTTCGGCTTTGATCCAGCTCTGATTACCGGTTGCTTGTGTTTCAAGGTTTGGGACGGATAACCCTAACTCAGTAGAGACTGGATCCGTTCCAACCTGAGTGGCGAAAGTAACCTGTTCGGGCGTGACATGCACAAGCGTCCGGCTTTTACCGTTGTGAAAGGCGATAATGCTCGAAATAGTAGCTGCGAGCGCAACCGCAGCAAGGATTGCCTTGGTTTTAGGCGACGCTCTCTCCCCGTCTCCCGACTCCCGCTTCCAAGGCTTGAGTTTCTTGACAGCTGCGTCGTAGTCCCACCGGAGTTCTCCGTTGTTTGGGTAGCGGTTTTTTAAACGCTCCAGGAGCTTTACCGCGCCACCCGCATCGTTCCTCTTCAGAAGCGCCCCCGCTTCCGCACGCCCGTTCGCGATCGCCTCTTCCTGCTTCCGCCGCGTCGCATCCTCGGCTTCTCGCCGCCGCCTCTCTTCCGGTTCCCGCCGCTGGCGGTCTAATGCCTGAACGGCCGCCTCGAGATCCCGACGCAGCCCTATGCTTTCGGGGTATTGCTTTGTTAACCGATCAAGGAGTGCTACCGCCCCAGCCCCGTCGTTTCTGCTCAACAGTGCAGCCGCTTCCGCACGCCCCTTCGCGATCGACTCTTCCCGCTTCTGCCGTGCCGCTTCCTCGGCTTCCTGCTGCCGCTTCACTTCCGCTTCCCGCTTGGCCTGCTCTTCGGCTTCCCATTGCCGGCGCTCGAGTTCCTTCACGGCCGCACCGTAATCCAGCCGCAGCTCTATGCTTTCGGGGTATTGCTTTGTTAAGCGCTCCAGGAGCTTTGCCGCGCCAGCCGCATCGTTCCTCTTCAGAAGCGCCCCCGCTTCCGCACGCCCCTTCGCGATCGACTCTTCCCGCTTCCGCCGCGCCGCTTCCTCGGCTTCCCGCTGCCGCTTCTCTT
>JBJMGK010000164.1:0-7701 GCA_045807925.1 Bryobacteraceae bacterium | reverse complement strand
TCCCTGGCCAGCGCACGGGCCTCCAGTTCCAGGGCGTTCACTTGCAGAAAAGCGTCGGATATGTTGGCGGTTGCCAGTAAGGGCTCGACTTCGCACCGTAGGACCTCATCGCCGCGACAGCCCCCTTCCAGGAACTCAGACCGCTGGCTTTCGTCCAGCTCAAGCGCAGCGAAATACAGGCGCTCGATGCACGCCCAGCGCTCAGGCTTCACTCGCGTGTCTCCCCGTCAACTCGCGTCGCAGCCAGCTCTTTGCTTTTGTCAGTTCATACTCCGCAAGATCAGAGACGGATACGATCTTGACTCCTTCCCGAAAGAGTTTCTTCATGAAGAGCATTCACGGATTAAGGTTGGGCTTGTCGCGAGCTATACAAGTCTCTAGATCTAACATCTCAGGGAAACGCGCACTAGTCAATCGATCCTCAGGAGTATTTGCGAATCAGCACCTCGAACTTGGGTTGATTATCCTGATCGCGAAGGCGCGTAGAAGACTTGAGAGCAGTTCGCAAAAGAGCGCTCTGCTTCGCCGATATCGCGCCACTGCCAGTGCTCACTGTGTTGCCACACCTTGTTGGAAGCGTTCGATCAAGTCGCGAATCCGGATCGCATCCGCTTTACGGTGGCCTCGGCTCACGATAGGATCCGTTCCGCCGGTTGAATCGATCTGAATCGTGGACCAGATGACGGCCCTCCCGAGCTTTGAGACTGGAGAAGAAGCCGCGCGCTGGACAGAGCAACGTCTTCGATCGGGCCTCTACGAAGGCGCTCCAGCGCCATGGGGTGGCGTGACAGCTCCTCCGACAGAAACGCAGACCAGGCGGGCCATCGGGCAGAAAGACGTGGGCACGAAACCCGGTGTCACTTCTCAGCCCGTTCACCCTTAGCCCGGAGGTAGAGGCGGCCAAGGGCTGAGAGTTCTATGGCCTCTGCCTCTCCGAGGAATGCGTTCCGCGGCGAGGTGAGCACTAGTCCGTTGTTCCGCAGTGGGCGCAAGAGCTTGCGCTCTTCACTACTCTGCACTCCACCAGAGTACCGCTTGGTACCTCCGCGTTGAAGCTCTATCAAATAGCTGAAGTGCTGCGGCGTGAGTGGCTCCCCAGCCTGTTCTTCAAGCACTTCCTTCAACTCAGGCAAGGTCGTTTCGATTGTCTGCCCACCAATGGACAGCTTTACTTTTGCGCCGCTCAGCAGTTTTGCGATTTGAGGGCCAACAAACGCAATCGCGACTACAGCCACTATGGGCCAAGCGAGGATCTCCAGTAGCTTCAAAACTTCAGCTATGGTCAAGGTGGCCTCCTTACGACGTCGCAACCTTGCCCGAGCATAGCTCAAACCGAGCCATGCTTAACGGAGCTTCGCTTGTGCTTGGCAACAGCTTCGCGAACATGGCGGAGCGAGGCTGGAGCCGAGTTGTCCGATGCACGTTAGAGTCTAAGATTGTACCTGCGAGGACCGGGACGATCCGCAAACGGATTCTAAGCCCGCCGGCTGAAAGAGATGCGCCTGCGAGTGACTGTGAACGGGTGTTTGCGTTGTCGACACTCCAGCCGTTCCATGACGGCCCATCTATGGTCCGTACCGCGGCATTTTCGGGGCAGCTATTAGGCATCCTGAATCTAAAGCGCAAGCCGCCACCCGAGGATAGATGTCTATAATCCCGCCAGTCTGGACAGCAGCCGCTGCACCATTCTGCAAGTCACGCAAGATGGCGCGAACATCGGGATCCACTGCGATTTTAAGGGTGCGGTCACAATCCTGCTCAAGCAACACGGGATCTAGCGAAGTCGTACCTTCATCTATATAGGCCAGCCGCGATAACACCGGCATGTCAGGCAAGATAAGAAACCGTCCGCCTTCCTGCCACTCGCGCTTAACGTTCCTTTTGGACGTGCAGATCGGTCCACAACGGGTTCCATGTTGCACTTTTGAATAGACCCGTAACGGTCCACCGAAATGCTGCCCTGTGGGGTACGCTGACGGCAATGACGTAGTCCATGCGAGAAGGCTCGCTCTCCTGCCCGCCCAATGCGGAAGTTAAAAACCGGGTTCTTCCCGCGGACCCAAAAACGAGGGCACGGCTGGCAACCTTTGTCGCCGTCCAGAAGCTCAGAACTGACGCCCACCGACAGCAACATTTCCACCTCGGTGACTTGCTTCGGGAGACGCTGCAGGAACGCGAAGGACCGTTGCCTCCTTCCTTCCTGCCGTGATAATGAGTGTGTCCGGGCCGCCCTCCACCGGCTTTCGCCAGATGCCTCGTTGCTCCCATTTCGTGTAATACACAAATTTGCCGTCGCGAGACTCGAAGGCGTCGGCACCGCCGTCCTTCGTCACCTGGACGGCCGTTCCTCCCGCAAACGGAACCTTCCATATCTGAAAAACCCCGCTGCGATCCGATTCGAAATAGATCCATTTGCCATCGTGAGACCAACTCGCCATATCCTCATCTGAACTTTCGGACGTGATATCACGAACCGGCCCACCTTGGGCGGAGCCCACGTCATGGAGCTGAAAATGGGTAGTAAGCGATGGGGAGACAGCTAGAAGGCCGGCAACAGTTCCGCGATTCTGGCGCGCCACGATGTAAGATTCGCCGCCTGAAGGGTACGCGGCATCGTCTGCCTGTACGACAGATAAACGATAATCAGCAGCACCATGATCCTGAGACTCACCGCCCCCAGGGGATGGGGCGGTCACCGATTCTGGCAACGACCAGATTCGGCTTGTAAGCACCCGCCAAGATCGCGGAGATGTCCCGGAACTGCTTCGACGGTCACTCGGCGACTACGGAGGCCACGGATCTACGTCTCCGAGTGACACCATCGCCCGCGTAAACATCTTCGCCTCACGCCAGCGCCGCTTGAATTTTAAGAATGCTCTCATGTCCGGACAGAGGACCACGACCGGCGCATCGCTCGATCTTTTGCGTATCGGTTAGTGCTTGAACGGTAACATGAGGATTCGACATCGAAACCATACGGATCGTTACAGACATCAGTAAGCATAGGGGCTGCGGGGGCTTGATGGCCATGTCTCAGGACGCGCCAGAGTACATTCTGGAGCATGAAGAACTGGAGACCACAATCCCAGGCGCCGAGCGATCTGTCTACGCTGCGGTGAGAGAATCCGCTCGCAGGAGCAAGTGGAAACACCCGGCGAATAGGTTGTCGCCAGCGGGACACGCCAGTCGTACCCCGCAGGACTGTGCGGCGGCCAGGCGGCTGGGTGGAGGTTTAGCCCAGAACCCGCAGCGCGCTCGTCGAAGCACCCGTACCACGGCGAGGCAGTTGCAAATCCGGCATTGGCCGGGCCTGGAACAATCGCCGCGTTATTTTCGCGATGCGTCTTGCCCACAGAGTTGCCCGTTCACGCCGTGCGCTATCCGTTGCGATGCCGGTGCTCGCATACATTTGGCGATAGAGCTTGGAAATCAGAACGAAGGCCAGCCGTGCGCGCAGTGTTGGCGTACACGCCGAGCGTTTCCAGATGGCGGGCAAGGCGTAGAAGTTGTCCCACACGCCTTGGGTTCTGGCTCGCATCTCGTCCGAACTCATGCTTGGATGCGGCATAAACATTTTGGGCCTTTTGTCCGGCGGAATGAGCCAGTAGCGCGTGATTCGGGAAGGCGGGCCGCGGTGAACACGCTCGAGTCCAACAACTACCAATGCATGACGCTTCACCTGACGGATTCGAGCGGGTGAGAGCGATAATCGCCACCACCGGATATACCGATATGCCACGGAAGAAGTTCTTGGATTCGATTAACGGGATGATTGCTCCTCGCTCGTCCGGTTTTACTACTTCTTGACCGACACTTCGGCACCTTCGATTGAGGTTTTTAGCGTTACGCAGGATTAGTAGCGGTCTAGGGCCATTAGCGGACAGCGGTTCTGGCCAGGAGTGAAGCAGAAGAAGCCATGCAGGTGGTGTCCCCAAGAAGCGGAGCTGGCCGGCTCTGGTCTGAACTAGAACTTCGTACGAATCTGGCCGGCGACAGTGTCGAGTCTAGCCCGGAGTTGGTGAAGCCTCTGCTGAAGCGCTTGGTGCTCGCGTTCGTTGCAAACCTTAGGCAAGAAATATCCGATTGTGGCGTATCCCTGTTCTGCCTTTGCCAATAAGCTTTCTGCGGCCCCTCGGTCTTGCACTCCCAGTTCTGTGATTATGAGATCAGCAAATGTGAAACAGAGATCTAGATCCGTTCGGAGGAAGTCTAAGCGGTCCTGATCAGCTTGGGCACTCAGATCTTTCTCATCGGCCATCCTCAAGTCTTGCTTTAAACCGAGGTTAGAAGATCCTGGGAAAACCCCCGGGGTTTCTGTAGCAAAGCCCAATGAACGGTTACCATAACTGTTCACTTCAGCTTTCCCGCGACTTGTTGGTCTGCTTCAACCTGACGCGAGCTGGGGAAAAGCTCATGCAAATTCGCCATGGCTTCCGCGCATGTGGCCATGGGCACGTTTGAAGTTGCGAAACACCCAATTTTGCGCTTCAATCGCAGTTGCCGAACGATTCCTTGCGGATCAACTTGCCAAACAGTCGCACTCCGACTACTTTCGACTATGTAGAAGTTCGACACATGATCTCCTTCTCCGCAGACTCGTCTGGTACACCGGCCCCGACAAGGCGCTGCTTGGCTGCTCGGGAGCCCCTTTAAGTGCGCACTCGAGATCGCTTTTATGCCATCGCGGAGACCGGAACTTGCCAACGGAACACGAGAAAGTGCCGACCACAGAGAGAGCACCGGCACGGCTGGAGAAGCCGATGGAGAGTGCGTTCGATCACGTTCCGGATGCCGACAGTTCGAAAATCGATTGATCTGCAACGCGGACATTGTGCGCGGAACAGCACTTCGCCCGTGACAATCATGATCAAGAGCCTGCTTTCCGCGAGACTTTGCGAGCAACGCGTCGTCCCTGGGCTGCAGCAACGTGCGTAGACTTCCTCGAGTTGCTTTTGGAAGTGCTGGACCAATTCTTGTCACTCGCTGCATGTCGGTTGTGACGCTTCAACAATCTCTTCGCCGTCAACTGTTTGTTCATTTCTCACCTTCCTCCATAAGCGACTTACTTACGCTTCGGAATCCGATAACTCACAGATCATCGCTTCTGTGGTCAGCATCAGCGACGCAATGGATGCCGCATTTTGCAGTGCCGTCCGGGTCACCTTCGTAGGATCGATAACGCCCGATTTTACTAGGTCTTCATATTGATCGGTCGCCGCGTTGTACCCGAAGTTGCCGTCCGTCTGAAGTTTGATTTTCTCCAAGACAATGGCGCCCTCTATCCCGCCGTTTGCCGCAATCTGGCGGACCGGCTCCTCACAGGCGCGGCGGACAATTCTGACGCCGAACTGCTCATCGTCTTCGAGTCTCAACTCATCGAGCGCCAACGAGGCACGTAGCAGGGCAACGCCGCCGCCTGGCACGATTCCTTCTTCCACCGCCGCTCTGGTCGCATGCAGCGCGTCTTCTACCCGAGCTTTCTTCTCTTTCATCTCGGTCTCGGTCGCTGCGCCGACCTTGATGATGGCGACGCCTCCGGCGAGCTTCGCCAACCGTTCCTGCAACTTTTCACGATCGTAATCGGAGGTAGTCTCCTCCACCTGCGCCCGGAGTTGCTTGATTCGGCCTTCGATGCTCTTTGCTTCTCCCGCTCCATCAATAATTGTCGTGTCGTCTTTGGTCACCGTGACTCGGCGAGCGCTGCCGAGGTCCGCCAGCTTCACGTCTTCGAGCTTGGTTCCCATTTCTTCCATGATGGCTTTACCGCCCGTCAAGACGGAGATGTCTTCCAGCATTGCCTTCCGGCGATCGCCGAAGCCCGGCGCCTTGACAGCGCAAACGTGAATCGTCCCGCGAAGCTTATTGACGACAAGTGTGGCGAGTGCTTCGCCTTCTACGTCTTCCGAAATGATGAGCAGCGGCTTGCCACCGCGGGCGACCTGCTCGAGCAGCGGCAGAAGATCCTTCATGCTGCTGATCTTTTTCTCCTGAACCAAAATGGAGGGGTCTTCCAGAACGCATTCCATACGATCCGGATCCGTTACGAAATAAGGTGAGAGATAGCCGCGGTCAAACTGCATGCCTTCGACAGTCTGAAGCTCGGTGGTCATGGTCTTGGATTCTTCGACCGTGATGACACCGTCCTTCCCGACTTTATTCATCGCTTCCGCGATCACGTCGCCGATGGCGGAATCGCTATTGGCGGAGATACTGCCAACCTGAGCGATCATGTCACCTGATACAGGCATTGACAGCTTCTGAACGCCGGCTACAACTAGTTCGACAGCCTTATCGATGCCGCGTTTAAGCGCCATCGGGCTTGCGCCGGCCGTTACTGCTTTCACGCCTTCGCGGAAAATCGCCTGCGCCAGAATCGTGGCCGTAGTGGTTCCGTCGCCAGCAATGTCAGAAGTCTTGGATGCGACTTCTTTCACCATCTGAGCGCCCATATTCTCGAGCGGATCCTTCAACTCAATCTCCTTCGCGACCGTCACGCCGTCTTTGGTGATCGTGGGGCCACCGAATTTCTTGTCGAGAACGACATTTCGTCCTCGGGGGCCCAAAGTCACCTTCACCGTATCCGCGAGTTGGTTGACTCCGCGAAGAATCGCCTGCCTTGTGGTGTCGCTATATACAATCTGCTTTGCCATAAATGGTCCTTTACTCGTCGGGGTGGAAGACTAACTTGCTTTTGCCGTTCTGCTGGAAATTCAAGCTAGAATTGCTAAAACATCGTCTTCGCGCATGATCGTGTACTCAGTGCCCTCGACCTTTGTCTCACTGCCTGTGTACTTGCCAAAGAGAACGCGATCGCCGGTCTTGACATCCAGCGGGACTATTTGGCCGTCATCGAGCCTTCGGCCGCGGCCCACCGCGACTACTTCGCCCTGTTGCGGCTTCTCTT
This sequence comes from Bryobacteraceae bacterium, assembly GCA_045807925.1. Lineage (GTDB taxonomy): Bacteria > Acidobacteriota > Terriglobia > Bryobacterales > Bryobacteraceae > Bog-105. The sequence goes on along the minus strand of JBJMGK010000164.1, from coordinate 797 downwards.
TCGCCGAGTCTGGAATGAAAATGCCGTTGCGGGTACTTTCCTCTTCGTCACTTCTTTTCACAATGATGCGGTCATACAGTGGTCGGACGTTCATGGGTGAATCTCCTTTTTGCTTACTGGGCCGAGGAATCTGTAAGGGCTTCGGCTTCTAGTGCGGGTGTTTGCCTGCGCGCCGCTTTCGCGAGTCTGATCGCCGCGAACCGTGAATCGTCTCGAATGAGCCTTTGAACCTGGTCCGTCAGCTCTTGCCAGCTCTTAATGAAATAACCGGCCTCATTTCTTCCCAGCACCTCAAGGCGTTTCTCCTCGAGAATGGCAATCAGGGCTCGCGTATCCAGGCGGTCGCGCACCGATTGTCGGCGAGCTACGGCCTCGAGAGTTTCCGCTACACGGTCAAACTCGGCGCTGACGAGCGGTTTGATTTTTTCTGCCCACGCTATCTGGCTTTCCGTACCAAGCCACGGCGTCGCGGGAACTGTGCTCATTGCGTTTCGCCTGCGAAGATTACGCCTTGTTGGATGTGGCAGCAATGCGCCGATACGCTTAAGTAGGGAATGCCAAGCACCGAGTGAGGCGTGATTGCATCGATCTGCAGACCATTGCATTTGTTCAGCCGCATCTTGGCGGCGACACCGTTCATGGCTGAGGCTATTCGCTTCGGACCCCTGCCAAACACCGTCTGCTTGAGGGCGCCCATGTAGAAGTAATTCCAACCCGCCTGAGCAAGCTCCGCTTTCAGTTGGAGCAGTTCAGCGCCGCCCTGGACGGCAGAAAAGCCCTCGTCCGTCACGCTGCTT
>JBJMGK010000163.1:0-5190 GCA_045807925.1 Bryobacteraceae bacterium | reverse complement strand
TTCACCGGCAGCTCGCTGCGTTCCTGCTGCGCAATCTGCTCACGCCAATAATCTATTCGCGATGTCGCTCGTTGCTCTGTTGTGGTCTCTTTCATCTCGACCACTATGCAGCCTTGCATCACCATTCACAACAGGTGTTGACGAGCCGCTTACCTATTGGCATGGTCGAAGATACTTGGATTCGATGTGAGCCCTGTCACCGAGAACTGGTCAATATATTGCTGGAGTGTGCCTGTGAGAATCAGGTCCCACGTGATGTTATCGGGCTAAATACTCTGGCCCGAGTCGTGAAGTGCTTGTGTAGCGTTGTTTTCTGAAAGGTAGGCACACTTCGACTCTCACTCTCAGACGCGAAGTTTGCCACTGGAAATACGGGAGTCAAAAAGCTGCAATTTCTCCAGGTCCTCAAACGCTGCTGAACCCTGAAGAAATATACAGTAGCCGGACAGTGGATTCTGGGAGTGCCAAACATGCAAGCCGAAGACACAATAAAAACAGCAGAGCATGTACTCTCCCGCAATCGTTAACAAGATCACTTCCAAAAAAGCAAGTACCCGTATACGGGCAGTCGGATTCGTTTTACTTCGTTATGGCCTCGTGCTGGCAATAGGGTGGATTGCAGCAATGAAGGCTACCGAATACGAGGCCAAAGGCATTCAACCCCTCATCGGGCACAGCCCGCTGCTCAGTTGGGGCTATCAGGTCTGGACCGTGCGGCATTTCACCATGATTATCGGAGCCTCCGAGCTCATCATTGCAGGTCTAATTGCAATGCGTCATTGGTCTGCGAAAGCATCCGCGATCGGCAGCACAGGAGCGGTTCTGATGTTCCTGACAACACTTTCGTTCTTGTTTTCGACCCCCGGTTGGGAACCGAGCCTGGGAGGGTTCCCGGCGCTCTCGGGGGACGTAGGGGAGTTCCTAATAAAGGACATTGTCTTGCTTGGCGCGGCGCTCTGGTCGTTGTCGGAGGCGCTGGCGGCCGTTGACATATCACCGTACCACCGCTCAGAAATGATGGAAAGAGAAAGGAATTATGCAGGCTCAGCTAACGAAGGAAGTTTTGAACACTCAGAGTGTCGACGTTGTCCCAACCGATATTGGCACGAAAGCGACTGTGGAAATGGGGACCGAGCTGCAGGTACTGCTCGCCAACGTCTTCGCGCTCTATCTAAAGACAAAGAATTTCCATTGGCACGTAGGCGCCCCCACTTTCGCGATTATCATTTGATGCCTGACGAGCAAGGCGATCAGCTTTTTGCCATGACGGATGAAATTGCGGAACGTGCGCGGAAGATAGGAGCGCGAACGATTCGCTCCATCGGCGACATAGCGCGATCTCAACGCCTCAAAGATAACGATGAACACGAAGTTAGTTCCAGGGCCATGATGCGGGACGTGCTCGACGATAATCGCCGGCTGAATGAGTTTCTGCGATCAACTCACGCCGTTTGCGAGGAGCATGGGGACGTTGCGACCGCCAGCCTTCTTGAGAATTGGACAGACGAGACCAAACGCCGCGCCTGGTTTCTGCCTCAGATTGTTCGCGGCAAATAGGAGACTTAGATGCATTTTAAAGACAAGTAGCCATCGTTACAGGAGGCAGTTCCGGGATTGGCAAAGAAACAGCAAAACACCTACTTGCGCATGGCGCCCAAGTCATTATTGGAGGAAAAGATGAAGCCAAGCTTCGGTCGGCCGCCGCGGATCTTGGCGCCCCGGATCGAATCGGGATTGTGGCGGGAGACATCGCGAATCCGGCAACCGGGATTGCTCTTGTCGAAGGTGCCGAGCAGCAATTTGGCGGCCTCGATATCCTGGTGAGCAATGCTGGCGTCTTCAAGCCAAAACCATTCCTCGACCTAACTGAAGAGGATTACGACTGGTTCTTGGACGTGATCCTAAAAGGGAAGTTTTTCGTTGCGCAAGCCGCGGCAAAAGCGATGAAAAAGCGCGGCGGCGGTGCGATTGTGCACACCGGTGCAATATGGGCACTCCAAGCTATCGGGGCCACGCCCTCCAGCGCCTATTCGGCGGCAAACGCGGGAGTCCACGCGCTAGTGCATAACCTAGCGCTTGAACTGGCTCCATACCGCATTAGAATCAATGCTGTCGCTCCCGCCGTAGTCGAGACTCCCATTTACTCTAGCTTCCTCAGCAAGGACGAGGTATCAAAAGTGTTGCCCGGTTTCAACGCATTCCATCCCTTAGAGGCCGAATTGGGCAGCCGGCGGACGTCGCCGAAGCGATTCTGTTCTTAGCTTCGGAACAGAGCGCGTGGATCACAGGAACGATACTGCCTGTGGATGGCGGCGTTATGGCGGGCCGCAACTAGGATTAGACTTATGAAACACAACTACAACAAGAACCAAGACGCGATTTCCAATCTTTCTCCGGAGCAGCACCGCGTTACGCAGCGTGGGGGGACGGAGCGGCCGTTTGATAACGCCTACTATGACAATAAAGAACCTGGCATTTATGTGGACGTTGTCTCGGGCGAGCCGTTGTTTGCTTCCACTAACAAATTTGAGAGTGGTTCTGGCTGGCCGAGTTTCACCAAGCCGATCGAGCCCGAAAACGTGGTCGAGAATCATGATACAAGCCACGGAATGGCTCGAACCGAGGTTCGTTCTGCTCATGGAGATAGCCATTTAGGCCACGTTTTCCCGGACGGCCCGGTCAAAGAGGGTGGCTTGCGGTATTGCGTCAACTCCGCCTCCCTGCGCTTCATTCATCTCGATCAACTCGAAGCCGAAGGATATGGGCGCTACCGTAAGCTATTCGAAACTGGAGAGAAAGAATAACGTATATGGCCATATCAACTGAAAAAGCGATACTGGCCGGCGGCTGCTTCTGGGGGATGCAAGATCTCCTGCGCCGGTACCCGGGTGTGATTTCGACCCGCGTGGGCTATACGGGTGGCGATGTGTCGAACGCGACGTACCGCAACCATGGTACTCATGCCGAAGCCATCGAGATTATCTTTGAACCTCAAAAACTCAGTTACCGCAAACTTCTCGAGTTTTTCTTCCAGATCCATGATCCGTCTACACGAAATCGCCAGGGCAACGATGCCGGGGCGAGCTATCGGTCGGCCATCTTTTATACGACCGACGAGCAGCAGAGGATCGCCGCGGACACAATAGCCGATGTGAATTCGTCAGGCCTCTGGCCCGGCAAGGTGACGACTGAGGTGACCGCAGCGGGTCCTTTCTGGGAAGCTGAACCGGAGCACCAGGACTACCTGGAACGTTATCCTCACGGCTATACCTGCCATTTTATCCGCCCCGAATGGAAACTTCCGGATCGCGCGGAAAGGGCCGGGTTGGCTAAAGAGGTTTCCAGTTCAATCTGATACTTCTACTTGCCTGGGGCGGCCAGCCGATTACGACGGTTTGCGCCCGCAGAATATGCAATACGTGTGCTCAGATGGTAAAGTTTTGCGCACGCGCCATAAGTGTACGCATAAGCCGCTTGCGCACTTGAACTGCCAGGAGCATACCGGAAATCAGCCAGAAAGTAAGCCCACGTGCCCTGCCAACCCAGCCTGAAAGAGTCGATGAAAATGTACGCGCCGGGTTGATGCTCATGCCTGAAGTGGAGCTTCGAACGTAATGGATAACGCGACAGAGAGCCGGTAAACACCGCTGTGTATTAAAAGACATCTGGAGGTTATCGGCCAGGCCCACCGGACACCCTCAGGACTCGGCTGAGTGGTCACGTATCCTACGGGCGGCAGGCGGAATGAATCACCAATAGAACGGAGATGAAGGCCACGTCGTTAACTCCTCCAGCAAACTGAGCGATCGCGTAGAAAACGGCCTCGGACGTTCTTATCCCCAACCGGTCGGTACGCGAATATAATCGCAAATTTGCAGGGCACCCGACTGACGCCCCATGGCGAAAACACCAGAGTGATCGAGGTCATTCCCATCGCTAAGCCGTACAACAGCCGACGAAAAAACGGCACTTGATCCATCCATGAATAGGGGACGGATATACCTGAAGTAGAACAGCAAAGATGCCGGCCGACATCATATAAAGCCCTACAACGCTCCTTCCATCAGGTATTCCGGGCGTGAACTTTCATCCGCAGCAGCGCTCGAACGAGACTCACGAATCGAGCACCAACGCGGATGCCAAACTAGCCGCATAAGGCCTCCGCAAAGAAGTCAAGCTGAGCTACTTTGGCAATCTGCTGATCGAGAACGGCAACGTCAGTAAGGTGCCGTTCTTTAGGCCCGAGAGTTTGGCGTACGCGGCTGTCTCGCAGTCGTGTCCCGGAAACAAAAAGCGGAGTCTTTGGTCAACGCACGTCATCAAGCAGGATCTTCACAATACCCGAGCGAGGCGAAGCCTCTTTTGATTCTTCAAGGACCTGGAGGGCGAGTTCACGGCTCACGGTGGGGAAACCTTCCAGGAAGTCATCGAGAGAATCGCCATTCTCTAAGTATTCGAACATCGTCTTCACAGGCACGCGAGTACCTGGAAAAACGGGCGTTCCGTGCATTAGCTCAGGAACGCGCGTGATGGGGTTCCTGCATGCTTCGATTGTCGCTCAATGTGCCGACAACGGGAGAAACTCGTGCTAAAGGCCGAACGGTTCGTCACGCATGATTGAGCCTTCGATCTCCTTTTATGCTGACCCGGGAGACACTTGCGCATCACAGTCTCCATCGAGGGACGGCGGGTGGTCAGCGGCAGAGCGAAGACGTCTGAAGTTGGGACTCGCTCGAATCCGAGCGGCCGTCGATACTCGCGTAGCTTGGCTTCTGCAGCCGTCCAACCCGGAATCTGTCTGCCGCAATTCCTCGGAAATGCGCTGCGATCCGGTCGTGGAGCATTCTCGAGCAGCTCATAACGAACGGGAACGCACGCCACAACCCCGTTGGAGGCGAAGCCAGTGATCAGCAATTGTGCTGCGTAGAGCGCATAGCCGTTCCTCTGTGTTCCGGTTTGATCCGAATTCGATCCAGAATCACAAGGTCATTGGGATCGCCCGACTTTCCGTTGAAAGTAGCGGCTCTGGAATAACTCACTTTACGATGCCTTTCTCCGTTTCGCAAGACTTGACTTACAAGGGACGACAACATCCAGCTCGGTGAGAAGAACGGGGATCTGGTTGTGTCCCTTGACACGGCGAAACTGTTTCTCGGCCACCAGCAGGCCCGAGCCTACCCAGCGTTCCCG
>JBJMGK010000162.1:0-6008 GCA_045807925.1 Bryobacteraceae bacterium | reverse complement strand
GACACGCCGCGTCACCGTCGCCGGAATCACCCAGCATCCCACGGAAGAATGGATGGTGCAGATGGCTCGGAATGCTGTGGACGTGATCGATGGCACTCTGCTTTCGGTTCGCTATGCCTTACACGATCGCGACGCCAAATTCTGCAGTTCCTTTCAAGCTATGCTTCGGTCTGGCGGAGTTCAGCCGATAGACTGCCACCTCGCAGCCCAAATTTAAATGTATACGCGGAGCGATGGGTCCGCTCCATCAAGCACGAATGTTTGTCGAAGTTGATCCTGATTGGTGAATTATCACTGCGACGCGCAGTAACTGAATTCTTAAGGCATTATCATTTTGAACGCAATCATCAAGGCAAAGAGAACACGCTCCTCTCCCCTGCCCCCGCACCACCACATCCGGATCGGGTTATTACTTATCGTGCTCGCTTAGGCGGATTGCTGAACTTCTATCAGCGCGTCGCATGAATTGTTTGACCGTGCGACAGATGCACGCGCAAGCCTAGCAGACCGCCTGCCCGCCTTTGCAACACATCCTGTCGTGTTCTTGTTTCTTAAAGTTCGAGTAGGATCTTCCGTGCCGCTGCCGATACCATAGCGGCACGACCATGCCCAGGATTCGGAACTTCTCTGACCTTGACGAGACCGCAAGATCTCAGCGCCGTTATGTCACGGCTGACTGCTTCTCTTGGGCGGTCAAGGACTTTAGCAAGTGCAGTGATGCTGATTTCCTTTTCCTTGACCTTCCGAAACACGCGAATTCTTGAAGGGGTCAGCGAGGGAAGACCTTTTTCGAACGTGATGATTTTCTCGGATTCGAGAAGTTCACCGCGATCAAGCTTTTTGGCTCGTTCCAAGGAGCGTTTCCGAAAGCCCTCAAATCCATCGGTGTGAATCGTTATCTTCTTCATAGCCGTCCTTTTTTCCGCAACACGCTAACTTCTCTCAAGAAACGGTCGACGAGCTCTTCATAGCCCGGGAAATCTATCGCTTCTACCTCCCCCATCAAATGGCGGTGGTGATAGTCATGGGCCACGTCATAGCCGAGAACACGCCCGTTATCGTCCTGATGCATGAAATGATTAATGAAGGCAAGATTGTAGCGGATGACTTTCCCCGTCGAATCCTGCCAAACTTCCTCGCGTATTTTGCCCTTCCCTAAGACACATGAGACCTCCACTTCTTCATCGACCGTTTTCGAGATGTGGAGCCTGCGTCCCAATTTGCATTATACTGCAGGTATGACGAAATAGATCACGGCTGGACAGGTAGAAAGCTACCGAACAGGCAAGATCTGCCGCGCGGAGCAGTGTCCGTTCCCGGATCGCTCCCTTGTTCTCGGACCCCAGAGACCGAAGCTCGCGCTCACTCCACATCACATTGTGTGCATGTGATTCCGCTCCGGCGGGTCTGACATATTGAGCCAGCAGTGGGTTCAGTTGAAATTCTGCGCTCGCTATCCGGCAACTCCGGGAAGTCTCTCGGTATTTTCCAGACCGCCGTTAATATCGTACCGATTCACATGGGATTCGGCGACTTCCTGGCGTCTGTAGGTCTACCTTTCAGCCCTTCTCGGTTGGGCTTGGCTTCAGGGTAATTCCCGCGCTCGGCGGCTACGCTTTGCAGTTCCAGCCCTCCGGGTTTCGGCTTCCCTCTCAGATTGCCGGCTACGCCTTTTCCAGAAGCACAAACAATCTGTTCCGGACCCTCCGAAAAACATGCTTCGCTTGCCTGGAGAGCGGCCCCCTTCGCTCCGGGTCGCCCCAACCGATCAGGGCACGAAAGGAAAACAAACACATGCTTTGCAAGAATCGCATCACTCTCATTGGTTTTATCGGACAGGACGCCGAGCCGCGTTCCACACAAAACGGAACCGCTCTCACCCGGTTTTCACTTGCCACGAGCGTAAGTTGGAAAGAGAATGGCCGCACCGAGTACCATACGCGCACCGAGTGGCACCGCATCCTGTGCTGGAACAAACTGGCCGAATGGGCGGGCACGCTACAGAAGGGCGCTTACGTGGAAGTCGAAGGCGAACTGCGCTACCGCGAATACACGCCAGCGGAATCGGATCACGTTGTTCGGGTGGCCGAGATCTATGCCAGTTCAATTCTGGCGCTAGACCGGTCCGATCGGCAGCCTGCTTCCGTCACTGCTGAAACCGTGGTCAGCGACGACAAACCTCTCGATTGACCGATCAGCCGGGCATGCGATCGCGCGTCGATGCCCGGCTCTTCCGACCTTGCTCTCGTGCGCTTGGCTAATTACAAGGTGTCGTCAGGCTCAAGTCTTCACTTCCCTTCAGCGTTCATCGTGCCGAGTAAAGATCGCCGATTCCAGCGCGCCTGAGCACTCTTTCTGGCCCGTTTGTGCTTCTCTTCACTACTGACACTGGCCCAGTAGTTTCTCGAAACTTGTGCCATCGTCCGGCGGAATACCTCGGATTGGCCAGGGCTCTTGATAGTTTTGTTTAAGGGCGACTCTCGCACCTGTTTCTCGCGAAGTAATGAGTCCAGGCCTTTGCTGAGTGCTTCGTACCGCGACAGATTGCATGCGCTCGCAATGCGATTCAGCTTCCTGTAGAACGATTCCGTAGCTTCCAACCAGACGGGCCGTCGCCTGTCGTCGATATTTTTCTCTTGCGTTCTTCGCCGCATCATTGACGGATCCGTTCCTCCATCGTCAAAACCGCGGAGCCGCTCTCCACGATGAGATTGGCTCCATCGAAACTGATCCGCGCCGGACATTCGGGCCAGAGCACACGTATGGCCTCAAGCCACCGCTCGAGCTTCTCCCGAAAGCGCCGCGGCCGTGCGTACTCGATCGAACCAATCTGCGCCGTAAGACCGTACGGCCCAAACAGCGAAATGCTTTCCTTTCCTTTTGCCAGAAAGCACCGGTACGACAACCACATGAATAGATCCAACACTGCCGGCGATCCCGCCAAGACTTTCACCGCTTCGAGATCTGCGGGGATCGGATGGGAAGCAATCTCTCGATAGAATTCGTCGCTCAAGACAATCACATTTTCGAATTGATCCGATATAGGGTACTGTTCCGGATCACGGCTGTACCAGATCTGGGCCTCGTTAAAGAAACTGAAGCGCGATCGCTGCACTACCCTGGCCGTTCCGCTGAGGGTATCGGTTCCGAAGAAAATAGTTGCCCCGAAAATTCGCTCGAAGGCGGCTACCAGACGCCGATATTCCTTGCCGCCTTTGTGCATCCCGAACGTCTCCAGCATCTCGGCCGCAGTTCGAAAGCGAATGGTCTGACTCTGCTGGCGGACAGCAAGAGTCGCCAGGTAAATCGGCACGACACGGTCTTGTCCGAACGGGAGGCCATACTTGGGGTGACCAGTGACCTGCAGCACGAAGTTGCCGTTCCGGCGTTCGTACAGCATCTCGCCTGTCGACGGCTTCCGGACCGGCAACCCGCAAAGAACAAACGGTCGCGAACTGAATGCCACGTTCTGCTTCCCCTCCGCGCGTTTCAGCCGCACGGCACGACTTCCTTCGGCTTGCCGAAGCGTGTGCTTCGAAATCACGAGCTCCGGCGCCATTCGTTTCAGAGCGGACCCGGCGGACTCCATACCGCCAGCCCCGGCTTTGCCAAGCCCGAACACACGTCGGGCGTTTGCGTTTTGCAACCCTCACCTCGCGTCAGCGCTGAACCGGGGTTCAGCGCGCGTTAGGCGAGTGTTTTGGAAGTGATTCCTTGCTGTTTTCGAGAGCTCAAAACATTCCCGGCTTCAGGAATGCGTTTAATGCGTTAAGCCGGGCTTCGCAGAAAAATAAGGAAACTCCATGAATTTCTATGCACAGGGTTGATCTCCATGGACGCCGTTGTTCTTTATTAACAAACGATTCTCGTATTCCCAAGCTGGACGTCGCGGGTTCGATCCCCGTCTCCCGCTCCATACAATCAATAACTTGGGAGCTTTTCCTCGTTCTCAGGTTAGTTCAATTAGTTCATTAAGCTCCCGATCACCTCGCGGAGACCGGTAGGAGTGGGTGTTGGCGCACCCCTCCTACCAACCCTCGATCTTCTTCGCTGCCTTTACCTCGGAGCCGCTCGTTTCCGAACCTGCCCCGCGCTGCCGCTTCGCAACGGCCGCTTCTACTTTGCGAACAGCAGCAAGTTTCTGCTTGAGGCTTGCCACTGCATATTCATTCTCGTTCACATCAACGGTGTTGCCCATTTGCGCAGAGCGCGTATGAGCGTCGATGCCGTTGTCCTTCGACCAGGTTGCATACGTCCGGCGCATTACCTGAAAGGTTGCCCAAGCCAGCCCAAGCGGATCTACCTTCGGCCAGATGTATCTCCGCCAAACATTATCCCGTCGAATGGGTTGGCCGTTTTCCGATGGGAACAACCACGCCTCTGTCTTGCCTGAGTGAGTAGATGCCGCCCATTGTGCAAGAAGAGCTCTCGTCCCTTCCGTCAGTGCGACCTGCCTTGACGAACGTTCGTTCTTTGGACTGTCGATATTCCCCCTGTAGAGCCTTCGCCGGACTCTGATACTGTCACCTTCCAAGTCTCCGAATTGCAGAGACAGGATCTCGCCAGGTCGCATCCCTTCCCAGGTCGCCAACCGGACGATGATTTGCTCTCGAAGCGGCACCACATCCAATATCGACTCCAGTTCATCTGGGGCCAACACCTTCCGGGCTCTACCGCTCTTTGTGTGTTTCGGCGTAAACAGCGAAATGGCGGGATTTCGTTGAACCACGCCTTCACTGACCGCCAGCTCGAAGATCGACCGCAACCGGAAGCGCAGATGATTGACCGTACTCTTTCCGCACGTGCGGGCGGTCCTATCCAAGACTCGCTGCATATCGCTTCGGTCTATCTCAGACATGAGCCTGTTGCCCAAGCTTCGATTGAGGTGGTGGCGTATGCTACTCGTCTCCGTATCTGCTGTTGAAAGCTTCCATTTTTGCCTGAATAGAGGCAAGTATTCAAATTCGACGAACCGTTCGAATGTGATTTCTCCTTTCTTGTCACGATGAGTTCCATCGTTCACAGGCCCTAAAATCTGTTGCAACAGTGACTCGGCAACAAGCCGGGTCACCTTTGAACAGATGCCGAGTTCACGTGTCTTGTGCCGACCGTTTTCTCTCCATTGGCCGAGCCAATATTTCTTTCCTTCACGTATACGAGTCGTTAAGCTTCCTCGCTGGAATCGCTTTCGACGCATTACTTTCCTCTTTCCTGCGTCAATGGCGATCAATCCTGATTTGAGCGATATTAGCATTGCGTTTTGTTGCTCTCCATCCACTCGGCGACCCAGTGGCGACGGCTGACCTTTCTCCTGCCCATCACGAAGTGAGCCAGAACAGGCACTCCAGGGATCTGTCCATTCAAAAGCTTCGATACGTGATTCTTTGAGCACTTCAAGATCGCAGCAATTTGCTGGATGGTCAGGACGTCATCTTCGTCGTGACGGACGGGGGCCGTCACCGTGTGTTCACGAGGCACAATTGAATCTCCATCCGGCGTCGAGAGAACAGAAATCCGCCACTATCGATGCACTTTCGGTTTTATAGATAGAGGGGCAGAAACCCCCTCTATCTATAAAGAGAGCTTTGAGAAGTGAAAACCGGGACGGCGCGGAAGATTTTGTTTTTCCAGTTTTGTTAGCGTCGACTCATGCTGCGAGGCACGGGACTTTAGGTGCGCTTCGCCAAGTCCGGCGCGGCGGAGGTTTTCCACGGGACTTTAGGTGCGAAAGCGAAGCGAGTTGTGGAAGAATTTCGATTTCCACGTTATTCCGACTTCCTGATTATTCCGATTCAGTTCAGTTGTTTGCATGGAAGGACAGAGAAAGCGGCTCCACACGATTTTCACAGGCGGAATAATCGGGAGCCGTCAGGCCGGCTTGGCAGTTCATCGACGCTTGGTGCGCCGGGCGGCCGAGTCGGAATATGCAGTTCCGTAGCCGGCATCAGTCGGAATAATCAGGGGAATCCGTCGTCTCAGCGGGCCGCCCTGACACCGATCTGGAGAGG
>JBJMGK010000161.1:0-11199 GCA_045807925.1 Bryobacteraceae bacterium | reverse complement strand
TGCCGCGCCAAAGCATGGAATATTGGTCCCAACTGCCGACGCGTTTGCCCGAATATTACCTTGCGGCGCTGCTTGGGCACGAACACCACATGATACTTGCAGTCCCACTTGGAGTGGGATAGGCTCTGGTAAAGATCCGACATTAGATCCTCCTTTCGTTGGTCATCAAGCCACGTGAGGAGGATCTTACTCCCGGAACGGTCAAACCTGCTCAAGTCTCACTGGTCGAACCAGTGGCTTACCAATTTCAGTTACACATTGGCTTCTTGCGAACGGGATCGTGCTTCTTGCTATCGTGCACATTCTAAAGATTGGCTCATTTGTTGGTCCGGCGGCGATGAAGGAGCTGTGGGCCTTGTATCTACTCCTGCTCATCGGCATCGCTGTCAGGTTTCGAATCTGGAAACCAATGCTGATCTGGAGAAAACCATGGGAAGTAGTCCAAAACGTCCGCGAGAGAGGCGATTCCTGCACTCTCACCCTGAAACCTAGCGGGCACGAGGGCTTTACTTTCGAAGCCGGCCAATTCGCGTGGCTCAACACAGGGAAGACTCCTTTTAACCGGGACCAGCACCCGATCTCGCTTTCGTCGTGCGCGTACGACGAACCCGGGCGTGAAATAGCGTTTACCATAAAGTCGCTCGGCGATTGGTCCAGCAGGACCGTGGCAGCCCTTGGGCCCGGGAAGAAAGTGTGGGTGGATGGTCCATACGGCGTTTTCACGGCGGATCGGGAACAGGGCCCAGGATATGTCTTTATCGCAGGCGGCGTGGGTATCACGCCTTTCTTTTCAACTTGTCTCACTTTTGCGCAACGAGGCGACCAACGTCCCGTTTTTCTTTTTTACGCCGGCAAGACCTTCGAGAGTCTTACATTCCGTGAACAGCTCGACGCGTTGCAAAGCAGGATGAATCTCAAGATCATCTACGTTTTGCAAGATCCTGGATTGGACTGGCAAGGAGAGCGGGGATTTATCACAGCTGAGGTGCTTAAGCGGCATCTTCCTGGGCAATTCAAGCGGATGCAGTATTTCCTGTGCGGATCTGGACCGATGATGGACTCGATAGAAGAAATACTGCCGAATCTCGACGTGCGCGCCGAATTGATCCATACCGAGAGATTTGACATGGTTTAGAGGAGGCTAGCCGTGCGTCAGGCTTTTGTGACCCGCATCGTTTGGGCGCTGTTTGCAGTAATCATCACAGCATGTCTGCTCTTCGCACGAGCGCTTAGCTGACGGCGCAGCGCTCCCGGCAACGAGATTGCATGCTCTTCCGAAGCCTCCCGTCGGACGCGGGCGGGGGAACATTCTGGCAAGCCCGCCCTCGTCTTTTCCGCCGGGATTCTCTCTTCATGCGGCGGATCAAGTTTCGTATTTCTTCCGGCCACCTTTTCCGCCCCACTCGCTGCCGGCCGGATCTCCATTCCCAGAACAGGCGGTATCCGGCGCGATCCCAAGAGACTACCGTATCGGGCTTGACAGAGACGTTACTGCGCCGAGCACAACGTCATGCCATTGAAGCTGAACACCGGCATGAGCTTATAGATCGGGCCGCAACAGGAACTTAACGGTAAGGAACGATCCAGCGAGGTTTACGACATACAAAACGGCCTCATGCACAGGAAGAAAGGAAGCGGACGTTACTCCCAACGGGCGACAGCCAAGCCGAGCGACAAACTCAGGTAGCATCGGAACATGCTCCCCGCGCCAAGTGCCTGTCCCAGTCGCGCTACGTTCCTGTGGGAGGTAGATCCACGAAGTGCCGCTGGCGAAAGAAAACCCCAACGAGTCGGTCCGAGCCGAACACGCGCCGCAGCTCGGTGAAGCCAAAGAAAGGGATGAGCATAACGAACAATAATGCGGCTACCGTCAAGATCCCCTCCCAGGTTCCGCCCCCAAGATCTGCGATGCTTTCGCGGAACGACTTGCCATGAAAAGTGCCGACAGCGAATCTCTCGGCAATCTTGAAGCAAGCAAGTACAACAGTGAACACGAACGATTTTAGAAGAGTCGGATAGATGAGGGGCGCGTCCCGGAACTGATCACCTAAATGTAGCTCCTGCGCAACGAGAATGACTTTCCCAAGTGCCAACGCATTGATCAGTGCTAGTCCATGAAGCGCGTAGTCAATGCCGTGCGCCGCAAGAATCAGGGATCTATAGACCTCAAACAACGAAAACACGATAAAAAGGTAAGAAGAAATTGCGAGGTACTCTCTCATCCCATGGACGACTTTCTGCTTCAGATGCTGGTGGAAATCACTCACGGTAAGTTCTCCTCAAACGGTCTTCTCTAGAGCTTTCTCGTCTTGTAATTCGGCAAGATACTCATGTCACCGATTCCCCCCTCAGCAGATTTGATTCAAACAAGCCTTGGCCCAAGTCCAAGATGCACGCAGGGCCGGAGTGTACGTATTAAATACTTGCCCTGACCACGGATACGGTTCGATTTGGGCATGGAGCCTGGCGCAGAAACACAGCAGGATTTCATCGAGCAGTCAAAGAAAATAAACCCGGACCGTCAATTTGGCGTCGTATCCATGCCGAGGATTTCGCAGCCCTCGTCCGAGCTGGAAATCGAGGGGCGTTCCCTACGGACAATGAGCTTCCCATGAGCGCAGAGGCCCCGAGCAAATACAACAGCTGCTGCATTGTGAACGGCGGAGCGCACTTTGCGCTTCCGCGGTGGAACAGGCTGGCGTTGTTCTTGCTTTGCCTGGCGCTCCTGATTTCACTCTCGTGCTCGACCAAAGAGAACACAGCCGCAAGCGGGTCTAAGCAACCGGCGAAGAAAACCGCCAGCCCACCCTCCGGAGCCATGACGCTTTCGGCGGTTTTGAGCCACCTCGAGAGTGCCCACTACGCTCCCGTAACAGAAGTCGAGTTCGAGAAGGATCATTGGGAAATCAAGGCCTACTCGAATGGTCAACTTCTCCAACTTCAAGTCAATCCGCTCACGGGAGCAATCGTTCCAAACCCGCCACCTACAATCGAGAAACCGCTTTCAGCAGTTGTCAAAGGTCTTGAGGACCAAGGATATGGCCCTATTCTGGACATCGAACACGGCTCGAACGGGGATGCAAATGGCGCTGCTTGGGAAGTCGAAGCCTACAAGGGAAGCTCGGAAGTCACCGTGAACGTGGAAGCAGCTTCTGGCAAGGTTACGGCGAAATAAGCTGGTAGTGCGAGGATTCATGAAGATCTCACGACTTTGAAGATGCCGCGATGGTGTAGCTTACGCAGGGACATTATCATAGGCATCCTATCGAACGAAATATCAATGCTCGGCATTGTGAAGGCGGAACTCGTAGCTGCACTGAAGGAAGCGGTTGCCTATTGCAGTAAAACGTACGCAGGCATGACTGATGCGAAGGGCAGCGAGATGATGAAGCTGATGAATCTCGATTTCGCGAAGCTTACCGCACTGTCTGCCAATACCGCGCGCATGACTACGAACACTACGGGAATATGGCCACGTACATGCGACTGAAAGGGATCGTCCCTCCAACGAGCGAGAAAAACCCCGGATTCGCGGCTGCCTTTCGACGGATTAGGCGTCTGATCCAGATCAACACTGGGGGCCTCCCGACCGATTCAGCTTCCAATCGACAGTTGCAAGCACTGGCTGCAGGCTACTTGTCTTCCGGTCTTCCGTAAGGTTGATAAGATTCATCGGCTCGCTTCGCATCCTCCGATGAAAGCTCGTGAGCATTATCCAGGAAATTGCGGAGATCATGAGCCCAGCCATCGAACGCGTGACGTGCAGCCGCCCACTTCTCCTGTTTCGAGAATTGAACTGACCCGATCTCGGCGCCGGCGCCCAGAGGCTCGCGATCCACCATGGCCGCGATTTGCTCCCCGGTATCCGAATCGACGAGTTCCATCTCGACGGCAACCTTACCAATGTTTACAGTCCGATCGAGAGCGCCATCCGGATCGGAAGATTTGTCCGCCGGCGATACTTCAGCACCGACATCGACACCGATCAAAGCTGACCTCAAGCGCAGCACCAGCGGACCGGGCTCATCGGTGACTGGGAATGCACTCGAGACCGCATCTACCAGGGCCTTATGGAAATATCGGGCCCCCACACCGCGAGCTTTGTCGGGAAGTTTAGATTCGTCTGCATCAGAGGCGAGGTATACCTGCACCGGTTCGACAATCACGGCGATGTATTTGTGAAGGTTCTTCCGGGCGTCGGTTTTTGCAAAAGTCAGTGCCTTTCGATCAAGAGTTGGATTTGGCTTGAGATTGGAGTAGTCCTTCAGAAATCCGGAGAACTCCTGGCCGGCCGGCACCTTTCTAAGCTCGATCGACTGCTCGTTTGTGCCTTGGCCATTAGACTCAGTACCGGCGGCCCGCACACCGCTGATGCTGAGAAGCACACAAAATGGGATTACCACATTTATCAGGTTTATATCTCTCATATGTCGTCCTCCCTCCGATCAGCCCTTCTTCTCTTCTTTTGTGACCCGTAGCAAGTTGAAGACATGAAAGACGCCAGTTACCGAGTTGACCTGGATATTCGCGAGGTCCCTGTCCCCAGAGTTCGAAACGTTCCCGAGCAGAATGACATCCCCATTCTTGACCACGATCTTGATATCGGAACCGCTACCCCAGAAATATCGGCTAAGGTTCCGCTGAAGGGCGGCTCGCACGCCCGCACGGATTTGCATATCGAAGCTGCCCAGCGGGAGCACGTCGATGTTGTTGATTACTGAATTTACCCCTTCGATATTCTTGACGATATTTCCGGCGTCACTGCGATTGGTCTGCCGTACTGTCCAGCCGCTCAACAAGGCGGTTTCACCCTGCATCACAAACGATATGAAATCGTACTCGCTGATATAGGGCATCATTGCGAGTTCGTGCCTCACTTTTTCATACGTCTTAGGAGACCCGTTAGCCCGGTACATCCGCACATCCAGCAGTTTGTAGGCTGGATCTCCGGCTGGAATTGAAGCAGCCTGAATAGGGGCAGCAGATTCGAGCTTCACTTCGCCGTTCTTTACTTTGAGCTGACCGGAAACGTCGACGAGCTGACCAACAAGATCCTTGATCATCTTGTCCTTGTTCACATTCAGGACCATGCTGTTGCTGAGCCGCACAAGGACCGGTTGAGATCCTTCCTTATATGTTTTCTGGCTGCACGCAATACGCTCCGACGTGATTGGTCCGAGCATCAATCGTGCACACACGTCGGAGTCGACGTAAGCTTTGAAATTCGATAGTTCCTTATCTGCTGCGGTCAACATTCCCGTTGCGACACATAGAGAAAGAAACATCAGGAAAGTAGTTTTCATAAGCGTCCTTCTTGTCGCGAACGCACCCTACTGGCCCTCAGCGGCGGCCGAATGCCCGAAAGATTATTGCGATCCAGACTTGCACCTGTGGAAGCCGTAAAAGAAGTACGATGGCGATTCCGACTTCACGACTTATTTATTCCGTTCTAGTTCCATCGCACACCGTGCAAGCTGTGCACTTCCGGTCTCCGGATCAATCTAGCTCTGCTTACCCTGTACTTTGCGGACCCATTCGTGGCTCCCGCCTGGCAGGCTCTACGGAACGGATGAACACATAAAATTTCGGAAGTCCCGTACGTGCTCTTCTTCCTGCTTATCTGCTTTAGTCCGGGAGAGTTCAGCATCGATTGCCGGCTCGCTGGGGAGTTAGGATGTCTTCGATGGACGAAGCAGTTGTTGGTAGATAATCGTCAGAAATTCAGTAGCAGAATCGTTCAGCCGAGGGTTTGGCGCTAAGTCCCGATTATCCGATCCGAAAGTGAACGAGCTCATTTCAGTAGATCCGCCCTGACGGCGGTGTGTAGGGCTAAATGCCTAATCGGAAGACTCACCTCCTTTATGGAGTTGCGTGAGTTATTGTCCCTCTGACCGACGGACGGTCGTTTTTGCCGACGAATGCCCGGACGGGCGTGCGATTGGAAGTTGCCACCCGTACCGTATCGCCATAAATCGGAGCCCAAAGCAGAGGACTGCGCCGACTGCTGCCGCCCCAGAGGACGAGAGATGCAGCATGCTTCCACTTACCACCACAGCAGCGCCGATCAGGGCCGCGATCGCGTAAAGCTCCGTGCGCAACACGGTGGGGACTTCCCTCACGAGCACATCGCGCACCATGCCGCCGCCGATTCCTGTCAGCATGCCGAGCAGCGTCGCCGCAACCGGCCCGGCGTGAAAGGCCAGCGCCTTACCCGCGCCGGAAACCGCAAAAAGGGCCAGTCCGGCGCCATCGAACACCAGCAGTACGATAGCAGAAACGGGGTCCTACGCGCCAAATCAGGCGCTCCGGCCCCGCCCCTGCTATCGTACTTGGACGGGAGCCCCAGCTTCCGAGCCGAGGGCAGTAAGAAAGCAAAACGTCAGTTACACAAAATTCTGCACACTACCGGATGATGCTGCGGCACCGCATCTCTCGCCGCTGCTGGCCTACGACACCGGCGCCACCGTGCGCGCCGCTAAAGATCTTTTTGCTCGTGGCGGCCGCCCCAACCTTTTCATTAAGATTCCCGGCACGAAAGAAGGATTATCCGCCATTGACGAAGCGATCTTTGCCGGTGTACCTGTCAACGTGACGTTGCTATTCTCGCGGGAACAATATCTAGCCGCCGCAGGTGCGTTCCTTCGTGGCATTAAGAGGCGGCTGCAAGCCGGACTCAATCCAAACGTTGGGTCTGTGGCGTCGGTCTTTGTCAGCAGATGGGATACAGCGGTCAGTGATAGAGTGCCCGCCACACTGCGCAACAAGCTTGGGATGCGGTTGCGATGCGCACTTACAAGGTGGCTCGCGAATTGCTCACGTCTCCGGAATGGCAGAGCGCGTATAACACGGGAGCTCGCCCGCAGCGCCTTTTGTGGGCAAGCACGGGCAGCCGTCAATCTTGTGACGAGTTGGTGTCAGTCATCACAAGGCCAAGAGAGTCCGCGATCCAGCTCTCACCGAGATCGCCGCTGATGGGAGTGTGTGTATGTGGATTGCCAGTAGCGCATGCCTCTACGAAGAGACCGATATTGGCCGATACCAGGCCGCGAACGACCCCGCGCGACCGTTAGATCTTCTCTCGCGACCGGGAGCTAAACATGGAGCTTGCAAGGATGGCCAGGCTCATCAAGTCGACTTCCACCGCGGCATCAGCATAGCGCCTTGTTCGTGAAGTTTCGCGGGAGAGATATAGAAGCCTTGGCCAGCCTCCTTGGCGAAGACTACGTAAGCGAGAAGCGGACAGAGTGCCAGTAGACAGAGCGGCCAGAGCCCAAGGGAAGAGACTGGGTTTGTCCAAACCAGATGATGCGACCGCCGTTACCGTCCCACAAATGCCCAGAACGGCTCCGACAAATGTGACGATTGTTGGGAATGGGCTCTCAGTAAGAGAACGTGTCGCGGGCGCCGGGGCATAACGTTCGGCTGCCTGCCACATTGTGGCGCTAATGTCGTCTTCAGAACCGACGACTCTTACCCAACCGCCCAGAGAAATCGCATTTGCCAGCGCCGTTTCCTCGAGTGTGGGATCTATCAAAATCGTCTTTATTGGAACACCGGCGTCACGACACTTCTCGGCCAGGGCGACAGGATTACCTTGATTCGAGAGTCCGTCTGAAATCAACAACATCGTTCGCAGCCGAGTGGCGAAGCGCGGTAATTCGCGGTAAGCCAGCTCGAGCGCCTACGCAATGTTCTTTCGCCGTGCTCAGGCTAGGAGTTAGGCAGTCTAAATTGGTTTATCATTAAATGTCTAGACCTCATGGGAGTCACCGCCCAAACCGATCAGTCGCAGGGAGATCAATGTGACCTATGCCGAGCGTCGTCCGAGAAGTTCGCAACCACTGCGCGTCTCTATTCTGAAGCTGTCGCTCTGCTTACCACAACTGCTCCGAACTGGCCACCTCACGAATACAATCGGCTCCGTCATGCTGCGGAGGAGGCAAAACGACGATCTGAAGTTGCAGGTGTAGCATTTGAAAGACATCTGGAGTCACATCACCACACGGCTAAGACGGCAGCAGCCGCCACCGCCTGAAGACTGGATCGCCTTTCATCGACGACCTCGTTTCAGGCGGATGGTCAATGGACCAGGATGGCTGTTGGCCTGCCCGTCCACAACGGGACTGTCCATCTGCCACCCGTCCCCCGGAGTCGGTAAACAGACCCCTGCGTTTGGTGGTGCCCAACGACGACACCAGCTATTTGTTGTGGGTAAGGGTGCAAGGCTTAAACAGGATTAGTAATCTGGTCCGGAGCGCAGCCCGGCGGAGACTTCCACAGCGCATGAAAGGATGGAAGGGAAGATGCGACCTCTTCCCTCCGAGATAATCCTTCAGAACGAGGCTCGGCGTTTGAATGTCGATTGCCATAGGTCTGAGCCTCCCAAGCGTCGCCTGTTACGCACAACAAAACCCTCCGAGTCATGGCCGCGACGTCACGAAACTCTACACCGAATACTGTGCCAGTTGTCATGGAACCGACCTCGCGGGCGGCTCGGCTTCCAGCCTGGTTGATGGTGTCTGGCGCTATGGGGGTAATGACGCGAGTGTTGCCGCGAGTATCGGTAAGGGCCATCCCGCAGAAGGTATGCCGCCCATGGAAAAGGACCTCAACGCGCCTGAGATCCGCGGTTTGGTCATCTATCTTCGCGAACGGGCCGACAAGGTGAAGACCGCTCAGACGCAGTTTAATGCTCCCTTACCCGGAGCCGTCGTTCGAAGCGAGAAGGCTTCCTGCGGGCAAAGCAATCCGCAGACATTGCCCTGTGGAGCCGTCACTCGGCGGCTCTCACGAGCTTTCTGTCAGGCCAGATGCCGGCTCGTCAAATTGACTGGAAAGCTCGAAGCGAGTATGCGCGAGCGCAAATGGCGCGAGTGACGAGACAGGAGTACGTTGCTGAATTGGAAGGCACCATAGGAACGGATCCTTCAGTACTGGCGAGGTGAGCGCGCACTCAGGTGAGCTGCAGTAAGCGCGGGCAGTCCCAGCGTCGCGGTCGTAATCGATTACGTTGCCGGGTGTTGCGATGAAGTGACCTTTCTTCAAACAAACGCCGTACTGCTGAAGCGTTGGGGCCGTTGCTCGCTCTTCGGGAAGGTAGTAGTCGCCGAAGACTTAATAATGGTCGGCACCCTTGATCTGCCTTCGATATAGGCAGTGGCGGCGAAGGTGAAGATCCACCCGACTTTGAAAATGCCCCGATGGTGCAGTTTGCGCACCAGCGCGATGGTCTTGAGCCAGCCGAAACATTCCTCAATCCGCTTGCGCTTCTGCTGGCTGATTTTATAACCAGGGTGTCAGGTGTTTGCGAGCATCGATGGCGCTCCCACCGGGGCGCTTGGTGTTTTGTGAGACGTGCGGTGTGGCGTTCAACTGGCGGCACTCAGCTACAAAACCTCTGGTGTCGTAACCCTTGTCGGCTCCCACTGTGACCCGATTCCCGGCAGGGATCCGTTCGGTCATCAGCAACGCCGCATCCCGTTCGGCTGTGCCGTTGGCCTGCAACAACTCGGTATTGGCGATCAGCCCATTGCCGTTCTCGATGGGCAGATTGCCGCAGTAACTCAGCTTCGCTTCTTTGCCCCCACCTTTGCGGGCCAACTGGGCGTCCGGGTCGGTGCTGGATTCGTGCGTGTCATTGGATCGTTCTTCGCCATGAAAATTCACGCGCAAAAACAAAAAGTCCGCCTTCTCCGTTTCGGTTCACGACGCTTTCATGGATATAGTTCAGAGCGCCGCCCGCCTGGATCAGATGTCGGCCACGATTCCAGGAATACGTGTCCGCAATGTCGGCGTGATCTTCCCGGTACGTTTCATTTCCTTCGTAGGGCTGTCCAAAATTCGAGAGGCCGGAAATAGCGATCTCCGGGCCAGCCGCGGTGTTCGTCCGGAGCACGGCGGTGCGGCGGGAAAGTTGTGCGCGCAGACTGTTGACGGAACTGGGACCGGGGGTAATGTCCATGAGCTACCTAGCGACTGGTCGAGAAGAAAGCTGCTGCCGCGGCTGCTTGCATCCGTGAGGCCGCCGGTATTGAACGCGTCGCCTGCCTCGCGATTGTTCGTGAAGGCGTACCGGAGCGAGAGGGAACTGCGTTCGCTCGGTAGCTGGTCGAATTTTCCGGACGCTTCCGTTTCCGCGCGCGCCGTGGGAGCAAAGTCTGTGTTTAGGTTATGTACTGGCAAACCCGGATACAGCCCGCCAGCTTAAGAAGCGTCAGCGTCGACCACGTCACGATCCGGCTCTACGCGGTTCCTGCTGCGGGCTTCTTTGCCGGAGCTTTGTCGTGCTTCTTCTGCTCGTCTTGTTTCTGTTTTGTCAACTGCTGTTGCTTGTTCTTTTCCTTGTCTTTCTTGCCACCTTTGTCTCCCATGAATGCTCCTTTCTCAGCGATTGTAACTTGACGTCCGGATCACTGCGCGGTTGATCATTCGTAATCGCCGCGAACAGCGCCACCGAGCGACTTCCCAAATGCGTTGCGCATCGATGTTTTTAGTTCCGGCTCCGTATGCACTCACGAGGGCAGCATCACAGATGACGTTGATCGTATGGGGCACGCCGCCAGAAAAAAACGCAATCGCCTCTATCCCTTCACTCGAGAAAGGAAGTGGCTGTCAATCCCGCCAGCCCCGCTGTCGTGAATACGCGGGGGTTACCGGGGTATACCTTTGAGCGTGCCGCCGGCGATCTTTGGCGCTGCCGCTTCGACGCCGAGCGCAACATCATCGTGGTCAACAGCGGCCACCGGGACTTCGTGTTTGCGACGCGCAATCGAGCCCTGCAGTTACGGTACCTGGTGCGACTCTACGTCAAAGAGCTAGTACTGAAGAATTTCGTGGGATTACCCGCCGATCAGTTACTGGAACGCATGATCGAGCTCTCACTATGCGCGGAAGAAAAGCTCAAATCTGGGTGAGCAATCCCGAGTTGGGACACCCCCGCGGCATCGGGAAATCTTTCCATCCGATGAGGACGCCAGACTCGCCGGCGCCCCCGCTCATATTGTCCTTTAGCCGCGTAACAAAGTAGCTTTCTTCGGCGGTCCACTTGCCGAACAGTGCGTAGTCGTTATAGCCACGATCCATCACCACGATGGAACCGGGGTTGAGCGTGAAGGCGTACCGGAGCGAGAGGGAACTGCGTTCGCTCGGTAGCTGGTCGAATTTTCCGGACGCTTCCGTTTCCGCGCGCGCCGTGGGAGC
>JBJMGK010000160.1:0-5907 GCA_045807925.1 Bryobacteraceae bacterium | reverse complement strand
TTCTTTCCAGACCCGTCAATGTCGGCCCAGCGGAGGCGGTGCGACGTCGGGATCGCATCGAACTGTCGCAGCTTCCATGGCTGGCGCGGGTCGCCATCGTGGTGCAGAATGCCCACTTTGCCCAAGCTTTTCGCGGCGTCATCGGCGAATTCCCATTCCACGACGATGTCTGGTATGCCGTCCGGTCCTGGGTCACCGGGGGCGCAGTTGATCATAGAACGCAAACCCGAAATGAGAACGTGGCGCTCCCAGCCGGGGCTGTCGTACCAGACAAGATCGGGCCCTCCCGCAGCGAGCGCAATGATGTCCGGCCGGCCGTCACGGTTGAGGTCGGCAACCGCCACCTGATAACCGCCACGGAGGTCGTTGGCGATGATATGTTCCCTGAAGGCCAGCGATGCTTGAGCTTTGTCCCGCCCTCGCGTTTGGTGGCCGTACGTGACGACGAGGAGGTAGACAACGAGCGGTGTCGCGCGCCTCCATGTTCGCGATTGCTTCATTGGTGTTCCGCGGGCAGACCGCAGCACATACCCGGCGATCTATTTTCCCGCTTCCGAGAAACGCTCCGGGGAATCTCAGGGACCACCGTCATGTGGATGGCGTCTGCATCGGTATTCGATTTCGTATCCCTTCCTGTCGCTGGACTATGCCGCCACTTGGTCCACGCTCGCTCTTGGTCATCAGGGTGAAAAAAGGTTATGTCAGCCCTCGCCGGCAGACTCTGCCGGAGTAGTTCCCGTGTACTCGTACCAACGGCGGTTTATACAACTCGTGCTAACCATCCCGACGCCTGACGCTCGCGTGGGGTGGTACGGTCCCGTTGAGGCTCGAGGCAAAGCTCCGCTTGCTGCGTGCCAGCGGAAGATGCCACGGTACCGCCGGGCTCAAGGACACTAATGCCTGCCGCGTCAGCGCGGCACAGTTCCCTTGCCAGTTCAGCCACTTTCTGGAGCACTCCTCCCGGATGCTGGGCCATCTCCTGGGCCAATGTGGCTAATGCCCGGTTCTCAGTGGCGTAGTCGGGCGTCCGCGAGAGACGCCGGTCGAGCTGGTGTGTATCACTACATCCTCGACACAATGAGCCCGCCGTGCTCCATCTTCTTCGTTCATTCTGCCTCTTAAGTACATTGTCGGTTAGGGGCCGGTGCTGTGCAGCAAAGTGTCTCATAGCAATCTTCTTGCCGACAGGCATGCAAGTCGAAGTACGGCGACCCTCTAAGGCGATGATCATGCGAACCACGTGAGTCCATGAAGGGTACACTTAACCGCTATAAGGGCCGAAGCTCGTAGTCAACGTAGCGCGCTGGGTGCAGGTGGGTTCAAGAGACGCGGGCAACTCCATCGACCCACGATGGTGAGGAGATTCTCGGCTCGCCCAAGTATTGCGCCAGTGATGTCTGGCTTCGAGAACTGGGATAGCGCCGGACTGCCGGCATAAGGACCAACTTTTCTGCAGTCGATAGATCCGCTGTAGTTAAGAAGCGTTTACAAACCGGGATTGCAGACGTGAACGGGACTTCCCGTTCCGTATCTGCCTTACACTTCAACGGTGTCAAAAACGGCTCGATCTGCGAAGCAAACCAGGGCTACCACCGAAGCATACGAGTCGACGCTTAAGGGGAATTCGAACACCTATGGTTACGTGCCGGTCAGTGACAACCAGCGCTAAGTTGTTCATTTTCGTGCCAGTCGTACAGGCGAATGCTGACCAGTGTTAGGCTGTTTCGCTGGCGCCTGATCCAGATGTGACGGCGATGCCCCGCCTCGCCCTGTCGGAGGGCATAAACGGTCAGCCCTCTCTCCCTACATCCTTCGGCGCTTTATCGTCCCGCATCCCACGAAGATGGAGCAGATGGCTAAACGCTCAAGCGGCCAGGTTTCGACGTTCATTGATTGTTAGGTTTTCGGGAATTCGGGAATTCGGGTAATCGGGCCAGTTCGGGGGGGGGTGGGAGGTACTTCGCTCCGACACTTGAATGTCTGTGTTCCCTCGCACACCGATTTTTGTGATAGCCTGTTTCGAACACCCGACATGGATCAGTTCACGCCTCGTGGGTGGGTCATCTCGGTGCGTCAAAGGAGATGAGATGAAACGAATGGTTCCGCTCGCAATGTTGATGGCGGCCAGCGCTCTCCTCGCGTCTGACCCGAATCTTGGCACATGGAAATTGAACATGGCCCAATCGAAGTTCAGCCCCGGACCCGCACCCCAGAGTGTAACGACCACTTACACCGAAGACGGCGGCTGGGTGGTCTCGAAGTCTGAAGGCTTGGGCTCAGACGGAAAGCCGTTTAACGTGGAGAACCGCCTCAAGACGGATGGAAACGAATATCCCTACCTAAGCCCCTGGGGTAAGGGCACGATCGTTATCCAGCAAGCAAACCCTTATCACTGGACCTCTGTCGTGAAGCTGGACAGCGGCCATACTCTGACGAGCAAGGGCGTGATCTCCCAGGACGGCAGGACCAGAACTGTTACCACCACAGGCACGAACGCGAAGGGTGAGAAGGTCAACTCCGTCACAGTGTCGGAGCGGCAGTAATCGTGGGTTATCGCTTTTAGAAGCGTACGAGCAAGCCTGTCACGCATGCGGGATAACTGCACTGAACCAGTAATCTCAACAGAAAGCCCGCCTTAATCGGCGGGCTTCATGTTTCCGGCTGGTAGTAAATGCTAACCCTCCCTATCATCCGGTGCCGCCTCTAAGCAAAGGCATGAAGCGAAATGGCCTTTGAGCAAAACCAACGGAAGGCCTGGCTACTTTTGGGCGCGGATGCAAGGTAACGATGCAGAGAAGATGCGACCAATAGGAAGATCTCAGAGGCAGCGATCGATCCGAACACATTGGAGTTCCGAAGGGGAGTGGTCGGCCGAACTCCCCAGGGCTTCTAAATTCCGCCGAACTTCGTGAGTAAGGACCGGCCAGAAAAGCCCGCCACATGTCTAGAAGCTCGCAACCAGGGAGTTAGTGGGACAGGTTATAGCCGAACACGCCATTGCCCTCCGGCATCAAATTGATCTGCAAACCGGCTCCCCTCCGGTCGATGGGTACGAAGGCACCTCCACCAAACTCCTCCGCGGCAGCTTCAGACACACGACCTTCAAGCAACTGGGAGTCTAATACGAACGGCAGCCCCGTGGCGTCGAGGAACGACGGACTGTCCATCACCTGGAAGTGCAGATGTGGCACGTCGCTGTTTCCCGAGTTGCCGAGCCGGCCGATCAGGTCTCCCGCCTTCAGGTGCGTTCCTTTGCGGACCCAGGAGGAGATCGTGCCGGGCTTCAGATGGCCGTAGGCCACGTACCGCCCGTCCCCAATGTCCTCGATAACACTGTTCCCCCCGGCGGTCGCGGCAGTCACGTTGGAGAGCGTGCCGACGGGCTGCTGGTCCGGGATACCGTCAACCACTTGGGCGACCACACCCGCGGCCGCAGCAAGAATGGGCGCGTCGTACCCCCACCAGGAGCGAAGGGCTTGGGGCGATCCATTGCAGCAGGCGCCGTTCGGGCCGATCTGCACGTAGTCGATGGCGAATTGCTCCGGTGCCTGCAGGACTCCGTTGACCGGCAGGATCGCACCACGATGGGAATTGATAGAAGTGCAGCAGCCATTTCCGGTAACCCAGCCATGGCCGACCAGAGGCGGATGCAGGATGGCCAAGGGTCGGCATCCAACAGGCACCGGGTTCGTGAGTTCGGTGACGCTCGAGCCACCGCCGGAGGTCACCGTGATGCTGTTCGAGAGCATCCGCGGAAGCCGGGCCGGGTCGGTGTAGGTCACATCGAAGAACATCAACCCCGAGTTCCCGGCAGGCACACGGGTGAAGAAGCCCGCCACAGGTCCGGCCGCAGAACCGTCGATTGGCAAGTTGTCATCGGGTGGCACCGCGAACAGTCGGATCGCGCCCGTAATGTCGCGGCCCTTAGCGTCCGTCACGAAGTTCCGCCCGGTCGGACTGAAATCGGCTAGAGAATCGACCGGCGTGACCATGGCGGTGATGTCGGCCGGCACTGTCCGAGTGTTCGTCACTTTGGCCACGTAGGCGAGATGGATGAACCCGTCGGTCGCCGGCACCGGTTCAATCGAGCGCTGCAGCAGCTGCAAGGTGACGGGGGTCAACGCGACCGGCGGGTGGCCCGTACCCGGCGGGAGGCCGGAGCACGAGTTCGCCGCCCCGGCTTGCGCTGCGCCCTGCCCGTTGTCCTGGGCGCGCGAATGCTGGGACACAGCAAGGATGAGAGCTCCGGCCGTGAGTGCCGCCACGATAAAACTCAACCGACAACAACCGACACGACACATGACGTAGGCTGTCCAGCGCCGACCCCGGTCACGCGTGCAAGATTCTGCGTAGCATCGCCGAGCATTTGTCATATCCACCTCTTCTCAATCCCCGAAATGGAGAGTTAGGCCACCGATTGTATCGTGACTTTTTGCAGGAACAACCGCAATGCTCCCGCCCAGGGTTCCGCTGAGAATAGACGAAGCCAATCGCACGATCACATAGAGGGGAACCCGAGATGAGAGGCCGATTTGCGTTAGCCGCCGCTGCCATTGTGATGGCCAGTGCTGCCTTTGGACAGAGCGCCAACTGGAACAAGCCTATTACGACCACGTATTGGACCCAAGGGAAGGACAGCAGCAATCTTGACGCTACGTTAACGGTGGCGTGCGACGAAGTGCCAGGGAACGTTTATAAGTTTTGCCATGTAGAAGCAAAAATCAATTGCTTAACAGCCTTGGTGTCATCTCCCCATGAAAATGAATCCAATGATGTATTCGCACAGGTGCAGTTCGACGATGCACCCTTGAAACTTGTCGTTGGGAAATCTGACCGCTTTAGCCCCATCATTAGGTTTGTGGGTGACGATGCGATTTGGTTCTTGGACTCCATGAACAAGCGAAGAAGGCCCGGATCATACTCTCGTTTTCCACGCGTGGTTTGAACCCGTACGGTCAAACAATTCATGCGACGCGCTGATAGAAGTTCAGCAATCCGCCTAAGCGAGCACGACAAGTAATAACCCGATCCGGATTTGGTGGTGGAGAAGCGGGGGCAGGGAAGAGGAGCATGTTCTCTTTGCCTTGATGATTGCGTTCATAATGATAATGCCTTAAGAATTCAGTTACGGCGCGTCGCAGTGAGAGTTCACCAAACAGGATCAACTTCGACAAACACTCGTGCTTGATGGAGCGCACCCATCGCTCGGCGAACGCATTCAAATTCGGGCTGCGAGGTGGCAGTCGTATCGGCTCAACTCCGCCAGACCGAAGCATAGCTTGGAAGGAACTGCAGAATTTGCTGTCGCGATCGTGTAAGGCATAGCGAACCGAAAGCAGAGTGCCATCGATCACGTCCACAGCATTCCGAGCCATCTGCACCATCCATTCTTCCGTGGGATGCTGGGTGATTCCGGCGACGGTGACGCGGCGTGTCGCCAGGTGCAAGAAAAAGAGGACGTAATAGGTGGTCAACCCGCGCCAGGTGAGCACTTCGACGGTGAAAAAATCGACGCCAGCCAAAACGGCCATGTGAGTGCGAATGAAGTATGCCCAGCTCATTTGCTGACGCCTGTGCTGCGCAAAAACTCTCTGAAACACTGCAATTTGTTAAATCGGGCGTCGTTGTGGCTAAGTCAGGCGGCATTAGCCCATCGATATTCGTGATGCAGACCACCGAGGATCGACTTCGAGCTTACCCGTCTGTTCGAAGATATGCGTTCGGAATCCTGGACTGCAGGCGACGTGGGCTCAACCTGATCAGGAATGCCTGGTCCCAGGGACTGATGAGGACGTCCGGTATTGTAATGGTTCACCCATTCTCGAAGCGTGCACTTCAGATGAGATTCACTCAGCGGTATCACGTAATCCAAACACTCTCGACGGATCGTTCCAATCAATCGTTCGC
>JBJMGK010000159.1:0-20266 GCA_045807925.1 Bryobacteraceae bacterium | reverse complement strand
GCTGGTCGCGTCACGCTCAATTCGAATCCGGGTGTACCCACACTGTTCTACAGCAACGCGGTCCCTGGCGGCAGCGGCGCGACTGCCAACGCTCCTACGCCGGTTTCATATTCCATGTCGGTGGACCATCGCACTACTTACGCGATGCAATACCTGTTCAACGTCCAGCAGCAGTTGACTCCTGACTGGGCGCTCGAGGTGGGCTACCTGGGTGCCCAAAGCCGCCACCTGCAGGGATTCCAGAACATCGGTCAGGCGGTTCCGGGTCTAGGGACCATTGCATCGCGGCAGCCGTATCCCGGTTTCAGCAATATCCAACTCGTGCACGATGGCGGGATCGGCAATTATAACTCTTTAAGCGTCAAAGCCACGCGGCGCTTCAGCCAAGGTGTGAGCGTGATCAGTTCCTACACTTGGGCAAAGTCAATCGACACGACCAGCGGAATCCGGAATCAGGGCAACGACACGCTCTATCCTCAGAACAGCTACTGCCTGTCATGCGAGCGCGGACTTTCTGCCTTCGACGTGCGTCATCGCTTCGTCAGCTCTGTTCTATATGAGCTGCCAGTCGGAAACGGCAAGCTTCTGAATATCACGAATCGGGTTGCCAACGCGATCATCGGTGGATGGCAGGCGGGCGGCATCCTTACTCTTCAGAGTGGTCTGCCAGGAACGTTGATGGCCGGTATCGATCGGGCCAACACAGGGGCAGGTGGTGGCTATGACCGGCCCACTTTCACCGGCGTCAGTCCTTACCTCGATAACCCCACACCGTCGCGGTATTTCAATCTGAACTCCTTCGTCCTTGCTCCTGCGGGGCAATTTGGCAACGTAGGCCGAGACTCCATCGAGGGGCCGGGGATCATCGGGCTGGACGCGGAAATCCATAAGCAATTCCGCATGCCTTACAAAGAGGGCCACGTAATTCAATTCCGCTTCGAGGCCTTCAATGCTTTGAATCACCCGAACTGGTCGATGCCCAATCTAAGCATTCGGGCAGGGCAGCCGCGACCCGGGCTACCGGACACAGCCGCCTATTCGAATTTCGGAGTGGTTACCACCACCCAGACAAACATGCGCCAGCTTCAGCTGGGACTGAAGTACTCGTTCTGATCAGTTACCTCACACAAATGAAAACCAAACAAATCCTCTTACTAGCGCTGCTCGGATGTGGCGCCTGCCTGGGGCAGGGAACGGACGAATGCAAACCTTCCTCCCTGAACATCCCAGGCGCTCCATACCCATGCGTCTATCCTGACCGGCGTGTGATGTTCCGGGTAGCTGCTCCTGACGCACAGAAAGTCCAGGTGCGGTTGGGCGGTGCCCACGACATGACGAAAGGTCCGGACGGGTTGTGGACCGTTACGATTCCGCCGCAGGTGATCGGGTTCCACTACTACAGCAGTGTGATCGACGGATCAGTGGTCGCTGATCCTGCCACGCGGACCTTCTTTGGCTCCGGATGGGACAACAGCGGCATTGAGATCCCTGAGCCGGATGCGGATTACTACGCGGTGAAAGACGTACCGCACGGGCAGGTGAGCCAGCGCTGGTATTACTCCAAAGTCACGGGCAAGTGGCGCCGCTGCTTTGTGTATTTGCCGCCTGACTACGACAAGAATGCGCGTGGGCGTTATCCGGTGCTCTATTTACTCCACGGTTGGGGCGAGAACGAGGAAGATTGGAGCACGCAGGGCCATGTGGACCTCATGATGGACAACCTGCTTGCGGCTGGCAAGGTAAAGCCCATGCTCATCGTCATGGATAACCTGAACGCGGTGAAACCGGGCGAAGACGCAAGCTTGTATTCGGCACGAAGTATCATTGCCAGACGATCAATGGATGAGGTGACGCCGCCCCCGGGCGCCAACCGCCCGGCAGCCGGCGCAGCCCGCCCGGGGTTTCCCTCGAATTTCGGAGCGACCTTCACTGAGATGATGTTCACGGATCTCATTCCAATGGTGGAGCAAACGTACAGAGTTCTACCCGGGCGAGAGAATCGTGCCATGGCGGGTCTCTCCATGGGCGGTATGCAGTCGTTCCAGACTGTGCTCGGTAATCTCGATAAGTTCGCATACCTTGGCGGATTCAGCGGCAGCAGCGGATCTCGAGGTGGATTCGATCCGAAGACTTCGAACAACGGTGTTTTCGCGGACGCGGCAGCCTTTAACAAGAAGATGAAGGTTCTATTCCTCGGCATCGGGTCGGTCGAGGGTCCGAACACGAAGAAGTTCAGCGAAGCGCTCACCGAAGCAGGCATCCACAATGTCTATTTCGAGTCGCCCGGTACCGCGCACGAATGGCTCACCTGGCGCCGTGCCTTCAACGATTTCGCTCCGCGACTGTTCAGGTAATTCGTCGCTTGCAGGAAATTTCCGCGTGTCTATCGGGGATGATGGACAGCAGCGAACTTTAGCCGGTTGGAATTTCAACCGCACTTCAGGGGGTGTGGAAAATGAACGGCGTAACAATTAGCCGTGTTGCTCGGTTCGCCTCGCTTGCATTGCTTGTGCTTTCACTTGTGCAAGGTCAGGTGGAGAGGGCTAGCTTGGCCGGGACCGTAACGGACACTTCGGGGGCAGTGATCCCGGGGGTGACGATCAAGGTCATCAATGAGGGGACGAACACGGCGGTCAATCTGGAGACCGATGCCGCCGGGGAGTTCCGGGCTGTCAATCTGACACCGGGCAGCTACTCGGTTAGCGCCGAGAAGTCGGGCTTTCAACGGTACTTGAGCAAAGGCCTTGTCTTGCAGGTCGCGCAGGAAGCCCGCCTTGATGTTCGCCTTCAAGTCGGCGGTCTCGAACAGACGGTTGAGGTGAACGCCGCGCCCCCGCTGCTGCAGACCGAAGGCTCCACCGTCGGGCAGGTCATCGATTCTAAACCGATCGAGACCTTGCCTCTGAACGGCCGCAATATCGTCCAGCTTGCGGTTTTGGCGCCAGGAGTGACCGGACTCAGTTATGCGCAAACCGGGACGATCAACTCGGGGTTGCGCCCGGACGAACTGAGGCCCGGCGGAACGACTCTGCTCGCGAATGGTGCAAGGGACAGCAGCAATCAGCTCCTGCTTGACGGAATCGACAATACCGAGATGATCTCGCAGACTTTTGTCGTGCGGCCTCCGGTCGAAGGCGTTCAGGAGTTTAAAGCAATCACCAATAATGCGGGTGCAGAGTACGGAAGAGCAGGCGGCGCGGTGCTCGTCACCAGTACGAAGTCCGGCAGCAACAATTTCCATGGATCAGCTTTCGAATACTTGCGCAATTCGGCGCTCGACGCGAAAAACTACTTCGACCGGGGAGATTTGCCAATACCGCAGTATCAATTGAACCAGTTCGGCGTGAGCCTGGGAGGGCCCGTCATCCGGAACCGCACCTTCTTCTTTGCCGACTATGAGGGTTATCGAGAGAAGCAGGGCCAGACAAAGGTTGTCACTGTGCCCACCGCAGCGGCGAAGGCCGGCAACTTCGCGGGCGTTGCCAGAAGCGGTATTTTCGATCCGGCATCAACGGCTCCGATCACGAGTGGTGGAGTAACTACTTACACCCGGGTCCGATTTCCAAACGACGTTATTCCGGCCTCGCGCTTCGATCCGCTCGCGGCGAGAATCGTAGCGCTCTATCCGAATCCACAGACTTCCGGCCTGGTGAACAATTACATCTCCAACCCGGAAAAGTTGAGCAACCTCGATCGCGGCGACATCCGCATCGATCATCAGATCACGTCAAAGCAGACATTCTTTGCTCGCTACTCGATCGACAATTCCGATCTGCACATACCTAACACGTTTGATACGCGCATCGGTGGCAACGAGGATAGCTTTGCCGGACCCGACGATGTTCGCGGCCACCATGGTGTACTCGCTTACAACAACGTATTCAGTCCGACGGTCATTGGCGAGTATCGATTCGGGTTCACTAAATTCAGCCAGTTTCTGCTCCCCGAGCAATTGACAGACCCGGTATGGTCGCAGATACCGGGACGGGATACGAGTGACCCGTTTCAGCCTTCTGCACCGATCATTAGCCCCAGCGGCTATGTCGGCCTTGGTAATGCGCGGTCCGAACCTCTTATCCGCCGGGAGCATATGTTCGAGAACACTGCTAACGTGAGCTGGCAAAAAGGCAAGCATGCCTTTAAGTTCGGAATTGACATCCGCCAGAGGCTCATCAGCGAGACCGCCAGCCCTCCGGGGCAAAGCGCATTCGGTCGCTTCTCATTTACGTCCGGTTTCACGAACAATCCGTCCAGTACGAATGGCACAGGGGACGCGATCGCAAGCATGCTGCTCGGTTTCCCGAGTGCTACGATCCGGGACTTCTTTATACCCGGCACAGCCCACGTCCGGACGAATGAATTTAACTACTATGCGCGTGATGAATGGCGGGTAACGGACAAGCTGACTCTTAATCTCGGCATCCACTACGAGGTCAACACCCCTTTCACCGAAGACAACAATTACTGGGTGAATTGGAATCCCGTTACCGCGAAACTGCTGATAGCGGGCCAGAACGCAAGCTCTACCGCCAATGTAAATACCGATTTCTCTGCCATCGGTCCGAGAATCGGTATAGCCTACCAGGTTGATCGGAAGACTGTCGTTCGCGGCGGGTACGGCATCTTCTATGATCCGCAGGGCAACTACGGAACGACGATTCGACAGTTCCGGCAGCAGCCGTTCGATCTTGTGTTCAACACCAGCCCCGGCGACCTCTTTCCAGCAAACAGCGTCCGCCAGGGAATACCGCAACGTTCGGATTTCCCGGCGACCGATCCGAATAATCCGACTGCTGCAGTTCCCAACGCAACAATTACAGCGATCGATCCGAATTTCCGCAACGCACAAATTCAGCAGTTTAATTTCGGAGTACAGCGCGAGTTGGCCCCCTCAACGGTGCTGACCGCTACATACGTGGGCTCCCTTGGGAGACGCCTCGCATGGAGCTATGGCATCAATACGCCACCCCCTGGGCCCGGAGCGATCAATCCACGCCGTCCTTACTACCCGGTACTGTCGAACATTACGAACATCAACTATTGGGAGTCCGCAGGCAATTCGGAGTTTCAATCCCTCCAGGTTGTCTTTGAGAAGCGATACTCGCATGGTCTCTATCTGAATGCGAATTGGGTCTGGTCTCATGCCATGGATAACGCCCCGTGGGATGGAGGCTCGGGCGGCGGCCAGGATCCCTACAACCGGCGCGCCGATTGGGGCAGCTCAAACAGCGACGTTCGCCACCGGTTGAATCTCTTCACAACGTATGAACTGCCCTTTGGACAGGGTAAACGGTGGGCGAACTCAAGTAATCCGTTCAACCGGTATGTTGTTGGCGGCTGGGAACTGGATGCCATCTTCGTCTGGCAAAGCGGCTTGCCTTTCACCGTGAATGCTCCTTCGGCCACAAATAACGGCACGTCGTCTCGCGCCAATGTTGTGGCGGGCGTGTCTCCCTATCCCGCCGTCCAGACGCTCCAACAGTGGTTTAATCCGTTGGCGTTTTCGATTCCTCCCGCAGCTTGTTACTGCTACGGAAATTCCGGACGCGATGTACTCACCGGGCCGCGAGCCGCCAACCTGGACCTGACAGCGGCCAAACGGTTCCGCATCACCGAGAACTCAAATGTGGCGTTTCGGGCGGAGTTTTTCAATGCGCTGAACCATCCACAATTCGCTATACCCGGGAACACGACGATCGGAAGTAATGGCGTGGGCTCCATATCTTCAACAGCCAGAACTTCCAGGCAAATTCAATTTGCTTTGCGATTCGTATTTTGAGCCAGGTAAAGGACAACCTATTCGCAGCCATGAATCACATAAAGATCGATAAGAGAGCACGCTTGCTGGCCGGTATCGCGCAGGAGGCCGCAAAGGCCGCGGCAAGACCTGCTGCGCTGGACATCACGGCCATCCGTCATTACCCGGTTCGTGAGCCAGCTTCCGGGAAACGCTACTCGTTGCTGCGGATCACGACGCGATCGGGGCTGGTCGGGTGGGGCGAGTCCCCGCATGACCCTAATGCCGATGCCAAAGCTCTCGAGTCCGCCTGGGTGGGCCGACCTGCCAATGCCTACGCGACCATTCCTCCTTCGGCGCCCTTTCGTGCGGCGCTGGATATGGCCTGCCTGGATATTCTCGGCAAGGCGGCAAACGCACCGGTGTACCGCGTTCTCGGAGGGCCGACGCGAAGCAAAGTTCGTGCTTACAGTTCGGTGCAATCCGACGAATTTCCGGTCACGGTCATCGATGTCCCTACGCCGGCATTTCGAAATCAGGGCAAAGCGTATCAGAATCGAATTCTCGAGCTTGCCAACGCGGTTCCCGCAGAACGCGATTTCGTTCTGCAAGGTAATGGCTCGTTAACCCCGGGTGATGCGGCGTCGGTCGCGACGACTATCGAGTCAAAGCATCCCCTGTGGTTCGACGAGCCGTGCTCTCACTCTAATATCGACGCGCTTCGCAAGGTGGCGGGCGAAAGTGTTGTCCCTCTCGGATTCGGGGCCGGTATTGACGATCCGGGCGTCTTTCAAGCCTTGCTACGCGAGGGATTAATTGACCTGGTACGTCCTTCCATCGGCATCTTTGGCATCAGCGGCGCAAGACGCGTGGCCGCATTGGCCGAGCCTTACTATGTGGCCGTTGCGCCTCGCCATGAGGGAGGACCGGTTACTACCGCGGCGGCGATTCACATTGCTGCCAGTGTTCCGAATTTCTTCATCCAGCATTTGCCGATGCCTGCGGCAGAAGAGGATCGAGCCATGCGGCGCGAGATTGTCTCGCCCCATTTGGAAGCCGGTAAGGGCGGATTCCTTGAATTGACGAAGACGCCCGGTCTTGGCATTACCGTGAATGAGGCCGCCTTGGAGAAATATCATGCATCGTAGAAACTTCCTTGCCGTAGGATCGGCTGGGCTTCTTGCCGGCGCGACGAAACACCCAAGCCGTCTGCCCATAGACTCGTGCGACTGTTCTTTCGTCCCCCAGGCAGGACCTGTTGGACTGCAGGCATTCAACGATGTCAGCTCCGGTTTGAAGATCACCGGCGTAAAAGTCTTCGGCGTCTCCCTCACGCCGAACTCTGACCGGCCCTATGTCTTCGTCAAGCTCGAGACTAATCAAGGGCTGATCGGATGGGGAGAAGGGACTCTGGAAGGCAAAGCAGGCGCGGTGATGGCCTGCGTGAATGACTTCCGTGATTTTCTGATCGGCGCCGATCCGATGCAGGTGGAGCACATCTGGCAATCAATGTACGTTCACTCGTTCTATCGTGCCGGTCCGGTGATCGGGTCCGCGATAGCAGGCATCGACCAGGCTTTGTGGGATCTTCGCGGGAAAGCACTGAACATGCCGGTGTACAAGCTGCTCGGCGGGCCGTTCGATCCCCGCGGCGTCCGCGGCTACTATCACATCGACGGAGCCGGACGCGAGCGCTTAGCGCAGATCCGGGAGACGGCAAAGCAGCAAGGCATCACCTGTGTCAAGGGCGGCATTCCCGGATACTACGAGTGGCTCGAACGGAGACCGAAACTCGATCGGGCCATCAAGGCGATACAAATGACCCGCGAGGCTCTCGGTCCGGATATCGACATTGCAATCGATTTCCACGCAAAGACCAGCCCCAGTGTGGCTGCGGTCATCGTCAAGGAAGTGGAGCCACTCAATCTGCTTTTCGTGGAAGAACCTTGTCCCCCCGAAAACGTTCAGGCGATGGCGAAGATCGCGCGGCGCTCCACCACTCCCATTGCGACGGGCGAGCGGCTCATTGCGTCTTACGACTGCCGTGAACTCATCGAGATGGGTGTGGTCGACATTCTGCAGACCGACATTAACCATGTCGGTGGCATCACCGCTTTATGGAAGGTTGCTGCTACCGCGAATGTCTCTTCGATTTCAATGGCCCCGCATGCGTGTGAGGGGCCCATCGGCGGGCTCGCTACGGTTCATGTGGATGCGGCCATGCCCAACTTCCTGGTGCAGGAGATCTGCGGCCAGGTGACCCCGAACGCCAACGATAAGATCTGGCAAGAGTGGCTGGGCTTCCCGGCCATGCGAATGGTCGACGGCCGATTCCCGCTGTCGGAGAAGCCGGGCCTCGGGTTCGAACTGTCGGAAGAAAGTCTCGCGAAGTATCCATTCGGTGGCACACGGCCGATGGCACGCGTATTCCACGACGATGGTTCGGTTGCTGAGTGGTAGGTCCGACCTGGTAACCCATGCGTGCTTCGATCGTTATTTTCACGTTCTTTTGGCTGAGCTCAGCAGCGTTCCCTCAACAGCCTTCTCCGCCTTACTACGAAGACACGAAGAACATACCGGTCTCGCCCGAAGTACGTTCGGATCGTTCCGTGACTTTTCGCCTGTTCGCACCGAAAGCGTCCGAAGTCGTATTGATAGGTTCGCCAGGGATTCTGGAAGTGATCAAGGAGCCGAAGCCGCTCCAGAAGGACGAACATGGCGTTTGGAGCGTAACCGTTGGACCACTGCCACCGGGTTTCTACACATATGGTTACGCTGTTGATGGCGGACTCCGTAGCCCCGATCCCTCCAATCCCTCCCTGGAACTGCGCCGGTGGGGACCGACCAGTAGTTTCATCGTGCCGGGACCGGAAAAGGCCGTCTTCGAAGAACGAAACGTGCCTCATGGAACGGTTCACATCGACTTCTATGACTCGAAGAATCTCGGCACGCCCCGCATGTTCTACGTGTACACTCCGCCGGGCTATGAATCCGGTCAGGGAAAATATCCGGTGCTTTATCTGCTGCACGGTAACGGTCAAATTGAAGCTTCGTGGACCTGGACTGGCCGTGCCAACGTGATCATGGACAATCTGCTCGCGGACGGCAAAATCAAACCCATGATCGTGGTCATGCCCTACGGTCACATCCCTCGCGAGATCAAGCCGTCCGTAACTGCTGCTCCCAATAGGACAGCGGATGGAGTAGCCATCGAGAAAGAATTACTGACCGGCGTGAAACCGGAAGTAGAAAGCAAGTACCGAGTACTAACCGATCGTGAGCATCGGGCAATCGGTGGACTGTCCATGGGTGCTGCCCAATCTCTGTCAATCGGATTGCACAATCTAGATTCCTTCGCGTACATTGCGGCCTTTAGCGGCGGCGGAAACAAAGCCGAGTGGGAAAAAGCAGATCCTGCGGTCCTCAACGGGCAATTGAAAGTGCTTTGGCTCGGATGCGGAACCGAAGATGCCGCCTTCAAGTCAGTGAAGGGAATGGATGAACTTCTAACTGAAAAGAAGGTCAGACACACATTCAATCCGTCCGGCGGCGCCCATAGCTGGCCCAATTGGCAGACATACCTTTCGAAGTACGCGCCCCTGCTGTTCCGCGACTGAATTCGCAATGCGCAATATGAATTGCGCAGTGAACATTGAACGGTTAGACTAGGTCAAGTTATGAACCGACGCACCTTCACGCAGACCCTCTCCGCAGCCCTGTTTGCATCGCGCGCCGTCGCTGCGAAAGACCTTAGTCTGCACATCGGTCATACGGGTCTCACGTGGATCCCGTTGGGGCCGATGGGCGGAGCTCGCCCTGCGGTCAATCCGATGGTCGATCCGCAATATGTGGAGGCTGCGGTCCGCGATATCGCCGGGCTGGGATTCTACGGAATCGAACTGTTCGGGAATCAGATCGAAGCTATGGAATCGAAAGGCGGCCTGGGTGCTGTGCTCGAAAAGTACAATCATCTGCCGCTGATCTCGGCCTACTGCGGAACCAATCTGTCGGACCCGGAGAAGAGAAAAGATTCGATTGCTAAAACGCTCGAATGGGCGAAGCTGGTCAAGAAGTACAACGGAAGAGTGATCGTCGTCGGCCCTAATGGAGTCAAGCGCACCACATACGATTTCAAAGCCCACAAGAACGACATTGTGACCACCCTCAATGAACTCGGCAAAGCTGTGGTGGACATGGGGCTTACGCCAGTTCTGCACCAGCACACGGGAACATGCGTGGAGAGTCGCGAAGAGACCTACGCCGTCATGGAAGCGGTGGATACGCGTGTGATGAAGTTTGGACCTGACATCGGCCAACTGCAGAAAGGCGGGTCTGATCCGGTGCAGGTGGTGAAAGACTTTCTACCCCTGGTTCAGCACATGCACCTGAAGGATTACAACGGAGGTGCGGAGTACCTTGGGTATTGCCCGCTCGGCGAAGGCAAAGTTGACATTCCGGCAATCCTGTCCATGATGGACAGCCGGAAGACGGCAGGCCTCGTAATGGTGGAACTTGATTCGCCACCTCCTCAACCAGTGCCCGCGATCGAAAACGCAAAGGTTGCGAAAACCTATCTCGAGAAGCAAGGCGTTCACTTCCGCTCGTAGTGTTCCACTCAGTCGTATCCACCAGGATCGTCCTTTGGTGGGCGGTCGATCTGCCGATTAGCTTTGTCGCTTTGAAAGAAACAGACCGTAGATCCTGAATCACCTTACGTATGAATAGACGTAGATTTCTTATGGGTGCGACGGCCGCGACCGTCGCGGTCCCACGTTCCGCTGTGTCGAGCCCTTTATCGTCCAGTGCCGCTCCGGCCGCAAGCGACGCGAAGGTTGCCGTCCTGTTGGTCGATACGGACAGGGTCACGACCCCCATTGACGAAAGGAT
Source organism: Bryobacteraceae bacterium (assembly GCA_045807925.1). Taxonomy (GTDB): domain Bacteria; phylum Acidobacteriota; class Terriglobia; order Bryobacterales; family Bryobacteraceae; genus Bog-105. Next base: position 9,642 of record JBJMGK010000159.1, on the reverse strand, counting down.
CTACGGGCAGTTCCTCGAGCACATCAATCACTCGGTGGAAGACGGGCTATTCGCGGAACAGATTCGTGGCGCAGGGTTTGAGGGCGACGACTTCAAGACTTATTGGGAATCGTTCTCGGACCGTGGCAGAGTCGAGATTGCCGAAATTGATTTCCAGAACGGCAAGAAGAGCGTCCGTCTCGTCACTGAGGGCGGTCGGGCCGGCATTCGGCAGGGGCGTCTCTTTCTTGAGGCGGGCATTAAGTATGAGGGCTCCTTATGGGTGAAGCGCGAAGAAGGTTCCCCGCAGCTGGCCGTTCACTTCCAAAGTTCCCAAGGCGGCCCGATCGCGTCGGTACCGCTCGCCATCCGGAGTTCGGATTGGCAGGAGGTCCCATTTTCCTTCACCAGCACTGTGCGGGACACGCAGGCATCGGTGGAGATTGCCGCGACGGGTAAGGGAACGGTGCTCGTGGACTTCATCTCGATGATGCGCGCCGATGTTCGCCGCGACGGCATGCTGCGACCCGACCTGCTGCAGGCGCTGCGCGATCTCCGTCCGTCTTTCATCCGTTGGCCCGGCGGTTCCTTCGCTTCCACATACAAGTGGAAAGAGGGCATTGGTCCTTATCCCTCGCGCGGATACCATCCGAACACCTATTGGGGCGGATACTCAGACTATTTTGGATTCGGGACAGAGGAGTTTCTACAGCTTTGCCGGAAGCTCAACGCCGAACCCTTGATCGTGCTGGCGGCGCCCAGCACGAGCCCCGAACATATCGAGTACGCTATGGACTGGGTCCATTACCTGAACGATCCGCCGACAACGAAATGGGGACGGATGCGGGCGTCCAACGGACACCCCGAACCCTACGGCGTGAAGCTTTTCCAGATCGACAATGAGCCGATGAATAACGGCTTTACACCGGAGAAGTACGCCGAAATCGTGAACGTGTACGGACGCCGCTTGCGAGCGATTGCTCCCCAGGCGCGAATCGTTGCCTGCGGGCAGAAGCGATCGAATGACATGATCTGGAGCGAGAAAGTCATCGATCTTGCCGGTGATAATTTCGACATTCTCGGGTGCCACAACTACGAATACCAGCCCGAGAACTTCGAGAACGGGCTGAGGCGAATCCGCAACTACCTGACGAAGCTGCGCGATTACGTGCACGCTTCAAAGCATCCGGGCATCGAGGTCGCGGTGCTCGAGTGGAGCCTCCAGCACACGTACGATTGGCGGGCGGGACTCCATGCGGCCGGCAGCCTGATGCTTTATGAGGAGCTCAGCCCGGGCCTTACGATGACGTGCCCGGCCCTGCTCATGCGAAACACGACGGACGATCCGGCCTGGACTTCGTTCATCTATCACGATCACGTTTCTTGGTTTCCCGGGGCGGGCTATGTCGTCGAGAAGCTCTTTCGGGAGCACTACGCGGAGCGCTATCTCGCGTCCGCTACAGGAAGTTTCCGAGACATTCCTGACCGGAAGCGCTTTTTTGAACAGATCTCGACAGTGATTCCAAAAGACTGGGTGCCTGGCTCGGTCGATGCGATTGCTACGTCGAGCGCTGACGGTCGCCGGCTGGTAATCAAGGCTGTTAACTATCAGGCAGAGCAAAATACCTTGCTAGTGAGGCTTCAAGGCTCCAAAGCTCCCGAGAAGGCTAACGCTACTTTGCATACCGTCAGTGCCGGTCTGACGGATTCTGCGTCACTCGAGCATCCCACCGCCATCAGCCCGGTAAGTCGGCCGTTCAGTTATGCGAAGGACTTCGCTCTGGACCTGGATCCGTACACGGTTGCCGTGCTTGAGATCCGATCGGCATGAATCAAGTTAGTCCCGTCGAGTCAATTCGTGGAACGCATGCCATGAAGGGACAGATTCGGCGAGTGAGCGGATCTGCCGCTCGCCTTACTGAGTCGTCTGACCACATCCAGGCCGGATGGAGGTCACATTTCTTGCGTTCACTTCTATGCACATCCGCGCAATGACCGGCGCTTGCGGCACTCACGAGCAGTGCAAGGGTGCGTCTAAGATGAACGGACGAGCCCAATCTGAGCGCTGCGCAAGAGCCAGCCCGCTAACATCGTGAGCACACGAAACCTGTTGTGCTCGCTGGTATCGCGGTAAGTAGCATGGTTTTCTGCAGTAGAGAACGGACTCAAGCAGTAGAGTCAACCTTTGATCATGCACTACGGGCAAATGTTTGTTAATGTTGCCGTTGGGAGCGCCGCTATGACTTTGCTTCGATTTTTGCTCTTCGGCTTAATCCTGTGCTTCTGTGTTCCGCTATGGTCTACAACGCTGACAATGGACGTACTTCCTTCAGATCTTGGCTGGTTCCACTGGGATTGCGGCGATTCGAGGGAATCGGCGTCAGTTACTTCCGGCATACTGACCATATCAACTCAGTCATGCGACGAATTCTTTGCGCCGGCTGACCTCTGGACCGATCAGGTAAACCGCAAAGTCCCTGGGCCGTCGAGGCTAGGGTGAGGCTCGTAAGCGGGTCTTCTATTCCGGAGGCCCCAAACAATAAGGGCGGTTTACGCATCTGGATTGGGACCTACGGGGACGTTGGACCCACGATCTTTGACATCGCCTCCAATGGCGTCTATTTGACTGGGAGCCCAAATATCATGTACCCAGTCGATACATCCGAGTTCCACACCTACAGATTGCAAAACGGGAGTGGTGGTTTTTTCTATACGTAGACGGTGCTCTCATCGCATCAGCTATTCCCGATCTCATCGGCACCCCCGCTTTTGGGTTCGGAGACGGCGTAGTTGGTACTCCGACGCTTTCCGAGTGGGACTACGTCACCCTAGAGCCCCACCCGGTTCCAGAGCCGAGCACCGAGGTGCTCCTAATAGCGGGGATTGCTGTCATGGCAATCTACTGCACGAAGCGCCGCATCAGAGAGCGCAATCTAACCTGCTGACGATAGTAAGCGGTCTCTCAATCGATCGTGAGTTGCGGTGAAGGCGTCGAGACAGTGTCTTGTTTCGTTGGTACATAATAGGAACCGCCCCGAAGCAGCCCTGAGCTGCGTCAATTCTACGAAAGTGACGGTCCATGCCTGCACACTCTCGCCGACTGATTCTTGCCGCCTCCGTATTCCTTATGTTTGTCCCGCGCTCGCATGAGGAAAGTCTGACGACAACCGTCCATCCGCTCGACGGTACGAGTCTGGGCGGATGGCACACACTTGGTGCCGCTACCTGGCGGGCCGAACGCGGTACCATTTCCGCCTCAGCGAAATCCGGTTCCGGCGGCTGGCTCATCCTCGACAAAGGTTACGAAGATTTCATCCTCAAATTCGCCTTTCAGTGTAAGTCCTGCGGAGGCGGCGTCCTGCTCCGCAATGCGTCACTCGATGGCGGCAAAACCAGCGGTCTCTATGTCCCGCTAAACGGTCCCGATGCCGCCAGTATTTATCGAGTTACGCTCGATGGGCAAGGCAGGGAACTCGACCGCAAGCTCATTTCTGCCCGCAAAGCGCGCAATAGTCTGGCGCAAATTACTCTTCTTACCGACGGCTGGAATCAGTTCTCGATGCTGCTCCATGGCTCCCTACCAGTTGACGGGCAAGGACATGCCACGCGCGACACGGGAAGCGTCTTCGGCCAAATCGCCCTTGGCATTACGAATGGCGATCTCCGAGTTAGAGACATCGCGCTCAATAACCTGCTCAATCGCCACCTCGGACTTCCCGACGAAGTCACCGGCAAAGGCTTCCGCCGGGTTCAGCTCACGGACCGCTATTATTCGGAAGGCATAACCGCGGGAGATTTCAACCACGACGGAAACATGGATATTGTCGCCGGACCTTATTACTACCCTGGCCCGGATTTCCAGACTGGCGTCGAAATCTACGCGCCACGCACTTACTCGATCGGCTCGGAGAATCAGACGGGAGGATATACGGACTCGTTCATTCTCTACGCATACGACTTCAACCATGACGGGTGGACGGACGTGCTCAAGGTCAATTATTGCTGCGCCGAAGAGAAGCCCGGTGTCTATCTCTACATCAATCCGAAGGCCGACTCGCGCCACTGGGACGAGTACAAAGTCGTCGACACGAATGACTCTGAGACAACTGCCTTTGGTGACGTGGACGGTGACGGAAAGCCGGAATTACTCATGACTGTTGGCCGCGATCCTAATCGAGTGCTTGGCTACTCGAAGCCGGATTGGGCCAATGTCTCGAAACCATGGACCTTTCACGCTATTGCGCCGAAAGGTTCATACGGCGGTCACGCCGTGGGCCTGGGCGACGTAAATGGGGACGGCAAGACCGACATCCTGGTCGGTACGGCGTGGATCCAGCAGCCGGTAGCTGGAGCCGAAAGCGGATTTTGGGAAGTTCACCCTGCGCCGTTCGGGCGCGGCAACGACCCCTTTGTGCGCGGCGCCGATATGTTCCTTTATGACGTGAATGGCGACGGTCTCCCCGATGTCATCACAAGCCTATTCGCCCATGGTCCCGGCCTCGCATGGTGGGAGCAGCAGCGCAACAATGGCGCCATTGCCTGGAAAATGCACATGATCATGGACAAGCCGGACGCCACGCCCGAAGAGCGTAAGGACTGGGAAGAAACCGACAAGTCGGTGGCCTTCACCGAACTTCACGGCCTCGCACTGATTGATATGGACGGCGACGGCGTCAAAGATATCGTGACCGGCAAACGCTGGTGGTCGCACGGTATCGAATATCCGGAAAAGGATTTCGACTCACCGCCAGTGGTCTATTGGTTCAAGCTCGTACGCAAGCAGGGCGGCCAAGTCGAGTTCATACCGAACATTGTGACCAACATCGCGGGCATCGGCACTCAGATCGTCGCGGCCGATGTGAACGGTGACGGGCGTCCAGATATCTTGACCGCCGGCCGCCGCGGCGCGTACGTCTATTTAAATACGAGCCGCCATTAATCTCGAGTGGCGGCCGTAAGAGGTTTACGTTGTCGCTTGCTGAATTGGATGTCTACTGTTAATCGTCGTGGTCCTTGAATCGTGTGTTACAGAATATAGCCATGCGCGCTCACGTTCTGCGCCTTCTCAGCACCGCCTGCGCCCTGAGTGCCACTGCCGGCATTGCCATCACCGCGCGAACATTTTCATTCCAAGCGCCTGGTCTAGACGGCTCCACAGTCGACACCAAGGTCAACCGTCTACTGGCCGAAATGTCTCCGCAGGAAAAGATCGGTCAATTAAGTCAGCTCTTCTACTTCGGTACTAACCTCGACCTGCCAGGCAGCACTAAAGGTGGGCCGTCCACCGAAGAGCTCGTCGCAAAGGGCTCACTCGGCTCACTTCTGTTCATCACAGATCCCGCCGTCATTAATCGCTTCCAGCACATCGCTGTCGATAAATCGCCGCATCATATCCCGCTCATCTTCGGCTTTGATGTGATACACGGGTTCCGCACCATCTTTCCAGTGCCCATCGCTATGGCCGCCGGGTGGGATCCCGAACTCGCTAGGCGCGCCCAGACCATAGCCGCGGCAGAAGCCCGCGCCGCCGGTATAGATTGGGCATTCGCCCCGATGCTAGACATCGCCCGTGACCCTCGATGGGGCCGCATCGTCGAAGGCGCCGGCGAAGATCCGTATCTCGGCAGCGCTATGGCTGCAGCACAGGTCCGAGGGTTCCAGGGCGATCACATCGGCGCGCCTGATCACGTCCTTGCCTGCGCGAAGCACTTCGCCGGCTACGGCGCGGCCGTCGGCGGCCGTGACTACGAAGAGTCCTACATCTCCGAAGCGCAGATGTGGAATGTTTATCTCCCGCCCTTCCATGCTGCGGTCGATGCCGGCGTCGGCTCCGTTATGAGCGCCTATATGGACCTCAACGACGTGCCCGCTACCGGGAATCGCTGGCTGCTGCACGATGTCCTGCGCCAGGATTGGCGGTTCAAGGGCTTCGTCGTCAGCGACGCAAATGCGGTCAAAACCCTCAAGACGCACGGCTTCGCAAGCAGCGCCGAAGACTCTGCAGTCCGTGCCTTCACCGCTGGAGTGGCTATGGAGATGGCGATCGGCCAGACTGATTTCAACGAAGGCCTGCCCGTCGCATTACAACAGGGCCGCATCACTGTCCCTCAATTAGATGATGCGGTCCGCTCCATTCTCGAGGTGAAGTTCCGCCTTGGACTTTTCGACCACCCCTATGTGGACGAGGCCCGCGCAACCCAGGTGTTATCGGATCCCGAGCATCGCAACGAGTCTCGTCTCGCCGCTGAGAAGACCATGGTCCTCCTACGCAACGAAGGCGGTTTGCTGCCGCTCAACAAAGCCCGTTACCGAAACATCGCTGTCGTCGGTCCCCTCGCCGATTCTCAAATCGACACGCTAGGACCCTGGAGCCTTCACCCAGACGTTTCAGAAACGGTCACCTTACTTACCGGTCTGCGCAACCAACTTGGGCCTTCGGCCGCCATCTCCTACGCGCAGGGCTCGCAAATTCGCCGCGTCTTCCCGTCGATGTTTGACGCCATGTTTCCGGTCAAGGCACAAGCGGAGTGGAGCGACACGCAGACGAAACAGGAATTTTCGAAAGCCGTCAACCTCGCCGCCACGTCCGATCTTGTCGTCATGGTTCTCGGTGAAGCGCAGAACATGAGCGGCGAATTTGCATCTCGCGAATCGCTCGATCTTCCCGGCAACCAGCAACAGTTACTCGAGGCCGTGGCAGCCACAGGCAAGCCGGTTGTACTCGTGCTCCTCAACGGCCGCCCACTGAACATCACCTGGGCCTCGACACATGTCCCTGCCATTCTAGAAGCCTGGTACCCGGGCACGCAGGGTGGAAGCGCCGCCGCCGATGTACTCCTCGGCAACACCGTGCCTTCGGGTAAGTTGCCCATGACATGGCCTCGCAATGTGGGTCAGGTTCCCATCTACTATGCGCACAACACCACGCAAGACCCGGAGGACAAAGGTAGGCGCTACTGGGAGGAAGAAAGCGCTCCGTTGTATCCGTTCGGCTACGGCCTGAGTTACGCGAAGTTCAACTATTCCAATCTCCACGCCAGCAAATCGGTTTTCAACGCCGACGAGGAGGTCGAAATCTTCGCAGACGTAACCAACACCGGTTCCGTGGCCGCCGAAACGGTCTCCCAGCTCTACGTTCATCAGCGCGCCGGTTCCGCGTCGCGGCCCGTGCGCGAGCTTAAAGGCTTTCGAAAGGTCGCCATCAAACCGGGTGCAACCGAAGCCGTTCGCTTCACACTGGGCAAACAGGAGCTGACGTACTTCAGCGCCGCCAGTCACTCGTGGGTTCTAGATCCCGGTACCTTCGATGTGTGGGTCGGCAGCGACTCCACAGCCAGCTTGCACGGTGAGATCGAGCTCAAACGCTAGGTGCTGAGGAGCGTAATTAGATCACCGCTGTGCCTGTTGTGAGGAACGGCGGTTACGATGAGCGGAAAGTGTTGGAGCTCAATAATGCTATCAGCGCCTGTCCTGTGGGTCGGCAGGATAGGTGATCGATGTCCCTTCGATGCTTGCAAACGGGGTTATCGTGTGCGGGTTCGCCTTAGTCGCGCTCATGATGTGCTCCACGGGATAGCCGCGTGCCGTGAGGGAATCCGCAATTAACGAACGGTGGCAACGCCAGGGCACAGCCTCGGCACACATAAGCACGACAGGTTCCTGAGCCGCTGCCTCAAGCAATGTTTCCAGGGCAGACGTAAACTCTCGGGTTTGCATGTAATCCGCATAGCCGCGAAACGATTCGTTCCGCCAGCCCATGTTGAGGGAGTCTTTGCGGGGACGCCGCAGCCCTCCGAGAGCTTTCATGTGCTCGTACCGAATGCCGGCGTCGCGAAGCTGGGGCTCGAGAGCCTCGCGATTGTACTGCGCGTTATGTCGCGATTTTGGAAGCGTGCGAACGTCGATGAGCCGCTTTATACCGTGTGCTTTTAGCATCTCGATCAGCGCTTCGAGCGGGCGCGTGGAGTGCCCAATCGTCCTGATGATTGGTGTTCCCACAACTCCATTGTTGGCCGGTTCCGTCGCCATATTCGAAGATCGGATGCGCTGAGACAAGATAGGCCGAAGGCGCGTGCCGCATCACGATTGCTAACTTTCCGAGGAACTGCCGCCGCTCGCTGGAATCAGGCCTTGACGCCCGCTTCCTCCAGATATTCCCGCATCGCCTTCGCGTACTGCTGGAACGCAACTTCCGGCTCGTCGATATCGGGATGCCAGCGCTTCTCCCATTCGAAGCAGTAATAACCTTTGTACCCATTCGTCGCGAGCACCCGTACGGTTTCCTTTACCGGGATGTCTCCCGTACCGGTAAGCACGTAGTGACGATCCTCTTTGCTCTTTCCGGGGATAGGCACCGAATCCTTGAGGTGAGTGTGCCGGATGTATTTGCCCAGGTGTGCATACGTATCGGCCGGCTTCTCGCCTTCGACACAGGTGTGATGCGCGTCCCACAAAAAAGCCACGTTTTTCGACTTGGCGCCTTCGAGAATGGGCAGCAAGTCCTCGGCGCGGCGAAACTCACCGTGCGACTCGACAATCACCACCACCCCGGAGGGCCGGGCGTACTCGCCGAGTTCATGAAGCCCGTCGCTGATGCGTGCGAAGGTCACGCGTTTGTCCTCGCCCGGGATGAACTGATTCGGGAACACACGGACATACGGAGCGTGCAACTCGTGCGCGAGATCGATGAAGCGGCGCGCCTCGTCCATGTGTTTGGCACGTTTCGCGGGATCGCGCTCGTGCATCTGGGCTGACGCGCCGAGGTCAGAGATACTGAGTCCCGCTGCGGACAAATCCTGCAGCGTACCTTTCAAGCGAGTGCCGCTGAACTCGGGGCATTTTGTCAGGTCCATCTGATCCTGGATGCCGCGCAATTCGAGTGCGGCGAAACCCCAGGAAGATGTGTTCCCGACGATGGTCTTCCAATCCCATTTCGGGCACCCGAGCGTGGATACCGCGATCGGCAGTTTTCCGGCCGTTCTCGAATACCCGATTACGGAACCCGCTACTCCACAGGTAGCGCTTAGTAAGAGGTCGCGGCGTGTCATATCTAGATGTTACTGGAACGGCTGTACGCGTTGAGCACAGACGGCTCTAGCAGGATGCTGAAAAAGGGTTCTGAGAGGCTTCCATAAAGTCAGATCAGGGGATCTCCAATGTATACCCAAGCTCAAACGATCGCGTATACAACGTTTCTGCAAGAAGTTGTTTTTGGTGTAACCGACTAACCTGGGTCGAAAACCCCTTTTTCAGCATCCTGCTACTGAATCTCGCATAATATAGCGGAATCGATCAAATAAAGAGGCCTGCTTCCAGAAGGCGGTGATCAGTCGCGGTCGGCGGCGCATGCGCTTGAGGGAACGGCGGGCTGCTTCGCTCAGGTCCCAAAGGTTCTTGGCACAGACGTTCGGCAGTTCGTGGTGCTTGCAGTGAGCCCAGATGTACTCCACCGGATTCAGTTCCGGCGCGTAGGGAGGCAGGTACTCGATGACCAAACGGCCTTTCTGGTCACGGATGAACTGCTGCGTGATTTTGCTGCGGTGGGCCGGAAGCCGGTCCCAAATCAACAGAATGTCGCCCTCGATGCAGCGCAGCAAGTGTTTAAGAAACTCGATGATCTGCTCGGACTTAATTGCTTGCTCGAAGATCTCAAAGTAGAAGTTC
>JBJMGK010000158.1:0-14380 GCA_045807925.1 Bryobacteraceae bacterium | reverse complement strand
TCCCTGCGTTGCTCTATCCCTGCTGAAGTCGAGATCAGTGTAGCGGATTCGATCATCTTAAACTCAAGCAGAACAAATTTGCGTTTAGAACGAGCTATACGCGATCGTCAGGCGTCGGGGATGCATTTCGGTATGCCGGAAAACCGCCTGAATCGTCTTCAAGGCCAAGCTTTGGCCCATTCGCGTCGCAGGTCAACCGACGCTAAAATGGACAACTAACACTTCGGTAACATTCCTTATTGAGGCAACACGGCGGAAGTTCTTGTTGACGGCGAAATCCCACTGAGTGAAATTCGGGGTACGAAACGCGTTCCGGCTGAGATTGCCGAACGGCGCGCTTGCGGATGGAACAGCAAACGCGCTCCTGTTGAAGTAGTTATCCAGACTGGCTGCTCCGGAGGCCCCGCTGGGATCGCCAATCAGGTTCGGGCGCATCACGGCGCTGCCGCGATAGTCCGGAATCCGGCCTGTCACATCGTTTGCCGCACCAGGTGTGTAGAATACGTTGATCGGAAGCCCTGTGTTCCAGGTGTTGATTGTGTTTACCTCCCATCCGCCCAGGATCGAATTCGTCACTCCGTTCCAATTGGACCCGAAGGCGCGACCTTTCCCGAAAGGAAGCTGGTAGACGACACTCGTTACGTTCACGTACTTGACGTCATAGCTCGATGGTCCGCGTTCCGCAGCCAGGTTCCGGATATTTTGCGGATTCGCCAGTCCCACACCGGGCGCGGTTTCAAGCGACTGCTCGGAGTTTCCGAGGGCCTTGGACCATGTAAAGGAATTCAGGAAATAGAGTCCCGCCGAGAAGCGATGCTCCAATCTTGCCGAAAAGCCATGGTAATTTCCGTTGCCGGCGGGATCTACCCATGTGATCGCTCCAAAGCTTTGAATGGGCCGGCGTTGCTGAATGCCGAGCGTAGCGCCGGGAGCGTTCGGGAAGGCCTGATTATAGTCACCGAGAACCGGCAGCCGCAGACTATGGTTTCCGTTGTATGCGAGTTCGAGAATCGTATCCTTGGCCAATTGCTGCTGAACGCTAAAGAACCAGCTCTGAACGTAGGGCCAGCGCGTCTCGGCAGGGATGTAGCTGACGTTTGCGTTCACCTGATTGAAGCTCGAGGGGCTCGCGAATGTGGGGCTGAAGCCAGCCTGGCTCGTGATGAAGGCCGGGTTCCGTTGACCATTGCTGAGCAGCGGCGTCTGGTTCACGGTCGCAATGTTCACTTGGGGTCCGTTGATTCCGAGTTCGTCTGCGCTGCCGAGCCGATTCAGGTGCACATAACTAATGCCGTAGCCTCCTCGCACCACCGTCTTGTTGTAGGGAGAATAGGCAAACCCCAGCCGCGGGCCAAAATCCGTGTAATCCGGGTGGACCAAGGTCCGGTTGTAAAGGCTTCCGTTCGTCGCCTTCAGCATGCTTTGGGTCACAGGGTCGAAGTTCGTCAGCACATTGTCCCGTTCCCACCTGGGAGTCGCGAATTCCCAACGCAGACCCACGTTCAAGGTTAGTTTCGAGTTGACGCGGTAGTCGTCTTGCACGTAGAGGAAGTATTGGTGTTGGCGATAGTTCGTGATGAGGTAATTGGCGAGTTGAACCTGACTCGGCAGTCCGAAAAGGAAATCAGCGAGGTTATATGTATTGGCGTCGGCGGGACTTGTCGCGGAAGGCCGGCTGAACTGCCCGGCATAGCCGTTGAGGCCGTAAACAGGATTGATGTCCATGACTTCGGTACGAATCGTTGTAAATTCGAATCCGGTCTTGATGGCGTGCCGTCCCGCATTCAACGCGTAGTTGACCTTCGGATTCCAGGTCGTGGGGTTCTGGAACTGTGGATTCGTCGCCTGCCGTCCGAATCCGGAATATCCGCTCACGGATTGGGTATTCAAGCCCCCGACGAAGTCACGCGAATCGGGAACCCCGGGGATACCGTAGAGCTGTTGCATCGATGCTCCTCCCAGGTAAACAGGAAACTTTCCGCCAAGAATGTGGGTGAAGCCGAGACGTGCTTCTAAAACCGAGCTGGGCGTGACAGTCCAGGTATAGCCAGCGGCAGCGGCCTGGTCCAGAACGCGCACATATCCGTTTCCATTGCCGCCGGACGGACCCGGTAGGTCGGGCTGATTGTACTGGTTTTGCTTGCGTTGGCTCCAGCGAAGAAACGCCGTGATCCTGCTGTTGATCTGTCCATCGATCTTGGCATCGTACTTATCCTGGTAATCCTTCGTCAGCAGCAACGCCTGGTAGTTGTTGGTACGACCCGCCAGATTGGGCGGCGGGAGTGCGGTCAGAACCTGGCGCGCGAACGGCGTAATGGCGGACGCGGGAATTTGCGTGTTGGCCGGGTATGTCGCTCCCGTAAGCGGGTTCGTTACCGTTTGAAGCAGGATGCCGTTCCGCTCATTCAGGCTTGGCAGGGTGTCGTAGTTCAAATTGCGTTGGAGCGATCGATAGCCCTCGTAATCTGCAAAGAAGAACACGCGGTTCTTGATGATCGGCCCTCCGATCGTCGCTCCGAATTGGTTACGCTGCAGTGTGGGTTTCTGGAAGGTTGGAGCACGCTGGCCGAAGATGTAGCCGATGGCATTCAGGTCCGTGTTGCGAAGGAAATCGTATGCGGTTCCATGGAACACATTGGTTCCCGAGCGCATGACTGAGTTGACAACCGCACCGCCAACCCGACCGTATTCCGCACTGAAATTGCTCGTGATGACTTTGAATTCGGCGATAGCGTCAGGCGAAGGCTGGGCTACTTGGTTCGAGAAGCCCTGATTGCTGGTGGAATAAGCGTTGTTATCAACGCCGTCCAGCAGGAAATTGTTGTACGTGCTCCGCATTCCGTTTGCGTTGAATGCACCTTCGCGGGGCGTATTTGTTTGCAAACCCGCCGCCAGGGGCGAACGGTGAACGTTTGTCGCTAGGAGTGCCAGGTCGGAGAAGTTTCGGCCGTTCAGCGGTAACTCCACAATCTGCTGCGTGTGGATGACCTGGCCCTTTTCGCTCGAATCAGTGTCGAGTGATTCGGCTGCCCCTTCGACATTCACGATTTCAGACACTCCGCCGATCTGCATGTTGATGTCGACTCGCTGACGGGCATTCACGTTGACCACAATTCCCTGCGCGTTGAACTTGTTGAATCCTGACTGCTCGGCCGTAACCGTGTAGCGGCCGACTCTTACGTTGAAGAAGTCGTATTGACCGCTTTGATCGGACCGTGTTTTGGACTCGAGGCCAGTTTCTTCGTTCCGGAGCGTCACCGAGACATTCTGCAGAATGGCGCCCGTATTGTCCCGAACGGTTCCCAACACTTCCGCCGTCTCAAACTGTGCCCAGACGGCCTGGGTAGAAAGCAATAAACCTAAGAAAATAAGACGGAACTTACCCATGAAACCCCTTCCAGTGATTGTGCAACCAGGTTGTTAATCTGTCATGAACAACATATGACAATTCCTCCGAGCCTGAGCTTAGGATTGTTCAAAGCGTCGACCGGGATAAGATCGTAACGGTGACTGTCGGGACGCAAATCGGATTGAGTGCGTTGGCTTCGACGCAAGGTCTCCCCGACGGGTTCACCCGTGAGAGACTGCTGCAAGCTTTCCGCCTGATGTATATGTCGCGGAGCCTGGATGATCGGGAAATCCTGCTCAAGCGGCAGAACAAAATCTTCTTCCAAATCAGCGCGGCGGGTCACGAGGCCATCCAGGTGGCTGCGGGACTGGTCGCTCGACCGGGCTACGACTGGATTTTCCCCTACTACCGCGATCGGAGTCTGGCGCTCGCGCTGGGGATGACGGCGGAAGATATGTTGCTCCAGGCCGTGGGCGCGGCGCGCGATCCCAGTTCTGGCGGTCGCCAAATGCCGTCCCACTGGTCGTCTCCGTCGCTCCACATTGTGACGAGTTCCTCCCCCACGGGTACGCAGTTTCTGCACGGGGTCGGATGTGCTCAAGGTTCCCGGTATCAGCATCCCTCGACGGATGAGATAACCCTCGTCAGCGGGGGCGAAGGCGCGACCAGTGAAGGTGAGTTCTGGGAGGCGATCAACGGGGCTGCATTGGACCGGTTACCCGTCCTGTTCTTAATTCAGGACAACGGGTACGCGATCTCCGTTCCGGTGGAGCGGCAAACTCCTGGCGGCAATATCAGCCGCTTGCTTGAGGGCGTTCCGGGTCTGTTACGCATTGAAGTCGACGGTACTGATTTCGTTGAGTCGTTCCGCGCTTTGCAAGAGGCAGCGGCTTACTGCCGAGCGGGACATGGACCTTCGTTAGTCCACGCGAGCGTTGTCCGCCCCTACTCCCACTCTCTCTCGGATGACGAGCGCTTCTACAAGCCCCAAGCCGAACGTGAGAGCGAGGCTCGACGCGACCCTTTAACGAGGTTCCCGGATCTGCTGGTGGAAAAAGGATGGGCAAGCCGGGCAGAGCTTGACGCAATCCGTGCGGAGACCGACAGCGAAGTGGCGAATTTGTCGCAGAAAGTGTTGCGCGAGCCATCACCTGCGAAGACTTCGATATTTCGATTCCTCTATTCGGAAGACGTGGATCCCCGACGCGCGGCTCTCGAGACAGAACCTGTGTTTACGGGAGAAGCTCGAACCATGATCGACTCCATTAACCAGACGCTCGCCGAGGAGATGCGGCGAGACGAGCGCGTACTGGTCTTTGGAGAGGACGTCGCCGATTGCAGCCGCGAAGAGCACCTGGCGCAGGTGAAAGGAAAGGGCGGCGTCTTCAAAGCCACCATGGGACTGCAACGCGAATTTGGGAGCACCCGCTGCTTCAACACGCCCATAGCAGAAGCTGCGATTATCGGTCGATCTGTTGGATTGGCTGTTCGTGGCTTGAAGCCTGTCCCGGAGATTCAGTTTTTCGATTACGTCTGGCCGGCCATGATGCAGTTGCGGGATGAGGTGGCGAATTTTCGGTGGCGATCGAACAACGGATTCTCATGCGCCATGGTAGTGCGAATTCCGATCGGCGGCTACCTGACGGGCGGTTCGATCTACCATAGCCAATGCGGCGAGGTTGCCTTCACGCACATACCGGGGTTGCGCGTGGTCTTCCCTTCCAATGCGCTGGACGCGTGCGGCCTGCTGCGTACCGCCATCCGGTCCGACGATCCGGTCCTGTTCCTGGAACACAAGAAGCTCTATCGTGAGCCTTATAACCGCTCTCCACACCCCGGCTCTCACTACACGGTCCCGTTCGGTAAAGCAAAGGTCGTTAAGCCTGGCGAGCATCTGACGGTCATCACCTACGGCGCTTTAGTTCAGAAGTCGCTGCAGGCGGCGCTCCAGTTGGAAGCGAAGTATCGCGGCTCGACTGTAGAGGTGATCGATCTCCGATCTCTCTCACCGTACGACTGGGTCACCATCGAAACTTCGGTCAGGAAAACGAGTCGTGTGCTGATCGCCTACGAGGATGTTCTCTCGTGGGGCTACGGGGCGGAGATTGCGGCCCGTATCGCCGACGACTTGTTTACGTGTCTCGATGCGCCCGTGGGGCGAGTCGCAGCCAAGGATACCTGGGTGGCTTACAACCCGGAACTCGAAGACGAGATCTTGCCGCAGGTGGCGGACCTGGTTCACGAAGGCGAGCGGCTTCTGTCGTTTTAGGCAGGGCCGGGACGCTTAATCCCGGCGTGACAGCAGGCGCCGAAACAGACCTTTGGCGGGCGCAGACTCGGAATCTGCCGCATCGGAATTCTGATGTTCGGGGCGTTCCAGAAACTCGTTGAGCGAAACGTCCGTCTGATGCCTGCCATCGGGCAATTCCCGGCACAGCTTCACTTCGCCAAACACGACACCATTACCGATGTCCAGGGCGA
The DNA here is from genome assembly GCA_045807925.1 of Bryobacteraceae bacterium. Lineage (GTDB taxonomy): Bacteria > Acidobacteriota > Terriglobia > Bryobacterales > Bryobacteraceae > Bog-105. The sequence goes on along the minus strand of JBJMGK010000158.1, from coordinate 8,550 downwards.
TCATTGACCCGGCCTCGACCGCAGCAGGAACCATCACCCGCAGACCTGAAGCCGAGATACCCTTCACCACACCTCGTGCCCCCTCGAATACTCCGGGAACGCTGACTGTCGCCCGGATGTCGACGGGCAGCCGAATCTCTTTCCGCGCCGAAGAAGCGCCTTCGAAGATGATGCGGGCGCCGACATGGTAAGTGCCTGTGAACGGGCGCTGGCAGTAAATCACTTCCAACTCGGTCCGGCAGGCATCGAAATCGAGCGAGAAGCGCCGGCCGATATCGAGGGCAGCGGTCGTGCGTAGTTGGAAGAAGCCGTTATTGACACGGCGGATCTCCGCGGGAATGCTTTCGCGTGACCCGTCCGTCGCAAGCAACTGAACCGGCAGCTCGAAATCGGCGTTCGACTCCGGTGCTCGAGACTCTTTCGCTTGCGCCACTCAGTACTTAGTCGCAGCCGCTCAGAATAATCTCGAAATACCGGCGGGTGAGTGCGGAACAACCCACCGATCCGCCCTCATTTCAATCAGCGTGACGCGATCCAGAGTCTCGATTCAAGCCGTGATTGCGACACCGTTCCTCATGATCGATGATTGGGGCATGGGCAACGGTTTTGAACTGAACGAACACCCTTTGATTGCATTTGTACCGACGCGCGATCCGGATCGCGCCCGGGCCTTCTACCGCGACCTCCTCGGGTTGCGGCTCATCTCCGAACAGTTACCTTTCGCCCTCGTCTTCGACGCCCATGGCGTCATGCTGCGCGTGACGGTCGTCAAGGAACTTACCCCGCCTCCCTATACCGCGCTCGGGTGGGAAGTCCCGAATATAGAACACGCGGTCGCAAGCCTGACAGAGAGGGGTCTGCAGTTTGAACGGTATCCGAACATGAATCTGGATCAACTTGGCATTTGGACGGCTCCGGGCGGCTCGAAAGTAGTTTGGTTCCGCGACCCGGATGGCAACACGCTGAGTTTGTCGCAGGACTAACGTGGCCCCGTATGGCCCGAAAACTCAAATATGATTCACGACACTGACGCATTGAAACTGCGCGAGGCCGCTCCCGACCGGATATTTGCGACGGCAGATGCCAAGACTCGCGCATAGAGAGACGGGCGAGAAATTCCAGCAACAGAGTCGTGCTTGAATTTCGGTTGCCATGCGTGACCACCCTTTCGGCTGTCGTATCAGGCGCTCCCTTCGTAGCCTTCCCATGGCAAATGGATATCTGTCTTTCTGATCGGCTCCATACACGTTTTCACGCGGTCTGGCGTTGCTCGGTCGTCCGTCCGTTCGGTACACTTTAAGGCATCGGCAAGCCTAGTTAGGCGCTGCTCCCTGTCAGATCCGTCGCACCGTTCGCGAAATCCGCAAATCCTTGCGGGAACCAATTTCAAACACGAGGTTCGATGGATTGTCTCTACGATCATTTCGGAAAGCCGGACACTCCCCTACCCTGTTATCGGCGTTTCTCTATTTCGACGTCAGCTTCATGGTTTGGGTCATCCTTGGACCGCTCGGTCCTTTTATCGGTGACGCTTTAAAACTTTCGCCGTCGCAAAACGGTTTTCTCATGGCCGTGCCGCTTTTAGGCGGATCGTTTTTCCGTCTTGTTGTAGGCGCCGCGACGGGGCGCTTCGGGGGGCGGCGAACGGCTCTTGCGGGAATGGCGCTGACGCTGGTTCCGCTCTTGATCGGCTGGAAATTGGCATCCAGCTTTACCCATTTTCTGGGGATGGGCGTTCTTCTGGGCATCTCGGGCGCAAGCTTTGCGGCGGCGCTGCCACTGGCGAGCGCATGGTATCCCGCCGAATATCAAGGTCTGGCAATGGGAATTGCCGGAGCCGGAAACAGCGGAACACTCATGGCGAGTTTGTTCGCTCCGCGTCTGGCGCAGATGTTCGGGTGGCGGAATGTATTTGCTTTCGCCGGAATCCCGCTGATAATCGTCTGGATCATCTTCTTCTTTCTCGCGAAGGAAGCCCCCATGAAGCGATCCATCAAGACTTGGAAAGACTATGCGTCCGTTTTGAAGGTGCCCGATTCAGCCTGGTTCTGTTTCCTTTACAGTTTGACGTTTGGAGGCTTCAGCGGATTCGCCACTTACCTGTCGATCTTCTTCCGCGATCAGTATCACGTCAGCCCCGTAAAAGCCGGCGATTTGACGACGTTCGTCGTTCTTTTCGGCAGCATGCTGCGACCGGTTGGAGGAGTGCTGGCAGACAAACTGGGTGGCTACCGCATGCTGCTGATTCTGTTCTCAATCGCGACGCTGTCGCTGGGCTTGCTGGCCACACTACCATTGACAGCCGTAGCTGTCAGCCTGTTCGCGCTTCTGATGGCCATGCTTGGTATGGGTAACGGCTCCGTGTTTCAACTCGTCCCACAACGCTTTCCAGATCACGTCGGCATTCTGACCGGCTTGGTGGGCGCCGCGGGCGGCTTCGGGGGATTCATGCTGCCCTCACTTATGGGAGTGCTGAAAGGCAGTACGGGCACCTTCGCTACAGGCTTTGCCGTCATCGCAGTTCTATTCACGTGCGGACTCTCGGCGCTGCTTTGGTTAGGGAACTCCTGGCGGCAGACCTGGCCATTGGCAGCGGCGGAACGTGCCGGGTTACTGGCCGCAGACACCGCTCCAGCATCGGCGTATGCAGCTGATTAGCTCCGAGCCGCGCATACAAACGTCAGACACACATTGTCCTTACTGCGCTCTGCAGTGCGGAATGTCTTTGGCGCGAATGGGTGAGACGCTCCAGGTGCAGACCCGCAACTTCCCCACAAACGGCGGGGGACTTTGTCAAAAAGGCTGGACGGCGAGCGAGTTGTTGGCTCACCCCGAGCGGCTGACTTCCCCCCTTATTCGGGACAGCAAAGGCGGTCCACTTCGGCGCGCCTCGTGGGACGAGGCTCTCGATCGGATTGCAAGCAGCATCCGCATGGTTCAGGCGCAGTATGGCCGGGACGCAGTCGGCGTTTTCGGCGGTGGCGGACTGACTAATGAGAAGGCATACGCTCTGGGTAAATTCGCCAGAGTCGGTTTGGGTACTTCGCAGATCGACTACAACGGGCGATTCTGCATGTCTTCTGCTGCAGCCGCTGCTATCAAGGCGTTCGGGATCGATCGCGGCTTGCCATTCCCGCTGGCTGACATCCCGTATGCGCGAACGATTTTCTTAATCGGCGGCAATCCGGCTGAGACGATGCCGGTTCTGATGCAGTATTTCGACGCGCAGCAGAGAAACGGCGGACAACTGATTGTCGTTGACCCGCGCCGCACACCGACGGCAGACAAAGCCACACTGCATTTGCAGATCACACCCGGTACAGACATCGCGCTAGCGAACGGACTACTTCATATAGCGATCAAAGAAAGCCTGATCGACGAGTCTTTTATCGCCGAGCGCACCACCGGCTTCGAGGCGGTGCGGCATGCCGTGTCTTCCTTCTGGCCCGACCGTGTGGAGCGAATAACGGGCCTTCCAGAGAAACAGCTGTTCGAGGCCGCGCGCATGCTTTGCGCTGGTACGGTGATGATCTTGACGGCGCGAGGACCGGAACAGCAGAGCAAAGGCGTAGATACCGTACTCGCCTTCATCAATGTCGCGCTGGCTTTGGGCAAAGCCGGGAAGCCTTATTCGGGATACGGCTGCCTGACCGGCCAAGGGAATGGACAGGGCGGACGCGAACACGGGCAAAAGGCCGACCAACTGCCGGGCTATCGCAGAATCGACAATCCGGAGCACCGCTCCTACATGGCGCAGATTTGGGGCGTGGCGGAAAGCAGAATACCAGGGGCAGGCAAATCAGCCTACGAAATGTTGCACAAGCTGGGAACCGATGGCGGCGTTCGCGCCCTGCTTGTCTTCGGCTCAAACCCTGCGATCTCGGCTCCGCAAGCTGCTGGTGTAGACGAGCGTCTGCAAGCACTTGATTTCCTCTGCGTTTCCGACATGTTTCCATCCGAAACAGCGCAAATGGCCGACGTGGTGCTGCCCACCACGCAATGGGCAGAAGAAGAAGGCACCATGACGAATCTGGAAGGCCGCGTATTGCTGCGACGGCGGGCGGTTGAGCCGCCTGGCGGCGTGCGTTCCGACCTGCAGACCATTCGCGAACTGGCCGTGAGGCTGGGCAGCGGTGAGCACTTCAGTGACACTCCACGCGAAGTCTTTTCAGAACTACGGCGCGCCAGCGCTGGAGGCGCAGCCGACTACAGCGGAATCAGCTACGAACTTATAGAGCGCGAAGAAGGCGTCTTCTGGCCTTGTCCTTCAGAGGACCACCCGGGCACTCCACGGCTGTTTCTCGAGCGGTTTGCAACACCGGACGGTCGTGCTCGATTCCATGCTGTGGATCATCGTAGTGCCGCAGAGGAACCGGACAGCGAGTATCCGCTTTATCTGACAACGGGCCGCGTGATGCAGCAGTATCAGTCAGGCACGCAAACGCGCCGTGTTCGGCGTTTGCTGGAGGCGGCGCCCGAAGCGTTCGTGGAGATTCACCCATCCATGGCCTCCCTGTACGGGATCGAAGATGGCGACCGCGTGTGCGTAACAACGCGCCGGGGAAGCGCCGCAGTGAAAGCGAAGCTGACGCGTTCCATCCGCATGGACACGGTGTTCGTGCCGTTTCATTTTGCGGGCTCTGGACGAGCAAATCTGCTGACGAATCCCGCGCTAGACCCGACTTCGCGCATGCCGGAGTTCAAGGTCTGTGCGGCACGAGTTGAGAAGGAGATCACATGTTAGAGAGGCCCGTGTTTCTGCAGGGCTTGTTCCCGTATATCGGAGCCGGATTGAACAACCCATGCGCGTTGGCTTCGGCTGTGAGCTATAGAGTGCCGGGCGATAAGCGCGCTCAATTAGTTTACTTTCGCGCAGGCAACCCGACGGATGAACTGGTGTATGCGCTGTTCCATCGAGACAACCAGCCGCTGCGCTACTTCCCTATTGGCGCCCGAGCCGCAACTCATGTGGAACTGGCGGTAGTGGAGGATCTGGAGCCCGGAACCGTTCTAGACGTTCTCGTTGGCGCCCCGGAAGGCCAATCCGCGTCTCTGGTGCTTGATATCGGCCTCGTGGAGATTGCGGCATGAAACCGAATCTTGTGGTTATCGGCAACGGCATGGCAGGCGCACGTGCCGTAGAAGAGATTCTCGCTCGCGGGGGGCGGGATCTCTTCAACATCACCATGTTCGGAGACGAGCCCTATGGAAACTACAATCGCATCCTACTGTCGAACGTTCTTAACGGGACACAGCAGGAACAAGAGATTTTTCTGAATCCGATTGAATGGTATCGCCAAAACGACATTGCGCTGCACGTTGGGGTCTACGCCGAATCGATCTTGCGCAAGTCGAAATGCGTGCTCGGCGTAGACGGAAGCATTGAGCCCTACGACAAGCTGATTATCGCCACGGGGAGCCGCTCACACGTTCCCTCTATAGAAGGCGTGACGCTCGCAAACGGCCAGGATAAGCCAGGAGTGTTTGTCTTTCGTACACTGGACGACTGCCACGAAATTGCCGAGTACGCTAAGGGCTGTCGGGGCCGTGCGGCGGTTATCGGAGGAGGCCTGTTGGGGCTGGAAGCCGCACGCGGGCTTCAAAGCTACGGCGTACAGGTGGACGTGATTCACCGCGGCGAGTATCTGATGAACCAACAGCTTGATGCGCAGGCCGGCGCCATTTTGAAGTCCACGATGGAGCAAATGAACATCGGCGTACTGCTTGGCAGAAACACAACGGCCGTGCTCGGCGAGGACCAGGTGACCGGCTTGCGTTTTGCGGATGGCAGCGTACTGCAATGCGACATGGTGATCATGGCCGCCGGTATCAAGCCGAACGTAGAAGTTGCACACCGCTGCGGAATGCAGGTGCAGCGAGCCATTGTGGTGGATAACCAGATGCGGTCTGTTTCCGATCCCGATATCTACGTTGTCGGCGAATGTGCCCAGCACCGCGGACATGTCTACGGCCTGGTTGCACCGCTTTGGGAGCAGGCGAAAGTTCTGGCCGATCACATCACGGGACGCAATTCGAACGCGGCTTATCACGGCTCAAAAGTCGCAACCAAGCTGAAAGTGATGGGCGTGGAGATGGCCGCGATGGGCATCACGGAGCAGGTTGAGGAGCGCGACGAGATTGTTCAGTTCACAGAACCGAAAAAGGGCACCTACAAAAAGCTGATCGTTCGCGACGGCCGACTGGTCGGCGCAATTTTGCTTGGTGATATCAGCAAAGCGGCGTACCTGATGCAGGCCTTCGACCGCGGCACCCCGCTTCCGGAAGAGCGCCTGTCCCTTTTATTCGATATCGGCGCACCGTCGAAGAAGGTGACGATCGAGGAAATGCCGGCCGAGATGCAGGTTTGTAACTGCAACGGCGTCAGCAAGGGCCTTATAGTGTCTTGTGTGAAAACAGGGAAGCGCACTCCGAAAGCAGTCATGGAGGCGACTCGTGCGGCGTTGGGCTGCGGCTCATGCAGAAACATGGTTACTGAAATTGTGGAATTCGCTTGTGGTGGCGAAGTCGACGAAGACCCATCGGTTCACTATTACGTGCCAGGTATTCCGCTTACAAAGCCTGAGCTAATTCAAAAGATTCGCGAGAAAGAGCTGAGGTCCGTCTCCGCGGTGTTTCAGGTCCTGGCGCACGGGAAGGAAGACCCGACGAGTAAACCCGGACTTGCGTCGCTGTTGAGCACAATCTGGGCTGAGGAATACATCAAAGAGCCCGACGCCCGCTTCATCAATGAGCGTGTCCACGCCAACGTTCAGAAGAACGGCACTTTCTCTGTTGTGCCGATGATGGCCGGCGGCGTGACCACCGCGGCCGAGTTGCGGCGAATTGCAGACGTGGCCGAGAAACACAATGTGCCAATGATCAAGCTGACCGGCGGCCAGCGTATTGACTTGCTTGGCGTCAAAAAGGACGATCTGCCCGCGATCTGGCAGGACCTGGGCATTCCATCGGGACATGCGTACGGCAAGACCTATCGAACTTGCAAGAGTTGTGTGGGGACCGACTTCTGCCGGTTCGGCTTAGGCGACAGTACAGGCCTGGCGATCAAGATTGAGCACAAGTTCAAGGGAATCGATACGCCGCACAAGGTGAAGATGGCAACCGCCGGTTGCCCGCGAAACTGCTCAGAAGCAATGGTGAAAGATATCGGGGCCGTGGCCGTCGAAGGAGGCAAATGGGAGATTTATGTGGGCGGCGCAGCCGGTGCTCACGTACGGAAAGGCGACATTCTGTGCGTGGTGGATAACCACGATGATGTGCTGAAGTTCTCTGCGCGCTTCATGCAGTACTACCGAGAGAATGCCAAGTATCTGGAGCGCACCTACGGCTTCGTTGAGCGGGTTGGAATTCAAAAGCTTCGGGCTGTAGTCGTGGAGGATTCCGAAGGCATCGCAGCGCGCCTTGATGCTGCAATGCAAGCTTCCATTGACGCCTACGAAGATCCCTGGAAGCAGGCCTATTCGGCTGCAGATCAAAGTCAATTTGCTTCGGTTCTTCGCGTGATCCAATGAAAACGACTGATCTGGATTTTGTGCTCGGCCCCTCCCAACTGATCCCGCCTGGCGAGGGCAGAAACTTCGAGATTGCGGGCGAACGGATCGCTGTCTTCCGCACTCGCAGAGGCGAAGTGTTCGCGACCCAGGCAAAGTGTCCGCATAAGAATGGGCTCCTTGCAGATGGTCTGGTGGGCGACGGATCAGTGGTTTGTCCGCTGCACGCCTGGAAATTCGATCTCACTACGGGTGAGGCGCTCACCGGTTCTTGCAAGCTGACTACGTACCCCGTCAGCGTCACTGATGACGGCGTAATCGTGGTAACCATTCGCGTGCCTGAGACAAGCGAAGTTATTATCTGATGAAAATCACATCACAAACTGTATCGTTCACAGCTGAACCCTGCAGCCCCGTGTATGGATCGGCACAAGACAAGTCGGAGCGCGGACGTCGAACAGTGTTTCCTACGGATGATGTATTTACCAGCGCTTCGCGATGGCAACTGTGAGCAGCGAAGGTTCGCCCTCGCAAAGAGCTAGACGAATTTACTGGGAAACGGTTGTACCGCGGACCCACCCTGAGGATCGCTCGGCGGGAAGCAGATCCGGAGTCGTATCAGCATACACATTAAACAGGAATTCTTCTGGGTCCTGCAAAGCCGAAAAGACCGCTTCTCCGTGCTTCGTGAGGTTTCGGTAAGCCTGCGTAAGGCGGTTCGGTTCATCCCTGGCGGCAAAATCGGGTCATTTTCTCACGTATTGCGCCAGCAAGGAGTCCATATCGTCGCCGACGCCGTAGCCGAAGTTGTGGCTGATCGTGCGTACCTTATCAAGCCGGGCGATCAGGGGATTACGATCGCTGGCAGGTAGCTGGGCGATGATCTTCACAGCCTGTTCGAACATACGAACCAGCGCATCGAAGTAGCTGTCATCCCGATACCCGACGTCATTGCAGAATCCCGCAGCGCATTCGCAGTAAAACACCATCAGTTCCGCGAGTCCAACGGGTTCGCCGACAGCCTTTTTGTAACTGGAGATCG
>JBJMGK010000157.1:0-52341 GCA_045807925.1 Bryobacteraceae bacterium | reverse complement strand
GAAGCGGCGCTTCTCAAGAGCCACAAAGTCGCGCCTAACGCCTCGCGCATTGCCCATGCAGGATTAGACATCGCAGAGTCAAATTAGTTCCGCTATATTACGCGAGATTCAGTAATTCACACGCAGCGTGTATTCGCCACGTCCAAAATCGACGGGAGAGAACAGCCGATCCAAGCCCTGCGCGTTCTGCGCGGAAACCGGACGATTGTCAGAACGTCCGGTGTTTAGCACGACGCAGAAGTCGCCCCTTCAGGGCTTTTTGGCGCTGATATTGCTGCCGAAGATGAATCCTATTTCGCCCATTGCTCGAGGCTGGCTTTGGTTCGTGCCGTTCGGACCAAATGCGAAGCCTGGTACAGCGTCAATCGCGTGAACGAAGGAAAGGTCGCCCCGAACAAAGAAGCCTCCGTGCTGAAAGGTTGGCGTGATGGTGCCCGAAGTAGCAGAACTCCCCGGGCCGAAGATGAGGTTCGCAGATTCTTGCGCGGCACTCCCGGTACTCGCGATGTATTCCCAGCGCCCCGCGAGCGAAAAGCCATGCTGGAATGCGTGGCTCACCAGTATTGCGCCGCCTCGCGTCGATGCTCCGCTGATCACCCCAATCTTCTGATTCGTGGGGACATCAGTGTACTGGAAATAGGGCTGAATGATCCAGGGGCCTTTTGAGTAGGTGTAGATAACGTTGTAGATACTGCTATTGTTCTGCACTGGCGTGGCAAGTGTCTGGTACGCGGTCTGGCCCAGATTTCCGCCCCCGACGAAGGAGACGCTATGCGGTCCATTGGCGTAAGTCAGCGATCCTGAAAGCCAACTATAGCGGTTCGAATAAAATCCATCGTTCCAGCTCAAAGAGGCCGTGAACTTACCGAACGTCTGGTTTACCTGAATCCCGCGGTTGACGGCGTTTTCCTGATTCCATACCAGTCCACGCTCCACGTTCATATTTTCGAAGGTGAAAGTGTATTCGGCGCCGATGAGTGTGGGCAGCGCACCGATAAGGAACGAGGTGTTCTTGGTGGGCGCCAGTTTCAGATAGCCGACTGGGAGAGGACCGAAGAATTCGCTCAGCGTCTTGTCTGTCGCGAGAAATGGCGTACCAAGCGAAGGAATAGTGTAGGCGCCCGCCTGCAAATAGAACTGAAACCAGCCGTCCGTCTTTTGTATAAATACTTGTCCGTTGCTCAGAGCAGCTTGGGTGGGTTCGTCACCAGGCACATGGTTTCCCTGCCAGAGACCCGAGCCGCTCAATACGCCGTTGACTGCGATCTCGCCAAACGGTCCCGCATCGAACATGGCAGGAGGAAGTTCCTGCAACGGGCCAACAATGGAGGGTGTAGGTAGCGGTGTGGCCGCTGGAGGTGCCGCCGTTGCAGGTGTCTGATCCGCCGATCCCGGAACCGACGGCGCACTTTGCGCATAGCAGTTCCCCGCGAACGCCAGACAAAAAACCACGGCACATTCAATTACGGTTAAGGAGGCTCGTATCATCCATTTCTCCAATTTTGAGTTGAAAGCTCACCGCTGAGGACAAGGCAGCGTGCACCCTAAAACAATTGATTCAGCAGTTACGCACAGTAGCCGAGATGAACGACAGCCTGAACGCGCCGCTTACCCATTTACTAGACCGCCGGCCCTGTTGGCTGTAAACCAACCCGTCCGCTACAAGTATTCCAAGTAATTGACCTTAGAACAGGTTCCATAGGAACTGGTTATAAACTTCGTGATGGTACTGTACTTCCGGAGCTTTGACGAATGTCCCGAGCGATCGGGCGCAGCGATCCGCCGCACTCTGTTTGAGATCGGCATATCGTGACTTCACATCGGTGCCCAGGAGTTTGGTGGTCCATTCCGCAGTTCTGAAGTTGTCCAGTGCGGCGTAGATGTTATCGGGAAGGTACCGGCTAGCCGCCCGGAGGTTGTCTGTCTGGGCGATATCGCCCTCAAGACCTGTTCTGAAGATTGCCAGTAAAGCCAAGTAGGGGTTGGCGTCGGGCGCAACCGACCGAACTTCAACGCGGGCACTCCTTTCGTTCCCAATTGGAATGCGGACCATCGAGCCACGATCGACGGCTGAGGCTTTGATCTGGTTCGGCGCCTCGAAATGAGGGTCTAGTCTGCGAAACGCGTTCACGCTTGCGTTCAGAAGCAAGCATATGTCATTGCCATGCGTAAGAATCCGATCCACGAAATCCCAAGCGAACTGTCCCAGCTTTTCCTCGCCGTTCGGATCCCAAAAGAGGTTCTTGCCGTTTTCACTGACAGAAACGTTCGTATGCATGCCGTTCCCGTTTACACCCACCACAGGCTTCGGAAGAAAACTGGCAGTCAGACCCATCTTCGTAGCCACCTGCCGGCAGATCAGCTTGTAGAGCTGAATCTGATCGGCCGCAGTTACCACGTCTGCATAGCTGTAGTTGATCTCGAACTGCGAAGGCGCAACTTCCGGATGGTCCTTCTCGTTCTCGAATCCCATTGCGCGCTGCACTTCTGCGGTAGCATCGATGAAGAGACGAAGCGGGTCGCCAGGCAGTGAATGGTAATAGCCGCCGGTATTGACATACTCGAACTTGCCGGTTTCGGAATACCGCCGTTCTGCATCAGCACCGCGGAATAGAAATCCTTCGATCTCGTTTGCTGCATTCAGCGTGTAGCGGTGCTTGTCGAAGACATCCTTAGCGTAGGACTTAAGCACGCCACGGAGGTCTGCGGCGTAAGGCGTCCCATCTTTGTCAATCACCTCGCCAAAAATCAAGACCTTGCCACTTCCGAAGAAGTCGGCCGGAGGCCAGTAGAAAGCACTCCAATCCATTCCCAGACGCAAATCGCTCTCCCGCTGGGCCGTGAACCCCCGGATCGAGGAGCCATCGAACGTGAGATTGTCGTAGCTCTTGATTAAAAACTGCTTGTCATAATCAAGCATGTGGAGGCGGCCTTCCAGGTCACTGAAAAGAACAGTAACTGCCTTGATTCGCTTTTCATCGGTGAGGTACTTGAGTCGCTCTTCCCTGATCGTTCCGAGACAAGCAGGACATTGGCGTTGCTCCTTGGCCCGGAGATTTAACTGTTCGAGCTCCAGGTATGGGAGGCTTAGGAGATCATGTAATTCGTTAGACATCTAATTCCTTTCCGTTTTGCAGAGCGAGACTGCGGGCGGGGCATAATCATTCGAGCTTCACTCGCGAGTTACTCGACAAAGTAGCAATCCGGACCTCTGGCGTCAGACTTGCTGCCAGTTACCCTGACTAATGCTCAAGGCCGTCTAAATACTCGACCAATGCTTCACGAAGCAACGCTGAGAGCATTTGATTAGGTGCTCCAGCAATCTTCCGCTTGGCCGACTCCTGAATCAGACGCTCATAAATATCTGGCGGAAGCGTGATGGTTATCTTGCGAAACGCTGCCTTGTCTCGGTAGGCCGGATTGAGAGGTTCCGTCTCCTTCATATAAGATCACCCACGCGTAGTGTCTCGTCTTCTGCAAGGTTCGGAGTTGCCGGCAACAGTTGCCGCCCGTAGGCCATCTTGATCAGCGGCGGAGCAAGAACCGTCGTGGCAACGGACATAAACACTACAAGTCCATAAAGACGTCGGGAAAGGAAGCTTAAGGCGAGCCCCAACTGTGCAACAATCATCCCCACTTCACCCCGTGGAATCATTCCAACGCCAACACGCAGTGCATCCGTTCTACCCAGAGGAAGGGCACCGAGGCCGCAACCGACGAACTTCGATATGAGGGCAACCGCCAGTAATGACAGCGCGAGCCCCGCGGTACTCCAGTTACTGAACGCCGATAGATCGACGTGCAGACCAATCCCCGCAAGAAAGAACGGGACAAGTAGTTGAGAAACACCTTCCGCCAAATCGCGTTCGCGAGTTCCGGCGCTGTCCGAAAAGGCAAGCCCGGCCAGGAATGAGCCCACAATCGCCGCCACACCGATCGACATCGCAAGGCAGGCAAGGCCGAAAAGAACGCTCAGTGCCAGGACGAATCGACCCTCCGTCGCCTTCAACGTTCGTTCCACGTGGGGCATGGTCCGCCGCACTGCATGACCGCCCCATTTTGCAACCATGACCGTGAAACCGCCAGCAACAATCGCCGTGACGGAAAGCTGCAGAACATCTATCTTTCCGTGCGCCAGGCTGCTAACCACAGCGAGAACCAGCAGACCCAATACATCATCAATCACTGCGGCGGCCAGAATAACCTTGCTCGAAGTTGCCTCGAGCAATCCTTTCGCGGAAAGTACATGTGCAGTAATTCCGACGCTCGTTGCGACAAGGGAAGCCCCGACAAAGATCGCTTCGTGCGTTTGAGCACCATACAACAGCAGGAGGCCAGCGCCCATGACGAAAGGGACCACGACGCCCGAGCAAGCAACCAGCAAAGCCGTTCCACCCACTCGCATCAGCTCAGACGATTTCACTTCGAGCCCGACACGAAACAGAAGAAACATCGCACCCAAGTCGCCCATCGCGCCCAGGAAATCAGTCGGTTTCAGCCAGCCGAAAACGCTGGGTCCGATCAATACTCCCGCCAGGATTTCACCCACGAGGCCTGGCTGATGCAGTTGCTCGGCCACTTCAGCCAATAGTTTGGCCGACACGAACAGGATCAGCATCGAGAACGGCAGGCTGGTGAACCCTTCGCTCCCGGGCATGGCCCAAAAAGCTAAAAAATAGGTGTGCATCGAGAGCGACTCAGGAGAGATGCGAAATGCGACGCCTTACGAATATGGCCGCCCCAGCGATGCCGGCGATGACTGCAAGCGGAGGAGCCCCGCGACTCACGAGCAGGTACGCGACCAGAATCGCTGCACCCCAAAAATATCGCCATCTCCAGATCATTTGAGATACACCGCGAAACAGAAAATCGCGAAGATTGCAACCAGGCAGAGCGCGGGGCTGGCCAGCGGTTTTGTCCACTCCGGCTTTTGAGTACCTGCGCGCATTAGCTGTCGAACCTCCTGCAGCTGTTTTCGTGCGACTCCCGCCTGCCACGAATTCGTTGCATAGTGCAACGCTTTCAGTGTTTCCTGCTCTGCCCGTACCAGCGCCCGTAGTCGGAAGTAGAGCTCCGCGTATTTTAGTTGAGAAAGGAAATGCCTCGGCTCGAGCTGCCGTGCAACCTCCAAGGCATCTATCGATTTATAAACCTCATAATTCATCGCGTAAGCGACGCCCAGGCAAGTGCGAAGATCTGCGGACTGTGGATCAGCAACGCATGCGGTTTCAAGCGATTGGATGCAGTCCGCCATTTCCTCTGGCGCAATCGAATAGGGATCCGGCCAGTGTGCCGATGCGGCCGGATCAAGGCTGGGACGAGTAAGTTCGGCCGTCATAAGTTATGCGTTCACCATTGGCCGACCTTTTAGCTCGAATTCCGGATATCCCAACTGGCCCATCTCCGGAAGATCGAGGCCCTCCAGCTCTGTTCTCGCGGACACGCGCTGACCGATGACTGCATCAATGGCCAGATTCACCAGAAAGCTGAAAACGAAGACAAAGCCAACCAGGGTAGCGACCCCGATGAGTTGTGCCACAAGCTGACCAGCATCTCCATAGAAAAGTCCGGTCACCGAGCCAGGCACGCCGTTCCAAGAACCGCCATAGTTGCTCTTGCCGTCAGCGAACAAGCCAACGGAAATGACACCCCAGAGGCCGTTAGCCCCATGGACGGAAATTGCGCCCACTGGATCGTCAACCTTCATGACTCGGTCCACGAACTCAACCGAAAGGCAAACCAAAATACCTGCGATCAGACCGATGATGCAGGCACTGACGGAGTTGACGAATCCGCTTGGTGCGGTGATCGCTACCAAGCCTGCCAGGAGTCCATTCCCTGACATGGACGCGTCCGGTTTACCGTAACGCATCCACATGTAAAACATTGCTCCGAAGCCACCGGTCATCCCGGCGAGCATCGTATTGACCGCGATCGATCCAATGCGGAGATTGCCGTTCCCTGATGCCCCCAAAGTTGAACCCGGATTGAATCCGAACCATCCGAACGCGAGGATGAAGCAGCCGGCCAGTACGAGCACAATGTCGTGCCCGATAATGGCATTCGGTTTGCCGTTACGGTCATACTTGCCAAGCCGCGGCCCAACAATCAAGGCAAGAGCCAAAGCGCTTAAGCCGCCGACCGCGTGCACAACACCTGAACCAGCGAAATCACAGTAACCCTTCCCCAGTCCAAAATTTGTCCCGAGGTTAGCGAGCCAGCCGCCGCCCCAGGCCCAGTTCCCGAAGACCGGGTATATGAATGCCCCTAACATGAAGGAGGACACGAGAAAGGCCGCGAATTTCCAGCGTTCTGCCGCCGAGCCCGTCACGATGGTAAGGGCAGTATCCATGAAGACCATCTGGAAGAGAAACACCACCATGACGCCAACGTCGTAAGTGCCGCCTTGAGTGAGGAACATTCCGTGCTGCCCGAAGAGCCCGAACGTCTTCCCGAATAACGTGAACGCATGTTCAGCGTTTAACGACGGAACTCCTCCCAAATTGGCCACGCCACCGACGCCGCCCATCTGAATCGCAAACCCGATCAGCCAGTACGCAAGCATTCCCACGCCGTACACCATGAAATTCATCATCATGGTGTGGTTCGCGTTCTTGGCCCGACATAATCCAGTCTCGACAATGGCAAACCCGGCCTGCATAAACATCACCAGAAAGCCTGCAATCAAAGTCCAGGTAAAGTTGATAGCGACTTTGTTCTGCCCAATCTGATTCAGCACATCGCCAACAGTCAGCCCCTTCTTCGAGTCAGTTACAGCGATATCCGAAGCGGTACCGGTAAGGCTTCCATCAGGATCGCCCTTCAGGCGAATTTCGGGTTTTGGCCCATCGACGTTCTTGATGTCATTCGTTGTCACGGCCGCTGGCGGTGGTGTCTGGGCCGCTGCCGCTGCGGGCGTTTGGCTGAATCCGGGAAAGGACGCGGCCGCAAGCGTGACAGCTAGGATGTATTTCCTCACATTTTCCTCCAGATCGCCCTCTTCACATACGCGGGCGCTACCATGCCGACAATTCCAAAAAGACTGACCATCACTCCAAACAGCACGATCGCCATACGGGCACTAACGCTCGCGGTGATTCCCAAACTCATTACGCTAAATACAAAGCCAAGAAAAGTGATTAAAAGTCCCGCACCGACCATGCTATTTCTCCTCAAGCTCCCAGGATTTACATTTCAGGAACAAAGCGGCTGATCCGCCTATCAATCCCAGACCGACGATGATCAGGATCCAGTTCAAATCGGCAGCGAAGCCCGCGGCCATGAATGTCATTGCGATAAGAAACAGCGCCACTGCCCGGGCCTGTGTCGAATTAGCTCCCACTTTCCACCTCGCTTTAGTAACTCAGCTCGAATCTAAACCTTAGAGCGCCACGTTTCCACGATCGTGAAACGCCCCGCTGGCGCGACAACCTCAACCCTTTATGCGGCCTCGCGAGAGTACGCATAATTGGAACGCGGAACAACACGGTTTCCGATGACGCAGTTAGTGACTTGGGTAAATGAGCTCGCCCGTTCTTGTTTGTGCCTCACATAGGCACATCAGCCGGCACGACTTGGTGAAGGAGGATTACAGAAGCACTTACTTGCTTGGAAGTGATCCGGTGCTAAAGATTGTGCACTATTTTGGCTTAGTAGTACAAGAAGAAATTCTGATCTACGAAATACGGAATACTTATATCCAACTTTTGTAAGGTCAGTAACGAACGTGGAGACTGGGCGAACTCCGATGAGATTGCGGGTTCTAGCAGGGAATTAAGTGAGGTGCAGTACTCTACGCGCTCTTGTTGGACTAGCGGGACTCGGCTTCGTCGAGTCACGAGATTTGCTTCAACAAATCACTCATTCTCATCGGAGTATCATTCTGTGTTCCGCGAGGAAGGCTTGGCCCGATGGCGAGAGCCTGGCTATGATCCTCAAACCACACCAGGAAGGAGGCTTTCTCTGCGTCGGCCAAACGCTGCTGATTGATCCAGGTATAATACGCCCCCATATCTGCATCGATCAGCGAGCCGTCAGGATCACCGATTGGTCGGGCGTGCACGCCGGCGACGAGCTCCCGCATCGATTGCTCGTGTTGCCTGGGTGTAAAGCGGGCCAACAGGGTCAACGGTTGGGCTCGCCGCAAAACTTCACGTGCGGACCATTGCACAAACGTCGTGCTAAATAGTTGAGTTCCGGACCCCTCTGTTAGGACACTGACCTGGAATCGGTTCAGCACAGCATCTTCATGCTCGCCAGAAAGACCTAAGTCATCGGGGCGCATCTGGGCCAGCATGGTCCGCAACGCTTCCGGACCTGCAGTTCGCGACTGGAGTGTAGCGCGCATCTTTTGAACAAGTGACGCGCGAGCAGATTCCAGCGAGCTGAAACATATGCAGGCGAGAGATTTGGACGAAGGTATCTCGTTCGTGTCGCCGTCGATGTACCAGTGCGCGAAAGAGGTAGGGTGTGCGGCTGAGCGTGCCGTAACCGCCTTCAGGATTGACTCCCGCCCATTTGCTGGATCAACGTTCTGGAAATAGACGCCGTACGGACGCAACTTTCGGAATAAAGGATACCTGTTCTCTCCAACGCCGCGTCCTATGACTGCTATTGCTAAGCGCGGCATAGGAAGCGATTCGCGCGGGGCCGCAGCGTTCAGCCGTTTGACATACTCGATCGAGGCTGCCCGGAAAGTGTCGATCTGATGGGATGACCATAGGTGAGCAGAGAGCTGTTCCGAGAACTGTCCAGGTGCATTGACCCAGTCCAGGTCCTCGAAACTTCGGGGCACGCGCAAACTGTCGAAGCTTGCGATGGCTTCGCGAAGCTGTTCCGGAGACATTGCTCCCAGAAACGCGAATTGATGATCGAGTTCCTTTCGTTCCGCGGGAAATTTCCAATCGTAAGCAAGCACTTCACGGAGCAGAAGCGGCAGGAACGCGAGGGGTAGCGTCTGCAATAGCCCTAAGTTGGCGGTCGCAAGCTGCCTTGCCTCCGGAGGATACTTCGCAAAGTGCGCGCGAGTAAGGTCTCTGGGAATCATGAATCACAGAACCTCAACGAGGGCTTTGCCTTGGGCCAAACGTGGCGAAAAGCCCGCCAGCGCACCCAACGTGGGTACGAGGTCGATTGATTCCACCGGACGATCGACAATGACGTTCTGCCGAATGCCCGGCCCCAGCCCCATCATCCAGGTTGTTCGGGAGAGCGCATCACCGGTCCTATGATGCTGGAATCCGTTACCGCCGGCATCGGTGTCCGAATCCCGTCCAAAATCTGGAAGTATGAACAGGTTTGTTTTACCTGCGTATTCCGGCTCACTCCTTATGGCGTTCCAGATATCTCGGCAGAGCCGGTCCGTGCGCTGAATGCCCTCGATGTACAAAGAGTAACTGCCTGAGTGTGCGACGTCGATATCGTGCAGGGTGATCCACAAAAGGCTGGGCGCGAGATGCCGCATGAGCTGACGCGCGATGAAAACCGACAGTTCATCAGGACTAGCAAGGCTGCGCGCGTGTGCGGTGAATTCTGAAACGGACAGCTTGAGAATCTCTGCCATCTGGTGCACCTCGATTTCGCGGCCGCTCACCTTCGGTGCGTACAGCGGAGTCTCATAGTTATCGCGCAACAGGTGTTCGTATTGCGCCTGGGCCGTGGAGGGAAGGGTGGCAGCGAGCAGGCGCTTTGGCAGAATCACGCCTGCTCCGAGCCCGTTGGAGTACGACGGATGGCCACTCTCGCCGATACCGTTGAATCCGTTGCTCGGCGCAACCACCCATGCATCCGTGATCGGCCGCTTGAGATCCTTCCGGAAGTACTCGAAGACTGTTGGATTATTCGGCGACACGGCGGCAAAATTGTTGAATGTCTCGTATACGCCGGTGGCAAGACTCGCCGTCGCCACATAGTGCCCCAAAATGCCGCGATTAACTACTTGGGTGAAAAAAGTGGATTGCGGGATCAATTCGCGCAGAAGGTGAGGGATATTTTCCTGGCCCTCTGGCATGAAGGTCTCTTCGTCGCGCGCGCCTCCGCCAAAAGTGACGACAATCGTCTTTGCGGCTCGCGGGAGGGCGGCGGCCCGAAACGGCGCAACGGCGAACAAGCTGCCGATTCCGGCGCGCGTCACCGTGCGTAGGATATCGCGCCGATTCCAGGAGATTGCCTGTGCAAGTTCGTGCGGGTTATCGGAACGGCGGTTTGCGATATCGGAGAAAGTCCTGATGATGATTGTCCTTTCTATCACGAACGCATCGGAGTCGGGGTCCCACCAGTCTGCCCCGCATCTGGACTAGGGTCTGGGTATCTGTGAAACATTGCTTCAACGCTACAAGTTCTCCCGTACTGTGATGACTCGGTCACCGGGTTGATGATCCAATACCTGACGGGTGCCGCTTGGCCACGCGATCTCGATTCGCTCGACCTTTGTTGCAGAACCAAGCCCGAAATGCAGTCGTAGATCGTTCTGGGACAGATAGCTGCCTCCGCTTCTCACTTCCCCATACTGTGTCCGGCTGCCACACTTCAGCGTCACGCGTGCTCCAATTGCACTGCGGTTCGACCGGTGGCCAATGAGTTGGAGAATGACCCAGTGACCCGGCGGATTGCCCGCCTGTTTGAGCAATGATGGTGTCTCGTTCTGGTTGTTGATTGCAATTTCGAGTGTTCCATCGTTATCGAGATCGCCGAATGCTGCTCCGCGCGAAGAATGTTTTTCGAGAAATGCCGGACCCGCAGCGCGGGAAATATCGCGAAACTTACCGTCCGCAAGGTTTTCGTAAAGAATGGCCCGGTCTTTGTAGTGAATATCCGTACCGAGACCTTCGACCTCGGGAAACACATGTCCGTTGACCAGATAGAGATCCTTCCAGCCATCCTGATTGAAATCGAAGAAGCCGGTGCCCCAGCCCACGTATTTCGTGTTTTGGCCGAGGCCCGACGCAAACGTCACGTCGTCGAAAGTGGCGCTGCCGCGATTATGATAGAGCGTCTCGAATTCATCTGAGAAGTTCGTCCGGAAGATGCTGAGGTGTCCCTCACCACTGTAGTCCGCCGCGTCCACACCCATGCCCGACATAGCCCTTCCGTTTCCGTCGTATGCGACTCCTCGGAGCACACCCTCTTCTTCGAAGCGTCCATGGCCCTTGTTCATATAAAGCAGCGAAGGCGTCTGGTCACACGCGACGTAGATATCGGGCATGCCGTCTTCGTCGAAGTCTCCCGTCAGCACTCCCAGTGAGTAGTGCCCTTCGGGTGCGGCGATTCCGGAGCGTTCCGAGACATCACTGAACGTGCTGTCGCCGTTGTTGCGATAAAGCATATTGCGATCGAACGGTAATCCTCTGGGTCCGCAGCTGACCGGGCGGCCTCGATAGAAGCAATAGGGATTCGCTCCCGGTTTCGGCGTTCGCGCGGGATCGAACCTCAGGTAGTTCGCAACGAACAAGTCGAGTCGCCCATCATTGTCCACGTCGATGAATGCGCAGCCGGTGTTGTACCGGATCCGATCCTGCGTAAGGTGCGCCGCTGCCGTGACGTCGTCAAACCGTTTCCCGTCGATGTTGCGGTACAGCCGGTTTGTGCCCCAGTACGTGACAAACAGGTCGGTGAATCCGTCATTGTCAAAATCTCCCGCGCATACACCCTGCGCCCAACCGCTCGACCGCAGCCCCAACTTGCCGGTGACATCGGTAAACTTATCTTTTCCTTCGTTCCGGTACATGCGATTCGTCCCGCCTTCTCCGGAGAGAACGAAGAGATCAAGAAGGCCGTCGTTATCGTAGTCGATTAACCCGATGCCGCTCCCAGTGGTCTCGATGATAAATTCCTTTGAGACCGTACCTCCGTTGGGGAAGACATCGACGAGACCTGCAGAGCGAGCGATATTTCGGAAATCCGGAGTATAGGAAGACGCTCCCACCAGGAGGAGCAGTACCGAAGCGAAGCGGAAGAAGATCACTGCTCTGGGGACTTCTCGCCGAGCTTCTTCAGGAAATTCGCAAACTCACCCTCTGGCGGCTTCTGGAGCCGGTCGAGAATAGCCTTCTCCCCCTTTGCTTTGTCCATGTCACCGGCATTTCGGTACGCCGTCAGCAAGGCGTAGTGAGCTGTTTCGTTCTGCGGCTGGATTGCCGCAGCTCGAGACAGTAGCTGGATCGCAGTCCCGTATTCCTTGTTCTCTGTCTTCAGCTTTCCCAGCGCAATCAAGCCGGCCACGAAGTTCGGTGCTAATGTGACCGCTCGCTCGAAGTGCAATTTTGCATCGGACAATTTGCCCTCGACCTGAGCTATCTGTCCGAGCTGAAATTCACAGGCGCCATCCTCGGGGCTCAGCTTGAGCTCCGATCGGAATTCGGTCGCTGCGAGGTCGAGTGACGCAGGATCGTGGCTCTGCAAAAGCAGCGCTCTACCGAGACGGTAATGAATCTCCGGAGCATTCGGATTCAGTTCGATTGCTTTCCGATACTCCGCCACCGCCTGCTCGTACCGGTTCTCAACTTCGAAGATTTCAGCAGAGAGCTCATGTACGCGATACGATGACGGTGCTCGCTGGAACATAGCGAATGTCGCGTCATTAAACGCTTTCATATGCAATTTCGCCGACATGTAAAGGACGTCCGGATCATCAGGAAAGCGCTGTCGAAGGCGCTGCAGGAGAGAAAACGTGCTGGCTTCATCGCGCTTAGCGTCGTAACACTTCACCGCAGCCAGGGTCGCCATGCGGTATAGCACTGGATCGCTTGGCTCGGGTTGAGCAGTCAGCACAGGTAGTGCTGACCGGCAGTCGCCCAGCGCGGCTTCGGTCAATGCAGCAAAAACTCTTGAAGTTTGGTCGGGAGACTGGCTCAGGACCTCGCGAAACTTCACCAGCGCGACCGAATAATGCCCATCCTTAAAGGCCTCCAGACCTTCCCGGCGAGCAGAGGTCTGAGCAATCGAAGCCGCAGCTATCAGCGCGAACGCAGACAGCTTGTTAATGGCCCGCATCATCCAACATCAGTTCTGCATTTCCAAACCGGTGATGCAACTTGCCCTCGTAGTAGCGAAAGCTCAAGATGGGCGGCGCGCCGGGGCTGATCGAAGCCCTGGGGGTGACTCGGCTATCCGGAGTATCGGCCAAATTACCGCAGCGGCCTGAATCAAGAATCCCCCGAACCAGCAGTTCTTCTTCCGGTGAGAGGAGGGATCCGGCAAATAACCCAAGCAACGCCAATCCTGCTTTGAACACCACGATTACCTCCCGCTCAACTCCTCGAGAGCCTGGCGCGCTATGGCGTTCTGGGGCTTGCGATCGAGAAGTTGCTGCATGACTTGCCTGGCTTTTTCTAGTTTCCCCAAACGGGCATAAAGCCTTCCCAGATTCAAGTAGAGTATATCTTCGTCTGGCGCTTTACGTACACCATAATCAAATGCGGCTAACGCGTCGTCCGTTTTGCCATGTTGGGTGTAAAGCACTCCCAGATTGTTGATAGCCTGGGCGTAATCGGGGCGAAGGCTGATTGCCTCCTGCATGTAGTGGCGCGCGTGCTCGAAATCACCTTGCTTCCCCAACATCAAGCCAAGGCCGTTGGCCGCCTCGGCCGATTTGCCATCAAACTCCAGCGCCCGGCGATACCTTTGTTCTGCTTCGCCGTACCGATTCAGTCGAGCAGCGACATCGCCCAAGCCAAGCAGAGCCGGAACACTGTCGGGGTTCGCGTCAAGGGCTTGCCCAAAGGCGCTTTCCGCTGCCTCAAACCGGTTCGCCTCCCAATGAATTTGGCCCACGAGGACTAGAACGCGCGCGTTGTCCGGCGTTCTCCGCAACACGGCTTGTAAATAAGGCAGAGCCTGTTCGTAACAGCCGGCCCAGAGAAAAGCCGCTCCGAACTTGAAGAAATCGCGGTGCGGCGGATCGACATAGAAGCCTGGGAAAGGAAGCGCGTGCCGAGCATGGTTGGAAAGCTGCGGGAGATCGGCCCGAACCTGTTCCGAAGACGGAGCCTCTGCATAGACCTTTACCGCGTGGCCGGATTCATCCAGAAGGAACGCAACGGGAGGCTTCAATTGAGTTCGCCAGTCAAACAGATAGCGCCGAAAGATTTCATACTGATCGCGATTGCCCGTTCTAATACCCGAGCCATCCAGTACGAAAACTCGCGGGCCGGTCTGCGGCTCGGGAAGAGGTACGGGTTCCAGGAACCACGTATCCTGCAGTGCAAGGTCGTTTCGGGCAAGAACTTGGCGGCTCGGTAACTCGCGATGAGGTCGAAGGGGCTGGGAGCGTACCTCAGCGGATCCTTCAATTAAGAAGTGTCTGTTTCCCGGTACTAGGTCTCGAAACTCCTGCACCAATCCAGAGGGCCAAGTCACGCGTACGAGACGAACTTTCTCGGACTGGCCAAGACCGAAGACAACTTGCTTCGTATGTTGAGAAAGAAAGCCCGACCCGGCTTCGAGCCACTTCGTCTGGCCGTCCGCTTGTATGCGGGCGCCGATTGCGTCGCGGTTCGATTTTGTTCCTTGTAGCTGGAACACAATAGCTCGATTGGTTGCGGCGCAGTCGTTCTGCAGGACGCGAACCTGGGGACCCAGGCGGCTCTTTAGAACGATGTCCGGCCGGCCATCGCCATCGAAATCTGTCATTGCAAACGCACGACTGTCTTCGGCGAAATCCAGGCCGCTGATGCCAGAGAAGTCGAAGTATCGATCACCTCGGCGGACATGAAGCACGTTGGGCTCGTAGCCGTTCCAACTGTACTCTTCCCGGATAAATTGATTGATCGCGTTCCAGCCATTCTCATATGCTGGCGAACGCCCGGCGCTCACGGGTGAACAATTCACCACCTGTCGCCAGAAAAAGCTGCACAGGTCGGTCCGGGATGTGTTCGTCAACATGCCGCACGTGACGAAAATCTCCGGTTCTCCGTCATTGTTCAGATCGTGGCCGCCACAGGCCCATGCCCACCGCCCAAAAGCTACATTTTCCCGGCTAGTGACATCCTCGAGTGTGTTGTCTCCGCGATTGTGGAAGAGAGAATTACCCGCCGTATGGCGCTCATACGTGCCCTGTAGTCCTCCTCCATGCGTTGGAACGAATTCGCTGTCCCGTACAACTCTCTGCCCCGCGTCGGTCCACATGTTCCCGACATATAAATCCGCCTTGCCGTCGCGATTGTAATCGAACCAGCAAGCACTCATTCCGGGGCCGATATCTTCCACGCCTGCGCTCGCCGCCATATCGCGAAAGCGACCCTCCTCGTTGATGTAGAAGCTATTTCTGCCGAAATCATTGGCTACATACAGGTCGGGCCAACCGTCATCGTTGAAGTCGCACCAGGCGGGTGCGAAACTGAAGCGGTTGTTGTTCTCGTCGATGCCCGTTTGCGCGGTGCAGTCATCCAGGAATCCGGTTCCGTCAGGGTTTAACTTGTTGCGAAACAGGAAATTGGGCGGGCCATTCTGAGCATCATGGTACGGAGCGGCGTACGTGTATTGGGCTTCGCTCTGGAAGTACACGTAGCAGCAGAGATACAGATCAAGCTTGCCGTCGCGATCGAAATCGGCTGCCGCCATTCCGGTAAAGCCTCCTTTCGGTGAGTTCGCAAAACGAAACGCGTCAGTTCGCAGCGAAAAGCGACCTCCTTCATTCAGAAACAGGACCGGGCCGTTGGCTCGCAACACGACAAGATCCTGGCGGCCGGAGTTTCGCAGATCCAGGAACAGCGCACAGGAGCTGTCATCGAGCATCCCGACGTGCCAGGCATCAGTAACGTCAGCGAGGAGTCCGTCCCCGTCGAATTTGTAAAGGCGGTTAGGCAAGCCCCCGGGTTGGCAGACATAGATCTCGTCAAGCCCGTCGTTATCGATATCGCCCACCGCGATTCCGTTGCTTCCATAGATGTCGATCCCCGTAGCCGGATCTAGTCGCGAGCGCCAATACGGAATGCCGCGAGATAGCTGTTCCACAAACGACGGCACTCCCTGGAAGGCGTGCGCCGTAACATCACGGAAATAGGGTTTGCCGGCTGAGGCAACGTGCTCTTCGAGAGGTGAAAACTCGACGATTGTACGACCGCTCCAGGTTTGCCTCCATCGACCGACGCGGTAAAGGAGCTTGCCGTTCTTTTCGCTCGCTACTTCGTACCGAACGATTCCGCCGGGCAGAGGAAAGAACTGTGCTCGTCGGATAGTGCCCAGGGACTCAATCCAATGATGCCAACCTTGTGCGATCGCATGGTCGGTGGCATCGTACACTGCTTCTTCGAGATCAGGAGCGAGTGCCTGGTACCGGCTTGGAAAAGGCGATGATCCTCTTACGGTCCCTGAGAGAGGCAGCTCGAGGGACTCCAAAGCCTTTCCCAGCCCATCTACGATTTCGGCCGCAGCTTTCTCAGCCTGAAAGGCATCGGCCCCGGGTTCGATGAAACTTTCGAGAGCAAGGTAAGGGGCGCGGCGCCGGATTTCCTCCGCAGCCAATTGGGAAAGGGACAGCGAGCTCAGTGCAGGTAGGGCAGCCGCTGAAAGCAAGAATTCGCGCCGGGATCTCCGCTTCACTTGGCCCGCTCAGTCACTTTAATCGTCTGATCGGCTGTTACCTTGCCGGTACTTTGTTGGATGCCGCTGGGCCAGTGAACCTCGACGTCATTCAGTTGTCTCACGTCACCCAGGCCGAAATGCAACACAAAAGAATTCTGGGAGTAGAAACTCCCCCCGCTCATCACCTCGTCGATCATTGTCCGGCTCCCTGCGTGAACAATGACTCGCGCCCCGATCGCACTGCGGTTCGATTTCGTCCCAGTTAGCGAAACGTTCAGGTAGTGACCCTTAGATCCAGTGTTCTTTAGCAAACTGGGAGTCGAGTTCATGTTCAGGATAAGAATCTCCGGCCGGTCATCACCGTCCAAATCTCCGATCGCAAGACCGCGCGCGGGACGAGGAGTTTGAAAGGCCGGGCCCGCAATATCCGTTACATCCTTGAATCTGCCGTTGCCCAAATTGTGATACAGAATGGTCGGCTGCAGGTAGGTATCGCCAAGTCGCTTGCCTTCCACTTCGGGATAAACGTGGCCATTCGCAAGGACGAGGTCGCGCCAACCGTCATCATCCACATCGATAAACGAGATACCCCACCCAAGGAATTGCCGCGCCCCCAACCCCGCCTGCTGCGAGACATCCGTAAAAAACTTCCCGTCGTCGTTGTGGTAAAGGGAGGTTAGATCACCGGAGAAGTTCGTCTTCGCGATGTCGAGTAATCCATCGCCATCGTAGTCTGCAACCGCGACGCCCATGCCGGCCTGCAAGGCGCCATCGAAATTAAAGGCGACACCCGCCGCGGC
Organism: Bryobacteraceae bacterium; assembly: GCA_045807925.1. Classification (GTDB taxonomy): domain Bacteria; phylum Acidobacteriota; class Terriglobia; order Bryobacterales; family Bryobacteraceae; genus Bog-105. Next base: position 35,020 of record JBJMGK010000157.1, on the reverse strand, counting down.
GCCTCGCTCTTCAAAGGTGCCGTTATGCAGATTGTGGAAGAGCAGACTCGGCGTCATGTCGCAGGCTACGTACACGTCAGGCCAGCCATCGTTATCGAAGTCGGCGGCCACTACACCCAAACTGTAACGGCCGCCCGGCTTCAGAATGCCCGATGCATCCGAAACATCGCTAAACGTACCGTCCTTGTTGTTGCGATACAGAACATTGTGCGCCAAAGGGAGGCCCCGCGGTCCGCACATGACAGGTATTCCTTTCCATAAGCAGAACTCCCCTTTGCCCGGCCGGGGCGTCTTATTCAGGTCCAGTTCTACATAGTTTGCTACAAAGAGGTCGAGGTAGCCGTCACGATCGTAATCGACGAAGCTGCACCCTGACCCGTAGCGAGTGCCGCTGACGGGAAGCCTGGCTTTTTCGGTGACATCGTCAAATCGACCATTGCCGCCGTTTCGATAGAGGACGTTGTGTCCGAAATACGTGACCAGCAGATCGGGAGAACCGTCATTGTCGTAATCTCCGACGCAGGCGCCCTGACCCCACCCCGTTTGGGTTAGACCCGACTGAGCCCCGACGTTCCTGAAACGGCCGTTACCCTCGTTATGGAAAAGAGTGGAAGGGCTGTCGGGTGGCGGTCCCGATGCGTCGAACCGGGTTCCGTTGATCAGGAGTATGTCGTTTCGTCCGTCGCCGTCGTAGTCCAGAATGGCGACTCCGTTCCCCGTCGTCTCCAGGATGTAGTCTTTATTCGCGAGACCTCCATAGACGTTAGCTGTGTTTAGACCGGAGACACCGGCCACATCGTGGAAATCTCCCCGGAACAGGGGAACAATGGATGCCGCAGTTATAGCGATTGTCGTGCTGGCGACAATCCAGAGCCATTTCATCGCTTCGCCGTCGTAACTAGAGAGATCTTTAGATTACATCCGCTCAGAATTGAGTGAGGATTTCCGCAAAGTACTAGAAAAGGCTTGTCGTAAGTTGCTGGTTGTGATAGGTTCTTACCCAGTTTAGGGTCGTTCTACATTCTCCACGCCCGGAGGGTATATGCCACGTTTTGCTCGCCGTTGGGTTTTGGCGACTTTGCTTCTTAGCAGCATTGCATTTTCACAGCGGGACCTTGGAACCATCACCGGGACCGTTACGGATCCCCAGGGAGCTGTAGTTCCAAATGCTAAGGTCACCATTCTTGAAGAGGCGACCGGCTTAAATTACCAGCTGCAAACCAATGAGTCCGGTTCCTATACCAGGCCGGCTCTGAAACCCGGCACTTACTCGGTTACAGTCGAAGCGCCCGGCTTTCAGAAGTCGCAACAGAAGGAGATTATCGTCAATCCCGGACCGACGACTGCGGCAAACATCACCATGCAGGTCGGCAATATCAACCAAACGGTTGAGGTGACCGCGGCAGCACCGCTTCTACAGACTGAATCCCCAGTGATTGGCGCCAACCTAAACGCAGAACAACTGTCCCAGCTTCCTTTGGGCGGCCAGCGGACATTCAGCTTTCTCGCCCGGATGGCACCTGGGGTTCTTCCCTCGGAACCGGGTGCACGTGGTGCGCTCGGGGGTGATTTCTCGGCTAATGGAGTCCGCTCCAATGGTCAAAACAATTTTCTTCTCAACGGTGTAGACAACAACGTAAACGTCATTGATTTTATTAACCAGACCTCGTTCGTCATCGGACCTTCCATGGAAGCCATTGGGGAGATGCAGATCCTGACTAATGGTTATAACGCCGAATACGGCCGGGCTGCCGGAGGCGTTGTGAACGTCAACCTAAAATCGGGTACAAATGCCGTGCATGGCGTAGTGTTCGAAATTCTGCAGAATACGGTACTGAATGCAAACCGCTGGGAAAACAACCAGGGCGGGGTGGAGCGGAATCCATTCAAGCAGAATCAATTCGGGGGAGCAATGGGCGGTCCGCTTATCAAGAACAAGCTCTTCATGTTCGGCGACTATCAAGGCACACGTATCGCGACAGCGGGCGGAACGATACAGAACCTGGGATATGGCGGATTTATGACGATCCCCACTACTGCGATGATCAACGGCGATTTTTCGCGATTGCTGGGACCCTCACTTGGAACCATCAATAATCAAAACGTTTTGGCGAATGCAGTGTATGATCCCAGGAGCACGATCTGCCTAAGCGGGTGTGCTGGTAACTCACTCGCGGCTCTGCCGGGACAGACTCCGGTTTATTCGCGGACCATGTTCCCAGGCAACCGAATACCCGTCTCAGCGATGGATCCAGCGTCAGTCAAGATTGCCAGTCTCTACCCGGCAGCGAATCAACCGATCCGTGCTGGTGCGTTCCCGCAGAATGATTTCTATACAGTCACTCCTGGCTCGCTGACGACTAACCAGGGAGATGGGCGCGTCGATTATCGAATGAACGAGAAAAACAGCATATTCGGCACCATTAGCTGGTCTGACACATATAAATCGAGCGTTCCTCCGTTTCAAGGGCTCCTCGACGGAGGTAACTTCAACGGAAGTTCGGAGGTGACGTTAGGGAGAAATGCTCTACTCAGTTACACCCGAATCTGGAACCCCGCGATTATCTCCGAAAGTCGTGTTGCTTTCAGCCGGCTGGTAACGTCTCGTACTCAGGCCAATGCTGACGTTGATGCATTCAAGGCTGTTGGAATTGCTGGCTACAATCCTACCGGTCCTCTCAACGGCGGGCTTCCGCAAATCCACTTCAATGATAGCAGTGGTACGGAGCGTTATAGGCAGGTTGGAGCGAACGACTGGCTGCCCACTAAGGAATATAACAACGTCTGGGATTTCATCCAAAACGTTTCCGTAATCAAGGGGACCCACTCCATGAAATTCGGATTTGAGTTCCGACCGATTCAATTTCCGTTCTTCCAGGTACCTTATCCCCATGGGGAAATGAATTTCAGTCAGAATGAGACTGCGTACCCATCCACCGTTAATAGCCTGAATGCCAACACAGGTGATCCGGTTGCTTCCTTCTTAATGGGCGCGATCAACACTGGGCAGATTTCGACGACGAACTTCATTTCGTCCACCAAGAAGGCATTTGCCTGGTATGCGCAGGACGATTGGAAGGTCACCTCGAAGTTAACTGTGAATATCGGAGTTCGCTACGAGCTGTTTTCTCCGATAGGGGAAAAATTTGCCAGGCAATCAAATTTCGTTTTTGATAACTTGACGCTCTATATCCCTAAGGGACCGAACTCGGATGCTCCGCTGCCGCCGAATTTCAGCCAAAACTACACATTCAACGGGATCACCTATCCGGCGCTGTTTCCTAACGTGAAGGTCGACCGGAATAGCGTGAATCAATATCTGATTCCATGGGACAAATTCAACATCGGACCGCGCGTCGGGTTCGCCTACAATGTTACTCCGAAGACAGTCGTCCGGGCAGCATACGGCATTTTCTACGGAGGTGAGGAAAACCAGGGCGGCAGCCCGAACCGGGGCGAGTCCGCCCCGTTCAACACCTCTCCTCTTTTAGAGCGACCCGGAAGCGTAGGAATCTTCCAGCCTAACCCGAATTTTGCGGGCGGTGCGGCGACGGGAGGCGTTTCGACAGGCTACCCCACCAACGTGTTCACGACATACCCTGTCACATCACTCCAATTTCGGTCCGTCGCCACCAACTTCCGAAACCCAATGGTACAGAAGTGGAACTTCGCCATTCAGAGGCAATTGCCGGGCCAGATGGCTTTGGAGGTGAGCTACATAGGTAACCACTCGTCCCATCAGCTTCAGCAGCCTGATTTCAATGCCTGCCCCAATTTCGGAACGACGAATTCGAGCATTACTTGCAACACGTTGCGCCCGTACCCAAATATCGGATCCATCGCTGGAACCGCGACCTTCTTTTATGGGAACTATCATGGGATGACTGCGAAGCTCGACAAAAGGTTAACGGCCGGATTGCAGTTCGTTAGCTCATATACGCTCGGGCACGCGCTTTCAAATAGCGGCACAACGCTAAGCGACGCGTCAGGCTTTTACTGGAAGGATTACACCAACTTCAGGACGTCATACTCCAATGCTGCCTGGGATATCCGTCATAACTTTACGACGGGTTTAAACTACGATCTTCCGTTTGGACGAGGCAAGCAATACGGCGCGAATCTGAACAAGGTAGTGCAGACCCTCATGGGTAACTGGCAGGTGAATGGTGTCTTGACGCTCCGGACCGGTCAGCCCGTCACAATACGCTCCAACGGATGCCAGGGTGTTTGGGGTAATGGCAGCCGTTGCTCGCCTGATCTGGTTCCCGGTAAGGACCCGAATTCAGCTCCAGCAAACGGACGCGGGCCAGATCAATGGTTCGACACTGCCAATTTCCGATTGCCAGCACCCTTGACGCAGGGCAATCTCGGGCTGCAAACGAATTACGGACCACCGAACAGGACTCTCGACTTATCGCTATTCAAAGATTTCCCCTTTACGGAGCGCTGGAGGCTGCAGTTCAGGGCCGAGAGCTACAATCTGTCCAACACACCGCAATACAACGTGGGCAACCTCGACATCAACCGGCAGGATGCAAATTTCGGTCGAATCACTGCCACAGCGCCTGGCAGCGAGAGGCATATTCAGTTTGCATTGCGGCTGCAGTTCTAACAACTCATCTTTATAATTAACAATCAGGCCGCGAGCTCTCGTTCGCGGCCTGCCGTACATATAAGCTTGAGTGAGGTTGCTCCTCGTTGTATCTCATTTGCCTTCTCATGGCGCTTAGCGATCCGGCCCAGGTCGGCTCTCTTCTGCAGCAGGGGCTCACGGCTCTGCAGCAGGGGCGCTTACAAGAAGCACGCAAAAACCTGGAAATCGCATCCAAGCTTGAGCCAAAGAATCCATACGCCTGGACTTCCCTGGCCGAGACCTATTTCAGATTAAAAGATCGGAACCGTGCTTCGACGGCTGCCGAAACGGCGGAGAAGGTTGGGTCGGAAGATCCGATCGTCTGGCATGCGCTGGCAATGTATTACTCGGAGTCCGGAGAATTCGGAAAAGCTGGCCGACTGGAGGCTCGGTTTGCGGAGAGTCCTAAATCTGATCCCGAAGCGACCGCTCGCGCCGCGGGCTTGTACCTGAATGCGGGCGAAACGGACAGTGCCTTGAGCCTCGCTCGGAAATCGGCAGCTCAGCAGATCTCCGCCGCGCACGAGAATCTTCTTGGCCGAGCTCTGGCGGCTTCCGGGCAGCTAACAGAGGGAACTCAACACCTCGGAAACGCTCGTCAGCTAGCACCTGGTGATCCGAAGATCGCGTTCGATTATGCCCAGGTACTGCTGCGGAAGGAAGACTTCGAGGCTGCGGCGGATGTTCTCGACTCTGCCACCGCCGCACATCCCAACGACTCACAACTGGTGCTTGGTATGGGTGTGGCGCGTTACGGTCAACGGCGTTTCGAAGACTCGATCGTCCTTTTCCTCCGCGTGATCAGCCTCGATCCAAGCATTGAGCAACCATATATCTTCCTCGGGCAGATGCTCGACCAAGCCGGATCTCACTTGGCCGAGATCACCGGGGCGTATCGAGAGTGGATGCAACGAGAGCCGAAGAACGCCAAGGCAAGCTTCCTCTTGGCTAAAGCTTTACTTGCTGGTGGGGGCAACGACGAAGAGGCCGAGATGTTGCTACGCCGCTCTATCTCCACCGATGATAGCCGCTGGGAATCGCATTACGAACTTGGCGTGCTTGCCGTAAAAAAACGCGACTACCAAGCCGCGTTAGCCGAGCTGACCCGAAGCGTCAACTTGGAGCCAAAGCAACCGACCACCCATTACCAGCTTGCTCGGGTTTACGACCGCATCGGCGAGCCGGAAAAGGCCAAAGCAGAACGTGCAGTCCACGCGCAACTTACGACTTTGAATCCTGCGGCCAATCCTCACTGATGCGGTATGGTCTACGACGCTGACGTGCCGCCGCCTCGATGAGTCCAGATCATGTTGAGGTCATCGCTGTTCCGAGTTGAGAAGCAGAAGCTGCGTCGAGAAATATAGAGACTCGCGGGTGAGTCTGCAACAGTGAGGCCGGAACTTCTACGCAAACAGGGCCTTCGAGCGCGGCTCGGACCGCGGCGGCCTTCTGCGCACCAGGAACAACGCAGACAATTTCGTTCGAGTTCAGGATCTGGCGTATGGACATCGAAATCGCGCGTTCCGGAACCTCGTCGACCGTCGCGAACCAACCTTCATTCACCTGCTGCTGCCGGCACTCGAGGTCGAGATTCACAACGATGTACGGATCTTCGGTGTCCAGATCGGCCGGTGGATCATTGAACGCGAGATGCCCGTTTTCTCCGATCCCGACGAATGCAAGGTCGACGGGAGCAGCACGGATCAGGGCATTCGCCTCCGTGATAGTTTCCTTCGGATGTCGTTTGCCGTCAAGTAAGTGATAGCGGCGAAGGTTCAACGGCTCAACAATGCGCTCACGAATGTAACGAGCAAAGCTGGCAGGATGCTCCGGGCCAATTCCGATGTACTCATCGAGATGAAACAGCTCGACACGGCTCCAATCGAGCGAGTGTTCGCGCGTTAGTTCCTCAAGAAAAGACAGCTGCGAAGCGCCAGTGGCTGCGATCAGCCGAACAGATGCTTTTGCCTGCAGGAGATCGTGTAGCCGCGTTACTGCGTGCCGTGCGGCGGCAATAGACATTGACGGCTTATCGGGGAAGATACGGACCATGTATGGAGTTTAGAGCCCGCCTGCGTTAAATGAGTTCAGAAGATCGCTGAGAAAGAGTTTAGTTCTAGCAACCTGATCCGCCTTGCAGAACAGATCGGGGATTGAGGACACTGCGCTGCGGTGTTCCTCGATCTCCATCGGAGTGATGCGGGCCATCAAATCCGTGAGGGCCTGGATGAACCGATCATCCCAAGGCGCACTCCCCGGGAGCCGCCAGAGGCAACCGTAATCCAAATCGTACGAAGCCGGAATTGACGTTGTCACTATGGGCAACTGCCTAGCGAGATAGTCGCTGATCTTAGTCGTATAAGGAAAGCTGCCCACACCATCTACGCTCTGCGGCAGGCTTCCTATGTCCATTGCATCCAGATAATCCGGCACACGCTCTCGCGGAACGCGACCGGTCAGAATCACTTCTTTCCCGAGCGCATCGCCGGCAAGCCTTTCGAGGTGGTCCTTGCCCGGCCCATCACCCACGATCAGGATGCGAAGGTGCGGGGCTCGCGCACGTCGAAATGCCTCGACCAGTTCTCGGCCGTAACAGTACTCAAAACGCGATGACCAGGCTAGCGAGCCGGCAATGCCAAAGACAATCGCATCTTCGGGGATGCCCAGTTCCCGGCGTACTCGCGTGCGCGTTGCCTGGTATGGTTCCGTTCGCGTGCCGTAGGGGGCCCATCCAGCGGCGGTCATGCCCCGCTTAGCCCCCAATCGTCAAGGCCCGTCCGGTCAGATACGGAGACCATCCAATAAAGCCTGCCGAGTTGCGGTAGAGCAGCCATTCGTACAGAGTGAATAGCGCGCGTCCTAATGGGAACTTCGCCGACAGGAAAGGGCCGACCGCATCGCCGCTGCTTACTATATAGGGAACGTTTTGGGTCCAATGGGCAATCAACAGAGCTAGTCCGCCCATAACACCTGTGCCTTCCATTGCGAGCAAAGACGGCGGTCGCTCCCGGCATCGCCGAAGTATTGCCAGGCACGATCGCCACTTGGCGTGGCGGTCGAAAGGAACGAGTGCGTAAGATACTTCGTCTAGGAGCGCCTTTAGCCGGGCCTCATCATCTCCGCCCCAGCCTTGAGTTGCAAACGCAACGATCATGGGCGGGATCCCGGAGCGCTTGCTGGGCTGTCTTGGTGCAAGTTCGGCGAGATGCGCAGCTTAGCGCTTGCTTGCGCTGGAGGTGAAAACCATTCGATCTCAGCGGAACCGCGCAAAGCCTGTTGCACTCGCGCCATCGACGTTGTATCTCCCTTGAGCTGCTCGTCCAGAAAGGCCCGCACCAGGTTCCTTACTGTTTCGTGTGTGGCGTCCGGGCTAACAGACGGTTGCTTTTGCCACGGTGCCGGGCGCAAGAACAGAGACATGTCTGAAAAATCTCCATGTACGGCTCCGATAACGCGCGCCACGGTTCCTCCCCAGGTTCGCAGGCTGTGCCGCATCGTGGTGTGATAGCCAAGGTGCCCGCCCGAACGACACCGGCTTCGTCCTTCCCGAACGGCCCCTCGTTCTTAAACCAGAGTGGATCGTCCTCCATCACAAACAGAAAGGGAGTAGAAATGCCCTCCTTTTTAACCCCGCTGAACATCCAGCCGTCGAGGTTGACGCCTGCCCTGAAGCGCTGATCGGTACGACACAGTTCCGCTGCGGCGGCACCGCCGAAGCTATGTCCGACGACAGCGGCGCGGCTCAAATCCATAAAACGTGTCAGCGCTCCAAGTCCGGTTGATTCCTCGGCGCTCAGGAGTCCTTCATACGCGTACTGCATATCCCGAAACGTTCATCGTCAGAATGCTTTCAGTTTTCGGTACCGAAGCCTTCCAATTTCGCTCAGAGCTCAGGTTGAGCCACACATCCGGAAGGCTATGCATGACGCTACCGTCGCCGAATACTACACGCGACGAGGTATCAGGATGATCGAAGGTAACAACTGCATACCCATGGCTCACGAGTGATTCCACGACGAAAGTATTCTGGCTGCGATATCCACCGGCAGAGGGACTGAAAAAGACCACGGGCCAGCGGCCGGCCGAAGGCTGAGGCGCAGCACCAATGGCAGCATGCGTCCTCACGTACTGCTGGTGATCAACGTGAGGCGCCTTGAACATCGTGTCGTGAGTGCCCGGGACCTCTACGACGGAAACGGGGCTGCTGCTGCGGTCTCCCCAACCCAGGTCCGCTTGCTCGAGAGCCGCTGCGATGGGGCGCATAACCGCAAGCGGGAATGACGGAGGCGGCACCGAGTAGTCCGATGTCCAGACTTCTTTGACACGTTTTCCAGCCCGCTTATCGATCTCCCCAAAGGCCTGAGTCAGATTGGAAGCGGAGGAACTCAGGCCGTTGTGCACGGCCGAATTCATAACCGCCTTCACGCTGGCGAAGGTGCGGCTTGCCGAGTGGACAAGTGCACGCGCTTCACGGTAATAATCAAGATTCACCGTGTCAAATAAGACAACCAGGTCCACCACGCCGCCCCTCGCCTGAATGGCCTTTGCGGTCTCATGCGCCGTTAGCCCGTCGGCACACCTGCCGCCGAGCAGAAACGGACCCGTGCCCTGCGTGCGCATCAAGAGATCGGCAACCTCGCCGGCTATTCGGTTTCTCTCCTCCATGAAGTTGAGGTGCCGGTACTTGGCGAGTGAAACGCCCAGGAACGCTCAAACCAACGTTCAAGGCAAGCGGGCGGAACCCAGCTCGTCCAGGAACACACGGCCGCTTTCCTGCCCAATCCGGCCAATCAATGTGTCTTTGATGGCGCGCGGCTGCTCAAAGATCTCCTTGAGCATAAAGTGCTTATAGCCTGCCTTTTCCGCTGAAATGGGATCCCACAAGATGTGCGAGAGCGCTCGTTGCACTTTAGCCCGTCGAAATCCGTGAGGGTAATCCCTTCGCGAGTCAGAATGGCTAAGTCGCCATCATTCAGGAAGATCATGTCCCGGGTCTGATGCAGAATTGCGGGTACGTCGGAAGCAACAAAAAACTCGTTTTTGCCTAATCCGACCACAACTGGAGGGCCGGAACGAGCGGCGACGATTTTGCCTGGATCTGAAGTTGCGATGACGCTAATGGCAAATACACCGGAGATTTCTTTCAGAGCTTCCGAACGGCGGCTTCGAGACTGGCACCACTCAGATACTTCTCGACGAGATGGGCCAAGACTTCCGTGTCCGTCTCCGTTTTGAATATATGCCCTTCGGCAGTAAGGTCCTTGCGGAGCTGAAGGTAATTGTCGACAATTCCGTTGTGAACTACAACAATGTTGCCGGTGCAATCGCGGCGCGGATGCGCATTCTCTTCTGTCGGCGTTCCGTGGGTAGCCCATCGGGTATGTCCGATTCCACAATACCAGAGAGTGGGTTGGTGCGGATAACCTCTTCCAAGTTGCAGAGTTTCCCCGAAGCCCTCGTACATCGAGGGACTTGCGTTGGAGAAGAGAGCAACTCCAGCCGAATCATAGCCTCTGTACTCAAGCTTCCTGAGACCATCCACGATGACGGGTGCCGCTTCCCGAACGCCAATATAGCCAACTATTCCACACATGTCGATTAATTAGGTACTTGCTTGTTCCATTCAAGGCTTCCAGTCGCCAATTCTCGATCACACCATTGGACAGAACATCGCGAGCAATCTCCTCAACATCCTTAGCGTCCACTAGGCCCGAAACTTGATGTAAATCTCCCCTTCAAAGTACTCGCCTGCCGCCGGGTAGTATATGTCGGGACCGGAATGTTCAGTCCCAAGCAGACCATTTGGCGTCGCAGGTCAGAACGGACGGGTTCAGCGGTTGCGTAACGCGGGCTTTCATGTGTATTTCTCACATGCGTCGATTGAGAATACAAGCCTTGGCAGCCGCGCGGAGCGACGCGATCAATATCGGTGAGCTGCCGTCTGAGCCTCCAAAAGAAGCGGATCCCGAGGAGCCGCCCTAATGTTTTAAATCCTGTGTCAACACTCAGTTGCTAAGATCGACTGGGAGGTGGCCGCAAAGACTCAATGGTGTCGCCAAAAACCCGGTAGACGGCGGATTTCCAGTCAACGCCTGCAGCATCCGCTGTTGCTCGATGCGCTGCAAGCACCCTTTCAAAAAATCGATCTCCAGCGCCTGCTGGCCGATTTTGGCTCCAGCTCGGCTACGCGGCCTTCGGACCAGCGCTGCTTTCCGTTGCCTGGAAACACATTGCCGGGCGCTTCCCGGAACTCACGCCGCCAGCGGTGCAGCACGTTCGGGTTGACCTCCACGCCGCGTGCGACTTCCGCGATCGATACGCCCTGCTCCAGCCGCCGTACGGCGGCTAACTTGAATTCTTTCGTGAACTGCCTGCGAGACAATCCCATTGACTCAATTCTCCATTCCATGAATTTTGAGTCTTAACCAGATAACGGCGGGCCGCCGTCAGTGCTGACAGAAACGGGCGCCATGAGAGGCTGAGTGAAGGACGCGGCTCGACAGCTAGAGCCGACAAACATTTGGTGCGTAAGTGCCCGTTCTTAACCATGGTTCCGGTGATGGCGGTCAGTGATTTGGTGGCAGTTCGCTGAGCAATCAGCGAGTTCGACCCCGTTGGAGACATTTTCAAACCGACTGCAACCGGGCCGGGCCTCGTCCGATTTCTAAGAGGATGAGTACCGTGATATGCCGAAGCGCCTGAAGGAAAAGAAGGAAAAGAGACAGCGAAAGAAGAATTGGGAGACTGGTCTTCCCGAACTGAATCGGAATGCTGCCGGTATGGACGTCGGCAATGCCGAACATTATGTAGCAGTGCCCGCAGGCCGAGACCCCGAGCCGGTACGAACATTCGGGAGCTTCACTGCAGACCTGCATCGCATGGCGCAATGGTTGAAGACCTGCAGAATCGAGACAGTTGTGATGCAGGCCACTGGAGTCTACTGGGTAGCGCTGCATCAGATTTTGGAGGATCACGGATTCCAAGTCAACTTGTGAACGCCCGCCATACGAAAACGCTGCCGGGGCGAAAGACAGACGTGCTCGAATGCCAATGGTTACAGAAGCTGCACACGTTCGGGTTGTTGAATAATTCGTTCCGTCCGGCGGCGGAGATTCGGGTTTTGCGGACCTACTTGCGGCAACGAGAGAACCACGTGGCTGCGGCTAGCAAATGCATCCAGCACATGCAGAAAACGCTGACCCAGATGAATGTGCAACTCGCCAACGTGATCAGCGATATCAGTGGGGCTACGGGCATGGCGATTTTGCGTGCAATCGTCGCTGGGGAGCGTGATCCCAACAAACTCGCCAGCCGAAAAAACAGCCTCATCCGTGCGACCCGGGCACAAATCGCTCAGAGCCTGGAGGGCGACTGGAGGGAAGAACTGCTGTTTGTGCTCGACCAGAGCTTAGAAATATACGACATGTACCTCAGCAAGATTACGACATGCGACCAACGCATTGAGGCACATCTGAAAACGATGGAGTCAAAGCTGGAGACCGACCAGCAAGCAACATCCGAGCTGCCTCAATCACGAAAGCACAGACCACGATTCGACTTGCGAAACCATCTTCACCGGGTAGCCGGAGTCGACTTGACGAAAGTGGATGGCTTGAATGTCCAGACCGTACAGACGATCATTTCCGAAGTTGGAGTCGATATGAGCCGCTGGAACACAGAAAAGAACTTCGCTTCCTGGCTGGGTCTCTGTCCTGATAATCGGGTAAGCGGGGGTAAAGTTCTTAAGCGTGGTACCCGCCAGGTGGTCAACCGCGCGGCCACTGCCTTCCGTTTGGCAGCCTGGAATCTCATCCGGAGTCAAAGCGCGCTCGGCGCCAATTTCCGTCGACTCCGATCTAAACTCGGCGCCCCCAAAGCCGTCACCGCAATGGCTCACAAGTTAGCCCGACTCGTGTACCGCATGCTGAAATTCGGTGCCGACTACATCGACAAGGGAATCGAAGCCTACGAATCCAGATATCGTCAACACCAAACAAAGTGGCTCACCAAACAAGCCGCCGCACTAAATCTCCAACTTATTCCAGCCTCGACCCTTACGGGCTGAGTTTCTGGAGACTGCTTGTCTCACGCCAGGGGCAGATACTGCTCATCGAACCGCGTTTCAATTTGCCCGTTTCAATTTGAGCGTCTTCGCTTGCGTGCATGCGCCAATTGCAGACGGAATCTCAAGCAAGCTGCGCCACGTCGAGAGTATATTACACTTAATCACATACCTAATACGATAACTCGGGCCCTTGTTATAGGTGGATTTGGACAGGTGGGAGGGTTGCTCGCTCAGTCCCTGCGTAATAGTGGAATTCTAGTCACCATTTCTGATTTTCGAGCCGTCACTGGTTCCTCTGTGTTCGCTGATGGCTACATCGAATGTGATGTTCGTCTGCCGTCCCCCGCGTTGAAATCTGCGCTTCGGTCAAGTGATTGCGTCTGTATTTGCTTGCCAGAAGCTGCAACAGTTGACGCAGTCGCGTCGGTGCTGCCACTCATGTCGAACGGAAGTCTCTGGGTAGATACAGTCTCCGTCAAGTCTCCCCTAACACTGGAGTTGCAAAAGCGCGTAGGAGAGTACGAAATTCTTTCCATAAATCCGATGTTTGCTCCTGCATTAGGCTGGAACAAACGCTCCGTGGCTGCGGTGGAGATCTGTTCCGGCCCGAAGACGCGCGCTTTCTGCGCCCTAATGGCATCCTGGGGAGCGCAGGTCGAAAATCTTACCGCAATTGAGCACGACCAGCTAACGGCAGCGATCCAAGTCGCCACACATGCAGCAATTCTTGCGTTTGGCCATGCTTTGATCCATTTGAATTTCGACATAACAAAAGCTGTCCGCCTCGCAACACCTCCCCACCGATTGCTGCTAACCGTCCTCCACCGCTTGGCTAGTCAGAACTCAGATGTTTACTGGGATATTCAGGCTTGTCATCCGCTTGCGACCGTTGTAAGGGACAAGCTTGCGGACGGAATTGCCCGTCTCAGCCGCGCACCAGGCGCCGATGGTCAGGAGCAATTCCGGAAGTTGTTCGACCAGATTGAAAGTGTCCTGCAATCCGAAGTGAACGCTCTCCACGAATGGTCACAGGAACTTTTTACTGCGCCAAAAACGTAAACTAGCCGGCGATTCTTGATTTGACTCGTTCAATGATCGCGACCTCCAACCGGCACGCCTCTGAGATAATCGCCTCGTAGAGATCCCGTGCAAACTCTTCGGATAAGCCGTTATTTATGGCCCGATCACGGGCTTTGGCCTTTACCTCCGCTACCCGTCCCGGTTGCATCATTGGTGTTCCCGTCTCTGCTTTGTAAACGGCCACTTGGCGACAAATTGAGAACCGTTGAGCGAGGAGCGCCATAAGACGCTCATCGATCTCATCCAACTCTCTTCGAAACATCGATAGTTGTTCCATAGACCTCTGGATTCCGCGTCGATAATACAACCGTATTCCCCATTGCTTCAAACGTAGCAAGGAGCGCCTTGGCTTTCAGCAGAATCTCCTGCCACTCTTCCTGAGGATCGGAGAGCGCGATGACCGCCCCTCCTACACCAATCGTCACGGTATTTCGAGAAAAGACAGCAGTTCGAATCACAATACTCAGATCGGCCTTCCCGCTGAACGAGAGAAATCCGATTGAGCCAGAGTACACGCCGCGAGCGCGACCTTCGAGTTCGTCGATGATTTCCATCGTCCTGATTTTCGGCGCGCCCGTCATCGATCCGCCGGGAAAGGCGGCCCGTAAACAATCGACTGGCGATTTACCCGCATCGAGTGTGCCGCGAACCGTGGTCACCAATTGGTGAACTGTCGCGTATGATTCCACGTGCATCAACTTAGGAACGTGTACCGAACCGATCGAGCACACGCGACCGAGATCGTTCCTCAACAGATCGACGATCATCAGATTCTCAGAGCGGCTCTTTGCATCCTCTGCCAAGGCCGTCTTCAGTTTTTGGTCTTCTTGCTCGGATCGGCCGCGCGGTGCCGTACCCTTGATCGGCTTCGTTTCCACGACGCGGTCTGCCCCAATCTTAAGGAATCGCTCCGGAGAAGACGATGCAACACAGAGTTCCGGGAATCGCAGAAACGCAGAATACGGGGCTGGATTCCGCTTCCGAAGCTGCTTGTAATACGAGAAGGGGTCCACACCGGTGTTCGCCGTCAGCTGATTCGTGAGGCAAACCTCGTATGTCTCACCATCGGTGATCGCCTCGAGAGCATGGTCGATCTTCTCGAGATAGTCCGCCTCTGAATCGGCAGTGCAGAAGGTGATGGTTTCAGGTGAACCGCGCTCATTGAGTGGCTGTGCGGCAGCACTTTCGTCCGAGATCGCGGCTTCGATGTGCTGAAACCACTCTCTCGCAAACGCTTCAGAGTCACTGTCGTCTGTGATACAAACCAGAAACATCTGATTGTTCCAGTGATCAATCGCTACAAACCGCGTTGCCAAGATCGCCAGACAATCTGGGTGGGATGCCCGATGTGCGGAATGAGCGCCGGTCAAATCCTTCAGCTCATATCCGAAATATCCGACGAAACCGCCGTCGAAATCGAATGGTAAATCGGTGTCCGTAACCTCTGCTGAGGAAAGCCGGTGTTCCACATAGGACAACAGCTCTTCTTTGCTGAGTTCCTCGATACCGTGCCGCCGGATGGCCAGCCGCCGATTGTGGGCAAAATAGCGAACGCATTCTACATCGTCGGCCTTCTCCCCTCCGAGAAACGAGAATCTTGCGTCGCGCTCGCGGGTAACGCTACTGTCAAGCCAGAACGCATAGGGCAGTCGGTTGAAGGCCCGCTCGAAGATTTGTTCAGCGCTGAATGTGAGGGGCGTGCGGCGAACGTGCGTTCGTAGTTTGCGTTGCGCACGTGTCTCAGCGCTACTAAACGAGTGCGTCGCGGGTTCGGCCTTCTTCGCCTGCATTGCCCTCCATCGTCCGGAAGTGCGGTGAAAGTCAGCCGCCAGCCGGTGGAAATTCCCCATCAGTTCGCGCCCGAATGTGGAACAAATGGATTCGGGATGGAACTGCACGCTCCAGATCGGCCGCGTTTTGTGCGCTATACCCATGATCAGCCCGTCTTCGGTCCATGCAGTCACGTGTAGACACTCCGGCATAGAGTCCGCCAGCATCAACGAGTGATAGCGCACGGCGACAAATGGGCTAGGCACACCTTCGAAGATTCCCGAACCCTCGTGATAGATCTTGTTCTCGCGGCCATGCATAGGAACGGGTGCATGCATCACTGTGCCACCCATCAAATGACCGATCCCCTGATGTCCTAAACAGACACCAAAGATTGGCAGATTGAGTTCACAGATGATCCGCTTGCAAACCCCAAAATCCTCATCATTCACTGGCGATCCCGGGCCGGGCGAAATGATGACAGCATCGAAGTTACGCGCGACGATGTCGTCAAAATCGTGGTCATTAGGGAGTACGGTCGGAACCGATTCGAACACTTCAGCTGCAAGCTGAAATAGATTAAAGGTGAAAGAGTCGTAGTTATCGACAATCAGCAGTCTCATATCAGGCGCTCACTTTCGTTGGAATTTGGCAGTCATTTTGAAATTTGGCGAGGCGGTTGCACGCTTGGCGGATGGTCTTTAGTGATTTGGAGAACGTGAGTCGGATGCGCTGTGCAGATTCCGTGCCAGGAGGGAAGAACACACCTCCAGGGACGCCCGCGACTCGCGCTCCATGAAGCAATTGCTTTGCGAAGCTGAAGTCGTCCTCGGTGCTTATGCTCGAGAAATCGCACCACAGAAAGTAGCCGCCTTGCGGTGCCCACGGCTTGAGCCCCAGTTGCAATACGGCTCGGCTCAACATGTTTTTCCGTTCCCGGAAGCACGCTCGCTGAGCCGTATAAAAGGCTTCCGGAAGGTTCAAAGCTCTCGCGAGAGCAAGTTGGCACACATGGGGAGCGCAGATGGTAGACAACTCCCGCACCCGGGCAATCGGTTTCAACAGCTTCTCCGGGGCTACAAGGTAGCCGACCCGCCATCCTGTAACCGAATAGCTCTTACCCATGGAGAAGATAGAAACCGAGCGATCCCGAGCTTCAGGAAGAGAAGCGATGCTGCGGTGCGTTCCGTTCCAGATGAACCGCTCGTACGTCTCATCTGAAATGAGAACCAGATCATGACGTGCCGCGAAGTCGGTGACTGTCCTCAACTCCTGTTCCGACCAGACTTTGCCAGTCGGGTTGCAGGGATTGCATAGCAGGACGGCTCGCAACTGAGGCGAATGCTCGGCTTCCAGACGTTCCGGCGTAAACGAGAAATCAGGTTCGCTGAGCCGGATTGCACGGATGTTCAGTCCTGCAGCGTTCGCCTGGTGGAAGTAGTTCTCATACACCGGAGAGAAAGTCAGGATATGATCACCGGGTTGAAACAACGCCCTAAAGGCAGCCTGCAGACCCTCCGCCGCCCCGCATGTGACAACGATTTCCGTTTCCGGATTTGCCAGAACACCGTTGAAGCCTTCGAGCTTCTCCGCTATATTCCTTCGAAGTACGCCCGCGCCACGCGGCTCGCAATATTGATGAGCCTGTTCATCCACGCACGCAGCGCGGAAGAAATCCAGAATTTCCGGGGGCGGAGGCTCGTTTGAGAAGCCCTGCGCAAGGTCGATAGCTCCCGTCAAGCCGCTCAACGCCGTGATCTCGGCAATCTTCGATTGTTCTATCCATGAGGGCGCAGTGCCCGTCTCGGTTCTCAGCTTCATGATTGCTTTTGGGTCCTTGTTCACAACGGCAGTAGTTCAAACTTCATGGTTCGAGAAAAAGCTAAGCCAAGCTATTCTCCAGATAAATATTAAGGAGATAAGTGGGTTTTCCTTAGAACTAACCCGAGATCCGATAATTACTTCCGGACAGGGTTACAAAGCTAACGGATTTGCAAAAATTGCGTGGCGAGCGAGGTGCACCGATTTGCTTCAAAGCTGCACAACTTCGGATTGCACCGAGCAAGGTTACAACGCGAAAGATTAAGTTTTGTAATCAAGGCTTGCCCTTTGCTGAGCAGCTTGGGTACGATACTCCGAGGAGAGACATAAACGAAGTATGTTCGTGTATGAATTTCTTCAATAGACCAATGAGCCGATAATATCAGCATCAGAATAACCGCTAGCTATAGTGGCGGTCATCAATGCCGGAATTGCGACGAATCTGGTCCTGTATGTACTACTACTTCAAAAATGGAAGGTGATCCTTTAGTGAATTTGCTTCGACTTACATCGCTGCTACCCTGTTTCTTCATTGGTCTCCAGGCAACTGCTCGGGTTGTGATCAGCTCTCCTGCAGACGGAGCTTCCGTTGCCTCACCTGTTCAGGTCACCGCATCCAACTGGGGGCGCCAGACGTCCTCGCTGTCGATTTATCTCAATGATTCGTTGGTCGCTCAGAACTCATCTTCTTCGTCGATCGAGAGTGCGTTAAATCTGGACGCCGGTACATACACCATCAAGGTTCTGGCGCAAGGGCAAAGCCGAACGTCTGTTGCGACATCTACGATAAAAGTCACCGGCGCGAACGATACGGCGAGTCCCAGCCCGACCAAACCCGCGACGCCTGGCAGTCCGGGCGTCCCCAGCAGTTCGCTTGCCGCCCAAATCGCGAACGATATGCAAGGCTCCAACGAAGGCCATCCTCATGGCGTGCCGCTGAGCTACGATTGGGCGAACGGTCCAGCGGTAGTCATGGGAAATAACGCCAGCGGCTCCCAAGCAATCACATCATGGGGTGCGCTCTATGAAGCAGCGGAAGGCAATCCGGCCACGAATACCCGAGTCAATATACGGAACATGCAAACTTATCTTCTGCAAAGGAGCACTGGGAGTTGGGTACTTCTACAGAACACAAGCAAGCCGAACGGTGAAGCCTACCTCGAAGATTTCGCTGGCGACGTGAATCGACCCGCAGATGTACGAACCGAAAGTGACGGCACAATATCGGCCACCGCTGGCGGCGGGTATAACTTCCACTTTTATCCGTCTAGTCGGGCTAGCATCAACCCGAATGACATTGCCGGAATAGTGACAATACTGCAAGCTCGATTGATTACGGCCGATCCCAACCGGCCGGATGACCGAAGTTCGGCGCGATATCTGCTCAACTCGGGCGCCGATTACTATCCTGCATTGACAGGGGGTTGGCCAGGGAACACAAGCTATAACCCTGGCGTAGCACTCGGAAAGATGAAGTACGTGAAGGGGGACTGGCGATCCTTCGCGATGACGACGATCTCTCAAAGCCAACTGGAGTTGAATCCCCCCCCGGTAGATTTGTCTGGGATCCTGCCTTAACTTGTTTGAATGAAAGGGCGGGGACGGCGATCTGCACTGGTTGCCGCCCCTCACCTTTCCGACATAACACCGAAATTCGACCTGCGACTTCAAGGTGTGATGGTCAGGCTTGCCGCTTTGCTGGTACCTCCATAACTTGCAGTGATCGTAACTGCGCGGGATAAGGGCGTGGGACGCGTCGTTACGGCAAACGTTCGCTGCACGGCACCCGCAGCGATTGTGAGCGATGCGGGCACACTGCTGAAGTTCGTGTTATTTGTCGTCAATGCAACGACCATACCTCCTGCCGGTGCCGGAGAAGTAAGGCTTATGGTTCCGGTCGAGGATGTTCCACCTTTCACGCTCGCCGGGCTGATTGCGAGTGAAGAGATTGCCGCCGGTCCGGGCGTCACGGTCAGCGACGCCGTTTGGCTGATTCCGGCATAGGTCGCCGTAATCGTGTTTGCGGCCGCGAGCGTGACCGAACTTGTTGAGATGGGAAAACCCGCAGTTGTGCTCCCGGCAACTACTGTAACGAAATTCGGCACTATGGCAGATCCTCCAGTCGTAGAGACCGCCACTACTGCACCGCCTGAAGGAGCGGCCGCGCTCAGAGTTATTGTTCCAGCCGAAACACTCCCTCCTTGTACACTGGTCTGATCGGTCGTCACTGAAGACAGGACCGGGGCGGGGAGGACGGTTAAGGTCGTCCCCTTACTGACGCCATTGTATGTAGCCGAAATCAGTGCGGATGTCTTCGTACTACGACCTGAAGTCGTTACTTGAAACGTTGCACTCGTGTTACCCGCCAGGACGGCGACGCCTCCCGGCACTGTGGCATTGGCATTGTCGCTCGACAGTGCCAGAAAGACTCCCTCCGCCGGTGCCGGATCGGCTAGGGTTACTGTGCCGGTTGCGGTTGTCCCGCCTATGACGCTCGACGGAGATAATGATATTGATCCCGGCGTCACACCCGCGGCAGCATTGAGCGTCAGGGTGACGGAGGAGTTCGCCGGGACCGTCACGTAATCCTGAATCTGACCTCCGTATGTGGGGCACGCGAGCTTCGAACAGGCGCCGGTCACGGGTATCGTTGCAGCATTGCTTGTGCTCAGTACCACCCATACGCCTGGCGTGTATACGCCGTTTACGCCGGAGTTGTCGTAACTGGCTCTTGCCTTCAGGATCGGAGCGATGTCTTTCATATCGAGCGTGAGCACGGGCAGTGAAAAGAGCGCCTTATATTTTGCAATCGCTCTGTTCATAAGATCCGTATACATCGAATGCGTCCCATCATAGAGCGACATGTTGTCGATGTGAAACGCAAGCGGATACGGTTCATAAGCCAACATACTGTCTTTCAAGATTTTGTTGCTCTCGATGTCCAGGATCTCGTCGTACGTCAATTCATGGTCGTAGACCGGCTGTGAGCCATTCGGACCGTATTTAGCGTTGTACTCGTCTGGCCACGAACCGAACACGCCTGTCAGCGGGCTGGAGACATCGTCGAACAAATCCGGTACTGGGCGCGGTATTTCGAAGATGCCGTCATTGAACTCATTGATTATGCCGGTATTAGGGCTGGACGGCCGCCCAGCGAAAACGATGTTCTGCAGACCGGCTTCTACTGCCGCCTGTACGAAGTTCGGATTGTCGAGCCCTCCGTTGAATGGCGTGACCATGTCGGTCAGATTCAATGAAATACCGAGTCTCGGCGCCACAGCGATGTTTTGATTTAACTCGAACTTCGATTCCTCGAGGGTCGCCGCCGCACAGCCACCGCCATTGTCGGAGTAGCAGTCGAGATTGTTGTGATCCCACGTGTGGCTTAACCAAGTGAAGCGGCTGCTCAACGAGGAAATGGCCGAGAAAATCGGATCGTCTGATGGGTACCAAGTACTTCCAATCCCGTTTATCGCAAATGTATTGTGGAAGGTTGAAAACTGGGCATCAGCCTGCAACCCTGATTGCCATGTTGCCACCGCGTTCAAATCATTCGCTGTAGCGAAAGCGGTCGGGCACGACGCATTATTCGGACACTCCGGGCGGCTCGGTGCATACAGTCGATTGCCAAGTAGGAGATCGTCGATTTGCGGATAGAGATAGATCCGACGCGAACCAAGGAATACGCCTCGCGTGACCCAGTCGATGACACCGTAGCTAAAAGCCATTGAGTGCAGCAAGGTCGGGTAGTTGTCCATTGCCATGGTCAAAATCTCCCGTCCGTCAGCGGTGTAATGCGTCACGGCAACAACGTTCGCTCCCGCCGTGAGAATCGGAATTGTCGTTTCATTCGCGGCGGCGATCGGCAAGGCTCGGTAGGCCCAGATTCCGGTGTTCCCCTGCCCGCTAATCGAAATGGCGTTAGATGCGTTCAAATACGAGAAGATCGCAGCCCCCGCCGTCGTTAACTTTACTTGCAGCGGATTGGAGGCGGTGTAACTCGCTCCTGAGTCGCCCGGCTGCAAACCCCATTGCGGTTCCGGCCAGCCGTTATATATGACGGTCCGAACGGCGAACCGCGCCGCGTAGGAGTTCAGCCGTGACCAATCCGTATCGGACAAGAGACTGTGGCACGTCGCTGTGCAGATGTTGAAACTGCTGTCCGTGAGGATGATGCCCTGAAAGGCCCCGTTTCTAGTTGCCGCATCCGTAAAGCTGACACTCGATAGACGATCGCCCGCAGTATTGGGACTGACGTTGTTGATGAGCACAGCGTTGTACGGGACACCCAGGCGATCCAGGTAAGTCGATATGGACTGATAGCTGATATCTTCGTTGCCCGTCCCGATCACTAACAGCTTCATCATGACGGATGAGGAGGCCAACATAGCCTGTGTGCTGAAGGCTAGAGCGATCAAGATTAGAGAGATTCTGCGAAACATTGCCAATTGTTGATTTACTCCTTGGGATAATCAGGGCGAGCAAACTCCCTATATGAAGAGAAGAATTGCCGGTCGTGAGCAAGCGGTAATTCGCGATGTCGCAAGCTTGGTTGAAGAGCGAAGACGACTGTCCTCGCTCTAGAGTGTCTGGTTCTGTTGTGCTCAAGGCTTTTGAGGTGTCGCCATCGGCCTTGCATCGTGCCACGGCGTTAAGCGCAAGCGGTTTACCGCCTACTAACTATTCAGCGGGCAAAGGGAAGCGCCGAAGTGAGATCTCGCACCCGAGTCACGCCACCCGTTGCATGTGACGGGATGTGCTTGGCTGTGTGTCTCTGTTCGACTCGGAACGGACGAGCCGAGACGACTGATGTTCCATCAATACGGTCCAACGCTGCTTCCAATTGCTCCGCAAGCACAGCCACATTAGGTTCCGAGACCATCGACAGGTGATCGCCGGGCACAATGCGTACCTCAAACCCGCCGCGGACTAGAACACTCCATGCGAGGCGCCGGTCTTCGTAAGACCGGTGCGGGCCATCGCTACACATGAACTGTATGAGTTTTCCCGCATACGGTTTCGGCTGGTAGCTATTGGCCGCTTTAATGTGGGCTTGTGCAATGTGTCGTGTTGCTTCTGCCAATGAGCTGTTGTCCCTGAATCCCAAGGCGCGCGCCAATAACACTCCTCCATTGCCGGCCCATCGACAGAAGTACGCCAGGCTCTGCCATACAGGCAGCCGCAGCATCTCACCGAGATGGCCGTCCAGATATTCGATCCAGTTCCGGCGGGCGTGCTGGTACTGCAGCTTTCCAGGCAAGAAGGAGTCAATGAGCGCGACAAGCGCCACCTCCTCGCCGCTGGCCCTCAACTGTTGCCCAATCTCGTACGCAAGCACGCCTCCGATGCAGACTCCGCCTAGATAGTAGGGTCCTCGAGGCTGTATCTTGAGAATCTCATGGACGTACGATGCCGCCATCACTTCGATGCTCTCGAGCGGCTTTTCCTTGCCGTCCAGGCCTTGGGGCTGGAGCCCGTACACACGACGGCTGCCCCGCATCAGGGAAGCTATCTTGTGGAAGCTGACTAGATTGGCCCCGAGTGAGTGCACACAGAAGAATGGCGCAGAGCCGCTATCGGTGTTTTCTCCAGCTCTCAATTGAACCAGCGGTGACCAATTGGCGGCATAGTCCTTACTCCGCAGCTTAGCTGCCAATTTCGCAATTGTAGGCGCTTCAAACAGCCCGGCCACAGGCATATTCTGCCCCGTTTCAGCCTCGATCCTCGCTATGAGCCGCGCCGCTAACAGAGAGTGCCCTCCAAGGTCGAAGAAATTATCGTTGACGCCCACCTGATCCACGCGCAGCAGTTCCCGCCAGATAAGCGTCAACGTTTGTTCCAGATTGCTATGTGCCTCTTGGTAGGTGCTAACGAGTTCCGGGCGTTCGACGGGTGGCGGAAGCGCCTTACGGTCCACCTTCCCGTTCGTATTGATCGGTATTACGTCCAGCACGACAAATGCGGCCGGCAGCATATGCGCCGGAAGCTTCTGTTTTGTGTGCTGCCGTAACGTGTCTTGTGGATTTGGCATAGCCTGATGCAAAGTAACGTAGGCGGTTAGCCGCTTATCCCCGGGCTGATCCTCACGAACCATCAGGAAAACCTGTTTGACACCTCGATGTGCTTCTATCGCCTGACGAACCTCAGCCAGCTCGATGCGGTGCCCGCGAATCTTGACTTGCTCGTCCGCCCTGCCGCGAAATTCGAGCACGCCATCGCCGCGCATGCATGCCAAATCGCCCGTCCTGTAAAGCAAGCGACCCGTGCTCCCGCTGAACGTATCAGGAATGAATCGCTGGGATGTCAGTTCCGGCCTATTCCAGTATCCTTTTGCAACGCCTTCGCCGCCAATATAGATCTCGCCCTGTACACCAATGGGAACAGGACGCCCTAAGGAATCCAGAAGATAAATCTGCGCGTTCGCAACCGGCCTGCCGATCGGGACGGTGGTAGCATCTTCCGCGACCGACTCTATATCGAAGTACGTAGAAATGACGCAGCCCTCCGCCGGCCCGTAGCCGTTCACGAGCGCACCCGGAGCTACATGCTTGAGCAGCAGCCGCATCGGTCCCGGTTCAGCAGCTTCCCCACCAAATAGGATTTTTCGGAGCCCGGCCAAAACATGAGGGGCATCGCGACCGATCTGGTGCAGGTACGCGGTATTCAACACCATGATGCTGACCCGTTCCAATGCGAGAAACCGGGTCAATTCCGCTGGACCTAACAGCGTTTCGCGGCTCATGCCGACGAGTGTTGCGCCGTTGACCAAAGCGAGCCAGGTCTCCATAATGGCCGCATCGAAGGAGGGACTGGCGACTTGAGCGACGCGGTCTTCCACTCGAATTTGCACATAATTCTGATTCCGCACCGTTCGCACTGCTGCGCGATGGGGAATACATGCCGCCTTTGGAAGACCTGTTGAGCCGGAGGTATAGATTACTACCGCGACCGATTCTGGCGTCGCATCATGCGCGACTGGTCCTGTTGCGCTTGTCCAAACCGGGGAGTCCGGATCATCCAGATAGCTCATTGGTGCTGCGACCGGGAGTTTAGCGTGCACACGCCGCGCGGTCAAAACATGCTTGACATGTGTATCTTCGGCGATAAACTTCAAGCGTTCCGCCGGATAATCGGGATCGATGGGAACATAAGCCGCCCCTGTTTTAAGAACACCTAGCATCGAGACAATCATGTCCGCCGAGCGGTCCATGAATATGCCGACGCGGTCGCCGTGCGCAACTCCCGATCCTTGCAAGAAGCGCCCGATTTGGTTCGAACGTTCATCCAGACCCCGATACGTGTAGCGCTCGGATCCAAAAACCAGCGCTTCCGCCTCTGGACGAATCTGTACCTGTTCAGCGAAGAGGTCGTGTAGGCAGGCCCAGGGATATTCGCTACTTTCGCCCGCGTAGCGGCTGAGTACGAGTTCCCGCTCTTCATTGGGCATCATTTCCAAGTGCGCGATTGTGGGCGGCAGCTTGGCTGTTCCAAAGTCTTGCATCAGTCGCGTCCAGTGACCTGCAATTCGATCAATGGTCGTCGCCTCGAAGAGATCCTCCTGGAAGTGCAGGTAGAAATGCAACGAGCCTTCCCGCTCTTCTACCTCCAGAGCAAGGTCGAAGCAAGCAACTGCTACCGACGAATACTGCCAATCCAGTACCTCTGCAATGGGTGAGTCAAAGTTGAGAGCAGGCTTTCGAAGGCTCTGCCAGGAGAAGTAGGCTAAAAAGTGCTCTTTCAGCGAAGTCTCCCCGTTCGCCTTCACGTGGCGCAGCACGAGGGGAAAGGGTACTCGCCGATGCTCGAAGGCACGTGTCGCACCACTATCGATCTTCTTAAGCATTTGCTCGATCGAAAGCGCTGCGTTGCAATCAGCAGTTATTGTGATTGTATTCGAAAGGTTCGCAATTGGCGAATCCCGACATTCTCCGTTGCGCATCGTGGCCGAACAACCAACCCGAACCTCCGAAGCCGCCGCATAACGGCTCAACATAATTAAGTAACCGGCCAAGTAGACGGAAGAAAGTGAGACATCGACCGAACGCGACAACTTCTCTATTCCTCGGTGGACGTCCTGTGACAGGAACAACTCTCGTTTCCCTCGACTGAAGCTCCGAGTATCCGGCGTACGCCGACGGTCGAAGGGCAACGTGAGTTCGGGAGTTGCACTGCTCAGCTGCTCCGTCCAGAATGCTAGTGAGTCCTCGGTGGAAGCCGGTGCCGGAACTTCCGCAGCTGTTTGTTCGGTCACGGCTGATATCAGGCCGGAATTCTTCCGTTCCAACCCGTTGTATATCCGCGAGAATTCCGCGACTATGATCGGCAGAGACTCCGCATCCGCTGCTACAGCGTGAACACATATTAAGAGGCGCTGCTCTCGCCTGGCGAGCGAGTAAAGGCGGGCGCGAAAGATCTGGCCGGAGGCGAGGTCGAAGGCAGTCTGTCTCTGCTTCCCAATTTCTCGCTCCAAATCTTCTGCGGTCCAGGATCGTGCATCAATCGTGGCAATGTCGTGGCCTGTGAACACAGGTTGGGCGCGACGCAAAATCCCTCCCTCACGCCGGTATGGACACCGTAGTTCCGGGTGTTGGTGTACTAATGACTGTAACGTCCGAAGCACCAGGTCGGGCGGCACATCCTCCCGGAGCCTACAGCACAACGAAAGATTCTGGCGGGGATCTCGGACCTCCTCTTCCCAGGAGCGAAACATGGCTTCCTGCTGATAAGAAATTGAGCCATGTTCCACCATGCTTGGTTCCACACATCGCTCGCCCCTTGGCGCGAGTTTCGACGGAACTTCGAGCTGATGAATCTGAGTCTTCATACAATAGTTACTTTTCGCCAAATAGGAAGGTTTTCTGCCGTCGTTCGGATCTATCTTTGTCATTAGGGCTATTCCTTTAGTTCCGGGCACTCCCTATCTCGGTGTCGGATTTTTCCGGGACCCATCAATTCGTCTGAGTTCCCGAAAGATCGTTGTTGATCAGGATTCCACTCCAGCGGTCGAGCCGGCTATCGTGTAGACGCGTGGCGGAGAGGGCAGCTTCCTGTTCTCCACCAGAATGACTGGCGAGTGCGTTCGGGGATAGCGCCGCGCGAATAGTCCGCGCAAACGGCACCAGAGCGGTAAGGTGACCGGCTGATCCCATATTGTGGCCGAACTCAATCCATTCGTCACGTGACACGTTGATGCGCACTGCAAGCGGTTCCGTGAGCCCGCTCTTGGGTGGTGCCGTGAAGGTATGCCCTGCGAGGCGCATACCAAGGGGAACAATACCGAACTCCCGCCCTGCTTCCTGAACACTCTTCCAGCACTCGTCGGGGCTCCCGGGCCGGGCCAACTTCTCTCTTGCGCTTTCAACCGCCAGTTGAGCGTTGATCTCGGAGCGCAGGCCCCCGTTTAACACAATTCGTCCCAGCGCCTGAAATTCGAGGAACTGCAATTGCCTGATGCCGCAAAATACACCGCACACGAACGTAGCGAAAATCAACGTCCTCCAATGCCCCTGTGCTCCGAGCAAGCTCAAGCCCAAAACGCCAGCAGTTGCGCCGGCACCATACAGACATAGAACTGCGTTCCGGTGGCTGAACCCGCGGAGCAAGAGACGGTGGTGAATGTGAGAGCGGTCCGGTCGGAACAAAGGGCGCCCACTCAGAAAACGGCGCGCCATCGCAAGGGTTGTGTCGAGTAAAGGAATCGATAGGGTCATCAGCGGCGCCGCTATGGCTACAAGCGTTGTGGATGTCTCCATCCATAGCAAGCTGTAACAGCCGAGGAGGAAGCCGAGAACCAGACTTCCGCAGTCCCCAAGAAAGATGGATGCGGGATTGAAGTTGAAGACCAGGAATCCGATCAACGCTCCTGCCAGCGGAGCAGCGGCCACCATCAACTCCGCATTGCCACTGATCAAGGCACCCACCAGGACGGTGGCAGTTCCTAGGAGCGTGATACCCCCAGCCAAACCATCGAGGCCGTCAATCAGATTCACTGCATTCGTGCATCCCATTAACCACACCACAGTCACCAGCATTCCTAGAGGGCGCGGGATGGAAACAGCAGAGATCGAATGAATGTACACGCCGCTCAACACGACCATCACGGAAGCCAAACCCTGCGCGGCGAACTTGTGAAGTGGCTGCAAATTCAGCATGTCGTCCGCCAATCCGACCAAGAAGACAATGGCGACGGCGGGAACAAGAGCCTTGACTGCCGCAAATCCGGGCGCATTCTGAACCGGGAACCAAAACAGGATTCCCCAGGCCAGCAAGCAGGACGCGAAGTACGCAACCGTCACGGCAACACCGCCAATGCGGGGAATAGGCTTCTTATGTACCTTCCGCATGTTGTCGGGCTGGTCAACAAGCTTCCAATGGAACGCCAGCTTGCGCACAAGCGGCGTTAAAAGAACTGAAAAAACGAGCGAGAGGACGAACAGTAAAGTTAAAGTTACGAACATAAGAATCTGCGCCTTTAGGACTTTTTGGGAACTACTGCTTGGAGAGAACCAGACAGCCTGTATTTAGTAATTGAGCGCGGTCAGCTCACCGGGCGCACCATTTGGGTCCCTTCGTGAGCGACCGTCACACTCTGATACAGAGCTTCAAGTTGATCGACAACACGCTCCCAGGAGAAGAACTGCCGCACGCGCTCTCTGCCGCGAGCCGCCATAATTAGGGCCGTCTCGCGATTCGCGAGCGCCCACCGCAATTGAGACTCCAGATCTGTAACATCGCGGTTCCGGAACAGGATGCCGCAGTCAGAAACCACCTCGATGTTTTCCGGAATGTCGCTCGCAAGACAGGGTAACCCGTAGCTCATCGCCTCAATCAGGCCAATCGACAGACCTTCGATCTCGCTCGGCTGAGTAAATAGAAATGCGTTCGAGAACAACTCCTCGAGCAACCGACCGTGCACTCGCCCGATGAAGCGAATCCGCGCGTCGCCGTCCGCCAGTCGTCGCAATTCCTGGTCGTACGCACTGGTTGTAGGCGCTTCGCCGGCGATGATGAGAGGGAGATCGGTGGCCACTTTATGGAATGCCTGTATCAGATGGTGCAGGCCTTTTTCCGGAACGAGGCGTGCTGCGAATAAGATGTACTTGCCGGGTTGCAGGCCCATCTTCCTAATCAGGTCAGCGGGTGCGAGTTCCTTAACATCTGCTGCCGTGGGAATAAACTCACAATCAGATTCATACAGATCGCGGTAGTAATCGCACTGCGTACGTGAAACAGCCGTAATTGCGTCCGCGCAACTCATCGAAGCCCGCTCCATCGCTCTCAACAGGCCCTTCGCAACATTGCCCCATCGCGATCGCATCCACTCAATTCCATGCATCTGCAGAACGCATCTAGTTCCCTTGAGGCGCAGCAAGGGCGCCATAGATCCAGCAACGACGCTGTGAAGATGCATCACGTCAGGCGTTTCCTGTCGCATTGCTTGCCAGGCCGCAAACAGCGCGCCACTACACTTCTCCGCCCAGTACGGCTTGACACGGGGCAACCAGATGAGTCGCATTCCCTCGAAGTCGTCCGGACATGTGCCGGTTCCCCTTGTGGAGTAAACAGTGACGTTATGGCCCCGCTCGACTAAACGACGGCCCACTTCGCGCGTGTAGGTTTCGATACCTCCCCCGCGGAAGAAATCTTTGGCTAAGAGAAAATGAATGTTCATCCGAATGTCTTGTGCCGCCCCTATGGCACCGGCCCCTTATTGTTTGCTTCTGAAAATGTTTTGAGACGAGACAGAGCGTTCGGGCCGTTCAAGCCCGTGCCTCGGGCGCAGAGCGCCCTCGTTGAGAGAAGTAGCCTTAAAAAGCTGTTAATTTAACGAGTGCCGATTGCGGTGACCAGTAAGCGGCCGGGCGAAGCAGCATGAGCGTTTACTTCGCCGAAACTGGCCAGTAAGGCGAACCGTTGACGGCGCGGGCTTGAGGCCGCCGTCGTTATGCTGCGCGCGCTTTTATGCTCAAGCGGTCGTAAATATCCAGGAGCGACTTCGTCCGTTGCGTCTGCGCAAATTTCGTTTCAATGAGCTGGCGCGCGCCCATCCCCATGCGGGTTTGTGCATCTTGGTCACTCCAGAGCCGTTGGATCGCGCTGCGAAGCTGCTCCGGTGAACCGGGGTCCACCAACTGCCCGTGCTCTCCCTCGCTGATCAACTCCGGAATTCCGCCGATGCGGGCCCCTATGACTGGCTTGCCGTAGGCGAAAGATTCAAGGATAGACATCGGTGCATTTTCGTACCATTCCGACGGCACTACAACGAACGCCGCGTTCCGATACAACTCGGCCAGCCGATTGCCGTCGCAGTGTCCTTCGAGAACGATTGAGCCACCGTCCCGCTCTGCAACGTCCCTGAGTTCACTTTCCATCGGACCTGTGCCGGCTACTCGCATAGGGATCTTGGTTCCTAGCATCGAACGCAGCAACGTCGGCAGGCCCTTCTCATGCGACAAGCGTCCGACCGAAAGTACATAGCCGCCGTGATATTGAGGCGCATATTCCTGCGGCTCCACACAATTTGGGTGGTAAACCACTCTCGTCGAATCGATTCCCGACTCACGCAGCAGACCGGCGATGAAGTGACTGGGGCACAGGAAGGTCGATACGGCACCGTAGCTTCCCGTTAAACCGGCGAAGTAAGCTTCAATCGAGTAGACGATCGAAGCGGCAAGCTGTCCTTTGTGGCAACGGTTCACGGCGCACCGGTAGTAGCCGCCGTCAACGCACGCCGAGCACGGCTTTCCCTTTTTCAACATCAGGTACGAGGGGCAGACTACCTTGTAGTCATGGACCGTCAGAACAGTCGGAATGCGCCGCCGCCTCGCAACTCCTAGGATCGAAGTCGACAGCCGCCCATAGATGTTATGACAGTGCACGATGTCCGGGCGTACTTTATCCAGCATCGTGGCAAAGGCGTCCGCTGTTCGACGGCAATGGATCGCATCCACCGCCGCTTCGACACGCCTCATCGGGCTGGTAGCGCGGATATCCGCGCCAGGCACGAAGTAATCGGAGTACGCGGTCGGCAAATTGTCCGGATCAGCCGCAGAGAACGGAATCACCTCGATGCCTTCCCCGGTGAGTGCGCGCATGTCATTCAACATCACTCGCTCACATCCGCCGCGAAGATAAAAATAGTTATTCGCTACCAGGACTTTCATATCTCTTCTGCTCTTTCTATGCTGCTAGTCCACACTGATCGCGGACAGACGCGGAAACATCTGCACCGGTTGAACGCTCGGAAGGCGCCGCATTGCTGTTTTCACGGTCTGCTTTACGCCGCGAGCCGACAGGCACAACACAAATAACGCCATAAAGGGGAAGTTATCGAGATTGTTCTCGCTGAACGAATAAATGGCTACAATGATTCCCACGTACCGAACCTCGGCGTCGGCCGTGCGGATCAGCTTTGACCAGGTGAATAGGAACAAACCCAAGCCCAGGAGACCCTGCTCAAACAGCATCCGCAAATATTCGTTATGAGGCAGTTTGCCGAGAATCTCGGGTGAGGAACCCAGTCCGAATCCAACCAGTTGCTGCATGAGTGTCCCGCCTGAATAGGTGACTAACGTTCGCCGCCAATGGGACAATCTCCAGACTGCAGAGCCGCTTCCGGGTCCGAGCACCTTCTCCTGCTCGTAATAGGCGATGTCTCCGCCCTCAAGTACGGTTTGATACTGGCTGCGCATGACGGATAGCTGGTTGGTCAGACGCGTCTCCGGCAGCATCCGGTCCCCGCCCACTCCAACGAAAATGACTACCGCGGCAGCGGTTCCCGCCACCACGGTGTACGCAGCCGAGCGATATCTGCTGGGAATGAGTGTCCGTGCCCGGATTGCCAAACCAACTCCGTACGCCATGATGGCCCCGTTCGTGCCTGAGTAAGCGAGGACCGCAACAACAATGCCATGGGTTCCAAGTCTCAGCAGCTTTTTATCTCGCACTGGGTCGATGAAAAAGAGCAACAGAAAAGGAATCAGAGCGAGGTTGTTTGGATTGACGAACAACCCCGAATGCCTCGTGCCGCCGTCCCAGGAAGTTCCGCGATAGATCGTGGTTGAAATGACGAGAATCGCTAGTACCTGGAAACCGAGAATGCGACGCATTTTCGATTGCGAAGCTGTCGGTAATTTCAGCAACCTTGACGCTGCGATCACCAGGCACAACGAGACGTGTTTGAACAAAGCTCCTCCCGCGGGCATACTCGAGCCCAAGACTTGCAGGAGAGGAATGCAAAACGCTGACGCCACGCTGGCGAACACCACTGCGTCCAGCCCGACCCACAACCGCTCGAGCAGCAGCCAAGCTAGCGCCGCCAAAACAATCACACCGCCGACCGCGTTCAAGGCCTTCATGTCCAGGAACGCTCCTGCGACGAAGAGGACCCAGTAGGCTCCGAACGCCAGCGAAATCCAACTCCAAATCGTTTCGGGCCTTGCGCTGCGTGCTTTCCAGACGTTCACTTTGAACTGTTCCTCTGGTACGAAACGTTTCATGCGGCGACAACCACCGCTTCCTGGCTTCCAGCCCTCAATGAGCGAAATAGAAGCCCTGCACTGCCGGCGCATTGCACCGCTGCTGAAATCAGAATTGCTATCGCTGCCCCACGTAGACCGTGAGAGGGAACCATCGCGAGACACGCTAACCCGGTTGTGATAGCCGCAACAGTAAACAACGGCAATTGGGGCGTGAAACATCGCGCCGCTGTGACGGCGTACCCCAACGTCGAGCCGAGATAATAGAAGCCCGAAGCTCCCATCAGCCAGAGCAGTACATCCTGGCGGGTACTGTACTCGGGCCTATAAATCAGTGCCATAGCACTGGGGCCAAAGAACAAAGCAGTTCCGTATCCAGCAGCCCCGAGCCCCAGGCTCGCCGCTGTGATTGCTCCCAGGAGTGTGGCGAAACCGCGCCTGTCCCCGATCGCAAAGTATTTCGCGAGACGTGGCGCGGCCGCCTGACCGATGGCGTTCGTGATTACGCTTCCGGCCGACATAAGAGTGGCGATGGCTGAGAATATTCCGAGCTCGGCCATTCCAAGCGAATGCTGGATGAAGTAGCGCGGGATACTCAGATTGAGAGAAACCATCATAAGCACGAACCCCATCGGTAGCCCTGCCATGCCGAGCTTCCAGAGCCGGAGATAGCCGCCCGCCCGGAGTTGTTGCGTGTATCTTCGGACGATCGCTGCCATCGTGGAAACAGACATCCGGTAGACCATCAGCATCTTCGGTATGTCATATCCGACGAACACACCGGCCGACACGGCCAGCAAGGCTATCGAGCCCCACAGCAGGGAGTGCGTCGCGTGAACGCCGACGCTCAGCGCTGTCACAGACAACGACGCTCGCAGTATCATCGAGACAGCAACCCCTGCCATGTCTTCCTGCTGCTGCAACAATCCATAAAGAATGTCGCTTAGAGACTCGATGGCTTTAGCGGCGCCTATCAGAGTGATTGAGACAAGCGCTGATGCTCTGTAGCCGGTCGCCATCCCGAACCCCAGAATGATGAGAGTGGACAGAGTCACGGTCACAGTTCTCAACGCGGCGTACTCCAGGAAACGGAATGACTTCTTGTAGTCCGTTACTTGAAGCGACCTTAAGCTAAGCGAGCTGAACATCAGTACTGGTAACGAAATGGCAATCGCCATGGCGAAGCTTCCGACCATTTCCAACGTCCCAATCTTGGCCAGAGCAACGAGTAACGCCCACTGGCTAAGTCCGTAGGACACATTGCCCGCAAGCATCCAGGCAATATTTGAAAGCAGCACGCGCCGGGATCCCGCAGCCTGAACTGATTCAGAGACTGCTCTGGCAGAACGCGGCATGGATCCAGCACTTGAGGCCGTGCAAAAACCGGTCGAACTCATTGTTTCGTTCTCTTGTGCTTCTATGGCGGCCACTAACGAACCCCCAATCCTCTGCTTCTCACTTATGCTCCGACCGGCTTGACAGCCGCTCCGGTGGGCCCGGGTTCCGCGGCTTTGTAGCCCGAGTAATAGCTGTACGGTGAAGTGTCGGAATTCCAGTCGTTCAGTACTACACCAAGAACTGGTGTCTGATCTTCGACAAAGCGACGATATGCTGCCTGGACGGCTTCCCGGCTCGTTTTCCGTGCGCGGGCGATCAAAACAACAGAATCCGCGAATCGACCGATGAGTCTGGCGTCTGGCATCATCAGCATTGGGGGTGTGTCAATCAGTACCATGTCGAATTGATTCCGGACTCGTGCGATCAGCCCCGGCATACCGGCCGAAAACAGCAGGTCTGCGCCGGCTTCCATGCCTGGTCCGCTGGTCAGAACGTGGACGTTTGGAAGGCCCGTCTCTCGGATGAATGAATCCACCGCTGTCTCGTTTACGACCATGCGCTTTAATACGTCGGTCAGGCCGGTGGTATTGTCCAGGCCGAACATCTTGTGCAGCTGCGGACTGCGGATATCACCGTCGATCAAGAGGACCTTGCGATTCATCTTGGCTAGCGTCATGCCGAGGTTGGTCACAGTCGTGGTTTTACCTTCGCTCGGACTCGCGCTGGTCACGACCAGGACGCGCTGCTGTTGTTTGGCGCCCGCGAAGAGGATGGATGCAAGTACTGCCCGAAAGCTGTCGAGAACCGCGGGAGACTCATTTCCACTCGCTAGCAACCGGAGGTTGGATTCTCCTGCGTGCTTTCCGCCGGCGAGTAGCGGCATGACGTGCGTCTTGCTCCGCGAAGTACGTTCCGCTGCGGGTATCACTCCGAGTTCCGGAATCCCTAACAACATGCCGGCCTCACCTGGCTCGCGCACGTTGCCGTCTGTTTTGCTTCGGATGACGACGCCCATAATGCTTAGCATGAGTCCGGCGAACAGTCCCGCCCCGGTGTTCAACGGGAGATTGGGCTTGTAAGGTCGCACCGGCGGTTTCGCCGCATCCACGATGCGAACGTTGGTAACCTTCATGGCCGAAGCTATGGTCGATTCCTTAACACGTTGCAGCATCGCTTGATAAATCTGCCTGTTGGTGTCCACCTCGTGCTTGAGCATGTCGTACTGAATCGACTTCTCCGAGTCGTTTGTCACCACGTGGGTTTGCCGGGCGTATGCCGCTGCCAACAATTGCTCGCGGCGTTCCGATTCCTGCAACTCATTATCGATGCGATCCGCAATGGTCTTACGTTTAGCCGCGACAGCTGCCTGAAGAGCTTGTATCTCTGCTCGGATCTGTTTCGCTTTCGTGTAGTCGGGTTTAAAAGTGACGCCCAAATCCGCTTCCTGTCTCTGCAGATCCGTAAGCGTCGCCTCCATTGAGCGAAGGTTATTGTCGTTCAAAACTTCGGGGACGGTCTCCAAATTTGCGGAGCGTGCGATTTCAGAACGTGACTGCTTTTCTACTCGGTCCGCTTGCGCCTTGGAGAGCTCCATCTGCAATTGACGAAGCTTCTCTTCGGAAACGCTCTGCTTTTCGCCCGTGTACATGAGCTCCTTTTGCCGTGCGTAGGCCTGCAGGGCGTCTTCGGACTGGCGAAGCTTCGTACGCTGGTCATCAAGCTGACCGCCCAGCCACTCTGAGGTCCGGTGGTTGATCTCCCAGCGCGCTTTCAGATTCTGTTCAATAAATTCAGCGGTCAACGTATTGACCAGGCGTGCTGCAAGCGAAGGATCAT
>JBJMGK010000156.1:0-103607 GCA_045807925.1 Bryobacteraceae bacterium | reverse complement strand
GGCGATACTGATCCGCGAACAATCACCACCTCACGGGCATGGCAAATCTGCCGAATCAGATCGCGGGCACGCTCCGCCACTTCTCCGCGCAGTATCCTGTATCGATATTTCGTGATCCACACCAAGTGATACTTGATATCGCACACCGCGTGCCCGCTATGTCGGTACTCGGCCATCCCCTCATTCTCGTAGAGAATCGCTCAAAGCTGACCGCCTGAAAGGCGGTGGGTTTAGACCTGGCGTTGGATACTAAAGACAGGGCGGAAGCTTCGGCACTCGGTGCTGCACATTACTTTCTCAAGCCTGATGATTTCGATGACTTCCTGAAGATCGCGACGTTGTCAGCAACACATTGAGGCTCGGACAAACTGGGCGTAGCTGCGGGGCTGCCCTTTAGCCGATGGATCAGCCAGCTAACTGGCCTGCAAACGGCCGATCCGCCTGTTATAGGAGCCGCGTCTGTAATCCCTGGTCTCCGCGCGGCATCAGGGTTGGAAAGTAATGGCAGCACCGGCCACGAGCCATATGAAAAGGCCAAGAAGTGAGATAGCCCTTCATCGATGCGCATCCAGCGCGCCCGGTTCAGTATGGCTGGAATCTAGGGCGACATTTTCAGTATTTCAGAACGACCTCTGCACTCGTCGAACATTGGATATGACATTGTGGGATTGGAGTCATGAGCATCTTGAGATGAAAGCGTGCATGCGCCGCCTGCGCCCGCCACAACCCTCAGCGCCGAAGCCGACCTGCGAGTTAATCAACGCGCGATGCTCTCACGAAACTGTCCTTGCTCGCCTTGAAGAAACCTCTTCATGAGTGTGCATGATCCGGCAGTTTGGCTTATCTCACTTGTATCCATCGGGCTTGTTCTCATACGGCCCAAAGGAGTCGCCGAGGCTTGGTGGGCTAGCTTAGGCGCGTGCTTATTGGTGCTCTTCCGGCTGATATCAGTTAGCGCAGCCGCCGATGCAGTCAGCAAGGGTCTGGATGTTTATTTTTTTCTTGTCGGGATGATGATCATGTCCGAACTCGCCCGTCGCGAAGGGGTTTTCGATTGGGTAGCCGGCCATGCTGTCCGGGGTGCGAGAGGTTCCCAGTCCAGATTGTTCCTGCTGATTTACCTGGTAGGAACTGCCGTGACTGTGTTTCTCTCGAACGATGCAACGGCAGTCGTACTAACGCCGGCAGTGTTGGCCGCCGTCCGTGCAGCAGACGCGGAGCCCCTGCCATACCTGCTAATTTGCGCGTTCATCGCAAATGCGGCGAGCTTTGTTCTTCCGATTTCGAATCCGGCGAACCTGGTCGTTTACAGCAGTGGAATGCCACCGTTAGCACCTTGGCTTCTCACCTTCGGCCTGCCTTCGCTCGCCTCGATCGTAGTTACGTTTCTCCTTTTGCGATGGCTCTCGAGCAGGTTTCTGGTGGGCGCAACTAAAAGGGATGTCGATGCAAAGCCGCTTTCTCCAACTGGATGGGCGACCCTGTATGGCATCGGACTCCTGGCCGTCGTTCTTATGGCAGCTTCTGCCTTCAACATCGATCTTGGAGCGCCAGCCTTTTGTGTCGGCATTCTCGTTGCGGGTGCGGTGTCTGTTCGTGATCACTCCGTGCCCGCGGGTGTTGCCAAAGAAATTTCATGGAGTGTTCTGCCACTCGTTGCCGGTCTGTTCATTATTGTGGAGGCGATGGGAAAGACCGGCGCCCTTGGCCTTGCCACTCATGCCATTACGGCTGTAAGCCACTGGCCAACAATCGATGCCATCATGGCCTCTGGATTCGGCGTTGCAGTGATCTCAAATCTAACCAATAACTTGCCCAGCGGGCTGATCAGCGGCGCTGCGGTAAAGGCGGCCGGAGCCGTGGGACCAATACGAGATTCGGTTTTGATTGGAGTCGATCTCGGACCGAATCTTTCTGTGACGGGATCACTGGCTACGATCCTTTGGCTCGTTGCAATCCGGCGTGAGGGTCTTCACGTGAGCTTCTGGACATTCCTCCGATTTGGAGCGTTGATAATGCCGCCAGCTCTCACACTTTCGCTATTGACCCTGCTACTTAGTTCGAGTAAGTAGTACAAGCGATGAATAAAATCGGCGCGCCGATGGGAGAATCGTCCGGTCGGTAAATCTAATCGTGTAACGTTTTCCGAACTTCGACGAACGTTCGCAGTTCATTACTTTCGTCTCAGTTGACCCGCAAAATTGTACAGAACCATTAGTAACGACATTTGCCTGGATGCGGTCCAAGAAACGTGCAAATCGGATGTGTTGACCATTTGCCGAGTTGCCGTGCATCTCGACCGACATCTTGGTTCGAGGAATCCTGAGGAGGCAATGCAGAGACAAGCCGAGCCGAGGCCATCGTGTCAAATGTAGTTTCGGACGATACCAGCAAGTCTTCGTCTCGAGCGGCGGAGACGGAAAGTACGTTGGTCATACCCGTTATCGAGGAGCGCCTTGATGTAAGTAAGGAACTCCAAACGACGGGCGTTGTGCGCGTTCAGAAATATGTCCGCGAGCAGGACGTGGTGATCTCGGAACCGCTGACTGCTGAAACGGTACATGTCGAGCGCGTGCCAATGGATCTAGTGGTAGAAAGCGCGCCTGCCATCCGCACGGAAGGTGATGTCACCGTCATACCCGTTGTGGAAGAAGTGCTCGTAACAACTAAACAGCTTCGTCTGGTGGAAGAAGTGAGAATCACAAGGGTTCGGTCTACCAGTGTTCACCAAGAGAACGTGACGTTACGTTCCGAACAGGTCAGTGTCGACCGCCAGACTCCGGTAAGTTCACAGCAAACGGCCAAAGAACGGTCAGATTGAGTACATCAATTCATTAGGAGAAGAAAACAAATGTCGAAGACACTAGTAGCAACATTTAGAAGCATCGAGAAGGCCCAGAACGCTAAACGCGAATTGTTAGGCCAAGGTTTTACAGACCAGGATGTCCGGATCGTCTCGAATGATCAGAGTGCCGCCGCAAGCAGCGGATATGGCTCGACGTCGTCCACTCAAGAGTCGGGCATCGTTGGCTCAATCAAGCATTTCTTCAGCTCGTTGACCGATGCAGATGAGAACGATAGCGATTATTACAACCAGGGTATCGCTAGCGGAGGTGTTCTGCTCTCCGTTACTTCGTCGGACGAGCGAGTGGAAAGTACGCGAGCTTTGCTGGAGCAGTACGGGGCATCAGAGTTCGAACGGGGAACCGTCGACGCAACGAGGACTCGAGGAGCTTCGGCCGGAACCGCAGCCAGGGGCGACGTCGCGATACCTGTGGTTGAAGAGGAACTGCAGGTCGGCAAGCGTGAAGTAAGCCGGGGCGGTGTTCGCGTATACTCGCACGTCACTGAGAGGCCGGTTGAGGAGAATGTACAACTGCGCGAAGAGCACGTTCACGTGCAACGCAACCCAGTGAATCGTCCGGCGTCCGAGGCCGATTTCCAGGCCTTCCGTGAAGGCACAATCGAACTGACGGAGACGGCCGAAGAGCCCATCGTTTCTAAGCAAGCTCGCGTCGTAGAAGAGGTAGTTGTCGGAAAAGATGTAACAGAACGAACCCAGACCGTTAGAGACACCGTTCGCAGGACCGATGTCGAGGTCGAAGAGGTAGATACCGAGCAGGGAAGGCGGACAACAACCCCCGGCCGGTAGTTGGTGTACGTGGGGCGAGCTTTGGTCTGGCCCGCCCCTCCGATCAGATGGCGAAAGTGTTTGAGCGCGATGTCTCATTCCGAATGA
The DNA here is from genome assembly GCA_045807925.1 of Bryobacteraceae bacterium. Classification (GTDB taxonomy): domain Bacteria; phylum Acidobacteriota; class Terriglobia; order Bryobacterales; family Bryobacteraceae; genus Bog-105. The sequence continues at coordinate 99,868 of JBJMGK010000156.1, read as the reverse complement.
ACGCATCAGGCAGCGCGCGCATCTTAAGGTGTGAATTATGAGTCTTAACGATCTATTGGGGACCTTACAGCAGTACGCGGGCGGGGCAAGCAACGAGGCCAACCCGGAGCGCGATTTCAATCACGTCGCGCAGAATGCTTCTCAGGACCACTTAGCCGGGGGGCTTGCGGGTGCTTTTCGGTCCGACGCCACTCCGCCATTTGCTCAGATGATCAGCGGTCTGTTTTCCAAGTCTGACGGGCAGCAACGAGCGGGGATCCTGAGTCATCTTTTGAATGCAGCGGGTCCTGGTGCAGCTGGCGGACTACTGGGTGGTCTTTTAGGCGGGCAGGGAAGCGGCCAAATCACTCCCGAGCAGGCTCAGCAGGTCCCGCCGGAGGCTGTTCACGATCTTGCCCAAAAGGCCGAGAAGAACAATCCGTCCATTATTGAGACAGCAAGTAATTTCTATGCGCAGCACCCGACTTTGGTTCAATCGCTCGGAGCTGTAGCATTGGCATCCGTCATGTCTCACATGTCGCGCGGCCAAAGGTGAGTGGAGAGCGCTAGCTTAAGGTAATCGGAGCGACAAACTCTGATACGATTCATCGCATGAACCGTAGAGGACTGCTCCGATCGGCAACGACGGTCGGCGCTGGACTGGCGCTAGTGCGCTCTCCCTTGGCCCTTGCTACAGAGACGAGGGGCGGACGCTTGAAGCAGGGCGTCTCGTACTGGACTTACCAGAAATGGTTTAGTCTTGACGAGCTGTGCAAAGAGGCCACTCGCATCGGTCTACAGGGAATCGATCTGGTTACTCCCGATCAGTACGCCACGGTTAAAAACCACGGCTTGGTGCCCTCGATGACCTCCGGCACCAACCCCAACACGATACCCATTGGACTGAACCGGTTAGAGAATCACGAGCGAGTACTGAACAGCGTACGGAACGACATTACGCTGGCCGCTGCAGCGGGAGTCCCTAACGTGATCACGTTTTCCGGCAATCGGAAGGGCATGCCAGATGCTGAAGGGCTTGAGAATTGCATCACGGGCCTGAACAAGATGAAGGCGTTCGCACAGGAAAAAGGCGTCACAATCAATCTGGAATTGCTGAACAGCAAAGTGAACCACAAAGACTACATGGCGGATCATTCTGCCTGGGGCGTCGAGGTGATGAAGCGCGTCAACTCGCCTCGGGTGAAGCTGCTGTTCGACATCTATCACATGCAGATTATGGAAGGCGATCTCATCCGGACCATCCGCGAGAACATCGCGTATATCGGACATTTCCACACGGGCGGAAATCCGGGACGGCATGAAATCGACGATACACAAGAAGTCAACTGGAAAGCCGTCGCCAAGGCGATCGCCGATCTCAACTTCCAAGGTTTCCTGTCTCACGAGTTCACACCCGTGAATACGCCGCCCATCCGTAGCCTCGAGCAGGCCTTCGAAATCTGCTCGGTGTGAGAACAGGCCAGACGACCAGGGTTCCTGAAGCAAAAACGCCAGTCACAGCTCAGCGAAGATTTTTTTCTCCCGTATTCCCATTTACTTACGGCCAGATTTCCGTGCTCCTGATTCCGGTCACCTTTCAGCTGGTGTTACGCTCCGGCTGACCTCGGATGCCCGGGAAGGTTCCGTGCCCGTGTGTCCGCCCGACCATGAGCACAGAACAAATCGCGAAACTGCACCCTGATCGCACGCTTTACCTGCGCGGCTTCACCGGCGTGGGTACGGCTGCAGCACTTTACGGCTGCAGCCCGAAGGGGTTCCAGGTATCCGGCATTTTTCGGGACATGGCGGACTTCTGTGTTCTCGTTCTATATGATGCCGATAACATCTTCGAACACTACTCGGTGAGGTATCTGCCGGATTTCGATTTGTCCGGGATGACACTGTCGTTTGATGTCGGATATCGGGGTCTACAACCGCTGGACTCTTCCAAATACTCCTGGATCGATTGGTCCCAACTGGACGTTATCAGAAAAGACGAGTCCACCGCGCGGATTCCGTTATGGGATTATGCGACGCTCGTGAGCGGCGAACATTCGGTTGCACAGGGCAGCTACACGGTATCCGCCCCGAATGGTTGTACAATCTACGACCGGCTCACGCTATTTGTAAACAACGCGAGCTTTGACTTCGTCGCGGGCGGCGGAGAGTCGGCCGGGTATGTCGCTCAGACGTTCGCCAATGCAATTAATAGCTATGACTGGTCGGCGTTTTCAAATCACAGCATCTCGGTGATAGCGTCCGCGGATTCTAATGGGACGCTAACACTCAAAAACGCCCGTACGGGAAAAGCAAAAGTCTCCGGAAGCAGGGTGGAGTGGACGGAAGGAATCAAGTTCCCGGGTATCGCGCCAGGCTCAACGATTTACCTCGCTGGAGTTGCTTACACGGTGTCCGTTGTCAACAGTGCCACAGCTCTCAGCCTTACTGCTACAGCAGAAGCCGTGAATGGCCGCATGGTTCCGTACCTTGCGGAGTATGGCGGTTCGGATGGAAATAGCGTAACTGCCTACATGGTCGTGAGGCCGGGAAACATCACGCTAGCGGTCGATCGCTCCGGGCTTCAACTCTCCGGCGGAAACTCAGACGATGTGGTTTGGAACATTTCTCTGGATTTCACCGCGCTTGGTATTGACCAGATCCGGCAGGCCTGGATCACGTTCGCTCCTCAGCTTACGGCGGCCTCCGCTTACTCCGACACGGAGTGGACCGCCACTTTCAGCAATTGGACGATCCAGGATCCGCTGAACAAGAAATTCCTGCGTTGTGCAGGACCGGCCAGCATCCGGATCGGCAACGACGCGAGCACCGCCTGCCAGTATGCAGGATCAGGATGGTCGTTGGTGCCGGCAAATAATTACTGGCAAGGATTCGGTCAGGTCACATCTACGGTCGGTGATTCCGTTACGGTCACTTACTCGTCCAATTCTGTGCACGACCTCTACCTCGGCACTTCACTGTTCCCCGATCGCGCCAAAATCGCCATCAGTCTGGACGGAGACGCCTCAACAGAGCTTGCGTGCTCTCTGCCGGTAACGTCAGAACTCGTCGCTCGACGCCTCCTGCGTTCTTCTGTGCCCGCCGGAACGCATTCGCTTTGGTTGCAAGTGACCACGGCCGGTCAATTTGTCTTCGATTACGTGGAAGCCGCCGTTCCTTCTGATTTCGTGGACGCGCCGGTCGTTTATGACAACGTCAGCCCTGCCCTTGACTACGACACCGACGCGACTTACAAGGTAAGTCCCCAGCGTTTGCTTTGGCATTTGACCAAGGTTGGTTTCCGGGGACATATAAACGAATACTTGGGCGTTTTCTGGTGGAACCAGCGGAAGCGTGTCGGCGGGAAGTGGAATTCGGCTGTGGTTTCCTTCGGCGGGATCTGGGCGCCAGGGGACGTTGCCACCCTGGCTCTCGGAAGCGGGGCAAGCAGGTTTCCGCTGCATAAATCAGTCACGACTTGGGACACGCTGGACACCATTGCGAAGCACTTCGCAGCCTACATCAATTCAGCGAGTGTCTCAATGTGGGCTGAAAAGACCGGCACCGGAGAGCTGACAATTCACACCCGCACTCCAAACTGGGGCGACGTTCTCGACCTTACGCAGGATCAGCCGTCAGCGGCCGGTACCGTGACCGCAACCGGCAGTCTGGCTGTCGGGGTGGATGGAACCTGGCAAATCGACACGGCTGCGTCGAATCCGATCAACTTCCCCGTCCGGCAATGGCATTCGGACTTTTTCAGCCTTGCGGCCGGCCAAAATCTTCTGGTCACAACTTCTTTTTCCATGGAGCTTGTGAATCCGCCTGATGACGGAACCCTGGCGAATACCTGGATTGCACGTTACGCAGACGATACGCCGGTGACCACTGATACCGGCTTCGCGAATCTGTCATCTTCGCAGTGTCCTCCGATACCCACCGTAGCTGCCTATCAGAAATCCGTTTACAAGGAAATGGCCCGGCTGCAAAGTCAGGCGGGCCTGGTTCCGTGGCTTCAGTTTGGAGAATTCCTTTGGTGGTTTTTCTCATCCATGTCGCAACCAGTCGGTTACTGTTCTTATACAGATCCGGTCAGCGTCGGAGTGGCGAAGCCGCATGGCATGCAAACGGGAGATCGCGTGGTGCTGACAGGCATCCGGGGATGCGACGTGGCTAATGGTACCTGGACAATTACAGTAACGGACCCGTTCCACTTCACTGTTCCGGTATCGGCCAACGGAGCCTGGTTAACAGGCAGTGGAAGAGTTGTCGGTGGATCTATGGCTTACTACGATCCGGTAACCGCAGCGGCAGCGCAAGCCGCCCTGGGCCGACCGCTCTACAAGTTCACATGCCAGGACGACGATCCCACGGTCAACGGCGGTGCCGACGCGAACTTCCTGGCTGGTCAACTGAAAGCCCACGTCGATGCGATCCGCATTGAGGTGCTTGCGGCGTATCCGAATGCAAAATTCGAGATCCTCTATCCCAACGACGTCAACAACGGCACCTGCTACTCAGGCGAATTTGTTTCCAGTCCTCAGGGCGGCCGGCTTAATGCGGCCGTGAACCTGCCGGCATCATGGCAATCGAAGACAACAAGTGGATTCGATCGGTTTAAGGTCGAGGCCCTGAGCTGGAGCGCGCAATACCATCATCTCGACCTTGCGGAAGAGGCCATCTATTTCGCGCTTACTTCGCCCATGTCGTGGAATCCAGCCGATGTCGCCTATCTTATTCCGTGGTTTAACGGAAGCTGTGCATGGCCGGCAGAGTTTCGATTTGCAGATTCACGCGGAATCGCGTTGATCAATTTCTGGGCTTATGATCACCTGGCCATGATGTCCTGGCAACTGCCCCTCCCGATACCAACCCGACGATCTTTCTTTGCCGGCTAACTCAGTGTGCTAGCTTTCGCCGCAGGCCTTGGCAAACCGCTCAAACAGCTTGCGCTGTTCGGGTTCTTTAAAGACCTGATCCTCTGGGTGCCATTGCACTGCGATGACAAAGCGTCGGTTTGGTTGTTCCAGAGCTTCGACCGTATCGTCCTCTGAATCGCGGGCCGAGATGCGTAAGCCCTCACCGACCCGGTCTACCGCTTGATGATGCCTCGAGTTCACGCGCAGGCTGTTGGCGCCGACGATTTCCGCAAGATGGCTCTCGGGGTCTACCGTCACCTCATGCGCAATCGTTGACTTATCTTCGAACTCCGTGTCATGTCTTGGAGACCCGAGATGCTGGCGCAGTGACCCGCCATGATGTACGTTCAACATCTGCAATCCTCGGCAGATCGCGAGTATTGGCAGGTCGCGTTCAAGAGCCTGGTCGATCAGACGCCACTCGACTGCATCCCGCTCGTCGTCTGGCTCATCCACCTCCGGCTCTGGTGAGGCCCCGTACAACTTGGGATTTACGTCGGTACCACCCATCAGAAGAAGTCCTGCCATTCCGTCCAGACTCGGAGGTTTAAGAACAAAGGTCGATACCGGTTCCAATCCGCCCGCTCGTGCAGCCTGTTCGTAAGCCTTCAACTTCGCGGGGTGACGATACGGGATTAGAACAGACTTCTTCATTATTCTCCTCGTTCTTTAACTCATGGTAGCCATCAGCTCATATCGTGTAACCTCGGCTAACATGTAGGCGGATGAAGTCTCTTCGAATCGGCCTGATTCTTCTTGTTGTTACGTTCGCCCATGGCGCACAACACAAAGACTGGAACGAGCTCCGCGAACAGATTCGAGAAACCCTTCACATTCCGCAAGACTTGCCGAGATCGGAAGAGAAACTGTACGGAAGCTTTTCGCCTGCGCCCAATGTCTCGGCTGATCGTGTTTCGTACGCAACCGGGTACAACCTTAGAGTTCCGGCTATTGTCTATCATCCGGCTGAACGGAAAGGCGGCCGGCGTCCCGCTCTGGTCATCGTCAACGGTCATGGCGGAGACAAGTCTTCGTGGTACGCATACTGGGCCGGCATCCTATACGCAAGGGCCGGAGCGGTAGTGCTGACCTACGACCCGATCGGAGAATTCGAGCGTAATCATCTGCGTGAATCTGGAACCGGTCAGCACGACCCCTATATTGCGTCCGATGACATGGCTCGCCGGATGGGCGGACTGATGGTTCAAGACGTCATGTCCGGCGTCAACTATCTGCGGCGCCGCAAAGATGTCGACCAGAAACGCATCGCTGTCCTCGGTTATTCAATGGGCTCCTTCATCAGCTCGATTGCCTGCGCAGCCGATCAAAGCGTCGACAGCTGTGTCTTGGTGGGTGGGGGGGACCTTGATGGTCCGGGTGGTTACTGGGATTCGAGCGGACGGAAGATGTGCCAGGCCATACCGTATCAGTCACTCAAGGTTTTGGGTGATCGCGGGCCTACACTTTTTGCGCTCCAGGCCAAAAACGGTCCCACGCTGATTTGGAACGGCAGTGCCGACACCGTTGTAGACATTGTTCATCACGGTCCGGACTTCTTCAAAAAACTGCAACAACAAACGGAAAGTCTGCTGGGAAATTCCAAGAACGTTTTTCAGTATGGTTCTACGCCGGGCGCTGGCCATCGGCCCTACTTTGTCACGAAACCCGTTGCCGCCTGGCTGACGAAGACACTCAAATTCTCTAACTGGACTCCAGATCAAGTGGCGAACATGCCCGAAACACACATTTCCGAGTGGGCGGCACGCTACGGGGTCATGTCGAGCAGCCTGAAGAACGAGACGAACGAAGGTGGAACATTAGCGCTGGGCAACGATATTCCCGCTCTCAATAGAGATTTGCTGCATGCTCTCCCCGAGCCAGTTTGGTCTTCGGAGCGCGACCGCTATGTCTATGAAACCTGGGTAGAACATGCGAAAGCTGCTTTGCGCAGCGCTGCTCGTTAGCCTGACTTAACCTCGCAAAAGCGCTACGTCTTCCGGGGGAAACGTTTGGGTGCGGCTAAAAGCCCCGCCCGGCATTCTCTTCCAGTTCACCCGTCTTCGCAGCATGGTAACCTTTAGCTTCCTAAGCCGGACTGTGCTGCTCCGACTTCATCGTGATGCCTGATAGCAAGTTACAGATTCTGCCCCTGGGAGGACTTGGGGAGTTCGGAATGAACTCCATGGCAATTCAATACGGTGACGACATCATCGTCATTGATGCGGGAATGATGTTTCCCGAATCGGAATTGCTTGGCGTAGATATCGTTACTCCCGATTTTACTTACCTTGAGCAGAACGCCTCGAAAGTCCGTGGACTTCTCCTGACCCACGGGCATGAGGACCACATTGGCGGTATTCCGTTTCTTTTGGCCTCTTTGAACCTCCCGATCTACGGGACGGAGTTCACGCTCGCTTTAGTCGAGCGGCGGTTGGAAGAGCATGAGTTGCTGGATGATGCCAAGCTCAACGTCATCAAGGCCGGCGACCGGATCACATTAGGTCCGTTCGCAATTGAGTTTATCCGCGTGACGCACTCGATCGTTAGCGCTGTTGCGCTGGCTATCACAACTCCGCTTGGCGTCATCATCCATACCGGTGATTTCAAGGTCGATCCGACACCCACCGATAACGAACTCTTCGACCTTCATACGCTGGCCGAGTACGGCAAACGCGGCGTTTTGCTGCTGATGTCAGACTCGACAAACGTCGATCGGCCCGGATTTACGGAAAGCGAGCGCGCGGTTCGCCCGCGCATCGAAGAGCTCTTCTCACGCTGCGAGAAGCGTCTCATTATTTCTTGTTTCAGTAGCTCGGTCCACCGGCTTCAGCAAATCCTGGATCTTGCAAGCGAATACGGGCGGAAAGTGGCTTTTCTCGGGCGAAGTATGCTCAACGTCACCGAGATCGCGCACAACCTCGGCCTGCTCTCGATACCGGATTCAACTCTCTTGCGGCCGCAAGACATCATGCAGATGCCGCCAGAAAAAGTGGCCGTGGTCGTATCAGGTACGCAGGGTGAGCCGATGTCTGCGATGTCGCGTGTTGCCGTCGACAACCATAAGCATTTGTACCTGCAGCCCGGCGATACCGTTGCGTTCAGCGCCCGCATTATCCCCGGGAACGAGAAGGCAATTTTCCGAATGATGAACCACCTCGCGAGGCGGGGCGCGGATCTTGTTTACGGAACGATGAAGCCGCCCATCCACGTCTCGGGGCATGCCAGCGAAGAAGAGCTGAAACTGGTTCTCAACTTAGTTCGTCCGCGATACTTCGTTCCGCTCCACGGCGAATACCGTCAACTCACCCGACATGCCGCCTTGGCACAGCATCTGCGGTTTGCCGGCCTGGAGGATACGTTCGTGCTCGAAACCGGCGACACGCTCGAGATCGATCACATGGGCGCGAGGCGTGGAGGGAAGATCACGGTCGGACGGATCTGCATCGATTCGGGATCCCTGGACGACGTCGTAGAGGATATGATCATCCGGGACCGCCGGCATCTTTCGGAGGACGGGTTCGTAATCCCCATCATTGCGATCAACAAACACACGGGTAAAAGCGAGGGCCTTCCCGAGATAGTAAGCCGGGGCTTTGTAGCGGGCGACGGCGCCGCCCTTCTTCAGGATGCTCGTGGTGTAGTTGCGCGCACCCTGGAGAACTCCAGCTCCGAGGAGCGCAGCGATTGGGGTGTGATGCAGGAGAAAATCCGAATGGACCTCAAGCGCTTTCTGAACAGACAAAATCAACGGCGCCCGTTGATTCTTCCGGTCATTTTAGAGGTCTGACACGGTGCGCCCAATTCAATCGCGATACTATCGTTCGGAGTAGGATGTGGAGGATCTATGAAAAAGGCAGTAGCAATTTCAGTAGTTGCCCTGGGAATGATGTCGTTCTCTGCTTTCGCCGAGCAGATGACCGGCTACATCTCGGATTCGCATTGCGGGAAGGCTCACAATAAGGTGAGCGACGCAAATACGGCTTGCATCAAGAAGTGCACCGGTGCCGGTTCCGATCCGGTCCTTGTTAGCGACGGTAATGTAATGAAGTTCGATGCCGATTCGAAGGCACAGGCCCTGGCCCATATCGGCGAGGAAGTGAAAATTGACGGTACCGTCAACGGAGACGTCGTCAAGGTCTCTTCCATAGACAAACAATAAAGTGGCGGATTAGTGTTCAAACTCGAGGTCTAGCCGCCCGGCTGGGCCTCGGTAGAGCAACGCCATATTCTTGAGCTTGTGTTTGCCGTCGAGGGGAAAGTACAGATAGCCTTCTACCGGCTGATTCGTATCCTTCTGAGGGAATTGTTTCGCCTTCAGCGCGTCCAGGAGTTTGTCGTTACCCTGGGTCTTTGTCTCCATTTTCGTGCTGAGCGTGGTGGGCTTTGAATTTCCGGGCGATGATCCGCTGCCACCGCCGATCATTCCGCCGAACCCCCCGAAGCCTGAGGTTTGTTTCTTTGTCTTGTCCGTCGCAGTGCTTACGACCAGCGTCCCCTGACCTGCAATCTGGGCCGGATCGAACGGCTTAGAGCGCTCGCCGTCATCATGGGCCAGCAGAATGAAGTCATCGGGGCTGATCTGGACCGGATCGTTCGTCTTCGGTATGACTCTTATTTCGAGCAACGCCACACCCTTTCCCGGGTCTGCGCCCAATTTCTGGGTCACTTCCTCCTGAGTCATAAAAATGGTCGCAATGATATCGACCTGGTCGTTGCCGGCGCTCGTATTGGGAGATATAACTTTCTTGGCAGCAACGAGGCTCGTCGCGATAAGGAGGGTTCCCGTTACAAGAAGAGCGAAACGCATACCAACTGCTTTGAAAATACCACTTCGAAGGCGAATGGCGGCTTGAGATCCCTGGGCGAAGCCAAATGAATCGCCCTAGTGCCAGGGATGTGTTCTCCGGGTTGGCGGACGTCGAGGTTCGATCGTCTTCTCCTGGGTGGATCTGCCTCAATATAGCGCCGGATCTCTCGCTCAAGGATCGCGTCATCGGTTTTCTGCGGTCTCAAATGGAAACCGAGTTAGCTCCCGAGTTGTGCGACGAGCTGGCCACCGCCATGGACGAACTGGTTTCCAATGCGATCGAGCATGGCTGCAAGGCTGTACCACAATCCGGGGTCGAAGTCACGTATATTAGGAGTTCCAAGTTAATCCTGTTTCAAACACGGGATGCAGGTCCGGGCTTTTCCATTAGTCGTGTGCCCCATGCAGCCGTCAGTAATCCGCCCGAAGACCCTTTGCGGCACACCAGGTTCCGCCTGCGCAAAGGCTTGCGTCCTGGCGGGTTCGGAATCATGCTGGTCCGTCAGATTGCAGACGAGTTAATTTACAACGAATACGGGAATGAAGTCGTCCTCATTAAATACCTCTGAAATCTTGTAGCTAGGAACACCCCTGAGAAACATTGTTCCTCATCCAACGCTCTCATCAAGGATGCCGCGAATTCCGACAGCTACTTACCGGCTGCAATTGCACGCCGATTTCGGCTTTGATGCTGCGTCCGAGATTGCAGATTATCTTCATCAACTCGGAATTTCCCACGTATATTGTTCACCCTACCTGCAAGCCGCTCCCGGGAGCAAACACGGCTACGATGTCGTCGATCACCACAAGGTGAACGAAGAACTAGGCGGGCCCGAAGCGCACGATCGTTTCTGTAAGAGGCTCGGAGCCTGCCATTTAGGGCAAGTCCTCGATATTGTTCCGAATCACATGGCGATCAGCGGCCGCCGCAACCGGATGTGGTGGGATGTGCTCGAGAACGGACCGTCAAGCCGGTACGCCACTTATTTCGATATCGACTGGAACACCACGGAATTGGCGCTGCACAACAAGATGCTGGTGCCCATTCTCGGGGATCATTACGGACGCGTGTTAAGTCGGCATGAAATTCAGATTGATCGTCATGGCGCTGAATTCGTGGTGATGTACTTCGATAACGAACTTCCCGTCGCCCCTAAATCGCTTCCCTGCATCCTGTGGCCGGCAGCCGCTCGAAGCGGCTCCGATTACTTGGCATTTCTGTCCGATTCGCTTAATCTTTTGCCTGCTGCCTCTGCAACCGACGCCGCAAGCCTGACCAGAAGACACCGTGACAAAGCCATCATTCAGGGGCTCCTTGACAGTCGACTGAAAGAGGTTCCCCATATCGCAGACGCCGTCGATGAGGAAATAAAGGATCTCAACAGGAATGCCGACCGGCTTCACGAGTTTCTCGAACGCCAGAATTTCCGGCTCGCGTACTGGCGAACGGCGGAACAGGATCTCGTTTACCGGCGATTTTTCGACGTGAATACGCTGGTGGGCCTTCGCATGGAGACCGACCAGGTGTTCACGGATACTCACGCTTTGGTCCTGCGCTGGTTGCGAGAGGGGGTCCTCGATGGAATCCGGGTCGACCATCCGGACGGGTTGCAGGATCCCCGAGGTTACTTTGAGCATCTTCGCAGAGAGTCGCCCGATGTGTGGATTTTAGGTGAAAAGATCCTCGAACCTGGCGAGAAGCTTCGCCCCGAATGGCCCATCGACGGTACCACCGGTTACGACTACCTGAACCAAGCGGGGGGACTCCTGGTGGATTCGGCGCAGGAGCAGGAATTCAACCGCATCTATACGGACTTCACGGGCGAATCGACAGATTACCCGGCGATGTGTCGAGACAAGAAGCATCGCGTGCTTCGGCACCTTCTTGGGAGCGATGTCAACCGGCTGACTACGCTGTTTCTGGAGGTCTGCAAGTCCCATCGAGACCGCCGGGACTATACGCGCCAGGATGTAATCCGCGCGATTAGAGAACTGGTCGCCTGCTTCCCCGTGTACCGCACATACGTCGTTGCTGAGCGGGATGAAATTACGGCCGAGGACGAACGTTACGTGACCGAGGCGGTGAATGCCGCAAAGCAGTCCAGGCCTGAAATCGACGCCGATCTCTTCGATTTCATGGGGCAGGTCCTCCTTCTTAAAGTGCGCGGCCCTAGAGAGACGGAGTTCGTTCAGCGCTTTCAGCAATTCACCGGACCGGCGATGGCCAAAGGCGTAGAAGATACGGTCTTCTACAATTACAATCGGCTCATCTCTTTGAACGAGGTAGGCGGCGATCCGGGCGTATTCGGCGTCCCTCCGGAAGATTTCCACGCATGGTGTGCCGATACCCAGGACTCTCGTCCGCGTACCATGCTGGCTTCCTCTACTCACGATACGAAGCGTAGCGAGGATGTCCGGGCCCGGATCAGTCTGCTTTCGGAGATTCCCGGCGAGTGGGAAGCGGCTCTGAAACGCTGGCGGCACATGAACGCCGGGCTGAAGCAGGACGAGGCGCCTGACGCGAACACGGAATACCTGATTTACCAGACTCTGGTGGGAACTTGGCCGATCGCCGAGGATCGGCTTCTTGCCTATATCGAGAAAGCATCCCGGGAAGCAAAAGGGCTTACGTCCTGGTTACAGCCGAACAAGGCCTTCGAGGAGGGAACAAAGGCATTCATACACGGCCTGTACAAAAGCGAAACATTTCTGAATGACTTCGAGGGGTTCGTCGAGCAATTGATCGAACCCGGGCGAATCAATTCTCTGACGTTGCTCCTGCTGAAACTCACCTCTCCTGGTATTCCCGACATGTATCAAGGAACCGAGTTGTGGGATCTAAGCCTTGTAGATCCCGACAATCGCCGGCCTGTCGATTACGCTTTACGACGCCGCCTGCTGTCGGAATTGCCCAACTTGAGCCTAAGTGAAATTTGGAAACGCCAGGACGAGGGGCTCCCGAAGCTGCTCGTCTTATCAAATGTGATCCGTTTCAGGCAACAGCGGCCGCAAGATTTCGGTCCCGAAGCTGCGTACCAGCCGCTCAGAGCTAAGGGCGAAAGATCTGGTCATCTGGTTAGTTATCTACGGGGGAAGAATATTTTAGTGTTAGTACCAAGACTCGTCATGTCTCTCGCCGGCCGCTGGGGCAGCACCAAGCTAACTCTGCCCGAGGGGGATTGGCACAGCGCGTTGAGCGGGTCGCATCACAAAGGTGGAGAAAAGTCGGTGGGCGATCTTTTGAGCAAATTTCCAATTGAACTGCTGGTCAGGAGATAAAGTCCATGCACAAGTTCGAAGTCTGGGCGCCGAATGCAAAGTCCATGGCCGTCCAGATTGCAGACAAAAAGTACGATATGCAGGCCGGGGAGCGAGGATGGTGGCAAGCCTCGCTCTCTAACGCAAACGTCGGCACGGATTACTTCTTTGTCATTGATGATGGTAATCCGAAACCCGATCCACGGTCTGCATGGCAGCCGGAAGGCGTGAACGGACCTTCCCGTATCGTCGACCATGGCAGCTTCAAATGGACAGACAAGAACTGGCAGGCGAGGCCGCTCGCGAGCGCCATCATCTACGAACTGCACATCGGTACTTTCACACCGCAAGGTACGTTCACCGCAGCTATTGAGAAGCTCCCTTATCTGCTCGAACTCGGTGTCACACACATCGAGATCATGCCCGTCAATGAATTCTCCGGACCGTGGGGCTGGGGCTACGATGGCGTTGATTTGTATGCACCGCACCACCAATACGGAAGCCCGGACGATTTCAAGGCTCTCATCAACGCTTGTCACGAACAGGGGCTGGCGGTGTTACTCGATGTCGTCTACAACCATTTTGGTCCCGTCGGAAACTATCTGAGTAGTTACGGTCCGTATTACACAGAGAAGCACAAGACTCCTTGGGGCGCCGCGGTCAATCTCGATAGTAATGGCAGCCATGAGGTCCGACGGTTCTTCATTGACAATGCGCTGATGTGGTTGCGCGACTACCATTTTGATGGTCTTCGACTTGATGCTGTGCACGCCTTTGTCGATAATTCAGCGTTTCACTTTCTCGAAGATTTGTCTCGCGATGTGGAGGCGCTCTCTTCCCAGCTCGGCAAACATTTCGTGCTCATCGCCGAGAGCGACCTCAATGACCCTCGCATCGTGACCAGCAGAGAGGCCGGAGGCTACGGCATCGATGCCCAGTGGTGCGACGAGTTTCATCACGCGCTTCATTCCGTATTGACCGGTGAGCAGAAGGGCTATTACGAAGACTTCGGGTCATTCGAACACCTGGCAAAGGCGACGGCAAACGGCTATGTCTATGACGGCGGCTATTCTAAGCACCGCGATCGTTACTTTGGCCGCAGTCCGGCAAACCTGTCCGGGCACCACTTCGTTGTATTTACGCAGAATCACGACCAGGTAGGCAACCGCGCACAGGGTGAACGCTTATCGCACTTGCTGAACCTGGGAAGGCAGAAGATTGCGGCGGCACTAATGCTCGTTTCGCCCTTCATCCCAATGCTGTTCATGGGCGAGGAGTATAGCGCTTCCACTCCGTTTCAATACTTCTCGCAACACGACGAAGAACTCGGCCGCCTGGTGTCAGAAGGCCGCAAGAACGAATTCAAAGCCTTTGGCTGGAAGCCCGAGGAAGTGCCCGACCCTCAAGAGGAGGCAACGTTTCTCCGGTCAAAGCTCAACTGGAATGAGGTCGGGGAGGGCGATCACGCCGTCCTGCTGCAGTGGTACAAAGATTTGATAGCTCTTAGAAAGTCCACTTCTTCTTTGACGGACGGCAGGCGCGACCGGGTGAAAGTGCGGTGTGATGCCGACGCACACTGGCTGACTGTCCAGCGAGGCGAAGTGGAGGTCGTCTGTAACTTCGCAAATGACCGGCAAGCAATACCCACCCGCCTGCCCGCGGAGAAGGTCCTTAGCTCCGAGCCGGGCTGGCAAGCGCGGCCAGGGCTTCTGGAGCTACCGGGTGACTCGGTCGCTATCGTCTCAGCGGTTTCGGAGAACACTCCCGAGGCAGCGCGCAGCGCGTCAGCTAGCGTGTAAGCATCTCCATCAGGACCTTTCCAGCCGAACCACTCGGCGTCTGGACCGAGATCATGGTGGCCAGTGTCGGCGCGATATCGTTGGGTGCGACTGTGCCGTTGTACTCGCCGGGCTTGATCCCCGGGCCCATAAACAAGATGGGTACGTGGCGGTCGTAAGCATAGGGAGTGTAGTGGCTGGTTCCGCTCGAACCGGGAATGAAGTAAGGTTCGTAAACAATGAAGAGATCGGCGCCGCGTGCTGGATAGTAGCCGTTCATCTCGGCCTGTGCGACGTAGTCGCCGCCGATTCCGTTGTCTAGCTGTTTGCGGGAGTAAACGCGAGCGGCGTGAAGGTCCTGAGCCGCGAAAATGGCGTCCTTAGCCGTCCCGTATATTTCATCGACGCTAAGAGGCTTGCCGTCCGTTCCCTTCGCGCTTTCGATTGCCTCGTAGTTGAGATAAAGCCCGGACTCGCCTCCTCCCGGGATCAGCCACTTTTCTTTCCCAAAGCGTTTGTCCAGAGCCGCCGAAACGACGGCATCGACGTTAGCCGACAAATAGCCGCCGGGCATCTTGCCTTTTTCGTCTGGCTCGGGCGCAACCCCGTGATCGGCAGAGACCACGATGATCGTATTTTTCAGCCCGATCTTTGTGTCGATCGTGCGGAACAGCTTACCCAACTGCTGGTCGACGCGAATCGCCATATCGCGCACTTCGGGAGCGTTGGGCCCCACTCGGTGACCTACATAGTCATTCGACGAAAAGGAAACGGTCAAGAGATCAAGGGCGCCTCGCTGTCCTAGTTGCTCGCCATTGATTGCACTTTCCGCAAACTGCTCGATCAACTCATTACCCCAGGGGCTTGCTTCCAGATTCTGATAAGGCGTCTGGCTGCCCTCCGGCGCCTTCACTTTCCAGTTGGGAAATGTGGTCCAAGGCTGCTCGACGTACTTGGCAGCAAGCTTCTTTTGGTTGAAACTGCTGACCCACGCCGGCAATTCAGGCATGTAGTAGGTGCTGCTCACGAAGTTCCCGCTTGCATCGTCGAACCAATAAGCGCCGGCAGCGCGATGCCCGGACGGAAGTATTGCCCCGCGTGGCTTGATAGAGACTCCGATCACCTTGGATTGCGGACTGGCAGTCAGCAACTCGTCCCCGAGCGTGGTCACGAGGAGCCGGCGAGGCGAAGCCGGATCAGCATCCGTGCAGACCCGGCCCTTGATTTCCCCGGAGCGCCCGCCAACGGTTTTCTCGTTCCAATCGCACACACTCGTCACAATCTGGTGTTCTGAACGCTGATACCAGGAATTGCCGACGATTCCGCTGACCGCGGGCATGGCTCCGGACATGAAGATGCTGTGGCCAACGGCAGTGACCGTGGGAACTTGCGCGTAGAATGCGTTGGTGAAGTCCGCGCCCTCCGTCATGAGCTGATGAAGACCGCCATGATACTCGCCCCTGAACCGGGTCAGATAATCGTACCGGAACTGATCGATGATGATGCCGACGACCAGCTTCGGTTTCGCTGCGGCGACGGGAGGGGCGGTGAATACAGGCAGGCTGAAGACTAAGGCCGAAAGAACAAAACTCAGCAACCGAGGCGAACACATTTCGCCTCAGCGTAGCAGAGCAGTCGGTGGGCCAGTCAGGTCTTAAGCGGGCGGGGCTACGGCCTTGACGTGCGGGCTCTCGGCTCCGAGCCAGTCGGGGTTTTTCGCGGTGCTGTCGAAATGTGCGCTCGTCTTAAAGAGTTCCCACCGCCCGTCTGCCGCGGCTGGTGCCGTGCGCTCCAACAGGGCCGAGATCTGGTCATTCGGTACCTGCTTGTATGTGTGAGCTGCCTTGAGTGCCTGGTCCAGTAGCGCCGGTTTGTCGATGCCTGTGATCACGACGGAGGTCGGACGAGTCAGGGCGTAGTGGAGGCATTCCATCGCCGTCGCTTTTCCACTTTTGAGTATTGTCGTATCACCCATGCTCTTCATACCGAGCAGGCCGATGTTCTTTTTCTTGAGCTCCGGTATAACTTGTTTTTCGAAGCTGCGGAAGTTTGCATCCATGACATTGATCGGCATCTGGACCGTGTCGAACGTAAAGCCGTGTTTGTCGGCCACTTCTAACATGTACAGGTGAATGCGCGGATCTTTGTGACCTGTAAATCCGATATAGCGGGTCTTCCCGGCCTTTTTAGCGTCGAGAAACGCCTCCATCGCGCCGCTCTGGGCAAAGATCCGGTCCGGATCGTCGAATCGGATTACTTCATGGAACTGCAGCACATCAACATGGTCGGTTTGCAGACGCTTGAGAGATTCTTCGATCTGCTTGTTCGCTTCTTCCTTCGTGCGTCCGTCGATTTTGGTCATGAGAAGCACGCGTTTGCGATAACCGCCCTGGGCAAGCGCCTTGCCCATCCTTCTCTCGCTCTCGCCCTTGTTATAGTCCCAAGAGTTATCGAGAAAATTGATCCCCTGGTCGACGCCCGAATGGATCAACTTGATGGCGTCCCCTTCGCTCAGGGTGGACTTGCCCAGGTGGAAGCCGCCCATTCCGATGCAGGATACCTTCTCACCGGTGTGCCCCAAAGTTCTGTAGAACCCGTTCTCATTCGAGTCTGCCGGCGCGCCCGAACTGGTACCCGAAGCCACAAAACCTGCGCCCATAGTCAATAGCACCTCACGTCGATCGAGTTTGCCTTCGCTGTTCACAACCATTAGATGGCGTGAGGGGCAAAACCAAACGAAGATTTCTCAGTCCCGTCCCGTGTTGTCCGGCGGGATCTCGCGGTACGTAATTCCCTCAGGACGCTTGAACAGGCTGGCATCGTACGGGACCTCTTTATACTCGATGTACTCGTATTTGTAGTCGCCGTCTGGGCTGTGCCAGCTCAGGGTGATGGGAATCTCCGTTCCCGAGCGGAGAACTAACGTCGCGTCGCCATCGGCTTGGGGCAGCCGTAGCGCATCAGTAGGTTTCCCGTTGATGTCCGGGCCGCGTTGCTTTTGCGCTCCAGCATCTTCGAAGAAGCTGTATTCGTCCCCGAATTCCAACCGATCCAGCTTCGGCAGCCGATGCTTCGGATCAAACGGCAATACGATTGGCAGATGCAGGTCGTCGGGGCCGCCCTGGTCTAGCGCGTGAGAGCCGTGTTTGGTGATCAGGTTGATGCTGTATGCGTCCGGCTCAGAGATAATGGTCAGCTTCTGCAGCCGCTGTCGCGCGTCCGGTGGATCTTCAATCCGGGCATGATGGGCGCCCGCGCGGTAGATGGTTTTGGGCAGGGTAGGAAAGGAGCCGGGCTTGATACCCGGTCCCATAACCCGGACAACCATTCGGATCATCAAGGATGGTTGATCGTCGGTGTTGGCGGCCCAGGCACCGGGCATAACGCTCACAATCAGAATGGCTGAAACCGGAAGATGCATCTTCTCTCCGGATTAGACCACGAACACCTGCTGCACCGCTAAAAGTTGGTGCGGTAGGATTGACAATTCCAAAAGTGAACGAAGTTCTTGAGCTGCGCTCCGTTACAAAGGAGTTCCCTACCCATCGCGCCGTCGATGACGTTAGCCTTGTGCTTGAGCGCGGAGAGTTCTTCTCACTTGTCGGGCCGTCCGGCTGTGGCAAAACAACTACGCTCCGGATGGTGGCCGGTTTTGAGAGCCCGAGTTCGGGTGGGATCTTTTTGAATGGCGCCGACGTCAGCAGCGTTCCGCCTTATCGCCGCAACGTCAGTACTGTGTTCCAGAGCTATGCTTTGTTTCCGCACCTGACAGCACGTCAGAACGTCGAGTTCGGACTTGCCCGGAACGGTCGCTGGTCTAAATTGCAGATACGAGAGAAAGCCGAACGCGCTCTGGGCACGGTGCAACTTTCGGGGAAAGAGTCTCGCTATCCTCGCGAGCTTTCCGGTGGAGAGAAACAACGTGTCGCGCTCGCCCGCGCTCTCGTTCTTGAGCCCGAAGTGCTGCTGCTCGATGAACCGCTTTCGGCGCTCGACCCTCAGATTCGGAAACAGATACGTCAGGATTTGACCGATCTGCAGAAGAAAGTCGGGATCACGTTCCTGTTCATCACGCACGACCAGGAAGAAGCGATGGCCGTCTCGGATCGGATGGCCGTGATGAGAGCGGGCCGACTGGTGCAAGTCGGCACACCCGAAACTCTATATCGTGAACCGAATTCCCGCTTTGTCGCTGAGTTTCTGGGCGACGTGAACTGGATAGGCGGCGTTGGCATCCGTCCCGAGCATCTTAAATTGGCTTCGAACGGTAAACCCGATTCGCCATCGAGGCAGGCGCGGATCGACAGCCGGACATTTCTCGGGAATCGCCTGCTGGTGACCGCGCAACTCTCAGATGGAGGCCAGTGCCGGGTAGAAGTTTCGCCTTCTGAAGGCCCTGTAAAACTCGGCCAAGCAGTACATGTTTGCTGGAGGAAGGCCGACGAACTTCCACTTTTCGAGGTTTCCGGTTGATTCCGCTTGCCCGGATCTTCCGCGCCCCGGCAGAGGTGGTGATGATCCTTCTGTTCTATCTTCCTGTTGCCATTATCTTCGGTTACAGTTTCCTGACTCGAGGAGCATATGGCGGCGCTTTCCGACCATTCACAGTGGAGGCGTACGAGAGAGTCTTCGATCCTCTTTACCTTCAGATTCTTCTCCGGTCGGTTTGGATCGCCTCGGCCTCGACCGCCATCTGCCTAGTCGCCGCGTTCCCTCTGGCTTTTTACATCGCGCGATTCGCACGCGCCAAAACTCTGCTGATCAATCTTGTAACACTTCCATTCTGGACGAGTTTTCTTATCCGCACGTATGCGTGGATGTTTTTGCTTCGCGATACGGGGCTTGTGAATGTCCTCCTCGCGCGGAGCGGCATCATCTCCAAACCTCTCCCGCTACTCTTCAACGATGGCGCCGTCATTCTTGGATTGGTGTATGGCTATCTACCCTTTATGGTGCTTCCCATCTATGCGACGCTCGAGAAACTTGATCCTGCGCTGCTCGATGCTGCAGAAGACCTTGGAGCCACACCATCGAGCGCAGCTTGGCGCGTTGCGGTGCCTCTCGCCAAGCCGGGTATAGTAGCGGGTTGCGTGTTGGTGTTTATTCCGTGCCTCGGCGCCTACTTGACACCCGATCTGATGGGCGGCGGTAAGACCGTGATGCTGGGCAACCTGGTGCAGAATCAGTTCACGGCCGCTCGCGACTGGCCGTTTGGGGCTGCGCTGTCGCTGGTGTTTATGGCGGCCGTTTTCCTCGTCATGCGTTCGCTGCGCAACTATGCGGAGGATCTGCTCTGAGACGCACGTTGTTACTCTACGCAGCGTCGGCGTATGCATTTCTTTACTTGCCGCTGATCGTCCTTGGTGTTTTCAGTTTCAATGCGAGCAGGATAGCGAGTTGGAGTGGATTCACATGGGATTGGTACCGGCAGGTTTTTGAAGATACACTCCTCTGGGAGGGAACGCTGAACAGCTTGATTATTGCGGGCGCGACAACTGTCATCGCCACGGCGGTCGGTACGTTAGCCGCCTACTCGCTGTGGAAGGTGAAAGCCCCGGTCCTGACGAGTTCGCTTTACCTTTCCTTGGTCACTCCGGAAGTCTTAACCGGAGTCTCTTTACTTCTTCTGTTTCAGCTGCTGTTCCGAGCCATTCATTTTCGACTTGGCATGCATACCGTCATCCTTGCGCACGTTTCCTTCTCGCTTGTCTACGTGGTTCTGGTTGTTCTGTCCCGCCTTCGCAACTTTGATCGCGACCTGGAAGATGCCGCGCTTGATTTGGGAGCAATGCCGTGGGGAGCGTTCTGGCACGTCACGCTGCCGCTGTTGACTCCCGGCATCGTAGCTGCCGCACTGCTCTGTTTCACCGTGTCGTTCGATGACTACGTAATTACAAGCCTTGTAGCCGGAATCGATTCCCAGACTTTGCCCATGATCATCTACGCAATGGCCAGAAAAGGTGTGAGTCCGGAGGTCAATGCGCTTTCCGTACTGATCACCGTGGTGCTTGGGACCTTGATTCTGACGGCCGACAGAATCGAGCAGCGATCCGCAGCCAAGCTCAAACGATGACGGATTTGTCCGGATGAACCGCCGTATCTTTCTCTTCGGACTCTCGAGCGCCATCCTCAGTTGTACGTCGGGCCGTAAACCGCGCCTGAACGTTTACAACTGGGATAACTACGTCGCACGCACCACAATTCCAGAGTTCGAACGACGTTATGGGTGCCAGGTGCGCTATGGCGTTTACGCCAGCGCCGAAGAGATGCTCGCAAAGGTTCTCAGCGGGAATTCGGGTTGGGATGTGGTCTTTCCGTCGAACAGCTTTGTCCAGCCCATGAGAGATCTGGCTGTGCTGCTGCGTCTGGACCCACGCAAACTGCGCCATGTCGAGAACCTCGACCCGCGCTTTCGGTCGCCCGAATGGGATCCCGGCCTCACCTGGTGCATCCCTTACATGCACAGCGCGACCGGCATCATCTACTCAAACGCCGTGAAGCGTAGACCCGAGACTTGGGCGGATCTGTGGACGGACTCCTACTCGCGGCGGCTCACGATGCTCGATGATCCGGCCGAAGTGATCGGGGCCTGTCTGAAGCGTCTCGGATGTTCCATCAACTCCGGTGATGAAGGCGAGCTCAAAAGAGCACGCGATCTGGCCGTGCAGCAAAAGCCGCTCGTGCGCGCTTATCTGAACGAAGAGGTCAGGGACCAGGTGGTTGCCGGGGACGTGCTCATAGCGCAGATGTGGGCTCAAGTCGCTCAGGTCGCAATCAGCGCCAATCCCGCGCTTTCATTCTCATTTCCGCGCGAGGGCTTCGCCTTGTATGCCGACAACATCTCAATTCTGCGCGAAAGCAAACACCAGGACTTGGCTTACGAGTTCCTCAACTACTTGCTCGAACCCCTCACTGCAGCCGCGATCGCGTCCGAAGTGCATGCGGCCACGGCAAACGCCGCGGCGCGAGCACTGCTACCCGTCAATGAACGAGACAATCCTGTCCTTTATCCAGGCATCGAGGTCCTCGGTCGCGGTGAGTGGTTCCGCGCACTTCCTATCAAGGCTCAACGCTTGCGCGATCGTTACTGGACGGAGATCAAGTCTGCTTAAAGAGACGGCGAGGCACGGGTTTAGATAGCCGCTTCTCAAGCCTTGATTTGCGCTGGAGCAGAGCCGACGAGGGCATCAATTCGATCGCCTTGCACGTGAAGTCGAGTGCTAGAGAAAAGTTTTTTTCTTCGTGCTCGTAGAACTTGGCCAGTTCTTCGAGCGCGCTAACACGGTAATCGTTTTTGCATCCGGCGAGTTCGGCGTAGACGTTGAGCGCTGCATCGCGACGGCCGCATTTCTTCTCGAGAACAGCCGTGTCCCAGAGCGAGCGGAAGAGCAGCCGGTCGGGGAGCCCTGCACCAATTGATCGCTTCATCAGCGCTAACGCCGCCTCAAATTCGCGGGACGCCATTAGCCAACGAGCGATGCCCGAGAGGTCCTCTCCGCGATGCACGCCGATCTTGGCGAGCGACTCGGAATCGTGGCTTCGAAACGCCGCGGGAACAATCCCCGTCAGACAAGCCAACGTCAGAATGTCCATTGCGTTGTGATGGAACACAGGCACCATACGGTGTGCCTCGCGCGAGCGCACGTATTCGAAGTAAACGTAAGGAATCAGATCACCCGGCAAGTCGCCTTCACGAGCGACACCCAGAATCTGCTCTTCCAGTTGGATCAGCCTGCAGTTTTCGAGCCGGAGCTTCCACAACCTTCGCGCTCCGTACAGGAGATCGAGATGGCTCAGATTGCTGAAGGGCGGCTTCAGGCGGTTCATCCGGAAGCGCGTTTCAAGCAGCGGCTGGTCATAACTCTTCCCGTTATAGGTAATCAGCACGTCGAACTCTCGCAAGTGTTCATCGAGCGCCGACAGGGAACTTCGTTCCTCGACGTAGTCGCGCATGAAGAACTGACGCACGCGGAAACCTTCGGCTGTGATCCGGCCCACACCAACCAGGAAAGCGTACGTTCCGGATCCTCCCGCAAGACCGGTCGTCTCCGTGTCGAGAAAAGCCCAACGATGAGGCGGAACCGAACGAATATCGTTCTCGCTCACAGCGTCCAGGAAGTCGTGCGGAATCTCGGACAACGCACCGATATCAGCCGCTCCGTGTCGCTTATGTGCCGGAAAGAGCCGCTCCATCTGGAAGTGCTCGCCGTGTTCGTTCGACGTTACCTGCCCTTCCGCCCACTCCTCAATGAAGCAACATGTCGTCGGTGGCCTGATCTCTGTCGGCAGCTGCCGGCGCTCCACGCGATGAGCGAGGTACTTCCGGTCAATCCCCGCAATTCGCTGGCGCAAGCGGGCGAGTTGTTCTTCTGTATCGAGCAAGAGTGGTGTTCGCCGTTTGTACGCCAGTATACCGAAGGTCCGCGTCCTCATCAACACCGCGTGCCGTCCAATGGTGCAGGAAACAAAGCCGGCGGTACCAGCCTCTAGAAGCTAAAGATGGCATTAACCGACACGACTGGAGCACCCCCTCCAAAGCGGGAATCGATTCTTCCGCTTTTGCTGCGGATCACAACCGTGGGCGTCATCATCGCCGGATTGTATGTCGGCTGGACGTTCTACTCGCGCCATCAACGAGCCCAGGAAACTGAGCAGGCCATTCAGAAGAAGCAAGACGATCAGCGGAAACGGGTCGCGGACCAGATCTTTGGGTCCGGCGAGATCAAGTTTTCAACCTTCAGCATCAGCACTTCTGTGCTGAAACCAGGAGAAACGACGCAGCTCTGTTACGGAGTCGTCAACGCAACGAGGGTGAAACTCGATCCGGCGCCGCCCGAACCCTTGAAGCCGTCTTATCGGCATTGCTTCGACATCGCGCCCAGGAAGACGACGACCTACACCATAACTGCGTCGAACGACAAGGGCGAGAGTCAATCGCAATCCCTGACGTTGCGGGTTCAATAACTCCCGAATCTCGTTAGCTCGCAAAGTCGAGTGCCACGACTTCATGCAGTTCAATCGATGGCACTTCGAATTGCAGGAAGCCGTTCGATTCCTGAAACGGAATCTCGCGCTTGGCAACGAGCAACTGCGATTTCGTGACGCGTCGCCCCGCCGGAACCTGCACCCGGACTTTTTGAGCTGGTATCGGAATGACTTCACGAACAGGGCCCTTCATCATCATCGGGTTCGTGAGGTTCACAAGGTGGACCGTCATCGATGCCTTTTGAGCCCAAACCGACACGTCGAGGGTACCCTTCCCCTCGACGCTCAACGGCTGCGGTTCGGCGGTTGCCCAATTCACTGCATTCCGCAACAGCTTTGAGTGGTCCAGATCCAGCACTTGCCAGAAGATGCGATCAATATCCCAAGGGAAGTAGACCACGCGTCCTCCTCCCTCGAACTGCCGTACGTAAACGCCCGCCTCCTTTGTTTCTATCGGACGCGGATAGACGGATTCCATGGGAAGGTCCGGGTAACTGGGAACTACGGTCAGGGGCGGATCGATGAAACGAACTTGCCCGTGCGGCTCCACTTCGACACGACTGCTTCCATTGATGATCCGGGTTGCATCTTCGAACCCATGCAGAAGCGGATGAAATCGGCCGGTCGCGGGATCCTTTTCGAGATTCAAGTAAGAGTTCATTATCCGCTCATCAACCTTGCCGCCAAACGAAACACCGAAAAGCGGTGCAAGCCCGAAGTCTTTTCGTCGAACTCCCCATTCGTCGTAGAGCGACGTTTCATACGTCGCGATCACGCTTCCGCCTCTATTTACGAAACTCTGCAACTGCTGGCATTGCTTGTCCGAGAGCGCGGCGATGTTCGGTAGGACCAGCGTCCGAAACGGCCTCAAGTGTTCCTCGTCAAGGAGCTTGTCGTGAACCATCTCAAACGGGATTCGGCCTTCCACCATGGCATGGTAAAAGCCCAGCTCCGGATCTTCCACTCGAGCGCGAGCCTTCTCGCCACCATAAAAGGTTGCGGTCTGTTGTGAATAGACAAGGCCCACCCGCGCGAGCGGGCCTTCATTTCTCAGATAATTTTCATTCGCGTGATGCCATTGATAAATTTCCTCGACGACCGGCAGCCAGCGCTTATCAATCGGCTTTGCGTTAAACTTCGTGAACCATGGCCGCAGATCCTGTGCGATTCCGTCTGCAACCCAAAGCCGGATTTCGTCTCCGCTTTGAACCGAATCTTTCCACCGGTATTCTTCTTCCAGGCCTACGCTGAAGATCCCGGCAATTGCCTTGCGTCCCAAGGTGGCCCGGTATTCTTTGCCATTCTTACCGTTCGCCCACGGAGCCATGACGCCTCTGCGCGCCTGTCGGTCGGCGAAAAGGGTTGGTGCGAGCTCGCCTACGACCGTCATATCGAGCTCGCTCAAAGCACCTCCACCGGCGTTTGCAATGTAGCCGGCGCTGGGATTGATCGCTTTAATCTTCGAATCCCACAGCCGCCACAATTCAAAGAGCCGAGCCTGATGCCAGAGCACGTATTGCCGTCGCGCCGGATCTTGGGGATTGAGCGTGCGCGGCAAATCCAGGTTCGAAAACTTGCGAAAGTTCTCCTGGCAGTGTTCGCAATAGCACATGCCCGAACCAGCCCAGCGGTTCGTGAAGATACCGTCAACCTTGTACATGGTGACGATTTCTTCCGTCACCTTCGTCATGTAGTCGAAGTTGTACGGCCCAAGAGCGCACGTGACCCAAAGCTCTTTGTCTGACCAGTGGCGGCGTTTGTTGCCGTGCGCATCCACCGCGATCCAGTCCGGGTGCGCGTCGTAGACATCCTGGTGAACGGCATGCGGATCCGTTCGGGCGATCACGTTCATGCCCAGCTCGCGGCAGCCCTTCACCAGGTCGCCAAACGTATCTTTGTCGCCTAGCCACTTGCTCCGATAATGCATCGGAATCTTTGTGGGATAAAAGGCAACACACCCGCCTGCGCTCAAACAGGCAGCATCACAATGCGTGCGTTTGAAGTAATCCAGCCAGAAGTTCCGATCGTAGTTGCCGGGGTCATCTTCCACGAATGCAACTTGCGCCCATCGCATGGGACGGTCGTACCAGCCGGGCGATCCTTCGGAGCGAGCGGCTATTGGAACAAGAGCGCCCGCGGCGGACGTCTGGAGAAATTCACGACGATTCATTGTGTGCTTTCAGAATCAGAAATATAGCTTGAGGCCAAATTGCAACTGCCGGCCGGTTGCCGCGGAAGAGTTCAGTTTCCCGAACGCCGCGTTCCCTATGGTGAGCGACGGGCTACTTGCGGACGGCAGCAGGAACGCCGGAGTATTCGTCAGGTTGAAAGATTCCGCTCGAAACTGCAGGTTAAATCTCTCACCGAACGCAAAATTCCGGAACACGGAAAGGTCCAGGTTTCTCGTCACGGGCCCTCGTCCGGCTCTCCTCGCCAAGGTTCCGAACTGCGTGAGGGCAGTCCCGTTGGCATTCAATACCGACGTGGGCTGCGAGAATGCGGCCGGGTTGAAGAATCCATCAGGTCCCCGGTTCGGGAGATACATCGAAACGCCCTGCACGGCGTTGGGAACGTTGAATGTGGCGAACAACTGATTCGTGGCTGGAACGAGGCTGGTGCGGATGTCGGTAGGGAAGCCGCTCTGCAGGCTTACTATGCCATTGAATTGCCATCCACCAAGGATCGCGCTGGCGATACCTTTCTGCGAAAGAAATCGCTTTCCGCGGCCGAACGGCAATTCGTACCCGGCACTCGCAACGAAGACGTGCGGAAGGTCCAACGGGGCGTACGATTTCTCTTTCTGGAGATTCCAGCTGTCCAGAGGATTGGTCGTTCCGCCGCTCTGGCTGAACGACGTATTCCCACCAGAGCCGTTGGCCTCCAGATTCTTCGACCACGTGTAATTGGCGAGAAAATTCAACCCGGCGCTAAGCTTCTTTTCGAGACGAAGATTGAGCGCGTTGTAAAAGTTATTTCCGGTGGCAGAGTCCATGACGACCTGATTGCCCACGTTGGGAAACAGCCGATCCGCCTGCGTCGTTCTTCCGGCCAAGGCTTTGGACCAGGGTATCTGGTTGAGATTGACCCGGCTTGTCAGGTGTGTGCCGCGTACACCTGAGTATGCCGCTTCGAGCACCATGCTTCTCGTAAGTTGATATTGGATCCCGAAGTTCCACATGTACACCTGTGCCGGCCGGCTGTTCGCGAAGTCTGCCGTCCTGATGAGGAGACCCAGAGGATTCCGCGGGTTGAAGCTGCTGAGGTCTGCCGAGTTTGGTCCCACCTGAATCGGAGAACTGATCGTAATCGGCGGAGTGACAGTTCCCGTTGCGCTGACCGCCGGTGAAACAACCGTAGGCGCGTTGGGAGGGTTCGCGCCGAAGACGGTCGCGGATTGGTTTTGCTCACGCGGCCCGTAAAACAGCCCGGCGCCGCCCCTGAACGTCCACCGCGTTGCGGGGTTGTAAGCAAACCCGAGGCGCGGAGCAAAGTTCAAAGGATGGCCGTCGACAATGGATCGTGAAAACCCGTTCTGACCAGGGACGACAAACTGTCCAGTGGCTGCATCGAAAAGGGCGCCGCGATCGCGTGCGTCGACCGGCTGTGTATACAACTCGTACCGGAGGCCAATGTTAAGAGTCAGCTGACGGCTCACCTTCCAGTCGTCCTGAATGTACGTTCCGAAATACACTTGCCGCATGCGAGCCCAATCGAGTAACTGAGTTCCGGTCACTTGTGCAGGGTAGCCAAGGAGAAAATCGGCAAGCGGCGCACCCGAGTTCGCGGCTCCGGTTGACGACGTGAAAATCGATCCGAACACCGTCGATCCTCCGCCATACACGGTGTCAAACCGGTCACGCCGGACGTCGGCTCCCATTTTCAGCGAGTGCTTCCCTTTCACCCACGAGAGATCATCGGCACCCTCGAACAGATTTTCGATGTTGAGATTCGGCCCGCCCGAGCCCAAGGTTGTGAACTGCTGGGAACCGCCGGTCGACGATCCTGAATAAACAAACTGGAGCTGAGGGAACGTCTGAGCGGGAAACGGGTACACGGCAATCCCGTTTTGCCGTGCGAAGGCCACACCTTCGTCCGCGTTCAGAACCACCTGGCTACCGTTGTGACGCGTGTACCCGAACCGCGCTTCGTTGACAAGCGCGGGCGTGAAGATATGCACATCGTTCAAAACGGTATTCACCGAGTTATTGATGTTGTCCGTTCCCGCTCCAAGAAAGCCGCTAAAGTTCCCAGGATTAGTGCTCGTCTGGATGCTGCGCGAGACCCGCGCAAACATCGTGTTCTTTGAATAGAGCTGGTGATCGCCCCGAACGTCAAACTGATCGCTATTGAACGGTTGCCTGCCCGTGAACAAATAATTGGCGGCTTGCGCCCCCGGAGCTCCGTAGTTAGGTAGCGGCAGTAAGCCAAGCGTTGCCAAGGCGCCTGGATTCAACAGTGACGTGGGAATTCTGTTGCCTGCGAACGGTGACGCGACTACCTGGCCTCGGGCGTTGAGCGCTCTCGTCCGCGGATCGTAGATCGTGTAGGGGTAAGCGGAGAAGTCGCCAGTGCGGAAGGCCTGGGGTGGAATATCGATGACAGTAGAGGAAGCGGAGGTGACGCGACGAACCGCCTCATAGTCAAGAAAGAAAAAGGTTCGGTTTCGCCCGTTGTACAGCTTTGGGAGAACAATCGGGCCCCCGACCGTGAAGCCGAACTGATTCTGCTTAAACGGCTGCCGGGGTGTGCGGGAGGCATTCGAAAAGAAATTGTTGGCGTCGAAGATGTTGTTGCGCACGAATTCCCATAAATCGCCATGCAGCGCATTGGTCCCGGATTTCGTAATAGCGCTTACGATTGTTCCCGCAGAACGGCCAAACTCGGCACTGTAGTTGTTGGTCTTAACCTTGAATTCTGCAACGGCGTCGACCGAGGGCGAGTAGTTGATGCCGTTATAACCGATACCGCCCGCAGTTGCGATCGTGTTGTTGTCGATTCCATCCAGGAGAATGTCATTGGTTTGATAGCGACCGCCGCCTGCGGTAAACGGCAGGTTGGAATTCAATCCCTTTACCGGGACTGCGTTCCCGGACAGCAGACCAAGCGCCCAAACGTTCCTTCCATTGAGCGGCAGATCGTTGATCTTTTTGTTGTCGATCACCTGACCGAGCGACGATGTTGCCGTGTCCACAAGAGGAACGGCGCCGGTCACTTCCACTGTTTCATTGACCACTCCGGGCTGCAAAACCGCCGGAAGGTTCAGGACCTGGTCCACTTGGAGCACAACGTCATTAAATACCTGGCTTTTGAAACCGGTCATGGCCACCGTGACGGTGTATTGACCGATGTGCAGGTTCGCAGCATTGAATTCGCCATGCTCATTGGTCGTGAGGTCGCGCGCCTCGGACGTTTCTTTCTGCAGGAGCGTCACCTTCGCGCCCCGAACGACTGCCCCGCTCGAATCGTGCACAGTGCCCGTAATGGTCCCGCTAGCAACCTGAGCAGCAGCGATGGCCGCAGCCAGCACAAATCCGACGCAATAACTAAAAATCTTGCGCATAAGTCCCCTCTCTTTTACACCGCCAACCGCTTATTGCGCATCAAGCATTGAAAGCTCCGAGCGGATCTTCGACAATACAAGTCTGGGCCCGGTCGGCGAAAGCTTCCGGTGCTGCATGCTCTGAGGAATTTGCGCTTGATGCTCATTCTTTCGAACGACTTTACTTCCAACCACTCGCAACATCGCGGGTCCATTTACGACTTTTTCTATTGGTATGACCACTAAAGCGGCTACAGCAAATACTACTACAGACACATTCAGAGCGAGGCTGGTTCGGAAGGTGAACCGAAGTGGGTCCAACTCGCCGAGACGCGTGAAAGCAACGCGATCCGTTGTAGCATCACCCGATACCACTCTGACCGCCTCTGCGTTTGAGGAGTTGATCTCGTATGTCGTGCACGGAGCGTGGGCAGTGGGCGACCGTATCCCGCCTGAGCGTGTACTGTGTCAGCAGCTTGGGATCGCGAGAACCTCGCTTCGTGAGGCTCTCAAAGCGATGGAGCTGATTGGTATGTTAGACAGCCGCGTAGGTGACGGAACTTTCGTTTGTGACCGTAGCCAATTCCTATCGCGCCCCCTGCTTTGGGCCATCACAGGCACCGATGAGGCGGAACTTCGCGACATTATGGAAGCTCGCTTATTCCTCGAACAGGACCTGGCCGGTTTAGCCGCTGAACGGGGCTCAGAATCCGAAATCGAACAGATCGGCAAAACACTCGCCGACATGCGTAGCTGCATTGCCAAACGTAAATCGCCGATCGAAGCAGATATGCAGTTTCATCTTGCTATTGCACGGGCCGCTCACAACGAGGTCATGCGGAATGCTGTTCAACTGCTGCGAAACCTGCTGCGTCAATGGTTACAGCTGAAGCTTTTAATGCCGCAAGTGCCTGACGAAGTCTTGCAGCAACATGAAGCTGTCTTTGCAGCCATAAAGGCGCGGAACACGTCTGCGGCCCAGACGGCCATGGCTGTTCACCTGGACAAAACCGCCCAACTCGTCACACAGGTCGTTCGTCGAAAGAACAAAGCCGCGAAGCAGACCAAGCGCAAGTAAGCGTCAGCGCCGCCGGTGATTATCGGATAGTAATCAACTCGTAATCAGCCAGCCTTGGGAGCACGAACTCGGTGTAGCCACCCTCAAAGCGAACCGGAAGAGCGCTGGGTGAGCGTAGGGTCTGCGCGCTGCTGAATTTACCGGCCATGCGGATGCGGATGTCATTCATAGCAACCGGCGAAAAATATCCAGTTTGCGAATGGCCGCTGATGTTAATCAGGTGCAGCCGTTGCTGCCCGTTCTGTTCCATCCACGTGATCTCGACAAGAGGGTGTGCCGTTGTGATCAGTTGCCTCTGCGGGTTCATCCGGTCCATAACGTCGCGAAACAACGCCCGATGTGCGGGCAGGCTCTCGCGGTAGTAGAGACGTCCCAAGTCCCACGGTATCCATGCCACCTGTCCTCGACCGCGCGTCCCGATAAAGAGCCCCGGCTTCTCGGTATCGTGCATATCCACATGTACTAGCTCCGGTGGGCCAAACATGGATGGGGGAACCAGGGTGATGGGTGAGGGCCCGGTTGCTTTCACCTCCGTATAGGGCCCATCCGTCATGAGGAGATCGGTGTCAGCGAGCGAAGGAAGTTGAGCGTGATCGCGAACGCGAAAATAGCCTTTCACGTCCTTTGCGGTGCTGACGACCGGCGCTACCGGGAACTCAGGCTCCACTGGACTCACGATCAGAACCTTGCCGCCACTTTCAATGTAGGGCGCCAATTCTCGAGGAGCCCAGTCCGAGGCGATGACTAAATCGAACGTGCGTTTGCCTATCCAATCCAGGTTCTCGGACACGGCAAATGGAATGTGCTCCTCCGTGAGAAGCCGAAAAAGCCCGCGGTATGAGCTCTGGCTGTACGTGCGACCCGTTCTGGCCGGACCGGAGAGCAACAGCACGCGGGCCGCGCTTCGCTCGCCGGCATAGTATTCCTCGTGATCAGCCAGCCACCGAAACACGGGTTTGGCCGTTTCAATTGCCTGGCGATCCTGCTGGTCGAGTGTTCCGTTGACTTCGAACGCCAGTGCGCCTCCGTTTGCGACGTTCTCCCACAAGCGCAACGCGATCTCTCCTCGCGGCACCGTCGCGAAGCGCCACCAGTAATCCACGAACTGCATGCAAAGGTTCACGGCCATCTTCCCTGGCTGGCTATTGCGTGCTCGATTTACGTTGTCGCTCGCAGAATACGGCCAAAGGGGCAGCGGCCGACTTAGGGCGGTGTTCGATTCGGACATGATACCGTCCGTCGATTCTTGAATGTAATTGAAGTAGCCCGCGTGAGGTCGAATCCGATGGGTCAGGTCTCCGATCGCGGCCGCCACTTCGCGGGAGGATACGAACATGAATTGCCGATATTCTTCATCAGGCTTCTCGGGAATGTCGCGGTGATAGGCGGCCTGAAACTTACGTTTGCAAACGTCGCAATGGCACAGCCCCAGTTCGTTCCCGCTGTAATCGCGCGACTGATTCCCGAACATATTAAAGAAGAGTCCGTCTACGTCGTACGTTTCGAGGCCCTCCGTCAGGATCTTCAACGCCTGCTCGCGATAGTAGCCGCCGTTGATGCACGTGGAATAGAGTCCGTTGTAAATCACTGGTGAGCCGTCTGCTTTGCGGAAAAACCATTCGGGATGCGCGTCGAAGGCAGCCTTCCGGGTTTTGCTGAAATCGAATCGTCCTACCACGCGTATATGGCGGGAATGAAGCTTGTTCAGAACGTCGCCGAACAGGTCAGTCCCCGGGGGCAGGTCCGGACTCGCGTAGTGGAACGGAACTTTGGTCGGGTAAAACGCGGCAATTCCGCCCATCCCCATCAGCAGAACATTGGCCCGCATATCCGCGAGTTGCGTCGCCAACCGGTCCGGGTCAAGAGTTGCGTCTGTTTGGCGAAGATTGGTCTGAACCC
The DNA here is from genome assembly GCA_045807925.1 of Bryobacteraceae bacterium. Classification (GTDB taxonomy): domain Bacteria; phylum Acidobacteriota; class Terriglobia; order Bryobacterales; family Bryobacteraceae; genus Bog-105. The sequence goes on along the minus strand of JBJMGK010000156.1, from coordinate 67,629 downwards.
AGCGCACGGGCTCCTTCATCCACCAACCTTCTTGCGATAACAATAGACTACTCGCCGCGCCGCTGACAAGCACCAGCCGCTTCCAAACAGCCATCGCGCTCATCGTCTTACCCGAGAGCCTGATCGATGTCCCAGATCAAATCTTCCAGATCTTCGAGTCCGATCGAGACTCGGACGAGCTCCGGAGTCACACCTGCTGCCTGTTGTTCGGCCATGCCGAGCTGCTGGTGAGTTGTGGAAGCGGGATGAATCACGAGGCTCCGTGCGTCGCCAACGTTCGCGAGGTGAGAAAAGACCTTCAGATTGTTGATGAACCGCTTGCCGGCTTCAAAACCGTCCTTCAGGCCGAACGAAAAGACGGCGCCTGCCCCTTTGGGCGTGTACTTCTGCCCAAGCGCATAATAAGGACTGCTCTGGAGGGACGCATACTTGATCCAGCTCACCTTGGGGTGCTTCTCTAGGTGGTGCGCGACGCGCAGGGCGTTTTCGAGATGCCGCTCCATGCGCATGCCGAGTGTTTCAATGCCCTGAAGAAACAGGAAGGAATTGAAGGGGCTTACACATGGCCCCAGATCTCTCAGTCCTTCAACTCGCGCACGAATGATGAATGAGATCTTGCCGAACGTGTCCCAGAACTTCATTCCGTGGTAAGCCCGGGATGGCTCGTTGAAGTGCTTGAACTTGCCATTGTTCCACGGGAAATTGCCGCTATCGACGATGATTCCGCCGATCGAGGTCCCGTGTCCGCCCATGAATTTCGTGAGCGAGTGGACGACAATATCGGCGCCGTGCTCGATGGGCCGTGTCACATACGGCGTGGCGAAGGTGTTGTCGATCACGAGCGGTAGGCCGTTATCGTGCGCGATCTTTGCCAGTGCTGCAATATCTAGGACGTTGCTCCTGGGATTGCTGATCGTCTCTCCGAAGACCATCTTGGTTTTCGGGGTGATGGCTTTCCGAAAATTCTCCGGATCGTCCGGCTCGACAAAGACGACGTCGTACCCGAGCCGGCGCATCGTCACATCCAGTTGAGTGAACGTACCTCCGTAGAGCGTGCTTGCGGCGACGATCTGGTCGCCGGGTTCAGCAATAGTGGCGATCGTGATGAACTGCGCTGCCTGCCCGCTCGAAAGCGCCAGGGCCGCTACTCCGCCTTCGAGTGAAGCCACACGTTCCTCGAGTACCGCGGTGGTCGGATTCATGATCCTGGAATAGATATTTCCGAATTCCTGAAGCCCGAACAAACGCGCCGCGTGTTCCGTATCGTCGAAGGTGAAAGACGTCGTCTGGTAGATCGGTACGGCTCGCGCGTGGGTAGTCGGATCGGGATCGTAACCCGCGTGCAATGCACGAGTATTGAAACCTAAAGCGCGCTCGAGATCTTTGATGGCCATGAACAAACAGTATATGGAATGAAGAGATTACCGCTTCGGGCAATCTCAGGGGCAGGTGATCTCGATGCGATGACGCATCGTTAATCGTTGTTCGATCCACGCGCGTAACTGGTCACCCCTGGCACAACCAGATATGATGGCCAGGTATATACGTTTGCTTCGGCTAGTTTAGAGATCCTCGGGCTCGACACGCCTGAGACGTGCGCGTACTCGAAAGCTCGTTTGGCTGATGCCGAGCAGATAACGGGAGAGAAGATCGCGCATGTTCCTGAGCGGAACGCCGTTTTTCGGCGTGCGGATCGGATGGATGAAGCTGATCAACCCTCGGGGCCGGCTTCCCCGAGCGTCGAAGATAGTTACCAGTTGCATTTTCCCGCGTGAACGCCTTACCTCTGAATCGCACTTCCTGGCATCTGGCCACTTCACCGACATCACCAGGACAGGTGCTCGCCCGGGTTCGTAGATGTGGGTGGTCGGTGGTGAAGCGGTGAAAGTAACAAATACAACAGGTTTGTTCATCGTCGTAGATTCGTTTCCAACCGTGAAGCTGTGCCGGGCGTGACGTGGACTTCCAGGGATTATGCCGTGTGCCAATGGAAGGATTTCTGGGAGATCTTCCATGCACCGTCAATCTTGATCAGTTGGAAAAGATCGGATAGTGTACACCCCGTTTGACCTGCAAGCTTTCCGCGAACGTTTTCCATTTCTAGCCTCAAGACCGCGATCGTCTGGTGGATGTCGACGCTCGCGACCCGAACCTGCATCTCCGAAGCTGGGCCGTTGCTATCGACCCAGTCAAAAAGCAGCTGAATCGGTCCGGCGAGAAGCTTGCCTTCGTAATATCCGAAGAACGTCGCACTCTCATGAAAGGCGGATTTCATAAGGGCGCTAGACCCTCTTCTCACGCCTTCGTTGTACAGCTCAAGTACCCGGACGATCTCGTCGTACTCGCTTACATACGACCCCGTCATCTCGGCTGTCCTTGCTATTGCAGTGCTGCCCATGGCTAAGTTGTCCTTTCATGCCACTCAAAGATGAGAAGCATTACAGAATATATCCGGCGCTTGATCCGAAACGCAAGTAGAGGCTGGTGAAAAAACTAGGAACGTCCAGGAACCGGAGCAGATACAACGACTTAATTCTCTGGGCTGGACATATTCGCTATGCAGTCGAGCATTGTGCTCAAGGGCGCCGAGATCGATCTAGACTCTCGTGAACTGACGATTCAGGGAAGGGTCGGACGTCTGCCCTAGCGGGCTTTCGACGTATTGGCCCTCCTTGCCGAGCAGCCAGGTAGGGTTGTGCCGAAGGAGCACCTGCTTCGCGTGGTGTGGGGCGGCGAGATAATCGATGGATCGAACCTGACCCAAGCCGTGGCTCAAACTCGCAAGGTCTTAGGGACTCCGCAGCAAGGGATCTATTTCGTGTCAGTACGAGCGAGAAACCAGATACGGTTCCTGGACTTCGCTACAGAGAGTCAACGCATGGTGATACGAGTGACCTCATTCGAAACGCGGTCTCGGACTGCGCTGACTCGACAGACCTGTAGAATTCCTTACAGAGAAGTGCCCGCGCAGCGTGTAAAGATGTGAGCAAGCAAGTACAGGTCGGGAGGTCTCCTCGTTATGAAACTCAGCATCCTTGTTGTTAGCTGCTTCATGTGTTTCGCTCATCTGCCCCTCATGGGTCAGGGATTCGGGTCGATCGTCGGAACGGTAACGGATCCATCTGGGTCGTCAGTCGGTTCGGCGAAAATCACCGTTACGAATCAGGGAACTTCACAGGCGCGGGAAACGACCACAAATTCCGAAGGTTACTTCGTGGTCCCTTCGCTCCAGCCCGCAACCTACGACGTGAGAGTTGAAGGCGCGGGCTTCGCGGCCTTCGTCCAGCGAAACGTCCTGCTTGCCGCAGACCAGACGCTCACGCTCAATACGAGCCTCAGCGTGCAAAAAACATCCACTGAAGTGGATGTATCGGCTAATGCGGTGCAGGTCGATACGTCTACGAGCACCATCTCCCAGGTTGTCGACCAGACACGTATTGTCGAACTGCCACTCAATGGCCGCAACCCTGCACAACTGACTCAACTGGTAGCGGGTGCGGTCAGCGCTCCCAGTAACAACGCGGATCAAGGTATCTATAAGACCTTTCCCGCCGCGGTGACAACATCCGTGAATGGATCGCGTGCGAACGGCATGAATTTTACTTTGGATGGCGCCAACAACACGGACAACCTCACGAATGTGAACCAACCGTTTCCGTTTCCAGACGCACTTCAGGAATTCAGCGTTCAAACCAGCAACTACTCGGCTAAGTACGGAGGCACGGCGGGCGGGTTCGTGAATATCGTTAGTAAATCCGGTACCAACGACATCCATGGTGACTTATTTGAATTCAATCGCAACCAGGTTTTCAACGCCCGGAACTACTTCGCTTCCCGCGTGGATCAGTTGAAGCGGAATCAGTTTGGCGGAACGGTCGGCGGTCCGGTGGTGATTCCCGGACTGTACAACGGCAAAGACAAAACGTTCTTCTTTTTCGGCTATCAAGCGACCCGGACACGCAACGTACAAAACGGATTGACTGCTTACGTGCCCACGACTGCCGAGACAAACGGAGATTTCTCGGCTCTGCTGAATCCTTCTGATCCGGCAAACCTGACCGGGAGGGTCACTCAAATCAAAGATGCGAACGGGAATGTTCTTCCGGGCAATCAGATCCCAGCGCAAGCCCTGGATCCCGCGGCCCTGAATTTCCTGAAGCGTATCCCTCAAGTCGGAGGACCGGGCCGTATCTTCTACAGTCAGCCGCTCAGCCAGGATTTCAACGAGTACTTCGGACGGGTCGACCACTCCTTCACCACAAGCGACCGGGTGAGCGGACATTACTTCCTCGATCTGTTCACGAACCGCGCTTTTCTCGATCCGGCCAACCTGATCAACAGCATCAGTGGCTCCAGCATCGCTTCGCACAACGCGCAGATTAGCGAGACCCACGTATTTCAAGCTAACCTCCTCAACGAATTCCGAGTAAGCCTTGCCCGAGTGTCGTCGGTCGGAGGACCGCCTTCGAACGCGCCCAACCTGGCCGATTTCGGCGTCAACATGTTTCAGCCGAGTGGGCCGAAGACTCTCGACGGAATCAATGTTTCCGGCTTCTTCAGCCTGAGCTTGTTTCCCCCGGCGTACTGGTATCGCAATACGTATGGCATCTCGGATGACGTGAGCTGGGTTAAAGGCAAGCACAATGTTTCATTCGGTGGCAGGATGTGGCTGGGCCAGACGATCATGCGCGACAACTTCCTGATGTCCGGTTCCTTTACGTTTACCGGTGACGCCACCAACTACGCGCTCGCTAGCTTTCTTCAGGGCCGGGTGCGAACGTTGCAGCAGGGAAACGGAGAAACGAAGGACAACCGGAACTGGTTTCCCAGCCTCTACGTGCAAGACGATTATCATGTGACCCAACGCTTGACCGTCAATCTCGGTTTGCGGTGGGATCCATTCTTCCCATGGACGGAAATTCGCAACCGCACGGAGCAGTTCACGCCCGCCCTCTACTATGCCGGCGTGAGATCACGCGTTTACAACAATGCTCAGCCTGGCCTGCTGTTCCCGGGAGATCCGAATGTCCCGCAGGCGGGAGCGCGCAGCGACTGGCTGAACTTCGCGCCTCGCGTTGGTTTTGCGTGGGACGTCTTCGGGGACGGAAGGACCAGCATTCGGAGCGGGGGTGGGTTCTTTTACGACGCGATTCAAAGCGGCGAGTGGAACAATACGTTCGTCAACGTCGCGCCGTTTAGTCCGCAATTGAGCGTGACGGATCTGCGCGGCTCGTTCAGCAATCCTTATGTTGGACTTAGCGTTCCGTTCCCGGCGCCCACCATACCAACCGCGAACGCCCCCTTTCCGGCTCCGGTACTCGCGGTCACGTATGATCCTTCGAACAATGCCAAGCAAGTTGCTCCGGTTACCTACAACTGGAACTTCGCGGTCGAACATCAGTTCGGTTCTGGGTGGTTACTCCGAACAGCGTACGTCGGTGCGCGCACGAACCACCAGTCAGAGACCATCGAGCTGAACCCGGCCACTTATATCGCTGGGAGCCCTCTTGCCACCGATGCGCGAAGACCTTTCCAGCCCTACGGAAGCATCGGCCAAAGCACGCAGGATATCGACTCCACGTTTCACTCGCTTCAGGCTACGCTGCAACACCGGTTCGCATACGGATTCCAGTTTCTTGCAAACTACACCTGGTCAAAGAGCCTCGACGACATGCCTTACGGTCAAGGCATCAATAATATGAAGTCGAGCAGTGACTCTCCTGTGAGGTGGACCGATCCTGGGCGTCACAATATGGACTATGGCCGATCGGATTTCGATCGCGCGCATAGCTTTGTTCTCTCCTACACTTGGGATTCACCCAAGCTATCAAACGTAAATAAACTGGTTCGGTATACGCTGGGAAGCTGGCAGGTGACCGGTATCGTCACGGCCCAGAGTGGCCAGCCGTTGACGATCCTCGCTGGTATCGACGCCTCGAGGTCGGGTATGAATACTGACCGAGCCCAATTCCTCAGCAGCAATGTTTATGGTGGAAACGCATGTGGTCTTTCTGCGCCATGCGTGAATTTCCTGGCCAAGTCAGCATTTACAACACCAGCCACCGGCAGCTACGGGAACGCAGGGAAAGGTGCGCTGACCGGACCCAGATTCATCAATTGGGACACCGGTCTGTTCAAGCGAATTCCGATTGGCGCGGAGCGTTTGAACCTGCAATTCCGGGCGGAGTTCTTCAATGTGTTGAACCATGCAAATTTCAACAACCCGACTACGTCCTATTCATCCGCGAGCTTTGGCACCATTCTTGCCGCGCGTGATCCCCGCATCGGTCAGCTGGCATTGAAGTTGCTTTTCTGACCATGTCTCATGGATCAGTGAAGTTCAGCCGTAGAGCTGCACTGGCTGCCTTTCCTGCTGTATCCCTGACCCGAGGTGACAGTGAAGAGCAGCTCGACTCGCCGAATAGCAAGCCGGACACACAATCTTCGACACCGCCCGTTATGGGAAATTTGTTCGAGACGCTGGGAACTTACATGCGTCAGACATCTCCGTCGTATGCCTACGATCCGGCGCGCTGGCCGAACCTCCAGGCCTGGAAACGGGAGGCGCGGTTGAAGTGCCTGGAACACCTTGCGTATCACCCGCCCGCCGCTCCGTTCAACGCCGAGATAAGAAGCAAGCGCAAACGAAATGGATACGTACAAGAAGAGCTCGTGTTCTACTCGAGCCCGGGCGTACAGGTTCCCGCTTCTCTTCTGATACCGCAAGGGCCGGCTAAGAAGTATCCGGCTCTGGTCGCCCTGCACGATCATGGCGGTTACTTTTACTCAGGTCGGGAAAAGCTCCTGGAGCGCGATAAATCGCCCGCTGTGTTGGATGAGTTCTGCCAAAAGATCTACGACGGAGTCCCCTATGCTGCGGAACTGGCACGCGCTGGTTACGTCGTGCTGGTTATCGACGCTTTCTACTTCGGAGACCGCCGCCTGCGTGAGACTTCTGTGCCCAAAAACGCAGAGACACGTGCCTTGACGGCCATGCCGTCCGGAACGGACGAGTACATCCGAAGGTATAACGTTTGGGCTAAAGAGAATGAGCAGGCGACGGCCAAGACGATTTTTCTGGCCGGCGCCACTTGGCCCGGAATCATAGGCTTCGATGACATGCGCAGCGTCGACTACCTCCTGACCCGTCCGGAGGTCGACACAAGCCGAGTCGGGTGTCTGGGGCTTTCGCTTGGTGGATTCCGGGCTGCCTATCTGGCCGGCTTACACGACGCGATTCGCAGTTCGGTTGTTACGTGCTGGATGACGGCGTATGAGCCTATGCTTGCAAGTTACGCTGCCCGGCATACGTGGATGATTCATGCGCCGGGTCTCTACCAGGATCTCGATTTGCCCGATGTAGTCTGCATGACCGCTCCAAATCATTTGCTCGTTCAGTACGGTCGTCAGGATACGCTGTTCCCAAACGACGGGAAACAACTCGCCGCAAACAAAATCAAGCACACGTACGACTCCGCGGGCGTGGCTGCAAACTGCCGGCATATCTTTTACGATAAACCGCACATGTTCAGTAAACAAATGCAGCATGACGCGCTTGAGTGGTTCGGCAAGACTCTCGGAGCGTAGCTGGATTGTCCTAAAAACGGGAAGGGCCGTTTAGCACTGAAAAGCTAAACGGCCCAGAAGAATTCTTCCTTACGGAGTACAGTTCTTCGGCGGAAGCGCCGAAGAGACTACTATGCGCCCCACAAACCTTGGCCAGCCTTCACGTTGCTCTTGATTTTCACGGGTGTCTCTCCTTTCGTTCAGTCTTGAGACTTCCCTGGCAGGGGAAGAGCTCAGAGCGTGCGACGATCAAATTCCCAAGGGTCGGAAGTTAGCGCTTCCGGCCTTTTTCAATTTTTCGTAACAGCGGGATGACTCTGTTATATCGAAAAACACACCCTAAGCAAATACTTTCGTACCGAACAAGTAGATCAGATTAGCCTGTAACACTACTCTTTTACACAGGTAAATATTGATCCGACGGGGAACAATGCGCGAACGTTCGCGAGCTTGGCCTAGCTGGAATTAGGGCCGCCCATGTGTCTCGGCGATACCAATTGCCGACGCTCGTGGGTCACGAGCCCAAACGCGCCGACGTCTGTTAGGATTGGCTCGTCTGCACGTTTGACGGAACTTACCGTGTCGAGGGAATTTGGCGCGTCAATTAACTGAATCTGGAAATCACAAGCTGGCGATCGAGCCCACAGGCATCGCCGGAATAAATGAGATCCTCGGGGGCGGGTTACCTGCTCGCCGTCTCTACGTGATTGAGGGTTTGCCCGGCAGTGGGAAAACGACCTTCGCTTTGCAATTCTTACGAGAAGGCGTCCGCCTGGGCCAGCGAGTGCTCTATGTGACCTTATCGGAGACCCTGGAAGAACTCAGTGACGTGGCTAATTCGCATGGCTGGACGCTGGATGGAATCGATCTTCTGGAACTGGACTCGCTTTCGGATCGCTTCGAGGAGCAAGCTGCCTACACGGTGTTCCACCCGGTGGACGTTGAATTGGGAGACACGGTCGGCCGGATTCGCGCAGAAGTAGAGCGGCTGAATCCGGATCGCGTTGCGCTCGATTCGGTATCGGAGCTTAAGATCCTGTCGCAGACGAGCGCACGCTATCGGCGCGAGATACTTGGGCTCAAGCAATTCTTTGCCGGACGCAATTGTACGGTCCTTGTGTTGGACGACTGCACCACTGGAGAGGGCGAACAACAACTGCAAAGCATTGCGCACGGCGTTCTTCGTATGGAACGGGAAGCGCGCGAGTACGGAACCACCAGACGGCAGATCCACGTGGTCAAGATGCGAGGCGTGCGGTTCCAGGACGGGCGGCACGATTTCGTCATCAACAGCGGCGGCCTTGAAGTTTACCCCCGTTTGTCAGCCGAAGATGCCTCGAGCTTTCATGCGACCGGACCCGCCGTGAGCGGCAGTGCGCAACTCGATACGCTTTTGGGTGGAGGCCTCGACCGCGGGGCCAGCACGCTCTTGATCGGCCCGGCGGGCTGCGGAAAAACGACGCTTTCTTCGCACTACCTCCTGGCCGCCCTCGCACGAGGAGAGCATGCGGTCTGCTATCAGTTTGAGGAGAGTCGGCAAACGTTTCTCGACCGCTCGGCTGGTTTCGGGATGAACTTCGAACCATATCTCGACTCCAGACAATTCGAGCTTGTTCAGGTGGACATCGGCGAGCTATCACCCGGAGAATTCTCTTCGCGAGTGCGAGAGGCAGTGGAGCAACGGAACGCGACGTTCATTGTCGTAGACAGCCTGAACGGCTATATGAATGGCATGCCGAGCGAGCGGTTCCTCCTGATTCACATACGGGAGCTACTGGCCTATTTAGGGCGAAAAGGCGTCGTTACGCTCATGACGCTCGCCCAGCACGGAATGCTGGGATCTGGAATGCAGACGCCCATCGACGTCAGCTTTCTGGCCGATACAGTGATCCTGCTCCGTTTCTTCGAGGCAGCGGGCTCTGTGCGTCAGGCGATCTCGGTTGTGAAGCGAAGGCGCGGAGCACACGAACGAACGCTTCGTGAAATGATAATGACAGACAAGGGTATTCAAATCGGAGGCGTGTTACAGGACTTCGAAGGCGTACTCACCGGTGTGCCTCGATATGTAGGGAAACAGGCAGAACTACTCGGCGGTAAAGAAGATCAGTAGATGTACCGGCGAAGCGCATCCGAGATGCGCGTTCTCATCTTGGCGCCCTTTGGACGCGATGCCGCGCTCATTGCCAACTGTCTTCGTCCTCTGGAGATAGAGACAATCGTTGCGCCCGACGCGCAATCTCTGGTCCAGATGCTTACGGAAGGCGCCGGATGCGCAATCGTTGCGGAGGAGGCACTTACTCCATCCGCAATTGACTGCCTCAAGGCATGGCTCGCCCAACAACCGCCCTGGTCAGACACGCCCTTCGTTGTTCTGACGTTCACCGGCCGAGCCACACGTCATAGCCACAGAAAAGCGGAAGAACTGCAAAGCCTCGGCAACGTTACACTGATCGAGCGTCCGGTTCGCCCCGACACGGCTCAGAGTTCCGTGCGCTCGGCTTTGCGAGCCCGCATGCGGCAGTATGAAATCCGCGCTCGGCAGGAAGAACTGATTCAGGCTATCGCTGATCTTGAGCAGTTCGCTCATTCCGCCAGTCACGATTTGCGCGAACCGCTCAGGAGTATTTCTATTTACAGTGAGCTTGTCACCCGGAATTACGCACACGCTCTGGATGAACGCGGTAAAGATTTTCTGGCATTGATCGGATCCAGCGCGCGTCGGATGGATGCCTTGCTCGACGACCTGCTGTCGTATGCGCACGCTTCCAGCATTTCGGATGATGCACCCGAACCGGTTTGCCCGATGACGGCTTTGAACATGGCACTTGAGAACCTGGCGGGTGCGATCCAGGAAAGCGGCGCAAAGATCTCGGTCGGTGAGTTGCCCTCCGTAAGAATGCGCGAGAGCCATCTGGCACAACTCTTTCAGAATCTTATCGGGAACGCGATCAAATACCGGGACGGACGGAGAGAGGCGGAGATTCAACTCTCGTCCGCGAGAAGTGACGGTAAATGTATTTTTACGGTTGCGGACAACGGAATTGGCGTACCTGCTGATTATCGCGAGAGCATATTCGGCATTTTCAAGCGGTTGCACTCGGACGCCGAGTACTCCGGAACAGGCATGGGCCTCGCCATCTGCAAACGGATTGTCGAGCGATACGGCGGCAGAATCTGGGTTGAATCAGAACCGGACGGCGGCGCCAAGTTCTGTTTCAGCGTTCCCGGATAAACGGCCAACGGTGCTTTCGAAGGTTCATGGACACGCGGTGCCCGGTTTTTTGTGCGTTGCCATGGTTTGAAGGTATTCGAGAATGGATTGGACGTCCGTTTCTCGAAGTGAATCGAAGCTGGGCATTTTGGTTCCGCTGCGAATACTCGCGGCGTTCGTAATGAATCGACGCAGGAGCCGCGGATTCCAGTATTCCGTTACGCTGCAAGGAGAATTTAACTCCGGGCCGAGCGTCCCTCCCACGCCATCGATGGCATGGCACTTCAGGCAATGCGTGACGAACAACTCACGCCCCGGTTTCGAGCCATCCGCGACCAGGCCGGCCAATGCGTCAGATGAAGTAACCAGTTCGATGGCAACCACCTGATACGGCCAGGGGTATTGTTCGGGATCGCCTGGAGGCGACAGCCAGACGATATAACCGGGAGTCGGACTTGCAGAGGCTTCGCTCCCGGGCAAGCGTTGCCAGTCTTCACCTTGGGGAGCATTTGCGTCACGGATCGCGATGAATCCCTTGGCGCCTAATGCGCGAGTCAGAGGCATGATCGGAAGATATCCGTCCTTACAGCGGAAGCGCACGTACAGATCCGTTTCCGGATGACCTGCGTGACCTGAATTCAATAGATCACCTAGCCAGAAACCCTGATACCGCTGTTTCCGCTGATACACAGGATCGTTCACCTCAACGGAGGCCAGCGCATGACTGTTGCGCATCTGCGCGATCGATTGCTGATTAATCGGGAAGACTGCTACAGGCGTTTCCGCCGGGACAGTGCAACACCCAATCGTCAGGATGCACAACACGACGCGGCGGCCAATACCAATCACACGGGCATCTCCGTTCCGCTGACCTTCACGCGCCAGGTGTAACGTGCCGGTGTTCTTGGCCAGACGAGTATTGGCAGCAAATAGCTTCCGGGGCTCTCGTTTCTTCCAACCTTTACCAGAGGCGGCAAGCATATCAAATCCGAGGGCGCTGTTGCGGCGCACGCAAGAAGGCGGACACATCTTGCGATCCGAAGATGACCTTGAATAACCCTAAACGCGTCGTCCGCGCGAGAGCAAATCTCTAACCCGCGCCGGGGACAGCAATAATGCCGCCACGAGGCAACCCCAGGCGAACCAATCGCCATGACGAGCATAAAAGGTCGTTTCTCGCACCGCTCCGAAGCGCATGGCGGCGGCCATTTCGCGATACGACGGAAGCTGTTTTAAGATACGCCCAGCGGGATCAATGACGGCGGTGATGCCATTGTTTGTTGCGCGGATAATATAGCGCCGCGACTCGACGGCCCTCATACGGACTAGCGATAAGTGCTGTTCTCGGGCTTCAGAAGGACCGAAGTAGGCATCGTTCGACAAATTGACGAGCACGTCTGCACCTTGTCGCGAGAACTGCCGCACTAAATCCGGGAAAGCGGATTCATAACAAATGAAAGTGCCCAGTCGGTGCCCGGCTGCATTGAGCACTTTGATGTCGTGTCCCGGCGCAAAATCCCCCGCTTCTTGCGTGATTCGATTGACGAAGGAAAAAGCGCTTGGAACGAATTCACCGAACGGCACTAAATCGATCTTGTCGTAGCGTCCCGCTTCCGAGCCATCCGGTTTCAACAGTACCGCCGAGTTCAATGGCTGGTGTTCTCCCGTGTAGGCGACCGTCCCGAACAGGAAATAACTTCCGTGCTGCGCGATGTTGATCGCTGCATTTCGAAATTGGGGATCGTCGTAGAAGTAAAGCGGCGCGGGCAGTTCGGGCCAGATCACGAGCCGGCTCGGGAGGGCACGGGACAGCAACGACAGTCGATCTTCCGCGGCGTCGCGTTCCGCCCCGCTCCATTGCGTGTCGGGATCTATATTCGGCTGCACCACCAAGGCTGTTTCCGGCGCCGGGATGGACTGCGGTATCTCGGGCAAGAGCCACAGAAGAGGTAATCCGACAAGCGGGAAAAGCCTCGTTCTCGGGTACCGCAGCAGCACGCAGGCCAGGGCTGTTGCGAGCGCACAGAACACGAACGAGAGCCCGTACACTCCGATGACGGGCGCAAGCCGCAACGGCATAGACATGCTGATTCCCGCGTTACCCAGCGCAAGCCACGCAAACCCGAAAGTCCCATGAGTACGCTCGAGTCCTGTCCAGAGCGCCGGAACGATCAGCACTGCGTAGCGTCTCTGAATGAGCGGCCCGGCTAGAAGGCTGAACACCGCAAGATGCAGTGCCTTCAGGATCGAGAACAGCAGAAACGATCCCCAACTGCCCCACTGGCCCATGCCGCCGTGCTGTTCCAGGACGAATTGAATCCAGGTGCAAAGGAAAAACCAATAGAAGATTCCGGCGGCCCAACCATATAGGAATCGTTGCCATGCGTTGTCCGTTCGCGCTAACACGATCAACAGCGGTGTTAAAGCCACTGGAGCAAGCAGGTGAACGTTGAATCGGGGGAATATGAGGAGGAGTAAGACCGCCGAGAGCAGCGCACCTAACGTGTGGACTACGAGCTCGAGCGCCGGAGGAGGAGTTCGGCTCCGCGCTGCGCTAGCCATTTACCAGGGCTGCTTCTTCGCTCACAAGGTCGGCCATGTAGGAACTACGCACAAGCGGACCGCTAAACACCATTTTGAGACCTGCAGACAAGCCGTAATCGCGATAAGCGTCGAATTGTGCGGGCGTGACAAACTCGGCCACTTTGCGATTCCGCCGAGTGGGTTGAAGATACTGCCCGATGGTGCCCACATCCACGTTCGCCTTTACGAGGTCTCGCAGCAACTCGTGCACTTCTTCCGTACGCTCACCTAGCCCGACCATCAGTCCGGATTTCGTCAACGCTTGTGGCCGGTGACTCTTGGCAAAGCGAAGCACGTGGAGCGATTGCTGGTAATTGGCCTGTGGCCGCACTCGAGAATAGAGCCGGCCAACCGTTTCCATATTGTGATTGAATACGTGTGGGCCGGCATCGAGAACACGGGCTACCGCCTCGGTGTCGCCGCAAAAATCCGGCGTGAGTACCTCGACGCGGGCTTCCGGCAATGCGAGCCGCACTTCCCGGACCGTTTGGGCAAAGTGCTCCGAACCACCGTCGGGCAAGTCGTCGCGATTGACTGAGGTAATCACGACGTAGCGCAACTTCATCTTGAGCGCCATTTCGGCCACGTGCGCCGGTTCGTTGGGGTCAAGCTGGAACTCGCGCTTCAGCGGTGATCCTTTGGGAACGGAACAGAATGCACAACCCCGGGTGCAGAGATTGCCCAGAATCATGAACGTGGCTGCGCCGCGATGGAAGCACTCGTGAATATTCGGGCAACGAGCCGATTCGCAAACCGTGTGCAGATTGCGAGAGCGCAGTTCCGTCTTCAGAAGGTGGACGGATTGGAAATGCGTTCGACCTTTTCGAAGCCACTCAGGCAGCCGCGGACTTGGACTCGCAGCCGGTTGAATTTGGACAAAAGAACTCAAGTGAGGGAAACACTATTGTACCGGCTTCACACTGAAAGCTCAGTCGTCGCTTCGGAAGAAACTGCTGATGTCCCCGCTCGCAATCGCGCCAAGAGGATTGCGCTCGCTGCCATTGTGTCGATGTTCTTCCGGCGCTAATTCGTGGCGTAGCCGCTCGAGAGTCATGCTCTGCAGGATCACTCGTCCTGGTCCGGTCAGCGTCGTTAAAAACAGACCCTCACCGCCGAAGATCGCGGTGCGTATGCTTCCCACCAGCTGCACATCGTAGTTAACTGTCGGTTCGAACGCAACCAGATGGCCGGTTTGAACTTGCAGCGTTTCGCCCGGCTCCAGCGTAAAGTCCACATGGTCGCCGCCCGCATGCACGAACACCAGTCCCGGCCCGGTCAACTTCTGAAGAATGAAGCCTTCGCCTCCCAGCAACCCGGCTCCCAACCGGCGGACCATCGCGATGTCGAGCGTCACGGAACTCTGCGCGAACAGGAATCCATCGCGCTGCACCATTATGGTCTGTCCAGCTGCGAGATCGAACACCTGGATTTTGCCCGGAAAATGTCCAGCAAACCCAACCTGCCCGGTCCCGATTGTCGAGTGGAAGTAGGTAAAGAAAAGCGACTCGCCCATCAACTTTCGCTTGATGGCACCGATGATCTTATCGCCCCAACTTTGCCCGGACATACGTGTCGCCCAATCCACGTTCGCGGACTTGTAGATCATCTTCCCGGCTTCCGCGTAGATCTCTTGACCCGGGTTCAGATGCACGCGAGCGATCTGAAGGTTATGTCCTTCGATGTCATATTTGAGCGGCTCCGCCGAAATGACAGGTGGAGCGTAGGGAGCAATGCCCGAGACTCCCGTCGCCCCCACTTGAGACCCGCAGTTCTGGCAAAAGCGAGAGGTGTCTGGTAATTGAGTGCCGCAATTCGTGCAGAAAGCCATAGATAGGTCAATCTATCCTACGAGAGGACCGACATCGAAGTTCGACGCATCAGCGATGTGGTCGACACCTAGCGTTGTTGTCTTCGGAGGGAAAAGGAACCTGAGCGCGTCACGAATCCGGAAGCCCCACGCTTTTTCGTCATGACCGGCGCCCTCGTCTTCGACAAACTTCAGATCCGCACCCAGTTCCCAACCGCGTTGGACCAAGGCGTTTTTCAGATCGCGAACGTTCCGGACGCAGGATTCCGGCTCGTCTCCTTCGCAAGTGCCTACGTCGAGCCAGATCTTCTGATGGAACTTGCCCTCAGCGCTTTTGATCTCTCTTAGAATCGCGCGTCGTGCCCACCAGATCGACGGGGACATCGCGATCAGCTTGCCGAAAGTCTGCGGATAGTGCATCCCCATATAAAGGGTGACAAGCCCTCCGAGCGATGACCCCCCTAGGCCCGTATTCGGAGGATCCGCTAATGTCCGGTACGTTGAGTCGATGAACGGCTTCAACTCCTTAACCACGAATTGAGCATGGCGTCGCGCACGGCCTCCTTGCCCTTTTCGGTTTCGGACGTGCGTGTATTCTTCGAGGCGCTGCTCGCCGGCGTTGTAGATTCCGACAATGATCACCGGTTCGATTCCGCCCGAAGCAATCAACTCTTCAGCAGCCTCGTCAACTCCCCATTCCTGATTGCCGAATGCGGTTGCGGCGTCAAATAGGTTCTGGCCGTCGTGCAGGTATAGAACGGGATACCGCTCGTCCGGGCGACCATCGTACTGAGGGGGCAGGTAAACCAGTAGGTCTCGTGCATCCTCGAGGAACTGTGACTGGAACCGCGGATGGAGCCGGAAGTTCCCGGTTAATGTGTGCTCCAACGCCTTTTACAACTTCTTGAAATCGAGCGAAGCCGAATTCATGCAGTACCGTAAACCCGTCGGACGCGGTCCATCATCGAACACGTGCCCGAGGTGGGCTTCGCACTTCGCGCACAGCACTTCCGTGCGCTCCATTCCTAACGAGGCATCCGAGCGATTGATCACGTTCTCTTTCGCGATTGGCTGCCAGAAACTAGGCCAACCGGTCCCGGATTCAAACTTTGTGTCTGAAGAAAAAAGGGCATTTTCGCAACACACGCAGCGGTAAATCCCGTGCTCATGGTTGTTCCAGTATCTGCCCGAAAACGGCCGCTCAGTGCCCGCGCGCCGCGCCACTTCATACTGTTCGGGCGTGAGTTGCTGCTTCCACTCTGCGTCCGTCTTCCGAACCTTCTCTTCTTCCACAACACCCTTTCGTTCACCAGAATCCGAGAAATCTACCAGCTTTACGAAGCCCTTCTTCCCGAAAGCAAAGGAAGACAGGCCGCCGGCGACAGCAAATCCCAGGACTCCAAAACGACTGAAAGCGGTGCCGAGAAATGCTCTGCGATTCATAGGTATCACCTTGTATCAACTTAGACGTTCCCGCGTTCCGAAACGATGCGAAGACACCTGTTCGAAAACTATAATGGAAGCGCGATGCCAATCTTTGAGTACTCTTGCGACGACTGTGGTACAACTTTGAGAAATTAGTTCGCCGAAGCGCCGAAGCAGATACGGTCGAGTGTCCGCAGTGCGGTCAGAAGCATCTCACCACGCGTTATTCCACGTTTGCAGCCCGTAACGGAGGTTCGAAGAGCGCAGCCGAGCCTGCCATGGACTGCGGAGCGGGCGCGTGTTGCGGCGGCGGCATGTGCGGCACGAATTTCAATTAGCGCCCGACCCGTCGCACGCGTAAACGAATCGTAAATAAATACTTTGCTATTCGTTCTTTGTTCGCCTATAGTGTGAAGGAGGAGGACCCCCTTGGCACTCACGCGGCGTCAGAAGGAAGTCATGGATTTCCTTTCTCAATTCATCGCAGACCACGGCTACAGCCCCAGCTACGAGGAGATCGCATCGGGTCTGGGCCTGGCGTCTCTGGCAACCGTTCACAAGCACATCCAGGCCCTCGAAGCAAAGCAGTACCTGCGTCGGAGTTACAATCACAGCCGTTCCCTGGAAATTGGCGACCGGTTCTTCACTGAAGAACGCGCGCGCCGCCCGCAAGAAACCGGGACTGCTATTCCTCTCCTTGGCCGTATCGCCGCCGGCGCACCAGTCGAGGCGATTGCGAATCAGGAAACCCTTCATTTCTCCGATTTCGTCGGCCACGAAAACACCTTCGCTCTTGAGGTCCGCGGTGAGTCGATGATCGAAGATCACATCTGCAACGGCGATTTTGTCCTGATCGACAGAACCAATCAGGCCCGCAACGGTGAGATCGTGGTTGCCCTGGTGGACGGATCGGAAGCGACGCTCAAGCGCTACTACGCCGAACCGGACGGTCAGGTGCGACTGCAACCCGCAAACGCCAGCATGGCTCCTATCTACGTCAAGCCGGAGGACCTGCAGATCCAGGGACGGGTCTTAGCGATCATGCGGAAGTACTGACTTTAAATGCTAAACTGCTGTTAGTGCAGGGCCAGAGCCAAGACGCAGGCGCAGTTAGCTTAACCCGTCGCCTCATCTTTTGGGATTTCCCACGGGCTTCCTGGCCGTACGACGTAGTTGTCGCTCTTATCCTGCTGTTCATCTTTGCCACTCCGCGTGAGTTCTTCCGCGATCAGCCGAAATCCTCGGGTATCGTGCTGATGAGCCCGTCGCACGGCTCGAGCCGATTTTTCGTCGAGACTGAACTGCTTTCCGCGTTGAGCGAAGAAGGTCGGGTTGCGCGAGTCGCAACACTCATCCGGGAACGATTTGGCCGTAAGGCAAAGGTTCAACGGGTTGAGCCGATCTGGGATGAAACCGAAAAAGAAGTAAAAGGTTTCATCGCGTATTCCGCTCCTTAACTTGGCGCGTCTCTCAAACAACATGCTGAAGGTCGTTCTGTTCGTGCTCTGTACGTTCGCGTGCACTTCTTCGGTTTTCGCGGAATCGCTCGAAAGCATTCTGGCCAGGATGGATCAGGCGGCGCCGAATTTTCATGGCGCGACCGCTAAGTTGGTGCTCGTGAATTACACCGCGATTCTTGGCGATACAACGACAGAACGCGGCACGCTCCAGATGCAGCGGTTAAAGCCCAACGACGTCCGCGCAATCATTGACTTTTCTGCACTTCCCGAAAACGCGCGAGTTGTCAGCTTCCAGGGCAAAAGCCTCAAGATCTACTATCCGAACACCAAAGAAGTTCAGGAATACGCGGTGGGGAAGAACGCGGACGTCTTGAATCAGTTTCTTCTGTTGGGCTTCGGATCTTCCGGAAAGGATCTTCAGGCGAACTACGTGATCGCCGACAAAGGATCGGAAACAATCGTCGGAAAGAACACAACCAAGCTCCAACTGATCCCGAAGGACCCCGAGTTGAAGAGCAAGCTGAGCGAAATCGAGCTTTGGATTCCTGCTGACGCTACGTATCCACTCCAACAGAAGTTCAGCGAGTCGAAGGCGTCGGGTAACTACCGACAGGTCACGTACAGTGATGTGCAGATCAATCCCGAGATGAAGGGGCCTCTCGAGTTCAAGATCCCTGCCAACACCGCGAAGAGAAAGGGCCACTAGGAACGGTACGTTGGCGGAGCAAAAGACGGCAAGACCAACCGACAGACTGGCGTTCATCGACTGGACGCGCGGTCTCGCAGCCGTCATTATGCTCCAGGGGCACACGTTTCACTCATTTACGCGGCCGGAGTTGCGGGACAAAGACCCCTACACACTCTCTCAGTTTGTGGGCGGACTCCCCCCGGCGATCTTTCTTCTCCTGACCGGCATCACGTTTGCGTTTCTGATGGACAGCCAGGAAACCAAAGGTGCTTCAACCCGGGCACGCATCATCGCCGCCTTGAAACGGTCCCGCTACTTATTCGTTTTGGCGTTCCTGTTTCGTCTCCAACTCTACGTGTTCGGCTATCCGACGAGTCCCGCTAGCGAGCTTCTCCGGGTGGACATTCTGAACTGTATGGGAATGGCGATGCTGATCTTCGCTCCCATGGCAGTGTTTTCTACCATTGAGCGGGTTCGCCTCTGCACGGTGCTGGGCATGGTGATCGCTGCGCTCTCGCCGGTCGTTCGCACCATCGACTTCTCAGGCGCGCCTGCCTTCCTCACCGCCTACTTCGTCCCGAGCTATGCCGGCTTCCCGTTTTTTCCATGGGCAGCTTTCCTGGCCTTTGGGATGGTTATGGGAAGCGTGATCCGGCTCGCAAAACCGGAACAGCTTGAGAAAGTCATGGGTTGGACTCTCGGTGTCGGTGTCGCGCTTACGATGGCCGCTTATCAGCTAGCCAACCTTCCGTATTCCGTATATTCGAAGGTCGATTTCTGGTTGGACAGTCCGGCGTTGACAGCCTTTAAGCTGGGCCTTGTCCTGTGCATTCTTTCGATTGCGTACCTCTGGATGAAGACGGGCGTGGTGCGGTGGAGCTTGTGCCGGCAGCTGGGCGTGACGTCGCTTCTCGTCTACTGGGTGCACATCGAACTCGTGTATGGCCGGTGGTTCGGCGTCTTTAAGGAGAAATTGGATGTCTCGCAGGTGGTGACTTTCACCCTCCTGCTGATCGGCCTCATGGCTTTTTTGTCCGTTTTGCGCACCCGACGCCGTTCTTTGCCCGCCCGTATTCCCGCCCCGGCACCGGTTCAGGCCGGGAGCCCGTCAGGGGGGTGAGTTCCCGGGGCGGAGAACGGACCTTCAGATAAACTTTATTCAGAAATTATGCGAGTGTTGGTCGTCGAAGATGAAAAGCGGATCGCAGATTTTCTTTCGAGAGGTTTACAAAGCGCAGGGTACGCCGTAGACGTTGTTCACGGCGGTGGCGACGCAGTCGAAAGAGTCCACTCCACCGAATATGACCTGGTCGTCCTGGATCTGGGCCTTCCCGACATGGACGGTTTGCAAGTACTTCAGAAGATCAAAAACCGCAAGACCATTCCGCCCGTCCTCATCCTGAGCGCTCGCGACTCCGTTGACGATCGCGTCAAGGGCCTTGAGCAAGGTGCCGACGATTATCTTGTGAAGCCGTTTGCCTTCGTTGAGCTGCTGGCCAGGGCCCGCGTGCTCCTGCGCCGGGGGCAACCCACGCCGGAGCGCCTCCAGGTGGGCGACTTAACGCTCGATTGCATCCGCCGCAAAGTCACGCGAAGCAACGACAGCATCGAGCTGGCCCCTAAGGAGTTCAGCATCCTGGAATATATGATGCGGAATCGCGGGCGCCCTCTCAGCCGCACCATGATCGTGGAACACGTCTGGGATATGGATTACGACGGGCTCACCAACATCGTCGATGTTTACATTCGTCACCTTCGTAGCAAGATCGACGACAAGTTCACCACGAAAATGATCCACACCGTCCGCGGTATCGGTTACATGCTCGACTTGCCTGAGACAAGTGCAACGAGTCCGGCGATGGACAACGTCGTCTTCTAGGCGGATATGAAATCCAAGTGGCTGTCGAGAACTGCTGTATTCCGGACGCTGCGGTTCCAGCTTGCCAGCACCTTCCTGCTTCTCTTAGCCACTGTTTTGACCATCGTCGGTCTTGGCGGGACCCGCATCTTGCGTGGCGTCCTCGAAAATCAGAGCAAAGACGCCCTGAAGGAGCAGATGGGCTCTCTCAAAGGCTGGATCTATTTCCACGATGATGGCCAGCCGTACTGGGACGTGGACCGGACCGATCCCGAAGAGGAAGCGGAAGTCGCACACCTCGAAGCGGTTTACGTCATCGCTGACGACACCGGCAGCATCAACAAAAGCTCTGATCCGTCACTCAAGGCATTGGTCGATCGAAAGACGATCCTGTCCGAACTGGCTCAAATGGCGCTCACTCACGAGCCAATCACGAAGACGATCTCCGATTCGGATGGCACAACCTACGAGGTGATCAGCAGCACCATGACGGACGCCAAACATCGGCGTAAATGGTACGTGGCTGAGGGCCGGGCGTTGACTGAGGACCGGGAAGTGCTCCGGAAGTTTCGCAAGAACTTCCTGATCTTCCTGCCTTTGGCGCTCCTTGTTTGCGCCCTTGTCAGCTGGTTTTCCGCCGGAACCGCACTGAGGGCTCTGCAATCGGTCGAAAGCGCAGCGGGCGAAATTACCGGCTCCAATCTGGGCTTACAGATTCCGAAACGAGGCGTAGATGATGAACTGGATCGACTCATCGAATCCTTCAACGAAATGAGCCGGCGCCTCAAAGCCTCGTTCGACCAGATGCGTCAGTTCTCGACTGACGTCTCTCATGAACTGCGAACTCCTCTGACTGCCATCCAGGGGCAGCTCGAAGTTGCGCTGTTCACTGCGAAGAGTAAGGAGCAACTCCGGGAAGCAATCGAAAATGCTTTGCAAGACGTGGAGCGGCTTTCGAACCTAGTCCGTGCCCTCCTGCTTCTTTCGCAATCGGAGTCGGGGCAGGTGCCTATGAACCGATCCGCTCTTAATCTGAGTGAACTGGTCAGGGATCTGGTTGAGCAGTTCCAGATCCCGGCCGAAGCGAGCAACCTGCGCCTGACGCAAATCGTGAAAGGGCCTGTGTTCTGTGAAGTGGATCGTACCCAGATGGAGCGGGTGATCACGAACCTGCTTTCAAACGCGATCAAATACACGCCCGCGGGAGGCTGGGTGCGAGCGTATGCCGAGGCTGCGGGTCATTTCGCAAGGCTCGTCGTGGAGGATTCCGGCGTCGGTATTCCCCCCGATCATCTGCCTCACATCTTCGATCGTTTCTACCGCGTCCCAGATCCGAACCCGGAAAAGGGCCTTGGTCTTGGATTGAGCTTTGTATCCGCGATTATCAAGGCGCACGGGGGAGAGATCCGCGTCAATAGCAGGCTGGGCCAAGGCTCCCGGTTCGAAGTGACGTTGCCGGTGGGCACGGCGCGCGAGATCGCTGATCCCGTCGCAATTTCCGCCCAAAGCTGAAGAAATTAGAGGGATTCGTTCAGGACTCGAGCTAGCCTCAGGCCCGCTTTTGCGAGCTGGTCCCGGACAACTGGCTTCATATCGTCTACGTACAACGAATCGACCTGAGCCTTAAACCCGGTAATCTCGGACGGAGCCTCGGCGCAGCCTTTCGGGAAGAGGATAGGCTCTGTGGGGATCTGCAGCTTGGAGTACACGAGTTTCCGGGCAAGCTCGTGAGATTCCCAAGTCCAGTCTTCGACGGACCCGGACGAAAACTCTTTCCGCTCCGATTCGCCAAGCGCGGCCACGTAGGCATCTATCCGGGAAGCCAGGACTTTATCGCTCGCGTCGAGTGCATTCACGATTCCGCCGTCCCAAAGTGCGTGAATATTCTTGGCTTCGTTTATTGGCGGGTCGATCCGTTCACAGTTTCCCCCGAGATCGGCGTCCGAGATCGCGTGTAGCGGTTGGTGCACGTCCCCCACGAAATGAACCAGAAAACGGAGGGCGTCTAGCTCGCTCCAGCGGCCGTCGGCCTTCTGGGCCGCGAGTTGGGCAGTAAACAACCGGATGCGGGCTACGACGCAGTTATCGTCCTTGCAGCGCGCCGAAATATCCGATCGCAAATCCTGCAGCGTGAGGTCAACGTAGTGCCAGTCGTCGGTGTGAGTGTCTTTCTTGATTTCGTCGGCCCAGGTCGAGCCCAGCGCCAAAGCCTCCGCAATGGCGTCCACGTTATCGGGGACGTTCAGGATCCGCGCGATCCGGATGCGCGCCGCTGGTGTGAGGTGAGCCGCCGCGATCCGCGCGACTGTCCGGTGTCCCGTTTCCCACCAGCCGAGAGCGGGGCAAGTCCAAAGGATACAACAGATTGCAATGAGGCGGCTGAGTGTACGAGGCATGATTGCCGGGACCAGTTCTACTGTATCGCACGGCTGCAAGAGGAATTTCGAAAAATATGAGCATATTGCGCTAAGATAATTGCATTCTTGGGCGCTAAGGCCTATACTGAATTCAGGATCGAAGATCTATGGATTTTAATCGGCTTACAGAGAAATCGCAGGAAGCCATCCGCAACGCCCAAAACGTTGCGATTACATACGGAAACCAACAAGTGGATGTGGAGCATCTGCTCCTCGCCATGCTTGAGCAAGAGGGCGGACTCGCGCCTTCCATCCTCATGCGCGCCGACGTGCCCGTTGAAAATTTGCACCGGCGCCTGAAGCAGGACATTGAAAGACTTCCGAAGGTCAGTGGCGGCGGCACCCCGAACGACCAGGTGTACGTCACACCCCGTCTGTCTCGTCTGCTCACTGTTGCAGAAGAACAGGCCAAGCGACTGAAGGATGAATACGTCTCGATCGAGCACCTTTTGCTCGCGACGGCGGAAGACTCCGGCGCGGCCGGCAAGCTCTTAAAGGAGTTCGGTTTAACTCGCGATCGCTTGATGAAGGCGCTCGTGGAAGTTCGGGGAAATCAGCGCGTCACTACTCCCAATCCGGAAACGACCTACGAGGCTCTGGAAAAGTATGGTCGCGACCTGACCGCCGCGGCCTCCAAGGGCAAGCTGGATCCGGTAATCGGGCGGGACGAGGAGATCCGCCGTGTAATTCAAGTCCTTTCGCGGAGAACGAAAAACAACCCGGTTCTCATTGGTGAGCCTGGTGTTGGTAAAACCGCGATCGCCGAGGGGCTTGCGCAGCGCATCGTTCGAGGCGACGTCCCGGATGGATTGAAAGACAAGCAGGTAGTGTCTCTCGATATGGGCGCACTCATCGCGGGCGCGAAATTCCGCGGCGAGTTCGAAGAGAGGCTCAAGGCCGTTCTGAAAGAGGTGCAGTCCTCCGAAGGCCGGGTGATCCTCTTTATTGACGAGCTCCATACGGTGGTGGGAGCGGGCAAAGCCGAGGGCGCGATGGATGCCGGCAACCTCCTGAAACCAATGCTCGCGCGCGGTGAGTTGCATTGCATTGGCGCGACCACCCTCGACGAATACCGAAAATACATCGAGAAAGATGCCGCGCTCGAGCGGCGCTTCCAAACCGTCTTTGTCGATCAGCCGAGCGTCGAAGATACGATCTCCATACTTCGCGGCTTACGCGAACGGTACGAGTTGCACCACGGGATCCGTATCAAGGACACCGGCTTAGTAGCCGCGGCCGTGCTTTCAAACCGCTACATCACGGATCGGTTCTTACCCGATAAGGCGATCGATCTCGTTGACGAGGCCGCGGCGAAGCTGCGGACGGAAATCGACTCCATGCCGGCCGAACTGGACGAGATCCTGCGGCGCACCATGCAGCTCGAAATCGAGCGAGAAGCGCTGAAGAAAGAAACAGATGCCGTCTCGAAAGAGCGACTGAGCCGTATAGAAAAAGAATTGGCGGAGTTGAAGACGCAATCGACCGCTCTGCAGGCGCAATGGGAGACCGAGAAAGAAGCAGTTCAGAGAGTCCGCGCTCTGCGGGAACAGATCGAAGCCGTCAAAGTGGAGATTGCACAGGCAGAACGCGCCTACGACCTGAATAAGGCGGCCGAGTTGAAATACGGGAGGCTAACGACGCTCGAAAAGCAATTCACGGCGGAGCAGGAGCGAGTTTCCGGCAACGCTGGTGGCACCCGTTTGCTCAAAGAAGAAGTCGACGAAGAAGACATCGCCGAGGTAGTAAGTCGCTGGACCGGTGTTCCGGTGTCGAAGCTGCTCGAAGGCGAGATGAAGAAGCTCCTTGCTTTGGAGGATGAGCTACACAAGAGAGTCATCGGGCAGGACGAAGCCGTTTTGGCCGTGGCCGAAGCGGTGATTCGCGCACGATCGGGCCTGAAGGATCCGAAGAGGCCGATTGGCAGTTTTTTGTTCTTAGGTCCGACGGGTGTTGGAAAAACCGAGCTGGCAAGGGCTCTCGCCGAGTTCATGTTCGATGACGAACGGGCAATGATTCGTATCGATATGTCCGAATATCAGGAGAAGCACTCGGTATCTCGGCTGATTGGAGCGCCTCCCGGATACGTCGGCTACGACGAAGGTGGGCAGTTGACGGAGGCAGTGCGCAGACGGCCCTATTCGGTGGTTCTCTTCGATGAAATCGAGAAAGCACATCGGGATGTCTTCAATACCCTGCTGCAACTGCTAGATGATGGGCGACTTACGGACGGACAGGGAAGAACTGTCGATTTCAAGAACGTAATTGCCATAATGACGTCTAACATTGGCAGTCATCGAATTCTTGACTACCGCGGGGCCTTCGACGGCGAAGAGTATCGGCGGATGAAAGATGCAGTGCTGAGCGAACTTCGGAAAGAATTCCGTCCGGAGTTTCTGAACCGGTTGGACGATATTATCGTGTTCCACGCGTTATCTGAAGAACACCTGAAGGAGATTGTCGAAATTCAGCTGGCGGGGCTGCGGGCTCGATTGGCGGAAAGACACATCCAGGTGCGCCTGACGGACGAAGCAAGGACACGCTTGGTTCGGAACGGCTATGACCCCAATTACGGGGCACGGCCGCTCAAACGGGCCATTCAACGGGAAATTGAAACACCGCTAGCGAAAAAAATTGTCAGTGGTGACATCAGGGAGGCGCAAACCCTGCTTGTCGATGTAGCTCCGGACGGTCCCGGGTTTGTCTTCATTCCACAAAACCACGTGGATGAAGAAACCCCGGTCGGGGCTCATGCAAGCCGTGTGTAAATCGAAATGCAGATTCGCGCGTCCAATGTAGTGGGTCAAGCAGCCGTTACATCGAACGGAAGCTAGAGAAAGGACTTTTAAGAGAGAAATGCCAAACGTAGTTCAGTTTCGCCGCTCGACAGCCGTCTTGACGCTGTTGGCGGCTTCCATAGGCGGAGGCCTCATCGCCGCTCTCGCCGTGGCGACTCATTCCAACGCTCCGGTTGCGGTGACGGCCCGGGCAGATACGAGTGCGAGCGCCCAACGGCTCAACACATTGTCGAATTCATTCGCGGACATGATCGAGAAGGCATCGCCAGCGGTCGTCAAGATCAGTTCCACCCGTGTCATCAAGGCGTCCGAGCAGCAGGGGAACGGTAACAATCCCATGATGTCCGATCCGTTCTTCCGGCAGTTTTTTGGCGGCCAGGGGAATATGCGTCCTCGCGATCGGCGCGAAGGCGGCCTCGGATCAGGCGTCATCATTTCCAATGACGGTTACATCCTGACGAACAATCACGTGATCGACAAAGCAACGACCCTGAAGGTCGAATTGTCGGACGGCCGGGACTTTACGGGTAAGCTTATCGGAGCGGATCCTCAAACGGACGTTGCGGTTGTGAAGATCAACGCTTCCAGCTTGCCGACGTTGGGTTATGCAAACTCCGATGCGGCTCGCGTGGGCGACCTTTGCTTCGCCATCGGTAACCCCTTCGGCCAGGATCATACGGTGACGATGGGGATCGTCAGCGCGAAGGGACGAGCCCTCGAGCGGAATACATACATTCAGAACTTCATCCAGACCGACGCCGCCATTAACCCCGGCAACTCCGGTGGTGCGCTCATCAATGCAAAAGGCGAACTGATTGGAATGAACACCGCCATCCTGTCCGGTAACTCCGGTTTCGGTGGCGAAGGCGGCAATATCGGCATCGGTTTCGCCGTGCCTTCCAACCTGGCCAAGCAGGTGGCCGACCAGCTGATCAAAGGCGGAAAGGTCACGCGTGGATACATGGGTGTGAGACTGCAAAGCCTGAATGCTGACATGGCGCAGGCGATGAACCTGAAGGACTCCAAGGGTGCGGTTGTTGCCAGCTTGACACCGGGCGATCCGGGTCAAAAAGCAGGCCTGCAGCAAGGTGACGTCATCACTGCAATCGACGGCAAGAAGGTCGACGGCAGCGACGATTTGACAATGAATGTCATCTCCCACGCTCCTGGCTCGGCGGTCACTCTCGATGTGATCCGGGACGGAGCCCCGAAGAAAATCACCGTCACTCTCGGCCAGCGTCCAAACGGCACGGATTGGGACGACGATAAGAAGGGTGGAGACAAGGACGATCGCGGCGGTGATTCCGATAATGGAAACCCCGGCAACGTCTCCGTTCGCGGCGTCACGGTCGAAACTCTCACTCCTGACAACGCTGAGCAGGTCGGTGCAACGGCAGGAACCAAGGGTGTGGTGATCACCGACGTTGACCAGAGCAGCCCGGCAGCCGAAACCTTAAGCCGCGGAATGGTCATTACTGCCGTCGATAGGAAGCCTGTCATGAGTGCTCAGGAATTCCGGCGCCTCGTATCACAAGCGCAGGGCAAGCCGGTGCTCCTGACGTACAACGTCGGCGGCCAGACTGGCTTCACTGTTCTTAAAACAAAGTAAGCAGCGCAAATGCCTAGTACCCGGGTCCAATCGCAAGATTGGATCCGGCTTTTTTTTGCGTGCGATGAAAACAGGAGGCCGTGAGTAAAGCGCCAGCCGGTCGCAGAACTCTCGCCAGCGCTGCCCGACTGCGTCGCCATAGCTCGAAAAGAACCAGCAGCCTTGGGTTGGCGAAACAGGAAACTGCCTGGTGAAATGCCTGCTGAGGATCTGTCCACTCAAGGTCGCTCTTTCCGACACATAAAGCGACCCGAGTATGCCTGGAACCGAAGCCGTGTCCGGAAGAGTCAGGCATTCGGGTATTGAGCCCAGATCGCTTCCCAGGTATTGCAGGTCGCGCTCCAGCATCGGCGTTTTTCGGCGCTCTTCCGAAAACCGGGGAAGTAACCGGTCGATTTCTCCTGCGACACGTGCGGTACTCCCACACAGTCATTTCTGGACGTAGCAGGTTCAGCCAGTCTTCCAGGGCTCCGTGCAGGTTGGGCGTCTCGCGCCGAAGACGTTCGAGCAACGGGTGTCTCATAAAGTCTTCTTAAATCAAGTCTATAGGTTCATGCAGTTAGAAGAGAAAACCTCAAGCAATGCAGTGAGGCGAGCGCTTTCAGTGCTCCTGGTTGTTATGGCCGCTACATCTTGCGGCAGGCAGGACGCGCGAGGAATCGCGGACAGCCGCAGCGACTTTCGGCAATTCGTGCCGATGAAATCCGATCCGGCGCGGGATGGCTTGAAAGCTGTCAAGCCGTACTTCCGAGCATCCGATCGGGCGGGGGTGCTCAGGGCTATCGAACGAGCCTGCGACGGTCGACGCCGGGGTAGTTCGGTGTACGACGAGAGAACCGGGGCAGGGTACTACGTCAACTGCAATCCCCAGAACCGCCAGCTGTTAAACGGATATGTCCCGCTAAACGCGCGGGTTCGGCCTCATTCCCGGTAAGCTGGGCGGTACAGGCCCTGTTGGAATTGCGGGGCAAATTCTGGTTGAGTGGGGTGTGCGCAGATAATTGCAGCCCGGGACGCGTATCATGCATCCAAGCGTTAGAAGTCAGGAAAATGACTAACGTAAACCAAGAAACCTTCATTCTTCCGGTCCTGCCGCTGAAGAATACAATCCTTTTTCCTGGGTTGCTGTTACCGCTCTCGGTCGGGCGAGAAAGCTCGGTGAAGGCTGTCGAGGCAGCGCTGAAAACGGAGGCGAAGGAGATTCTCCTTGTCGGACAGCGCGATCCGCAACTGGAGGCTCCGGAACAAGACGATCTCTATACGATCGGAACGAAAGCAGTTATCCGGAAATCATCCCGTCCGGGCGACGGTATTTTGGAAATTCTGGTTCTCGGAGTGGAGCGAGCTGTCGTTGTGAAACTCGAGTCCACAGCTCCGCACCTTTCCGCTAAATATCGCGCCCTCGAAACGCCCCAGGATGGCGGATCGGAAGTGGAAGCGCTCTCCGGCGCCCTGCTCGAACTGGCAGCCAAGGCGATCTCGTTGGCACAGCCCCAGTCGGCTTCCGAGTTGACCCGTATGCTTGCGGCCAACAGCGATCCGCTGCAGGTTGCCTACCTGCTCGCGAGCATTTTCAGTCTCGATATGGCTCGGGAACAGAAGTTGCTCGAGGCAGAGACCCGCGTCGACGCGCTCCGGCTGATCCACTCCTACCTGTCGCACGAACTTCAGGTTCTGGAGATCCGGCAGAAGATCGCGTCCACCGCGCGCGATGAGATGTCGAAGGAGCAGCGCGAATACCACCTTCGCCAGCAGCTGCGTGCTATTCAGCAGGAGCTGGGCGAGAAGGATGGGGACAAGGCCGAAATCGAGCTGATTCGCGAGCGCTACTCCAAGCTGAACCTGCCCGAAGAAGCAAAGAAAGAATTTGAGCGTGAACTCGGACGCCTTGAGCGGCTTCCCGCCGGCGCACCGGATTTTCACGTCACACGAACCTATCTCGAGTTTGTCTTAGACCTGCCCTGGAACACCCAGACGGAAGACAATCTCGATATCGCCCACGCTCGCCACATCCTTGATGAGGACCACTTTGGCCTGAAAGAGATCAAAGAGCGCATTTTAGAGCACTTGAGCGTGCTCAAACGAAATCCTGAAGCGAAGGCTCCTATCCTGTGCCTGGTCGGTGCGCCTGGCGTCGGTAAAACGTCGCTCGGTCAGTCTGTTGCCCGGGCGCTTGGACGCAAGTTCGAGCGTTTCAGCCTCGGCGGCATGCACGACGAAGCTGAGTTGCGCGGTCACCGGCGTACCTACATCGGAGCAATGGCCGGACGGCTCTTGCAGGCGATGCGGAGGGCGGGTGCTTCGAACCCGGTGCTCTTGCTCGATGAGATCGACAAGCTCGGTCGCGACTTCCGTGGCGATCCGTCTGCGGCCCTATTAGAGGTGCTCGATCCTGAGCAGAACAAGACCTTCCGGGATAACTACCTGGATATGGCTTTCGACTTGTCGAAGGTTCTGTTCATCACGACTGCCAACTCTCTCGATACGATTCCGCAGCCGTTGCTCGACCGTATGGAAATCCTCCGGCTCTCCGGCTATAGCGAGGAAGAGAAGGGGCAAATCGCACGTCGTTACCTGATTCCGAAGCAGTTGAAGGCGACGGGCTTGACCGACGAGCAGATCGAGTTCACGGACGAGGGCCTCAAAGCCATCATCAGCGGATACACGCGAGAGGCTGGACTTCGTCGCCTGGAGCGTGCGATTGCGCGAGTTACTCGCAAAGTCACGCTTCAGATCGCGGAAGGCCAGGCGGAACGTGTCACGGTTGTTCCCGACGTCCTGGGCGACTTGCTGGGACCCGAGATCTTCCTGCCCGAACAGGCGAGGAAGACCGTTCCTCCCGGCGTAGTCACCGGGTTGGCATGGACCGAAACCGGCGGCGATGTTCTCTACATCGAGAGCGCGCTACTTCCGGAAGGCAAGGGCTTGACCATGACGGGACAACTCGGCGAAGTCATGCAGGAATCGGCCAAGATCGCACAGAGCTACATCTGGGCGCATGCGGCTGACCTCGGCGTTGATCCCGAGAAGATCAAGACCAACGGTGTGCACGTTCACGTGCCGGCGGGTGCGATCCCGAAAGACGGTCCTTCCGCAGGTGTGACTATGACCTCCGCATTGGCTTCTATTTACACCGGGCTTCCGGCTCGTAGCGATATCGCCATGACCGGCGAGGTCACGCTGGCAGGCTTAGTCTTGCCGATCGGCGGCGTTAAGGAGAAGGTGCTTGCCGCGAGGCGGTCCGGCATCCGTCGCGTGATCCTTCCGCAAGCGAACAAGAAGGACCTGCGCGATCTTCCCGATCACGTTCGCCAGGAGATGCAGTTCCACTTCGTGGATCGCGTTGAGGAAGTGCTCTCCATCGTGATACCGAACATCAACGTACGGCCTCTCGCGTTAGCCAGCTAATTCTTCTGTTTGTCATTGAGGGCGGCAGCCCGGACGGTCTATCCAAAGGCCGTTCGAGCGAGCCGCCCTTTTTTTTGTTGCGCGAATCACGAACGCTTTACACTGTTCTAGCAGGGAAGGCGATTACTGGTACCGGCAACGCTGGATATTCACGCAATCCAACGGGCATTCGCACGTTTTGTCACCCGGATCGCCGAACTGGCGGAGCGCTTTGCGCCCTGGATCGCTGTTGCGCTACTGACCGGCATCGTCTTTGTTGCCGTGGTGAAGGCACGCTACAAGCCGTTCTGGCTCGATGAAATCATAACGCTGTCGATCGCAAAGCTCCCCCGCATCTCCGATATTTGGGCTCTTTGCAGATCGGGAGCTGAGTACCAGCCGCCGCTCTACCACTACCTAATGCGGGCAAGTATCCGGCTCTTTGGCAGCGATGAACTCGGGATACGGCTCCCGTCCATTGCAGGCTATGTCCTGTTTTGCTTGTGTCTCTACTGGTTTGTAGCGCGCTGCACATCCAGACTCTACGGCCTGATCGCGATGTTATTTCCATGCCTCACGAGATGCTGGTATTACGCGACGGAAGGACGGTCCTATGCTCTGGTTCTCGCGTGCAGCGGGATAGCAGCGGTGTGCTGGCAATCCATCGCCATGAACCGGCGGAGAACATGGATGCTCTTCGGGCTCGGTGTGTCATCGGCATGCGCGATAGGCTTGCACTACTACTCGGTTCTATTGTTTGTACCGTTGGCTAGCGCCGAGTTAGTTCGTTCATACCAAAGGCGCAAGATCGATGTTACGGTGTGGCTTGCCCTGGCGGTTCCGTTCGCGACGCTCATTCCGTACCTGCCTCTCATTCGCGAAAACCGACTGAGGGCTGGGATCCTTTACGTTCCTTTCGCGAGACCTGCCTGGTATGGTTCTCTCGACCTTTTCGCGAGTCAGTTTCTACGGAGCAGTCTGGTCGCGTTGGTTGCGATCGGCTGTGTTTATCTAATCTTTGAAATCTTCGGACAAGCGTCGGAACCAGAACGCGAGAAGCGCGAATCTCCAATGCGAACAACCTTCTTGCCCGTGGCGATTCTCGTGCTCGGTTTCACCTGTCTCCCGATCTTCGGAATCGCGCTTTCCAAGTTCGTCACCCATCTTTTCTTTGACAGATACGTCATGGCAGCCGTGTTTGGAATCTCAGCGCTTCTCGCTCTCGGCCTCTGGCGTGCCTACTCCGGAAGAAAAGAACCGGCCTTAGCTGTTCTGCTCATTCTGGTTGGCGTAATCGCCCATGCCGGAGTATGGGATCTGAAGGAGGCCAAGGCGCAGCGTTCTAATCCACCTAGAGCGGCGCTGCAGGACAAGATCCCGGCTGCGGCGTTTCCGCGACAACCTGCCTATCGTGGTGGCGGACCCAGACGAGTTCATGATGTTCAGCTATTACGCCGATCGTCCGTTGCGCCAACGCGTTTGGTACGTGTCGAGTGAAGAACTCGCCATGCGGTTCATCGGATTCAAATTTCTCGAACAAATGATGATCGCACCGGCCCCGTACTTCCGTACGCAAGTGATCGATTATGGGGCATTCATTGCGGCGCATCCCAGGTTCTACGTGCTCGGGGGAGCACAGTGGTGGTTTGTGCCCAAGCTGATCTCGGAAGGCGCACACGTCCAGCTCTTACGGGCGGGAGCAAGCGATAAAGCTGGCGAGAATGCCGAGCTTTTCTTCTCCGTCGAGGTGCCTCAGCGTTAGCGCCGGAAAAAAGACTTTCTGACGCGGCTCTGGCCGGTTTGGTTTTAGAAGGGCCGGGATTTCTTCTATTCCAACCGGTAGTTCGGCGCTTCCTTTGTGATGATCACGTCATGAACGTGACTCTCGCGCAGGCCTGCGACGGTGACACGAAGGAACTTGGCCCGTTCCTGCAGTTCGGGTATGGTCGCGCAGCCGCAATAACCCATACCGGAACGAAGCCCGCCGACGAGCTGATAGACCAATTCCGCCAGAGGCCCCTTATACGGCACACGGCCCTCAATACCCTCGGGAACCAGTTTCCCGTTCGTAGACTGCGAATAACGATCAGAACTGCCTTGAGGCATGGCACCCATCGAACCCATCCCGCGATAGCTCTTGAACGTGCGGCCCTGATACAAAATCGTTTCTCCCGGGCTCTCGTCCGTGCCCGCCAGGAGACTTCCGATCATCACCGAATCAGCGCCGGCAGCGATCGCCTTCGTAATGTCGCCCGAGTATTTGATGCCGCCGTCGGAGATCAGCGGAACGCCCGCGTCCCGTGTCGCTTTGGAACACTCTGCAATCGCTGTAATCTGCGGTACTCCCGCTCCACTCACGACCCGGGTAGTGCAAATGGAGCCCGGTCCGATGCCGACCTTGATTCCGTCTGCGCCGAGCCGAATGAGATCCCGCGCGCCTTCGTACGACGCAACGTTGCCGGCCAGGAGCTGCGTTTCCGGAAATCGGCTTTTGACGGCCTTGATGGCGTCCATCACTCGCTGGCTGTGTCCGTGCGCCGAGTCGATCGCGATCGCGTCGACCTTCATTCGCACCAGTTCTTCTGCCCGCTCGAGGAAATCCCCGCTTGAGCCAATCGCTGCGGCGACTCGCAATCGTCCCTGCAAGTCCTTGGCGGCATTCGGGTACTTCAGCTTCTTCTGGATATCTTTGACCGTGATCAACCCTTTAAGGACGAAGTGCTCGTCGACAACCAGAAGCTTTTCAACACGATGCGTGTGCAGGATCTTCCGCGCATCCTCGAGAGTAGTGCCCACGGGAACGGTAATGAGATCCTCTTTGGTCATGACCTCCGAGATCGGAAGGTCGTAGCGCGTTTCGAATCGCAGGTCGCGGTTCGTCAGGATTCCGACGAGCTTGCCGTGGCTTGTGACCGGGATACCCGAAATGCGGTAGCGCCTCATTACTTCTAGCGCTTCCGAAATCTTGCGTTCGGGCTCGATTGTCACCGGGTCAACGATCATGCCGCTTTCACTGCGCTTGACTCGGTCGACCTCCTCCGCCTGACGGTCAATCGGCATGTTGCGGTGAATGATGCCAATTCCGCCCTGTTGGGCCAGAGCAATGGCCATGTGTGACTCCGTCACAGTATCCATAGCGGCGCTGATGATTGGGATTTTCAGGTCAATCTGAGCCGTGAGCTTCGTGCTGGTTTCCGCTTCCGACGGTGCAATCAAGCTGTGTGCCGGTTGCAGAAGCACGTCATCGAAGGTAAGCCCTTCTTGGATTGCAGGGGGAATCATGCCGGTAACCTCATCCTAACAAGTGGCCGGATTCGCCCAATTTCCCTAATCTTTCTAGGCAGTTATGGATCTTTTGCGGCGATATACTGAAGTGGTTTGAGGCAGATCGGGCGCTACTATGTCACCGAGCAGCTAGGCGCTGGAGCCATGGGGACGGTTTACCGGGCCCTCGATCCAACGATCGGCCGAACTGTCGCTATTAAAGCGATTCGCCTGACCGAGTTTGTCGATCCCGCTGAGCGCGAACGGGTTAGAGACCGCCTTCTGCAGGAAGCGCGGTCCGCGGGACTGCTGTCACACCCCAATATCATCACGATCTACGACGTGCTTGAAGAAGAAGGAAGCGCGTTTATCGTCATGGAATACGTGCACGGGCCTTCGCTCGGGGACATGCTCAGAAGCGGGGAACTCCCGGACCGCAGTCAATTGCTGCGGTACTTCGAGCAGATCGCCCATGCATTGGACCATGCGCACCGAAAAGGTGTGATTCACCGCGACATCAAGTCCGCGAATATCCTGATCTCTTCGGAACACGACCACGCGGGTCTCGCGAAGATCTCTGATTTCGGTATCTCCAAGTTCATCTCGCAAGACACAACGCACAGCGGGACAATGGTCGGTACTCCGAACTACATGGCCCCGGAACAGATCCAAGGCTTAGCTCTGGACGGCCGGTCGGATCAGTTTTCATTTGGAGTTGTTGTCTATGAGATGCTGACCGGCACGAAGCCCTTCCGGGCCGAGAGCCTGGCGACGCTCTTCTATCAGGTCTGCCGGCAAGATCCAACGCCTCCTCACGAGTTGAACCCGTCTCTGACTCCTGAGGTGGACGAAGTGTTGGCCCGCGCCTTGGCAAAGGATCCGGAGACGCGTTTCATCAGCTGCACCGAATTTATCCGTGCACTCGCCCTCGCACTGAATGGTTCGGGTGAGTGGAATCCGGGCGCTATCGAGGAGCGCGAGTTAACTGCGAAGGCAAGCGCTGCGGCGGCCGCAGCCTCAGACTTCCCGACGGTCACCCGACCTCGGCCATTAGCCTGGGAACAGGATGAGCCCGGAACGACGGAACCCGCGCCGGTGATTGTTCCCGAGTATCTGCCCGAGCCCGAATTCCAGCCTCTGCCGCGGAGATCGCGTCTCGAAACCGACGCAGACGAGGAATACGAGATAGCCAGCGATGGTGCGTGGCGGAATCGAGCCTTGCTCATCGTCCCAGCTCTTGCCATCGTCGGACTCCTGTTGTTCTTTTCAACCAGAAGTTCACGACGAGAACCCTCACCGCCTCCATCCGCCTCGAAACCTCCGGCAAACACGCAAAGCGCCGACAAGCCCGCTGGTTCCACAGCGCCTTCCTCAGAGCGTTCCAGGCCCGAGGAGACGAAGGCAAAGCAAGGCGGCAAAGAACACGCGTCAGGATCTCCGCCGCAGAACGGACCGCTTTCGACGGCTTCTGCCGTGGACGTTCTTGTCTCGACGCAGCCCGCTGGAGCACAGGTGGTCATTGACAATCGCTCTGAACGTGCCTGTCAGTCTCCGTGCATTGTCCCGTTACCTCCGGGTCGCCACACACTAGCCGCTGAGATGAAAGGCTTCGATACGGCTCGACGCATTTTCAATGTTCCGGGTGAGAAGGAATTGACGATAGCGCTGTCGCAAAGCATGGGCGTTCTACTCGTGACGACAGAGCCGAGCGGGTCGAAGGTCTTCGTAGACGGTAAGCAGTACGGCGTTACACCGCTCACTCTCCGGCTGCCAACCGGGCCTCACCAACTTGGGATCGCGAACGGCGCCGGACGGCACGAGGAAAGTGTCATCATCGAAAACGACCAGTTCACGACGCGCAGTTTCCGGTGGCAGTAATTCAGCCTAGCCGGCTGACAGATCCCGATGCGCGGGGTAACCGGGAATGGATGTTGCCGAGAGAACGGCCTGTTTCACTGCTCGCGCCAAGGCTTCGGCCGCGATAGCGCCGACTCTCGACACATCTGATTTAGCGCTGGATCCACCCGTCGCGGCAGCAAACACGGCATCGCCATCCATGCCGGTATGTACGGGCGAGATCGAACGCGCCAGTCCGTCGTGAGCCATTTGAGCCACTTTGTTCACCTCGCTCTTGGTTAATGCGGCATTGGTGGCCACGACCGCGATCGTGGTGTTCGTACCAGATTGCCCGTGCGCGTGGGCGCCACTGATCAGAGTTGCCATTGTGTTGCGCAGTCCTTTGCCGTCCGCCGTTCGTGCCCCGGCGAGAAGCTTTCCGGATTGATAGTCCATGACATCGCCGATGGCATTCACGGCAACGATGGCGCCAACGATCAAACCAGAATCAGCAACTTTGATGCAGGAAGTACCTACTCCGGACTTCATCGCAAATGAGGCACCGAACATTTTGCCGACAGTGGCGCCCGCGCCTGCTCCAAAATTTCCTTGTTCGACCTTTTCGGAAGCGTTCTTGCATGCCGCATAGCCGGCTTCACCATCAGGTCTGATCTTGCCGTCGCCAACACCCAGGTCAAACAAGATGGCAGCAGGCACAATTGGAACTGTGTGAGGGCCGACGTGATAGCCCTTGCCGTGCTCTTCGAGATAACGCATGACCCCTGCTGCGGCATCAAGCCCGAAAGCACTTCCGCCAGAGAGCAGGATTGCATTGATTTGCTGAACTGTGTTGAGCGGATGCAACAGATCGGTTTCACGAGTGCCAGGACCGGAACCGCGCACATCAACGCCGCCGACTGCGCCGTTGTCGAACAGAACGACAGTACAACCCGTCGGCCTGCGGAAATCGGTGAAATGGCCGACGCGAACGCCGGGGATCTCCGTGATGCTGCCCATCTCCGCGCCGCTCGCCTCCTGCGCAGATGCGGCGCTTAGTGCAGCTACCGTCTGGATAAAGTTCCGCCTTGGCAGTCTGCTACTCTCATCGTTCTGCGCCGCCATCTACTTCCGATGATAGGCGTTTTGAACTAAGAATGCGGTATCACCCTCTTCGCTGGATTGCGTTCAGCGTTTTTGTCCTTTCATCCACTCTCAATTACGTGGACCGATTCCTGCTGAATCAGCTCGGTCCGCTCATCATCTCCGACCTCGGAATAAATAAATTCACCTTCGGATGGGTCTTATCAGCGGCCTCGATATCGTATGCTGCCGCCTCACTCTTTGCGGGATGGATGCTCGATCGTTTGGGGGTGAACCGGGCAATCTCGATTGCCGTCGGATGGTGGTCGCTGTCGGGCATCGGTACCGCGTTCGTCAGATCAGTTCCCGGATTGTTTCTTTGCCGGTCGGCTCTCGCAGCGGGTGAGTCGGCGGGTGTTCCTTCGGTCGGGAAAGTGAACGGCATCTACCTCAAACCGGGTGAACATGCGTTGGGCGCGGCGCTCAACCAGATTGGGTTGAGCATCGGACTAGCGCTCGCTCCCGTCTGGACTGCCATGGCGATGACGTACTCGTGGCGGCGGCCATTCGTTGTGACCGGAATTTTGAGCCTTCTGTGGATACCCGTCTGGCTAATTGTGAACCGTCTCATTCCGGCACGCACGGAAACAGCGGCCCCGCCATCCAGGAACTCCTCCTCCTTCCGGCTTCTCCGCGACCCGGCCTTGGTGCGTCTTGTGATTGCAAATGTCCTCTGGATGGGCGGCTACTCTCTCTGGTCCAATTGGATGACCTTCTACCTCATGGGTGTTTACGGCGTGGACCTGCGGACCGCTAATGATTACAGTTGGATTCCGCCGTTGGTCTCGAACGTTGGCGGGTTCTTTGGCGGGTGGCTATCGCTGCGCTGGATCCGGAAGAGAGTTGCTCCCGTCCCCGCCAGGAGGCGGGCAGTCTGGGTAAGTGCGCTCGCGTCGTCGGTCGCCCTGCTCTTACCCCTTTCGCCGAACATCAAATGGGCAACGGTTCTTATCTCGGCGAACTTCTTCTTCCTCCTGGCCGGGAGTGTCAACGTCTACGCATTGCCGATCGATCTGTTCGGCGCTGCGCAGGCGGGCTTTGCCGTCGCGGCCCTCACCTGCGCCTACGGTGTTCTTCAAACGGTCATCTCGCCGCTCATCGGTTATCTCGCCGAGCAGAAGCTCTACAACAGGGCTGTCTGGATCACGGTTGCCCCGTTGGTTCTGAGCGCCGTGGTTTTGAACGGTCTTCGTCACGTTCCATCAGAAGACGATCTTGGCCGCGAGTTGTAGGATCCGCGGCTCTCCGGCCGCGCTGCCCAGAAGGGGTGTTAAGAAGTTGCCGACCGGTACAAAGCTATTCCCGACAAAGTTGTATTGCGTGGTCCTCAGCATGACAAAGTTGCTCCGGTTCGTAATGTTGAACGCTTCTCCGATCACCTGAAGCCGGACACGCTCGGTCCCTAGCGGGAAGAATCTCGAGAGACGTACGTCGTCAGTCAGGAAGTTAGGTCCGCGTAGTGCATTGCGGCCCTCACCGGGCGTGCGATCGCTTCGTGTATTGCCGTCGTTGTTGATATCCGGATTGCCTCCGACCGTGGAATTGTACGGCCGCCCGCTTTGCAGCGTGGCTTTCGTAGAGAGCTGCCATCCGTTAATGGCGTGCCCCAAAACAGGATTTGCTCCGGAAGGGATGAAGTTCCAGTCCCAAACGCCTGAGAAGACGAACCGTTGGCGAATGTCGGAGTTGGCGTTGCCGCGGTCCAGGTTAGGAAGCAGCGAGTCCTGAACGCTCTTGGAGTCGT
Source organism: Bryobacteraceae bacterium (assembly GCA_045807925.1). Classification (GTDB taxonomy): domain Bacteria; phylum Acidobacteriota; class Terriglobia; order Bryobacterales; family Bryobacteraceae; genus Bog-105. Next base: position 28,839 of record JBJMGK010000156.1, on the reverse strand, counting down.
CTGCTCCGATCACGACTTGCGTCGCATCGGGATTGTCGTCGATCGCGTGTGCCCATGTATACGAGGTCTGCAGGAGGAAGTTATGCGAAAAGCGCTTCGTTAGCTGAACGAAGCCAGCGTGGTAAACAGAGTCCGCGCCGCTATCCGCAAGCATGATGCGCTGGAAGCCCCCGTATGGGCGTCCGTTCGGATGGCGCATGTACGTCAGGGCAAGGCCGCCGTTGGGACTTGCGACAGAGGTGAAGGGCACGGATGGAAACAGATTGATATCGCGCGCGCGTGAAAGGTGGCTACCTCTCACGCCAAGGTATCCCAGGCTAATGGAATAGTTCTTCCCTAACTGATGTTCAATGTTGAAGTTCCATTGCTGAGTTTGCGCATTCCGAAAATCTTTTGCAAACACAAACAGGCTGGGTGTTCGGTTGATGGTTGGAATGGACGTGAGCAGGTCAGGGTAAGTCACCGGTATCGCAGTAGCGGGAGCCGTATAGGTGAAGGTTTGCACCTGTATACCGTTTTGCGTAAAAGCGGTTCCGGTGAGGATGGAAGGCGTCACAGCATAGAAGATTCCGTAGCCGCCGCGGAGAACCGTTCGGCCATCGGCGGTGGGAGAATACGCGAAGCCGAATCGCGGCGAATAGTCGGTTCTGTCGGTATGGATGCGATTCGTGCTGAGGCCGAGTGCGGCCAGTGTTGCGCTTGGATTGGCAACAGGAGGCTGGGCGTAGTCGAACAAGTCGTATCGGATACCGTAGTTCAGAGTTAACTTGCTGCTCACTCGCCAGCTGTCCTGAAGAAAGAATGCGTACTCGTTTACGTTGGGATTGCTGGTTGGTCCTGTCGTGCCCGGTCCGGCAAAGGCCTGTGTGAATTGGTTGGGCTGATTCGCTGCGTACGCCGCAAAGCTGGGGAACGTATATGAACCGCTGAAATTGCCTGGAAAGAAATTAGCGATTTTTTGGAAGATAAGGTCCGCTCCGGCTTTCATGTTATGGGCCCCTTTGGTCAGCGAGAACGTGACAGTCGGCTGGTAGGTGCTCACATTGGTGAATCGGGGGCTGAAGCTATTCCTTCCGAAGCTCAGCACGGTTTGGCCGTTTTGCTGGAGGATGGTTTCCGGTGCAGTGGAGTTAGCCTCGCCGGGCTCATCGTCGCGGGTATAAAAGAAGCGCCCTTCCAGCACGCTATTGGGTGTGAACGCGGCGGTATAGATGAATCCCGCGTTATCGGTTGACACATTGCTGTTTCCAGTGTGACCCTGTGCGCTTGTCGCCACTGCGTTTTCGTAATTCAAACCCTTAAAACGGTTCGCGTTGTAGCGAAAGCTGATGTGTTGGTTATCGGTGACGTTCCAATCGACTTTCCCGAGATAAACGTCGTTGTTGAGAGAGTTGGAGTAAGACGTGAGATAGGGTGCGAGGCTGGCTAGAACCTGTTGACCGACGGTATCGTTGGGTGCAGGAAACACGCCCGGCGTTACCACGTTCGGAGTCGTGTTGCGCTGACCGTCGTAATCGAAGAAAAAGAAAACTTTGTTCTTCAGCACTGGGCCGCCAATGTCGCCGCCAAACTGATTGTAGTGGTAGGCGCGCTTCGGCCTGCCCTGCGCATTGTTATCCCAGGTGTTTGCGTTCAGAGCCTTATCTCGATAGAACTCGAAGGCGTCGCCGTGGAAGCTATTCGTGCCTGATTTCGTAATCACGTTGATTACGCCTCCCCCGGCACGACCGATCTCGGCTGCGTAGTTGTTCGTGTTCACTTGAAGTTCCTGAATCGCGTCCTCGCTGAACGAATATGGATTGCGATTTGTTCCGGCTCTGCCGACCGACTGGCCGAAAAACGTATTATTTGCATCAGAACCGTCAATTAGAAGGCTGTTTGAGGTTCCACGCTGACCGCCAAAGGAGAGATCGCCGGGTCTAGTCGGATCCGATACTACGCCCGGCGTCAGCAATGTGAATTCAAGGAAATTACGACCGTTAATCGGCAGACTTTCCACCTGCCGGCTCGATATAGCGGTGCTCGCTACTGTTCGGCTCGTCTCGATGACCGGTGCGTCTCCTACAACAGTAATTTCGGCGGTCGCGGAGCCCACTTGCAGATTGATGTTGAGTGTCGCGGCTGCCCCAACGGACAGGTTCACATTCTCCACTCGCACGGGCTTGAATCCGGAAGAGGTCACGGAAACTTCGTACGTTCCGACCGGCAGGCCAGAAAGACTATAAAAGCCCGCGCCCGTCGTTACCGTCTGGCGCGTGAACCCGGTTGAGCTGCTCTTCGCCGTAACCTGCGCGTTGGGAACAACGGCCCCGGCCGGATCCGTCACCGTACCGTTGAGCGATGTGGTACCTACTTCCGATTGAGAAAAGCCGAGGGACGTGGCGGCCAAGGAAAGAATTGCGAAAAAACAACACCGTACAAGTCCTGAAAGCATATCTTCCGACTATACCGGTGAAAAGTAACAGTCGTACGACGTCAGATGCGGCCCGGTCGAAACAAACCTGCGGTTTACAGTAGGTTCGAGGAACTCATGAGCAAACCCGACATACGAAGAGAAACCTGGGGTACTGATTCCTCCGGCCAGGCGGTCAGTCTTTACACCTTGACAAACTCGGCCGGAACGGAAGCAAAGATTACGGATTTCGGGGGGAGAATTGTTTCACTCAAAACCGCTGACCGCAACGGGAGCTTCACCGACGTTGTGCTGGGGTTCGACAATCTCGATGGTTACCTGAAGAAGAATCCGTTCTTTGGCGCCTTGGTGGGCCGTTATGCCAACCGGATCGCGAATGGTCGCTTCGAGCTCAATGGGCACACCTATGAACTGGCCCGGAATAACGGTCCTAATGCGCTACATGGCGGGTCGCGGGGATTCGATAAGGTCGTTTGGGAAAGCCAGATCGTCGACACGGGAAATGGGCTTGCGCTCGAGTTGGAGTACCTCAGCAAGGACGGAGAGGAAGGGTACCCGGGAACGCTCAAGGCCTGGGTCACCTACAGCTTGAACGAGAACAATGAGCTTGGCATCCAGTACCGTGCTTCCACGGATAAAGACACCGTTCTGAACTTGACCAATCATTCGTACTTCGATCTGACCGGGCAGTTCGCGGGCAACATCCTCGATCATCACGTGACCATTCATGCGGACCGTTTCACTCCTGTCGATTCGAACCTGATACCGACAGGCGAGCTGCGTGACGTTTCCGGAACCCCGTTCGATTTGAGGCACGGCGAACGGATCGGTGCTCATATCGATGAGGATTATGAGCAGTTGAAGCTCGGGTGGGGGTACGACCACAACTTTGTATTAAATGGCCATGGACTTCGGCTTGCTGCTTCGGTCGTCGATCCCGCAACCGGTCGCAAGCTGGAGGTTTTGACCACCCAACCGGGCGTCCAATTTTATACGGGCAATCGCCTGGATGGCAGCGTGACCGGCAAAGGCGGGGTGACCTACAAGTTCCGTTTTGGATTTTGTCTCGAAACGCAGCACTTCCCGGATTCGCCGAACAAGCCGGATTTTCCGTCCACTGTCCTAAAACCGGGTGACCAGTTCCACGAGACTACGATCTTCCGGTTCACGACCGAGGCTTAGCTCAGCGGAGCGTGATGAATCCCATTGCGTCCGGAGTCTTCTCCGTTCGGATCGTGCCTGTTACGTTCCAAGTATCGGGGTCGATCTGGTGGACGGCGTTGGTCGGCTGATCGCTGACGTACACAGTGCCGGTAAACGGATTCACCTCGAGCGAACCGGGATCTTCGCCGAGTCCCTCGGCGAGCGAGGCGACGATTTCGCGTTTTGCCACGTCGATCTTCCATGTGGCCAGCTTGCGCGGGCCTGCAAATCCGGCGCCGTACAGAAACTTGCCGTCCCGGCTGAATTTCGCAACAAAGGGCGTTCCGTCGACGGGAATGGTGAAATCGCGTTCATTGTCCGCTGTCCGATAGAAAGCGATTTTCCGGGCCGGGCCAAGGTTCGTGACAAACCATCTCTCGTCCGGACTCAGCGTCATGCGTTGGTTCTCACCTTCGGTCGGAATGTTGGCCTCCAATCTCCGGTTCTTGATGTCGAGCACCGAGACACTCTTCGACCGCACGTTGCTCACGTATGCTTTCCGTTCATCGCGCGTAAGCGCAAACATGTGCGACGTGTCCGAAGCGGTCGGAATGGCGCCAACGATCGCAGGCTGAGTGGGATCGATCAGAATAAGAGACTCCGCCAGCTCGGCACTTACATAAACAGTACCGGTTTGCTCCCCCACCGTGACGCAGTGTGGCCGGCGGTACTCGCCCGTGTCTAGCGAAGCCGTTTCCGCTCCAGTCAGCGTGTCGAATACGTGAAGAGTATGCCCATGTTCGCCCGGTTTGCCGACGCCCGAGGTTCCGTACATGGGAACGTAAACCGAACGTCCGTCTCGCGAGAACGCACCTTCATGCGGGTTGATCGTTCCTGGCGTGACAGCCTGCGCTACCCTCTCGTGAGTGTCGGCGTCATAGATAGTGATTCCGGGAAGGTCTTTGCAAACGACGAAAAACAGACGCTTGGGACCGGGCGGCAGGTCAGGCATAGGCCAGCTTCTTGTTCAGCAACTCCATCTCGGTCAGTATCATCTTCAACACAAACTCGTCGCCAACCTGTGAGTTGATCATCAGGTGATAGAGTTCGCGCAGAGGCCAGGTTTTCCCGTGATATTTCTTCACGAAAGCGGCCCGCTCCTGGTCCACGGTCGTTACCAGGTCCTCGGCTTCTTCCCGGCTGTTGCCCTGCGCCGTTAGCCGGCTAATCTTGTATTCCGGAGGAGCATAAACAAACGTCCGAAGGACGTTCTTATGGTCCCGCAGATAGTACGAGCCTCCGCGGCCGACGATCACACAATTCCCGCGTCCCGCGATCTCCTTGACGACTGATTCGAAAAGGCGGAACAGGCCATCGGCATCCAACAGTTCTACGTTCGAACCCGAGAAGCTCGCTTCGTAGCTGCCGCGCATGAATACCTTGAAAAGCCGGTAGTAAGTGGGGTCCAGACGCTCTTCCCGCTCTTCCACCGCGTGCACATCGCACTTCAAACGGCGTGCGATCTCCGTCGTTATCTCGTGATCCCAGAGCGACCAGCCGAGCCGCTCTGCCAGCATTTTGGCGATTGTGCCGCCCCCCGAGCCGTATTCCCGCTCGACCGTGATAACGTTGATCATCCTGCCTCCGCTCGCTTGAACATTCTACCCACACATTGGGCTTTGCGCATGACTGGAACATCTTCGGATGAGGAGTGTTCGATAATTAAAGTTTCAGTGAACACGATCCTGACCGGTCAAACGGTTCGTGAACACTCACATGGCGCGCTAAGTCGGTTCTCTCGAGGGAAGGTACTAGAGAAGTATGTGGATTGTTCGGCTCGCTCTCCGGCGACCGTACACGTTTGTTGTCTTGTCTTTGATGTTGTTGCTCCTGGCTCCGATCGTAGTCACGAGAACCCCCACCGACATCTTTCCCAACATTGATATTCCGGTCGTGAGCATGGTCTGGCAGTACACCGGACTGTCCGCGCAAGAGATGTCCAATCGCATCGTTTATTACAGCGAGCGAATGACGACCACCACCGTAAACAACATCGAACACATCGAGTCGCAGTCGATGAACGGTATCGCGGTGATCAAGATTTTCTTCCAGCCGCACGCGAATCTGAACACTGCGCTGGCGCAGGTTGCGGCGTCAGCCCAAACGCAGCTGAAGTTCCTGCCTCCGGGCACTACACCCCCGAACATCCTGAGTTACAACGCGTCCACCGTGCCCATCTTGCAGTTGGCTCTCTCCGGCAAGGGGCTGAGTGAACAGCAGCTATTCGACTTCGGTTCGAACTTCATCCGGACCCAGCTCATCACGGTCCCCGGCACAGCCATCCCGAACTCCTACGGAGGAAAGCAACGGCAGATTATGGTTGATCTGGACACCCGGGCTCTCCAGTCGAAGGGGCTGGCCGCAACGGACGTTGTCAGCGCGATCGGTAACCAGAACGTCATCCTGCCGAGCGGAACGTCGAAAATCGGTCCGCTCGAATACGACGTCGAGATCAACGGCAGCCCAAGATCAGTTGCCGAATTGAACGATCTGCCGATCAAGACGCAGAACGGAGCGACCATCTATATCCACGACGTCGCCCACGTTCGCGACGGCTATCCGCCGCAGACAAACGTTGTTCGTTCGGACGGGCAGCGCGGTTCCATGATGACCATTCTGAAGTCAGGCAACGAATCAACGCTGGATATCATCGCGGGGATTCGAAAGATGTTGCCCCAGGTCGCCGCCACACTCCCGCCTGAATTACGAATCACCCCGATTGCCGATCAGTCAATCTTTGTGCGCGCGTCGATCAATGCGGTTGTCCGCGAGGCCATCATCGCTGCCTGCCTGACTGCTCTGATGATCTTGCTGTTCCTTGGTAGCTGGCGCAGCACGGTAATCATTGCGATCTCGATCCCTCTGTCGATCATTTGCTCCCTTATGGTCTTGAGCGCGCTCGGCGAGACGATCAACATCATGACGCTCGGTGGCTTTGCCCTGGCGGTTGGCATTCTGGTCGACGACGCCACAGTCGCGATTGAAAACATCGATCGAAATCTCGAAATGGGGAAAGAAATCGAGCAGGCAATCCTCGACGGAGCCGCTCAGATCGCTATCCCCGCGTTTGTTTCCACCATTAGCATCTGCATCGTATTCGTGCCGATGTTCTTCCTCACGGGGGTCGCACGCTACCTGTTCGTGCCGCTTGCCGAAGCAGTGTCCTTCGCGATGATCGCCTCCTATATCCTTTCGCGAACGATCGTGCCAACGCTCGCGAAATACCTGCTTGCTGGCCACTCCCAACACGAAGCCGTCGCCCATCGCAAGACGCGGAATCCCCTGAAGCGCTTTCAACTCGCATTTGAACGCGGGTTCGAGAAACTGCGGTCGGGTTATGAATCGTTGCTACTCCGCTGCATTCACCATCGCGCACTGTTCGTGACATTATTCTTCCTTAGTTGCCTTGGATCAATGGCGCTCGTGCCCTGGTTGGGGCAGGATTTTTTCCCGGCCTCCGATAGCGGTCAGATCAGGCTTCATATCCGCGCGCAGACGGGCACACGGATTGAAGAGACAGCCAGGCTCTGCGACATCATCGAAAAGCAGATCCGCCGGGTCATTCCCCCCGAGCAAGTGGAGAACATCCTCGACAATATCGGGCTGCCCTATAGCGGCACGAATACCTCGTATAACAACAACGGAACCATCGGGCCTGCGGACGCAGACATTCTGATTTCTCTGAAGGAAGATCATCGCCCGACTGCAGATTACGTTACAAAGCTGCGCAACCTGCTACCCAACCAATTCCCCGGAACCCTGTTCTATTTCCTGCCTGCCGATCTGGTGAGCCAGATTTTGAATTTCGGCCTTCCCGCCCCCATCGATATCCAGGTGCTCGGAGCAAACATGGCCGCCAACCGCGACTTTGCTTCACAGTTGCTGCAGAACATCAAGTACATCCCCGGCGTGACGGATCTTCGTATTCAGCAGCCGTTCAACCAGCCCAAACTCTTCCTCGACATCAATCGTTCGAAGGCCGAGCAAGTGGGTTACAACACGCGCGAGGTCGCCGGCAACGTCCTCGTTTCGCTGAGCGGAAGCTTTCAAACCTCGCCTACTTTCTGGCTCAATCCGCGGACGGGAGTCAGCTACAACATCGTTGCGCAAGCTCCTCAATATCAAATGGATTCGTTGGGCGGTCTCGGTAATATTCCGGTCACATCGGCCGGCGACAAACCGCAGATTCTTGCCAATCTCGCCTCCATCCAAAGGGGGAACGGACTTGCAACGGTCAACCACTACGCGATTTCACCCGTGATCGATATCTACGGGAACGTGCAAGGAACAGATCTGGGCAGCGTCTCTAATGAAATAGAACGCTTGGTCGCAGCGAATAAATCGAAGCTGGTTCGCGGCTCGCGCGTCGTGATCCGCGGCCAGATCGAAACCATGCGGTCTTCATTCCGTGGCCTGATCGGCGGGCTCGCGTTTTCCATAGTCCTCGTTTACATGCTGATCGTCATCAATTTCCAATCCTGGCTCGATCCTTTCGTGATCATTGCTGCCCTGCCTGCCGCCCTGGCCGGTATCGCGTGGTTTCTCTTTCTGACACACACGAGTCTGAGCGTGCCCGCTTTAACGGGATCCATCATGTGTATGGGTGTTGCGACAGCGAACAGCATCCTGGTCGTCAGCTTCGCGAAGGAGCAGATTCCCGATGTTGATACTGCCGCTGATGCCGCGCTGCTTGCGGGAGTGACGCGCCTCCGTCCGGTATTGATGACCGCTCTCGCCATGATGATCGGTATGTTGCCGATGGCTCTGGGCATAGGCGAGGGTAGTGAACAAAATGCGCCTTTGGGCCGCGCCGTAGTCGGTGGACTGCTGTTCGCGACGGTGGCAACCCTGTTCTTCGTGCCGGTGTTTTTCAGCCTGGTACATGGAAAACGGAGGGCAAGTTAGTCCATGCCGCGCCTTCGCATCCTGCTTGGTCTCATTCTCGTTTGCGCCGTTGCTGGTGCGCTCGTCATCTCCGGCATACTGCCGCGCATTAAAGCGAAAACGGTTCTTCGCCAGGAGACTAACGAGGCCGCAGAGCCGGCCGTCACCATCGTTCATCCTCAGCGTCAGGCGGGTGCCCAGGAACTGGTGCTGCCGGGTAATATCCAGGCCTTCATGGACGCTCCAATCTATGCCAGAACCTCCGGGTACCTGAAGAAGTGGTACTTCGATATCGGCTCTCACGTCAAAACAGGCCAGCTGTTGGCCGAGATCGAAAGCCCCGAGGTGGATCAGCAGCTTCAACAAGCCCGCGAAGAGCTTGGCACGGCGCAAGCAAATTTGAAACTGGCTCAGCTGACGGCAGAACGGTACACGGATCTGCTGAAGTCTGATTCGGTATCGAAGCAGGACGTGGATAATGCCGTTCAAACCGCGGCTGCACGGGTCGCCGCAGTGAAATCAGCCGATGCCAACGTGAAGCGCCTTGAGGACATGGTCTCGTTCGAGAAAATCTATGCGCCATTTGACGGAGTAGTTACAGCGAGAAATACCGATGTCGGCCAGTTGATCGCGTCAGGATCGGCCGTTGGCCAGAATCGCGAACTCTTCCACGTGGCATCCATCAACCGGCTGCGCGTCTTTGTGAATGTTCCACAAACGTTTTCCCACGCGACGACACCCGGCCTGAAGGCCGAACTCTCGCTTCCAGAGTTGCCGGGCCGCCGTTTCCCTGGTTCCCTGGTCCGTACGGCCGATGCCCTCGATCCCACAACCCGTACGCTATTGGTGGAAGTGGACGTGAATAATCCAACCGGTCTCCTGCTCCCGAATGCTTACACGGAGGTTCATTTCCAGGTGAAAGGAGCACAATCGGCGCTGACGATTCCAAGCGCGTCTTTGCTGTTTCGGAGTGAGGGCGTCCGTCTGCCGATCGTCAAAGGCGAAAACCGGGCGGCGTTGATCCCGGTGACTCTGGGGCGAGACTTCGGTGCGACCATCGAAATCCTCTCGGGCGTGGACGAAAATACGTCGGTAATTGCAAATCCGCCTGACTCGCTCGTCGATGGTGAAACCGTTCGCGTGGTGCAAGCAAAACCCGGCCCTGAAGGAGAGCCGTAAGCCCGGCGATCATGACTCACTCTGTACGCAGAGCGACGAAGGTCGCCTCTGGATCAGTCGCTCTCTGTGTTGCTATAGCGGCTCTCTTGGCGCAAACGAAGCCAACAGCGCCGGCGCCGCCGATACCGCCCGCCATCAACTCCATCGCGGCGTCCCAACTGAAAGGTGATCTGTCATTCCTCGCCTCCGATGCCCTGGCTGGCCGTTACAGTCCTTCGCCCGGACTCGATGTTGCGGCAGAGTTTATCGCCTCGCAGTTTCGTGCCGCCGGCCTCGAACCGGGCGGTGACCAGGACTACTTTCAATTGGCCAAGATGGTCGACCGGACCATGCCAAAGCCGAAAGGCGAGATGACGCTGCACGACGGCTCACATTCATTCACGATTGCACCGGCCAATCTGCAGATCTCTGACGCAGATGAAGCCGCGACTCTCGAGGATTGCCCGGTTGTCGTGTTTCGGACCAAAGATCTTGACGCGCTGAAGGGCAGAGACGTGAATGGGAAAGCTGTCGTCGTTCCCGAGCGGTCTATGAACGACATCCCGTCCGACCAAAGGGAAGCGTTCTTCAAGAACTCTCGTGCATTCGATAACGCCATTAGGGCTGCCCATGCGAAAGCAGAGATCCTGGTAGGCCGCGTCCGTCACGCCGGCAGGCCGCGGCTCATTCCGGCGGAAGAAGCCGGCGATAAACGCCCACCAGTCCTTATTGCGGATAACGACGAGCTAAAGCGGTGGCTTGACAATCCAACAGCCGGTTCGGATCAGCGCACGGTTACTTTCGACGTCCCTCCGCCTGATGATCACCCGGCGGTACTCAAGAACGTGGTCGGCATTCTCCGCGGCTCGGATCCAAACCTGAAACATACGTGCGTCCTGCTGACTGCACATTACGACCATATCGGAACGAGAGAAACCGGGAATGCCTTGAGCCCGCAGCCTCCTGCGAAGGACTCGAAAGATCAGATCTATAACGGAGCCAACGACGATGGCAGCGGTACGGTTTCGGTGATCGAGATCGCGAAAGCGCTCTCACGCCTTCCGACTCGCCCGAAGCGTTCGGTCGTGTTTGTTACGTTTTTCGGGGAGGAGCGCGGAGATATCGGATCGGGCTATTACGGTCGCCACCCGGTATTCCCGATCGATAAAACCGTTGCCGACGTGAACCTCGAGCAGGTCGGCCGAACCGATTCAACCGAAGGCAAGCAGATCAGCAACGCAACGTTGACCGGATTCGACTATTCGGACGTCACCAGGTACCTCCAGGAAGCCGGCCGTCGCATCGGAGTCACGATCTACTTCGATAAGCAGGGTAGCGACGATTACTTCGAGCGAAGTGACAATGCGGCCCTCGCACGACAGGGAGTTCCGGCGCATACTTTATGCGTAGCGTTCGACTATCCGGATTACCACGGCCTCGGCGATGAATGGCAGAAGGTTGATTATGCCAACATGGCCAAAGTAGATCGTGCTGTGGCCCTCGGCTTACTGAATATCGCGAACAGTCCGCGTGTGCCACAGTGGAACGCGAACAATCCGAAGACTCGAACGTTCCGCGAGGCGCAAGCCAAAGCGCGGCCCGCAGCCGAGTAACGCGCGGCGGGCCCCTTCTCTATCGATACACGACCGGCTCGAGCTTCACATCCGAAAGTTCTTTGAACTCTGCGTCCGGGAGATTCAAGGAAGCGGCTGCGATGTTCTCCTCCAGATGTTTCACTGTGGAAGTGCCGGGGATGGGCAGCATGATGCGTGATCGCTTGAGCAACCACGCCAGGGCCGCCTGCTGAGCTGATGCATTCAACCGCTTTGCAACCGCTGCCAGAACCTCGTGAGCCTGCCGGCCGCCCGCTAAAGGCGCCCAAGGTATGAAGGCAATACCGTTGCTTTCGCAGTAATTCACCACCTTGTCCCACTCGCGGTCGGCAAAGCTGTAGCGGTTTTGTACCGAAACAATAGGCACAATCTTTCTCGCTCGCTCAATATGCTCGAGCGTAACGTTCGACAATGCCACATGGCGGATCTTGCCTTCTTCGCGCATGGTGGCGAGCGCAACCATGGATGCGTCGAAGGAAACGGAGTGATCCGGAGTGTGTAACTGGTAAACGTCGATTCGTTCCAGCTTCAAGCGCTTCAAGCTGCCTTCAAGCGCCTGTCGCATATGTGCCGGACTGGAGTTGTGGGTCCATTGGAATGGCCCGGGTCGCTCCCACCCTGCCTTCGTGGCGATGGCGACACCGCTCTTATAGGGAGCCAGGGCTTCGCCGATCAGCTCCTCGGAAACATACGGACCATACGAGTCTGCCGTATCGATGAAATTCACGCCCAGTTCAACTGCGCGCCTCAAAGTCCGGATTGCCTCGTCTTTGTTTTCGGGCGGCCCCCAGATGCCTTTGCCTGTAATGCGCATGGCTCCGTAGCCCAGCCTGTTAACGGTCAGATCTCCGCCTAACGTAATAGTCCCAGCAGCAGCTGCCGTCAGTTCATTCACCAATCTTTCTTCCCTCCCTCACTAGGATGTCAGAGCGAGGAATTTGGAACTGCAGGGGAGAAGGCGGGGCGGCAACGGGCGTCCGTGAATGCAGCTCGTCGTGCGGTGTCGTCAGGGCGTTTAGCTCATTCCTCCACCGCCAATTTGATGCGGGCCAGGTGGTTCCAGCTATGCCTAAGCGCATGGTCCTCAATGACGAATTGCGCCGTAACCGGGGCACCAAAGCTGAGTGAAAATGATGCTGCGCGGTCCAGTTCTTCGTCCGTGAATGCGCGGACAGCCGCGGCGGCCTCGCGGCTATTGCAGCGCAGCAGTTCCATCGTGTCGAACTTATTCACATTCGGGTGCTCTCGCGCATGCGACGCGTTTATCTGGGCGACTGCCTCCCAGGTGACATCAGTAACCGCGTTGCCGTCGCCAATCGTTTGTGCGAGCTGGATCTCGACTGGGTACATCGAGGCAACGTGGTGCACGGTCGCGCCGACCGAACGCCTGTCGCTTGCCGAAACAGGCCGAGTCCAGTTCTCATATGAGAGTCCGGCCGTGAATCCCGCTAGTGCAGCCGCGCCCTGCTCGATGCGATCCGCGAGTAACGCGGCACGATGGCTTGCGCGTTCTGGCGTGCGTAGTCCCCCATTCATACGAGAACTGCTGCTCGTGGTTCGCGTGGCGGTGATTTCCAGGTATTCGCCGTCCACCTCCGTCGTGCTGTCGACAGCCTGATTATGAGCGGACCATAGCGCGATTAATTCGCTCCGCAGCCTTGCTTGTCCGTCGGCATCGAGGGATGCGAACGCTCTCGACATTGGCCCGTAGTTCAGCTCGAAAAAGTCGACGACGGCTTCCGGCGGAAATGGATAGCTGAAGCGATATTGACGCCGCGCAAAATAGAGATCGGTTATGCCATCGCGGAGCCGGTGGCGTACGATGGCGGGATCTCCCCAGAGCACGGGCGAGGGCATTCCGGAGGGAGCGATGTGTTTCGCGATCGCTTTGAACATCTGTCCGATGAAGCCTTCCGGAGTCCAGTTCGCCATCGCAATCATTCCACCCGGACGGCAAACGCGCTTCAATTCGGCTGCTACCAGATCGGGACGAGGCGCGAACATGGCACCGATCAAGCTGACGACCACGTCGAATTGGGCGTCGGCGTATGGAAGCGATTCGGCGTCTCCTTCCTCAAACCTGATCGGAAGACCCTCCGCTTGGGCGCGGTTACGAGCTTTCTCCAACCAGTTCGTTGCGATATCGCAACCGGTGACTTTGAGGCCGTTTCTGGCAGCGATGAGCGCCAGTTGTCCTGTTCCACAGCCCACGTCGAGCAGTCGAGTGCCTGGGGTTAGTTCGAGCCGGTCGAAAAACTTCCTCGCGTCCTCCTCCATGTACCGCGAGAAGACGTCGTAGTCACCCGTCATCCAGGTCGCTTTCAGGCGGCCCTTCAATTCCGTGAGGCCGTTTGTAGGTCGTTTTTCAGTTACGGGCGAAAGCATCTGTCAATCCCTCCCCAATCTCCGCATAAGCGGTCGTGATCTTGTTCTCACTTCAACCTGCGCAATTGATCGGGTTTATTGATTGCGAAAGGCAAATTGCTCGGGCGGGGGCTTACTCTCCGATAATCTTCACCAGTACGCGCTTGCGTCGCCGGCCGTCAAACTCGCCGTAGAAGATCTGCTCCCAGGGCCCAAAATCCAATCGTCCCTCGGTGATCGCAACCACGACTTCGCGGCCCATGATCTGCCGTTTCATGTGAGCGTCCGCGTTGTCTTCGCCCGTCTGGTTATGGCGGTAGCCGGCCACAGGCTCGTGGGGGGCAATTTTTTCCAGCCACTTCTCGTAATCCTGGTGCAGTCCCGCTTCGTCGTCATTGATAAACACGGAGGCCGTAATGTGCATCGCGTTCACGAGCGCCAGTCCTTCTCGAACTCCGCTGGCGCGTAAGCAATCCTCCACTTCGCCCGTAATGTTCACGAACCCGCGGCGGCTTGGGATTTCAAACCAAAGCTCTTTGCGATAACTTTTCACACTGCCAGAGTAGCCGGGCAACGGAGGGAACTCGAAAGGATTTCTCTGCGTATTCTTTCTGCATACGGTTATGCTCACCTTTCTGCTGTGGTGTGTTTTGTTTATCTTTTCCTGGCCCCTGGCGCTCGCCGCCTTGGTGCTCTACCCGATCGTCTGGCTTATCCTGCTGCCATTTCGAATTGTGGGAATCACTGTTCACGGAGCGCTCGCGCTAGTTGCAGCAGTTATCCTGTTGCCGGCGCGTATTATTCGCGGGTTCGCCTAAGGCTAAGGCCCGTGCGGGTCTGGTTACACTGAAGAAGTAATGCCGCTTCCTCAAGGCGAAGAGTTTTACCGGATCAAAAAGCTGCCTCCCTACGTTTTCGCGATCGTCAACGATCTTCGTGACGCGGCCCGAGCGGCGGGCGAAGACATCATCGATATGGGGATGGGCAACCCGGACGGTGCCACTCCGTCTCGAGTTGTGGAAAAGCTCATCGAGGAAGCCAAAAACCCGCTGAACCATCGGTACTCGGTGTCGCGCGGAATTCCGGCTCTCCGGAAAGCAATCGTTGCCCGCTATGCGAAGCAGTATGGCGTCGAACTGGACAGCAACACCGAAGCCATCGTTACCATCGGGGCTAAAGACGCGCTAGCGCATCTGATGTTCGCTATCGTCGGGCCCGGAGATGTGATCGTCTCCCCGAATCCGGCTTATCCGATCCATCAATACGGGGTCATCATGGCGGAGGGTGACGCTCACATGCTGCCCATGCCCGACGCGCCAACGTTTCTGCGTGGCTTGAAAGATTTGTATCGCTCGGCAGCCGTAAAGCCGAAAGTGATCCTTATTTCTTTCCCTCACAATCCAACGACCATATGCGTAGATCTCCCATTCATGCGCGAGATTGTGGAACTCGCCCGGCAACACGGGTCGTACGTCATTCATGATTTCGCGTACGCAGAACTTGGGTTCGACGGGTACCGGCCCCCCAGCATCTTCGATGTCGAAGGCGCTAAGGATTGTGCCGTCGAAATCTACTCGATGACCAAGACTTACAACATGGCCGGCTGGCGAGTCGGCTTCTGCGTGGGCAACCAGAAGTTGATCGGTGCGCTCACTCGCATCAAGAGCTACCTCGATTACGGAACCTTCCAGCCCATTCAGATTGCGGCCACGACGGCCCTGCTCGAGTGCGATGAGGCTCCCGGCCAAATTCGGGCTGTTTACCAGGAACGCCGAGACGTCCTGATCCAAACCCTGGCAGCTGCGGGTTGGACCGTGACGCCCCCGAAAGCAACCATGTTCGTCTGGGCCGCGCTTCCGGAGCCTTTCGCCCAACTGGGTTCGCTCGAATTTACCAAGATCCTGTTGAAGGAAGCGGGCGTGGCGCTTTCGCCGGGAATCGGCTTCGGCCCTATGGGCGAAGGTTATGTTCGGTTCAGCCTCATTGAGGATGTAGCGCGGACGAAGGAGGCGGCGCGCCGTATCGGCGAGTTCCTCCGAAATACCCGGATTCTCTCATCTCTTCCTGCCGAAACCGTAAACGTGTAGCGTGGGACGATGGCTGCGCACTCCGATCTGAAGTTGCCGGAGGTTTTAGAGCTTTCACAGCTGGATGTTAGCGAGTTCGACGCCCTGTTTGGAGAAGAAATCGCCGTTTGGAACGATAAGTTCCAGTGGGATTTCAGGCCCTCTGCCGATCTGCTGCGACGATTCCTCCTGGTTCGTTCCCTCATCGGCTACGCTTTGCGCGTCGGGCGCTCTGTCGTCGGATATACGTATTGTGTTTGCGAAGGCCGCAAAGGGCTGATCGGTGATCTGTATGTGAGGGAAGAGTTCGGCGGGGCGGAGAATGAGGCCTTGCTGCTCGGCGCCGCTGTTCAAGGCTTGATGCGAACAGCCGGCGTCAGGCGCATTGAATCTCAGCTTATGCTCCTGCGCCACCGAACGGGACAGCTTCCATTCAGTCGCTTCCTCGCTCGCCACGATCGCCTCTTCATGAGCATGGAAGCCGGAGCCATAACCGGTCTGCGTCCACTCACCACCGATTCCGGCACCACCTTTCAGCCTTGGGCCGAACGCTATCAGGAAGAGACTGCTCACCTGGTCGCCGCTGCGTATCGAGGGCACGTGGACGGGGAAATCAATGATCAATATCGGACCATCCCGGGTGCGCGGCATTTCCTGACGAATATCATCCGTTACCCGGGCTGCGGAGTGTTCTCCGGCGAAGCCTCAATCGTCGCGCACGATACCCACACGGGAAGGATTGCCGGGGCGTGCCTAGCCAGCATGGTTTCTCCCGCCTCGGGTCACATCACCCAGCTTTGCGTTCTTCCGGCCATCCGAGGTGCTCACCTCGGTTACGAGCTCTTAAGGCGGGCTTTGGCGAAGCTGGTGTCGTTGGGATGCGTTACCGTCAGCCTTACCGTCACAGCGTCCAATCAACATGCCATCGAGCTGTACGAATCCGTAGGATTCAAGCGGACCGCCGTCTTTCCTGCGCTGATCTGGGAAGGGTTTTAGCGATACCAGGGCCTTGCTACCGAGTTGAGATCGGCAGCGACTTCAACGCTCGCAGATAGAACACGGGCTGGTACTCAACCGTTTCGGTGCGAAGCCGCATGTCCCGCACGTGCTGAACCAGTGACCCGAGCGCAATCTGTGCTTCAAGGCGAGCCAGTGCTGCTCCGATGCAGTAATGTGCTCCGTACCCGAATGCGACGGAATGCGGGTTTGGACGATCGAGCCTGAGATCCTCCGAGTCCGAAAACTGCGCCGGATCATGATTCGCGGCGCCCACGCCAAGCTGAACACGATCACCTTTCTTCATCTGTGTCCCATGACATTCGAAGTCCTCCGTCAAGACTCGGGAGATCGTGAGCACTGGACTGACGAAACGAAGCAGTTCCTCAAGGGCGTTCGGCAGGAGCGCACGGTCGTCGCGCAACTGATTCCAAAGCGACCGCTCCTGAAGGAGGTGCAGCACGGACCCGCCGAGTAGATTCGCTGTCGTTTCATGTCCGGCAAAAAGAAGAAAGTTGCAGAGTACGACGATCTCGTCATCCGTAAGCGTGTCAGCTCCTTCGCGCACGGTGGCCAATGCCGAAATCAGATCGGAACGAGGTAAGTGTCGTCGCGCTGCCACCAGGCCGAGAAGCACGTTCTCGGTATCGGCAAGATGTCGAGCAATGTCAGACAGGACAGCGAAGTCTCGCGCATAGATGGCAGCGGGAAAGCGCGCGAACGCCGAGGCAGAAGCCCGCAGGACGGGATAGTAATCTTCAGGTACACCAAGCAGATCGAAAATCACCAGCGAGGGAAGCGGATAAGCAAATTTCGCAACGAAATCGCTTTCCCCTTCGCTCAAGACCGTCTCGAGTAACCGCTCGACGCGCCTCTCGATCAGCAGCCTGAGATCCTCGATCACTCGCGGCGTGAAAGCCTTTGCAATGAGCGATCGGTGGATCGTGTGCTTGGGTGCGTCCAACGCTTGGATCTGCCGGTAAAAGTAGCGGTACCGAATCTCAAAATCAGACAGCGCATGTTGCGGGAAGTCGACAACACGTGACAGCATCGCCTCGCCGACCGCGGAAGAAAACCGTGTGCGATCGGCGAACGCACTGCGAACGTCGCTATAACGGGTCAGCAGCCAACTGCCGAAATGAGAGTTCCAGTGCACCGGGCTTTCTTCCCCAAGCTGCGCATATAGCGGAAACGGGTTCTGAACGTTTGTGGGATTCAGGAGATGGTCATAATCGGCCGGGCGGACGGGCGCGGATGCGTTCATGGCGCAGACTGAGCAACCATTCTGACATGGCCTCCAGAGGCCTAGCGCTTGTTTACGCTGACTTCGGCGTTCGCGGGTGCATGCGCCGGACCATACAGAACGCGGCCCGGGCGATCGTTTGTGACGTGCCCATCTCGCAGGGCTAACTTCCCATTGACGACTACGTCGGGAAAACCGACAGAATACTGATGCGGCTTATCGAACGTCGCGCGGTCTGCTAACGGTTGCCGGATCGAAGACAACGATATCTGCCTTCATCCCAGGACGCAAAAGCCCTCGGTCGCCGAAGCCCAATCGCTCTGCGGGCATTCCGGACATTCGGTGAATGGCGTCTTGTAACGTGATGGTCTTGCGTTCGCGCACATACACGCCCAGCACACGGGCGAACGTGCCATAACTGCGCGGGTGGGGCGCCTGCTGACCGAAAAGGGGAATATAACCATCCGAAGCGATCATGGTATACGGCGAGCGCATGATTCGCTCGATATCCGCCTCGTCGATCGCATGGTAAACCGCCGAGCAGCCGCCCTTTTCCTGCAGCGACATAGCCGTTTCCGCAGCGGCGTCCACGTTCACGTCCACGCCGCGGGCTTTCGTAATGTCCGAGAGGCTTTTCCCTGCCAGACTCGGATCGAAACTGCAGTTCACGATGACCACATTCTTCGGGTCTCCCCCGCCGCGGCCGTCGCGAATGTTATGCTCGATCTCGGTTTTGATCTTTGCGCGTGCCCCGGGAGCGTGCAGCCGTTCCACGACGGCCTCGTTTCCGCCCTCGAGCGACCACTGTGGAAGCAGCGCAGCGATCCCTGTACTCGAAGCTGTGTACGGATACTGATCGATGGTCACGCCTCGCTCCCGTGCCTCTTCCACGAGTTTCAGGGTCTCGACGCTCTTGCCCCAATTTGCCGAGCCGATCACCTTGTGGTGCGTGATCTGAGTTGGCAAATGTCCTTCTTCGCCAATTCGAATCGTCTCCCGTACCGACTCTTCAATGTGGTCCGTTTCGTCTCTCATATGCGATTGGTGAAAACCGCCCATCGCACCCACCACTTTGGCGATTTCGATCACTTCCTCCGTGTTCGCATAATTACCCGGAACATAGAAAAGACCGGTCGATAGGCCAACCGCTCCGTCCAGCATTGCCTGCCGCGCCAGAGCCTTCATCTTGTCGACTTCCTCGGGCGTCGACTTGCGATTCACCAAGCCCATCACAGTTGAGCGCAGCGATCCGTGGCCGATGAAGCTGGCGAAGTTGATGGAAATCGGTGTGGCTGCGACTTTCTTCAAAAACGGACCGAGCGGAATCGGCGAGCTGCCGTCCGGCCCTTCAATAATGTCGTGACGCCTTCCTGCAGGTAATTGGCAGCACTGGGCACCTGAAAGATTCCGCGCCGGCCGTGCGAGTGAATATCGATAAAGCCCGGCGCAACCGCCAAGCCTTTCGCATCGATCGCTAGCGTGGCTTTTGCTTCCGGCAGGTGCCCAATAAACGCAATCGTGTCGCCGCGCACGGCGATATCGCCATAGAACCACGGATTGCCGGCTCCGTCAAGATCTGTCCGTTTTGAATCAGTAAATCGTAGCTCTGAGCGTGGATCAGAAAGGGAAGTAAAAAGAGACACACGCTCCGCATTGGTTCACAACAGTGTAGAGCACCGTGCGCTTCTCGTAAAATCAGTTTGGAAACGAAGGCGGCGGAAGTGATGACTCTTTGAAGTTCCTGTGCAGAGCAGTCTTGTTCGATATGGACGGCACGCTGGTGGATTCGACCCTGGTGGTGGAACGGACTTGGCGGAGGTGGGCTGAACGCCATGCGATTCCGGCCGATGAGGTGCTGCGTTTTTCCCACGGTCGGCCCACCAACGCCACCCTCGAGCATTTTCTTCCGGGCCAGGACCACGCGGCGGAACTGGAGGAAATGGGACGATTTGAGGAGTCGGAACTCAACGAGATAGTGCCCGTTCCAGGGGCAGATGCGGCTGTTCGCTCAGTAATGAACGGGCCCTGGGCGATTGTGACTTCGGCATGGCGCAAACTAGCCGTTGCACGAGTTCTGGGTGCCGGGCTGCCGCTTCCTGAGGTGCTGGTACCGGTCGACGAGATTGAGCACGGCAAGCCGGATCCCGAAGGATACCTGACGGCAGCGTCGCGCTTAGGGGTTGCGCCGAAAGATTGTCTGGTGTTTGAGGACACGCGGCCGGGTATTGAGGCGGGGTTGAATGCCGGGATGAACGTGGTGGGTTTACTGACCACAGTGCCCGCGGAGCAACTAGCCCACCAGCCACTGATCCGCGATTTTCGCCAAATGCGAGCCGAGCCCAGAGGCACGGAATTTGAAATCGAAATTGCTGCTGAGCCCACGTAACTGCGTATCGGAGCCGCTAGGTCCAATACAGGGTGTGTGCCGACGGCAGTTCTTCCGCAATCGCTGATTCGAACCAGGAACGCATCTCGCCGGCGACGTCTTTCGGGTAAACAAATTTAGGTGATCCGAACTTCGTCATCTTCTTTGTCCGAAGGCTCTCGTCCAGGCTCAACGCAGTCTTCGGGTACCATGCCAACTGCACCAGCTTCGACTTTGCCGTAAACCGGTGCGTGATCATCTCGACCGTCAGATCCAGTCCGCGGATATCTGCCACTGCTGCCGCGGTATTCCGAAGCAAGTCGCGGTACTCTTCGCGCCAGTTTTCAACCGGCATGATGGGCGCAATCGTCAGTCCCACGGGGTAACCCGCCGCGGCCATCATATGAAGTGCCGCGAGTCGTGCCGGAACAGAAGCCGTTCCGCCCTCGAAGTTCCGTGCCACAGATTGCGCGTTCACCGAAAAACGCACGCGCGTCCTTCGTTCGTGCGCAATTGTTAATAGATCGTCAACGGCGTCGAACTTTGTGGTCCAGCGCAGCTGTGCTGGAGCTTGCAACCGGCCGAAATAGCGGATGCACTCTGATAAAGACCCTGTCAAATGCTCGATTCCGAGAGGATCCGTATAGCAGGAGACCTCGAATGTGGTGCCCTCGTCGCGGCGATCCATGGATGCTGAGGTCACGTTGCCCGTCCCCAAGAACTTAGGCAACCCATCCAGGATCTCGGGGAGATTGGCATAGACGCGTGTGACCGGTGGACCGCTCAGCGATCCAGCGAGATAGCAATATTGGCAGTGAGCCGGGCAGCCTTCCGCGATATGAAACTGCCAGTCGGCGCTCGGCGGTATAGGTTGCAGTTTGCGAGCGCTTTCCGGAGCGACCGCCACGGCGAGCGTGGTTTTGGCTCTTGCGTACTCCTCGCGTGCAGTTCCGTCGCGCAAGCCGGTCAGACGGTTTGATTTAAGCTCGACGATCTCGGAACCGTAACCGGCAGCGCGCTCCACAATGGCTTGGCCGTGCTTCCAGCGCAACGCTTCGGGCGTTACCAGGACCTGTCGCGGAACCCACAAGCGGCGAGCGGAACGGCCAACCGGAACGGGCGGAACAGTCGCAGCGGCCATGCTAAAACGCGTACCGGATCTGACATTCAGGCAGGTGCTGTGAAAGCAACTCGGTGAACTCGCTCACCAGGTCCGCCTTGAAACCTCGCTTGTACCGGATATTCCGGCCTCCCATCTGGCTGTACTTGGTTTCCTGCAACTCAGGTTTCCAGAGCAACTCCTCGCCTTTGGGATGCCAGCCCAGGTTGATCTGGTGAAGGCGCTCGTTGTGAGTCAGGAAGATGATCTCGGCTCCCAGTTGCGCCTTTACCTCTGGCTTTAGCACCTGCGCCAGGTGGTCGAACAACTCGCGGTGATCCGCCTCCCAACCTTCGTAGTAAATAACTGGCGAGAAGTTGAGGTGTACTTCGTAGCCCGCTTGGTGGAAGTCGTTGATGCTCGCGATACGTTCCGCTATCGACGACGTTCGCACATCAACAACCTTGGCGATGCGCTGTGGCATGAGGCTAAGGCGGATGCGCGTCTTGCGCTGCGGGTCATAGTCAAGCAGTTCGCGATTGACAAACTTCGTCGCGAAGCTTGCTTTCGCTGTGGGCAGATCGCGGAACAAGGTAACCAGATCCCGAACGTTGTCGGACACCATCGCATCCACTGAGCAATCGCGATTGCAGCCGATGTCGTAAACCCAATACTTAGGGTCGATCTGGCTCGGCTCAGGCTTCCAGCCCAACTTCGTCGCGTGGCGTGACAGATAAGCCGAGATCTGCTCTATGTTGACGAACGTCGTAATCGGGTTTGCGTATCCCTTCTGCCTGGGTACGTAGCAATAGGAGCACGACATCGCGCAGCCGTTTGCATGAGAGGGTGCAATGAAATCAGAAGACCGGGAATTCAGCTCCGCACGAAGCGACTTCTTCACACCCAGCACCAGCACGTTGCGCTTGATCTTGTTCCAGTCGGCAACATTGCCTTCAACCCGAATAAGCCGGGGATCTTCCAATGCGAATCCACCTCGACGCGCTCGGCATTGGGAAACTTGGCGACAATCTCCTGGCCCCGTCGGAAATGGAGAACCGCCGGTTCCATATAGATCTGTTCGATATCTAAAAGCCAGCTTGGAGTCGCCTTGGCGAGGCGCGGTGGTTCGGTCGGAATGGCGAGCGAGGACGGTAGGAGTGAAGAAGCCATGTCAGGGTTAAGCGGTTCTAAATAATAGATGTTGCGCTCAACGCACATGTCGCGGACGTGTAGCTCAGGCCACATCTTCCGGTTCCGCGTGCCTGAAAAAAACGGCGGTTTTGTAAGCCTGCCTGGACTGCAATTGACCTGTTGCTACAGTTGACACAAAGCCAGAAAATCGAGTCGATCGCCGTGCCACGTAAGCTGTGGTGATCCGAAAGGAGCGCTATGAGATTCAAACTTTCAGCGGCTTTGGCTGTCGCGAGTGCAACAGCACTTTTCGGCCAATTTACTTCGGTGCCGGGCCAGGCTCGCTCGATGGTAGTCACCAAGTACGGCATTGTTGCGGCGCCGCAATTCCTCGCTTCTCAAGCCGGTGCTCACATCCTTGAGGAAGGTGGGAACGCGGTTGATGCGGCGATAACGGCGAACGCCGTCATGGGTGTGACCCAGCCTTATGTGAATGGGATTGGCGGCGATCTCTTCGTGATCTATTACGAAGCGAAAACCGGTAAGCTCTATGGCCTGAACTCGAGCGGATGGACGCCGAAAGCACTCACGATCGAGTACCTGAAATCCAAAGGGATTGACCAAATCGACCCGATCGGCGTTCATACGATCGACGTGCCGGGCGCCGTTGCTGGCTGGGACTCCCTCCGGCATCGCTTTGGAACTCTGCCGTTCGATCGACTTCTCGCGCCCGCGATCTACTACGCCGAAAATGGATTCCCGTTGGCCGAGCGAAATGCAAAGTCTTGGGTCAACAAGAAGCTCCTGGATCAACCGGGGTACCGCCAAACGTACGCGCCGAATGGAACTACCTACGCAGTCGGCGACGAGTTCAGAAATCCGGCGCTCGGCGAATCCCTCCGGCAAATAGCTGCTCATGGCCGTGATGCCTTCTATAACGGCGCGATGACGAAGGACATGGTGAAGTTCCTCCGCGCGCAGGGCGGCACTCACACGGAAGAAGACTTTGCCGAGTTTGAACCCGAGTGGGTGGACCCGATCTCAACCACCTACCGCGGATGGACAATCTATGAGCTGCCGCCGAACGGGCAGGGAATCGCCGCTCTCGCGATGCTCAACATCATGGAGCAGTTTCCCATGGCAAAGTACGGCCACAACTCCGCCGATGCGCTGCACGTGATGATCGAGGCCAAGAAGCTGGCCTACGCCGACATGTACCGCTACGTTGGAGATCCCCGTTTCACGCCGATCCCCGTCAAGCAGATGGCATCGAAAGAACTCGCGACCGAACGGGCAAAGCTGATCGCCATGAACCACGCGTCCTGCCAGACGGTGCCGTCTCAAATCTCGCAAGTGCTGAACGCACACGGCAATTCGACCATCTACATGTCGACGATCGACAAAGACGGCAACATCGTTTCGTTGATCCAGAGCAACTATGCCGGCTATGGAACGGGCATGGTGGCCCCGGGCCTCGGATTCTCATTCCACAATCGCGGCGCCGGGTTCAGCCTTACGCCCGGTCAACCCAACTCACTCGCCGGCCACAAACGCCCGCTCCACACCATCATTCCGGCCTTCATGGAGAAGGGTGACCTTCACATCGGATTTGGAATCATGGGCGGCTGGAACCAGGCGCAGGCCCATGCACAGTTCGTTGCCAACGTCGTCGATTACGGCATGAACATCCAGGCGGCTCTCGAGCAGGCGCGCTTTACCAAAGGCACTTTCGACGGCTGTGATGTGCAGATGGAGGATACGGTTCCGGTTGCTGTTCGGGAACAACTCACGGCACGGGGACATGACATCAAACTGCTCGGCCCGTTTAACGCGGCGGTTGGTCAGGGCGACGCTGTGATGCGGGACACCAAACGCGCCGTAAACTTCGCCGGTGGCGACCCGCGCTGCGATGGCTCCGCCATTCCCCAGGGCCCAAGTACGAAGTGAGTCCCGCCTGGGCGGTAAGTTGTGCCGACTTGCCCACGAATTGGCGAATGTTCCTTGACAATTATCTGGCCGTGTTAATAAGCTAACTGCTACCTACGATCGTTACCGGTCGAGCAACTGGTTCGAGGGTCTCATGAAAATATTGGTCGCGGTGACCCTGGCGTCACTGCTGTGTTCCGTACCCAGAATTGCTTCGGGTCAAGCAGTTTACGGAAGTGTTGTCGGGACTGTCACTGACTCGTCCTCCGGGAGTGTTCCCAATGCAAAGGTTACGGTGCGCGAAATCGGCAAGGGAGTCACATTCTAAACCACGACAAACGACGCGGGGAACTACAGCCAGACGCACCTGATCGTCGGCACCTACGAGGTTCGCGTCGAGGTTCCCGGATTTCAAACGGCCGTTCAGCAAAACGTCACGGTTGAGGTCGACAAAACAACCCAGGTGGACGTCGTCCTCCACCCGGGCACTGTCGGCGAGGTGATCAACGTTACGGGTGATTCACCATTGCTGAAGACGGAGAAGTCGGACGTCTCCGACACGCTCGCCCAGAAGGCGGTCCAGGAGCTGCCGGTCTTTTCTCGAGACTTAAACCGATTGTTCTTTCAGATACCCGGCTTCCAAGCCACCGGTACCACTGGTGCAAGCGAGCAGCCGCAGGATGTCTATAGACCGACTGTTGGCGGCCAATACTGGGGCGGCATTTCGTTTCAGTTGGACGGCACCGATAACCGGGACTCCGTACTCGGGGAGCCGGTCATCTCGCCTAATCTCGACTCAGTTGCTGACTTGAAGATTACGACCGGTGCATACGACGCCGAGTTCGGGCAGGCCAGCCAGGCCGTGATCGCAACGACCACGAAATCAGGCAGCAACCAGTGGCACGGAAGCGCCTTTGAATACCGCCGTGACCAACATGGGGCGGCGAGAGATCCATTTGCCCAATCGACACCTTTGGCAGGCACCACGGGTCGATATATTCCGGTGACCATATGGAATCAGTTTGGCGGGTCCTTAGGTCTTCCTATTCAGAAGGACAAGACCTTCCTTTTCGGTGATTACCAGGGAAGCCGCCAGAAGAATGGTGGGTCGCAGCTGGTTCGAGTTCCAACCTTGGCGGAACGCAACGGTGATTTGAGTGATTTGAGCACTCCCATCTACAACCCGTGCGGCGCGACCGACTGCAAAGTTCTTCCAGCCAATCGCCAGCAGTTCCCCGGCGCCGTGATTCCCGCCACGCTCATTTCTCCGCAGGCGAGAACGTTGCTAGGCTACATCCCGTTGCCGAATGTATCGGGAGTATCCGGCAACACGCCGAACTACGCAGCTTCGGGCTTCGGAATCAACAATAGCGATTCTTTCAACATCCGGGGAGATCGATACCAGAACGAGAAGCTTCACCTCTTCGGCCGCTACAGCTTCCTGAACGTAAATCAAAATGCCCCCGGGGCATTCGGCTACGCAGCGGGCGGTCCGCAATACGCGAACATCACTTACGCCGGGCAGTCGGCGCTCCGGAGCCAAAGCCTCGCAACTGGTTTGGATTACAGCATCCGACCCGACTGGCTGGAAGACTTCCGCTTCGGGTGGTTCCACTACGGTGTCCAAGTGAATCCGAACGGTCTTGGCACGTCACCGGCGAAAGACGCGGGGATCCCGGGCCTGAACCTCGACAGTACTTATACGTCCGGCATGCCTGCCTTCACCCTCAATGGCACAGGGGGCTTCATGTTCGGATACTCACTACCGGTGAATCAATGTAACTGTCCGCTGAACGAACAGGAGAGCGAGTTTCAGTTTGTCGATAACATTTCCCACCCGGTCGGCAATCACCTGGTGAAACTCGGTGTGGATGTCCGGTATGCACGGAACCTCCGCGTACCCAGCGACTCGCACCGTTCCGGGCAATTAACCTTCGAGCCCACGACTACGGTCGGCCCAGCCAGCGGCGGCCTGTCGCTAGCCTCGTTCTTATTAGGTCAAGTGCAAAGTTTTACGCGCTATGTCAGTAATTCCACGGATGCTGCGGAACGCCAGAAGCGCCTCTTCTCTTATGCACAAGATACCTGGCGCATCACTCCCAAGTTAACGATGAATTACGGCCTCCGGTGGGAAATCTATTTCCCGCAATACGTAAACGGAGTCAACCAGGGCGGATTCCAGAATCTTGCAACGGGTGAGGTCCTCGTCGCCGGCCAAAACGGCGTGGGCCTTAACGGGAATGTGAAGACCTCGTTGCAGCACTTTGCGCCCCGCTTTGGAATCGCTTATCAGGTGACACCCAAGACGGTGGTCCGCCTTGGGTCGGGACGTTCTTACGACGTCGGGGTTTTCGGTGTTTCGTTTGGACATAACGTGACCCAGAACCTGCCGGTCCTGGCCAACCAATCCCTGAACCCCACGAATCCTTGGGAATCCGTGTTCAATCTCGCTACCGGCCCGACTCCCTTAACCCCGTCCACAATACTGGCTTCGCAACCGAAGGGAGCAACCGGTAATCCGCTTCTGCCGAACGGAGTGGCGCCAAACGTTCTTCCACTCACGGGCGACAACACAATGCGGCTGCCCGTGGTCGACGCCTGGAACGTCACCGTCGAACATCAATTCAAGGGCAATGCCGTGATGTCGGTCGGATACGTAGGCAACCGCGGTTACCACGTGACACCCGGCGGTACCAATTACAACATCAATGCCCCGACAATTGTTGGCTTCGGAAGTCTGTCCACCAATCAACGGCGGCCATTTTTCGGCCCTTACGGGTGGACGCAATCAATCAAATACTTCAGCGATGACGCGAGCGTCAAATTCCACTCCCTGCAGATTCGAGGCGAGAAGCGGTTTGCCACCGGACTGATGTTCCAGGGCAACTTTACGTGGGCGAGTGCATTCGACTACGCCAACGATTACTTTTTCTGGAACCACGACATCGACTATGGGCGGGAGAACGGAGTCCGCCGATTTGTCTTCAACTTCAATCACGTGTATGAACTGCCGTTCGGAAAAGGCCAACATTTTCTGCCGAATGCGTCTCGTGCTCTCAACTATGTTGTTGGCGGCTGGCAGGTATCCGGAGTTTGGACCTGGCAATCCGGCATTCCGTTTACCCCGTCTTACCTCGATTGCCTGAAGGACGAAGATACAGGTCCGTGCCGTGCCAATCTTGTCGGCAATGCCTCAGTATCAAACCAGAGCGCCAATGGCTGGTTCGCGACAGCGACTCCTGGAACCGGGACCGGGTGCGCGAGCACTGCAACCGCGGAGTTGGATCGCAACGGCTGCACTCGAGGCCCATGGAACCGTCCACAAGCGGGAACGTTCGGAAACGTCGCGCGGAACTCGTTCTTTGGTCCGCACTACTTTAATGCGGACGCATCTCTGAACAAGCAGTTTTCGATTACAGAAAAAGTGAATGGACAAT
This sequence comes from Bryobacteraceae bacterium, assembly GCA_045807925.1. Taxonomy (GTDB): domain Bacteria; phylum Acidobacteriota; class Terriglobia; order Bryobacterales; family Bryobacteraceae; genus Bog-105. The sequence continues at coordinate 941 of JBJMGK010000156.1, read as the reverse complement.
TCAGAGCTGAGCTTTACAACGCTTTCAACCACGTTAATCTTGGCCAACCGAACACAGTCGTAGACTCTCCGACTGGGGGCAAAATTTTCGCACTCGCTACGTTATCGCAGATGCGGCGCTGGCAACTCGGATTCCGGCTTAGTTTCTGAGAACTTGCCGCGGTACGCTGAAGGCAAAAAGCAGACTAGACGCTCCGCGCGCATACTAGACCCTATGGCGCCTGCGACGTACGTTGCTGATCTCGACCTAAGCCCGATACCGGGCAAGAGCTACTTTAGTACGGAGCGCGAATGGCGCGAGGAGTTCATCTACTTCCTCTTAATCGATCGCTTTCACGACGACCAGCTTCGTCATCCCACTCTACAGACAGCGCGATCAGCCGGCATTCCCGCCGGCAAAACGTTCTACGGCGGGAATCTCCGGGGCATCAGGAACAACCTGGCATACATCGGCGGGCTGGGCTGCACCGCAATCTGGGTCTCGCCCGTTTTTGAAAACAACCCGAATGCGTACCACGGGTACAACATCAACAACTATCTCGAGATCGATCCGCACTTTGGCACGAAACAGGATCTGATCGACCTCGTGGATCCCGCACACACATTCACCCTGAACGGCAGTCCGTGGCCCATCCGGATCATCCTGGACGTCGTCATCAACCATTCCGGCGACAACTGGGCTTACCCGCGTGTTGCCTCAATAAGGAATGTTACCGAAGTGTTAGTTGTCCATTTTAGCGTCGGTTGACCTGCGACGCGAATGGGCCAAAGCTTGGCCTTGAAGACGATTCAGGCGGTTTTCCGGCATACCGAAATGCATCCCCGACGCCTGACGATCGCGTATAGCTCGTTCTAAACGCAAATTTGTTCTGCTTGAGTTTAAGATGATCGAATCCGCTACACTGATCTCGACTTCAGCAGGGATAGAGCAACGCAGGGATG
>JBJMGK010000155.1:0-32066 GCA_045807925.1 Bryobacteraceae bacterium | reverse complement strand
ATCGGGTCCACTGCATTATTGTTTCTTTTCTCTCCAAATCCCCCGGAATGTTTCAGCGTGCTAGGGGGCGGTTCAGTACTAAAAACAACTTACAGTACTAGGGGAATTGAGGCTAATTAAAGCGATAATATTTGCCGCTTACTCCCGAGATTAGTTTGGGGTATCCCTACAACCCGTTGTAACTACGGGGCTTACACTTACGGTTAATGATTCTTTGATCGTTGTAATTTTGGGACATTTAGGGAGAAAATACAGGGGCCTATATCAAATTGAAATCACGCCGAGGAGAAGAGCCCGTAACATTTGCAATCCTGCAGGCAGTGCTAATAGCCCTCTTAAAAACCCGGATTAATAACGGACATTTCACTGAACGCGGCTTGGCGCGTATTCTGGGGATCTCGCAACCTCAACTGCACAACGTGATGAAGGGGAAGCGCCGCCTTCAAACGGAATTAGCCGACCGCATCTTGGATAAGTTCGGGCTCAGTGTTCTCGACCTGATCGAAGCTTTGACCTTTTACCGCCACCCAAGCGGAAACCCCAATCCGAACATCTTCGTCACTGACCAGCTCGCGCTTGTAAGTCCTCTCACTCCGATTCAAAAGAGTCGTAGCACTAAGAGAGGGCCAAACGTTGATGACGTATAACCTCCCGCACGTACTCTCCCCGTAAGTCGGAAAATTCCTATCTAAAGCTCGACGAGTGACGAGATCTCCGTCGTGTTTCGATCCGGTGCGCGAGTACCGATCTGAAACGCATTGCGGCACCGTGGCGATTCATTCTGAATCAAAGCACGCGTTTGGCGGGCAGCAGCGGATTGGAATGGAACGAGCGCCAAACATGTAAGTTACGCGGGTGCAAGCATTTACGAGCCGCTTAGACGAGCGCTCCGGCAGGTGGTAGGGTCCTTGCTTTTTCTCTAGCGTGGCTGACACACGGTCAGCCCGGAGAGAAAAAATGAACGCCGTCATCCAAACCGCCTTCGCCGCACAAACCATACCGCAGACCTTTGCCACTCGTGACGAACTCATCACCGAGCATCTTCATCTGGTGAACTCCATCGCAACGCAAGTGCGACGGTCTTTGGCAGTACACGTCGAACTGGATGACCTGGTTCACTCAGGGATGATGGGTCTGTTCGATGCCGCGACGAAGTACACCTCCGACAAAGAGGTCGCTTTCAGCACGTATGCGAAGCATCGGATCCGGGGCGCCATCCTCGATGGTCTTCGCCAGCTGGACTGGGCATCACGCGACCTCCGCAAGCGCTACAAGCAAGTCGACGCGAAGCGCAAAGAATTGGCCGAGACCCTGAAACGCGAAGCGACCGACGTTGAAGTGGCACAGGCACTCGGGCTAGACAGCAAGCGGTGGCAGTCTCTGATGGTTGATTTCCGCAACATGGGCGCGGCCGCCAATCAGAGCCGTGCGGAACGCGATGACGAACAGCCCTTGCAAGACGCTCCGTGCTCGCCGGCGAACGGTCCCGATCAAGTATTCGCCCGGGCGGAGATGCGAAACAAGCTGGGCTTCGCGCTGCAGAATCTCCCCCAGCGCTATCAGGATGTCGTGACCATGTATTACGAGCAAGATCTGACGATGAAAGAAATCGGCAAGTTACTCGGAGTCAACGAGAGCCGCGTTTGCCAGATTCACAAGAGTGCTCTCCTCCGCATGCAGTCCGCCCTGCAAAACAACGGTGTTCAATCTGCCTCTGCTTTCGTGAACTAGATCTGTGGCGCAATGACTTACTGCACCGATAGTGAGTACGGCATGATACGCAACATTCCACCTTTCATGAGGCCGCTTCCTGGCACTGCAGGCACCAAGCTTCGAAGTTGACGGGTAAGGAGATGCTCGGCGGCCGACGTACTTGGCGAACCCACTAGAAGATCAAGCAAGCTCCGCCGCGGCGGATACATGACGAGTTCCGTTTCTCCCGTGTCGCTCAGGTGAGCTCTCTTTCGAAGAAGAGCGATCGATTCGTTGAGTCCACCGAGTTGATCCACGAGCCCGTTCTGCCGTGCTTGCACACCCATCCACACACGACCCTGCGCAAGCGGATCAATCTGGTTGTATGTCTTCTTTCGAGCCGATGCTACTTTCGAGACAAATTCCTTGTAAGTCCACTCGATCGAGTCGTGCAGTTTCTGGCGCGCCGCATCAGACAGAGGCGTCGTCAGTGAATCCAGATCTGCCAGCTTGCCACGTGTAATGACTTCCTGCTGCAACCCGATTTTGTCGAACAGTCCTCGGAAGTTCGGCCGTACGTATAACACGCCGATCGAGCCCGTGATGGTGTTCGGATATGACACGACCGGGTCGCCAGTCATGCTGATGAAATAGCCTCCCGACGCGGCCAAGTCAGACATGGAAATGACCACCGGCTTAAGTCTGCTGAGAAGCTTCAGTTCGTGGAGAATTTCATCGGACGCGACGGCGTCGCCGCCGGGCGAATCAACTCTCAGAATCACGCCCTTGATGCTCTTGTCATCCCGAACCTGGCGCACAACCTTGCTGAAGGCTCCCGACGAGATAGAAACTTCAGAGTTGAAGCCTCCCTCGGGCTCTCCTCTCGTAATCTCGCCTTCTCCAACGAGCATGGCGATCCGGTCACCGCGGTTCGGGACAGCGCGGAAGTAAGTGCGAAAAGGGACTCGATTCAAATTGCTTGAGCCGGTCTTTTGCTTAAGCTCAGTGAAAACGTCATCTTCATATCCGAGTTCGTCCACGAGCCCCTCCGATCTTGCCTGAACCGCCGTAAAAGGCCCAACGTCGACGAGATTCCGGACAGCATCGGCAGTCTTGCGGCGGGCTGCTCCGATCGTCGAGCAGAAGTCGCCATACAGCTGATCGAGTACCTCGTTGAAAACTTCTCTGGTCTCGGGCGACATCCCTGTGCGCGTATACGGATCGCCCGCATCTTTAAAGCGACCAATGTGGTCGACGTCAACTCCGATTCCCAGCTTGTCCAGCGTGTTCTTGTAATAAGTCTCCTCGATCCGGAATCCCTTGACTTCTAACTGATCGTCAGGAGACAGAAAGATTCGGTCAGCCGCGGAACCGAGGTAATACTCTTTCGATCCGGGGCTTTGGAGGAGAGCATAAACGGGCTTTCCGGATCTTTTGAAATCCTGAACGTCACGACGGATCTCCTGAAGCTTTGCCCACCCGATTGTCAATCCGCGGGGCTGTATCAGCAATGCTTTGACACGATTGTCGGATGCGGCGCGATGAAGCGAGTTCCACACATCCGTAACGGTGGGAGCACCTGGCGATTGCACAAAGGGAATGGCAAAGTCTACAGGCACGCTTTCGGGCACGTCACCGGAAAGCCCCAGCACAAGGACCGCATTCGGAGATATCACCGGCTGCTTATTGCCGAAGAGCTTCCCTAGCGCAAGGACGGATACAACAGCGATCAGGACCGCGACAACGACACCAACGAGAACACCGAACAGAAATTTCGCCATGAGTGGGGACAAATCCCTCCACCGAAGCGTACCAAGTCAGCGCCGGCTCTTCGTTCAAGCGCGCTCAGGCGCTAACCATACCTTCCCGCACGGCGTACTCGATCAAGCTCGAACGGTTATGTATGTTCAGCTTGCGCATCAGGTTCAGCTTGTGAGCCTCCACCGTTTTAAAACTAAGGGACAGATCGTGCGCTACTTCCTTTACAGTTCTGCCTTCCGCAAGGAGGCGAACAACCTCTTGCTCGCGGCTCGTGAGCAGGTTGGGACGAACCGACTGGGGCGTCTGTTCGGCGAGAGCCTGGAGGTCGGGAACAGTGGACGAGAGTTCGGCGGGTCCTTCACCCTTTTCGGAATTGAGTTGCCGAATCGCGTGAACGAATTGTGACGGTGCGCTGTCTTTTAACATGTAGCCTTTGGCTCCTGCTTCGATCGAATGTTGAAGGTTTTCGGGACTGTCGTTAGGGGTCAGCACCAGAATTGAGAGGTCCGGGCTCGCTTTGCGAAGAGAATATCCGAATTGACGGGCGTCCGCGCCGAGCATATCCAAAGTAATGGCGAGAACATCGGGGTTCTCCGATCGAACTTTGGACAATACTTCAGTCAGGTCAGCTGCGTCCTCGAGTAGCGTAAGGTCGGCTTCTCGTGACAGGACTGTTCTGAGTCCGCGGCGAAATAACACGTTACGATCTGCGATAAGAACTCGGGTTGCCAATCTGTCTCGATCCAAGGTGCGTCTTTCGGTCACACCTACTCATCGGCAGTTCCAATCCCGTACATTAGGGGGAGGGGAGAAGAACAGTGGAGCCTAGGAGCCCGATAGCGATGGATGCCGCAGCAGCTTCACCAGGTCAGGGTCGTCCACCTTCAGCGCACGATCCAGAGCTGTATTGCCGCCGTGGTCGGTAATCTTCAGGCTGGCTCCCCGCGTCAACAGCACGCGCGCTGCGAGGAGACGGTCCATAGAAACAGCCAGCATCAGCGGGGTTGCGCCCGAATCATGGTCCTGGGCGTCGATGTTTGCTCCATGATCGAGCAATTCATTGATCACATCCACGCTACCGCCCAGAGCCGCATCATGAAGGGGTGTTCCTCCAATGGGATTCAAGGCGCTCACGCTCGCGCCTCGTTTCAGGAAGAGCTGAGCAATCTTTTTCTGATTCCTGAGTGCGGCATCGTGCAAATAGGTCGATCCTGTCGCCGTAGGTCTGTTGATATCGAACCCGCCGTTCAGGAGCGCTTGAGCAATGTCGACCTGACCTTTCAGCGCAGCGGATTCCATCGCTTGCTCGCCGGCAGCTTGCGAGGCGGAGATCGTATTACCGAGCCTAAGGAGCAGCGCAACGACACCTGAGTTCTTGTAGGCCAGCGCGAGATCGAGCGGACTCTGACCCGACCGGTCACGCAGCGCCGTGTCGGCCCCTCTCGCGATCAACAGTTCCACAATTTCGGAGTACCCTTTAACGCATGCCTCGTGAAGAGCGCCTCGGCCGTCTGCCGAATGCACATAGTGGACAGACGCCCCGTGATCGAGGAGGCTTCTGACGGCTTCGGTGCGGCCGTGTAGAACTGCTTCATCCAAGGGTGTGTCTCCGAACTCGTCGGTTGCGGTCAATTCTGCGTTGGCCGAAATCAGTTCGTTCAGGACGGGTACGGAGACGCGGGCGGCTGCGAGATGGAGGACGGTTTGCCCATTGCGGTACCGTTTGCCCACAGTGGCACCGGCGGCAAGCAGCAGTTCGACAATATCGGGCCGGCCTTTCAGTACGGCGTATTCGAGAGCCGTGGCCCCGGCCTCCCGGTGGACGGCATTGACATTCGCACCGCGAGAAAGCAGGAGGGAGACGATCGAAGCATGCCCCGACCAGCAGGCGGTGAGCAGAGGAGTACCACCGAGAGGATCCAGGGCATTCGGATCCGCCCCGGCGTCGAGTAGCCGGGTCACCTCCTCAACGTCACCAGCCCGGACAGCGGAATGAAGCGCGAGAGCGGAAACGCCGTCGGGCGCTGCCGCCGTTTTAGGGGCACTCGTGCCGGCTGTTTGCTCGGGTCGACCTAATAATGCGTGATCTGCCTGGCGAGGTTGCGTTACGAAGTACGGATTCAGAAGGAGCGCAAGAGCGAGCAGAGGCTCCCACATGGGAACAGCGTAACACCGGCCGGCAATAGAAAAGGGAGCACTTTTGCAGTGCTCCCTTTTGAACCTGATTCGACTTGCCTAGTTCTTAGTTAGGCAGGTTGTAGATATTTCTCCAGCATCTTTTGGAACTCCGGCTTGCCGATTGCTCCGACCTTCTGCTCCACAATCTTCCCGTCTTTGAACAGCAGAAGAGTGGGAATGCCTCGGATCCCATAGCGGGCCGCCGTCTGCTGGTTGGAATCAACATCGAGTTTGCCAACCTTGACTTTCCCCGAGTAATCAGTCGCAACCTGGTCGACCGTGGGCCCCATCATGCGACATGGGCCACACCACTCCGCCCAGAAATCCACCAGAACGGGAACCTCCGACTGCAGCACATCTTGGTCAAAAGTCGTGTCGGTAAACGTCAGCGTGTCATTTCCTGCCATTTCTATCTCCAACAGTTTGATGGATTAGAGCGCGATTTGATTCACGGGAAATGTTTGGCCGTTCACGAGCATCGGAGCCTCCGGGTCAGTCCCGGAATGTTGGGCTACACTGAGGCAGAAAGGCACTTGCGCATCATTTCCCGCACCCGTCTCGCGGCTTCTGCTTTCTTGTTGATCTTCGCACAGGCTCTGCTTATCGCTGGAGCTGCGGCTGCTCCCGCTCCGCCAGGGGCCGACACGGGGGAGAACGGATTTGGCGTCAGCCTCACGCTTTTTTCCACTCTCGCGGCGATTAATGCGGCCGGATATGACGCCGGTATCGACTCGCCTATTAATGAGCGCTACAAAGTCCGGCTCCAAGTCAGGGAAGAACTCGCAAAGCTCAATGTTCCCTCGCTTTCCGAACTGAAATCCTTCTACAAAGCCCATAAGCGGCCATCGGAGGCGGCGGATTTAGGCCAGTACATCTCTTTCGCGATGCTGGCGAATGGTCCACCGAATTTCGATATGCCCTCGGGTGAAGCTCCGCCGGATGTTGAAGCCCTTGCGGGATTTAGCCAGCTGCTGGCGCGCTTCTATAAGGAAGCGAACCTGGAAGGTTTGTGGAACCGGTCGCAGCCAGCCTACGCCGCCGCCATCTCTCAATATCAGGATCAGGTAATCAGTACCCTTTTCGAGGCGAATGGCTACTTGCGAAATCCATCCGGATACCTGGGTAGAAGATTCCAGATCTACCTTGATCTTCTGGCAGCCCCAGATCAGATCCAGGTACGTAGCTACAAGGACGACTATTTCATGGTGATCACCCCAACGACGGCGCCGGTGATCGATGAAATACGAGATGCGTATCTGGCTTACACTCTCGATCCGCTCAGCTTCAAGTACAAAAAGGTAATCGAGACCAAGAAGCCGCTGCAAAAGTATTCCGATGCGGCGCCCGCGCTCGATCTCGCCTACAAAGACGATTGGACCCTCCTGGCGACGAAGTGTCTGATCAAGGCGATCGACAGTCGACTTATGCATGGCAGCCCGGAAAAGAAACAAGCTTTTGTCAACGAGGCGATGCGGGAGGGTTATATCCTGACTGCCGCGTTCGTAGACCAGCTTGCCAGCTATGAGAAGCAGCAAGACGCGCTGAGGCTCTACTACCCGGATTTGATTGCTGCGGTCGACGTAAAAAAAGAGGACAAGCGGCTCAAAACCGTTGAATTTGCACAATCTCTGCCACAGCGAATCATCGCGCCTCCGGCGAAAATGCAGATCGATCCGGCGGAAGATGCCTTACAAACGGCCGACGGCTTGATGGAGCAGAAGGATCTCGAGGGGGCCCGCAAGGTCTTCAAGAAAACACTCGAACAAACCGACGACAAAAAGAAACAGGGCCGAGCTTTGTACGGTCTGGCGGTAATCGATCTTCAAGAGAAACATTGGGACGAGGCGCTTAATCTCTTTCAACGTACGGTTGAAGCGAATCCAAATCCGTCAACGACGGCCTGGTCGCATTATTATCTCGGTCAGCTGGCTTTGAAGGCTGGCGATCCCGAAAAGGCAACCTCCGAATTCAAACTTACACTGGCGACGGAGGGCGCTTCAGGGCGAGCACGAGAAGCCGCTGAAAACGCTTTACGTAGCAGTTCAGGAGAAATTAAACAATGAGATTCACCTCCCTTCGGCGGGCTTTCCTGGCAGCAACAGTCGCGTGCGGCCTCATTCAGGCCCAGGAGAAAGCTCCGCAGCCGAAAAGCCCCAAAGAACGCGATGCCCTCATGAAGGTGCAAACCGCAGCGCAGGCCAACAATCCGGACGAAGAGCTGAAAGCAATCGACTTCGTACTGGAGAACTTTGATAATACCGACTACAAGGTGATGCTTCTCACAATGGGCATGGAAGCAGCTCAGGCCAAAGGTGATACGGCTAAGTCGTCCGTTTACGCCGACCGTCTGATTGAGGCTGATCCGAACAACATAGCCGCCCGGGTTATGCAGGCAGAGAGCATTGCCCAGCGGACGAGAGAAAACGACCTGGACAAGGATCAAAGCATTAAGAAAGTTGAAGGTTTCGCCACCAAAGGTCTTGACTTGCTGAAGACTGCATCCGCTCCTCCTCCCGGGATGAACGACGCACAATGGGCGGAACAGAAGAAGCAGTTAACGTCTGAAGCACATGATGCCTTGGGCCAAGTCTCGGAATTGAAGAAGAACTACCCCGACGCAATCAAGCATTATCAGGACGCGCTCGCAGCGCAGCCCACGAACGCCGTTGCCACTGCCCGGCTTGCGAAGGCTTACGTCGGAAATAAGCAATACGACGAAGCGATCGCGACTGCAGACAAGGTAGTTGCCATGGCCGATGCTCCTGCCGTGGTGAAGCAATTCGCACAACAGCAGAAGGACGCCGCGACCAAGCTGAAAGGATCGGGCGCTAAGTAACACGTCCGATGTCCGCTCCCCTCGAGCTGCTGGAAGAGAGACTGGACTATCGGTTTCGAAACCGCAGCCTCCTATTCCACGCTCTGACCCATCGTTCCTGGAGCGTGGAGCATCGAGACATTTCGTCCGCGCTGGGCGATAACGAGCGGCTGGAATTCCTCGGGGACTCGGTGCTCGGCTTCGTCGTGAGCGAGGCGTTGCTCGACAGGTTCCCCGGTGAGAGCGAAGGACAACTCTCGCAAAGAAAGGCCCACCTTGTCAGCTCAAACCATCTCTATGCCTGTGCTCTCGAATTGAAGCTCGGAGAGTTTTTGCTCCTCGGAAAAGGGGAGGAGCAAAACGGCGGGCGAGCTCGCCGCACCGTTCTGGCAAATGCGGTTGAGGCCGTGATTGCAGCCATGCATTTGGACGGAGGGCTGGAACCCGTGCGGGAGTTCATTCGCCGGACCGTTTTGCGCGAACAGAATGAAGGATCAGAGCCAGCTTCAGGCGCCGCGCCGAACTACAAGAGCGTTTTGCAGGAAGAAGCACAGGCGCGCGGTTGGCCCGTTCCTCGTTACACGATCGTGGACACCACCGGCCCGGAACACGCAAAAGTCTTCTTAATTGAGGCCACAATCGGCGACCAGTTCTCGTCCCGGGCGGCGGGATCGTCAAAAAAAGCCGCGAGTCAAGACGCAGCCCGTTTGCTGGTTCAACAGCTGGAGAAGTGAGCCTAGACCGCTTTCTTTGCGGGAGGATCCTGGAGAAGATCGGCTAACTCCTTCAACTCCCGCCGCACCTCAGTGAACGCCGCCGCAGGCAACGGAAATAACTCTCCCTGCTTTCGCCCGTTTGAAACCGGAAGCGGGCTTCTCTTTCCTTGGGTCTCCAGGTATTTGCGGGCACCCTCGATCGTAAAACGCTTTTCATAGAGGAGCCGCTTGATTTCCAGCACGAAAGCCACGTCTTTTCGGCGGTACACGCGATGACCTGTTCCCGATTTTTTGGGCCCTAATCCGCGGAACTCCGCCTCCCAGAAGCGCAAGACGTGCGGCTTCACGCCCGCAAGCTTCGCCACCTCCCCGATTCGGAAGCAAAGTTTATCCGGGATTTCGGATTCGACAACTGGGTTGACTGCCAAATCTTCCATTTGGAATCGAGCCAGACTGCAACTCATTTTATCCGAGTCCCGGCGGCGCTAAGGATAAACTCTTAAAGGAAAGATTAGAGTTAGTCCCAGAAGACTGTCACACAACTACATGCATCTAAAGCAACGTCGCATTTCCGCAGGCGCCTCCCTGCTAATTCCGGTTATCGCATCGCTTGTCTTCGGAACCGCCTTGCAGGCCGCAAAGGTTGAGAAGGCGCCATTCGGAAAGACACCGGATGGCAAGGCGGTCGAAGTGTACACGCTCCGGAATGCCGCCGGCATGGAGGTTAAGATCGCAACCTACGGAGCAACGATCGCCTCCGTCACCGTTCCGGATCGTCAAAAGAAAATGACTGATGTGGTCCTGGGCTTCAAGGATGTATCGGGCTACACAGCGAAAACGAATACTGCGTACTTCGGGGCTTCGATCGGACGCTACGGAAACAGGATCGGAAACGCAAAGTTCACGCTTGATGGGCACGAATACCACACCCCTGCTAACGACGGCCCGAATACCCTGCACGGAGGAACGAGAGGATTCGACAAGTATGTCTGGACGGCAAAGGACGTCTCGGGTGAGAATCCCGCGATTGAATTGCAAATCGTTAGTCCGGATGGGGATCAGGGGTTTCCTGGCAAGTTCACCGAAACGGTCCGGTACACGCTAGGCCAGCAGAATGATCTACGGATTGACTACTCGGCGCAGACCGACAAACCGACGGTTCTGAACCTTACCAATCACTCTTACTTCAACCTGGCCGGAGCGGGAAGCAAAACAGTGCTGGACCACCGCATTCAGCTCGCAGCCGACCGATTCACTCCGGTGAGCGAGACACTGATCCCCACCGGCGTGCTGCAGCCCGTTAAGGGGACACCCTTTGATTTCCGCTCCTCTACTCGCATCGGAGAGCACATCGGGGAGAGCAATCAACAGCTGAAGTACGGCAAGGGGTACGACCACAACTTCGTCCTGAACACGGGTGGAGACCTGAAAAAGGCAGCCGCAACGGTGAAAGAACCCAGTTCCGGCCGCGTTCTGGAAGTCTTCACCGATCAGCCGGGAATCCAGTTTTATACCGGCAACTTCCTGGAAGGCAGCAACGAAGGAATTGGAGGGAAGTACGAGTATCGTTCAGCGCTATGCCTTGAGACGCAGCACTTCCCGGACTCCCCCAATCACCCGAGCTTTCCGAGCACGGTGCTGAGACCCGGCGAGCAGTTCCACAGCACGACAATCTACAAATTCTCGGTACAGTAGAGCGTTAGATCGCCGCGCCGCCCGATACGAAGATTGTCTCGCCCGTAATCCATCGCGCGTCATCGGAGGCTAAGAACGAAACAGGTGGAGCAATATCCTCCGGTTGACCGGCCCGGCCCAGCGGCGTCGTCGCGACTGCGCCTTGCTCAAACTCGCTGCCCACTAGTCCGGCTGAGTGCGTGCCTTCCGTCACGACAAAGCCCGGGTTGATGGCGTTCACGCGAATTTTGCGGGGACCGAGCTCCTTCGCCAGTGCTTTTGTGATCGTATCGACTGCACCTTTGGTGGACGAATACACCGATGACGAAGCAGGCGCGAGCGTACTGACAATGGAGCTGATGTTAACAACGCTTCCGCCTTCCTCCGGGATGAAAGGAAGAGCCGCCTTCGTCGCCAACAGCAAACCCAGAACGTTTGTATCGAATTGGCGTTTGTAATCCTCTGCATCGAGTTGGTCGAGAGAAGAAAACCCATACACGCCGGCATTATTGACGAGAATATCCACCTTTCCATAAGCCTTCTTTGTCTCTGCAAAGAGCTTTTGAATATCTTCCTCGTTCGATACACTCGCGCCGACCGCGATGGCCTTGCCTCCCGACTCGGTGATCTCGCCTACAACCTTATTCGCGCCTTCCCGGCTCGTGGAATAGTTCACAACCACACTGGCGCCGTCGGCAGCAAGCTGCTTCGCAATGGCCGCGCCAATTCCTTTCGAGGCCCCAGTCACGACCGCCACTTTACCCTTCAACTTGCTCATCTCTTCACCTTTTCCGCCGAAGCTCGATGCCTCGTCATTTCTATGTCTATCGAAATGATGAGTGCGGCAGGAAAAGGATTCAAGGGCCCCTACGTTTCCGCGGTCTGCGCTTCAGCTAAATAGCGGAGAGCCTCTTCACGTAAGCCTTCCAGACATCTCGCCGAAGTGTAAGATGAGCAAATTTCCCGTCGCGCTCGACGCTGATAAGCCCTGCATGTTCCAGCTCTTTCAAATGGTGAGACACCGTCGCGGGAGCAAGCCCGGTCCATTCGCAAACGCAGGAGCACGTGGGCGGGGCCTTCGATTCGCCGATCCTTTGCAGCATCTCGAACCGCTTTGGGTCGGCAACGGCCTTGCTGATGAGCGTGAACTGCCGATCCCCGAGCGCGCTGTCGCGATCAGTCATTAGCGCACTACCCGTCTGAGCGCCATAGCATCTGGTCTCAGAGAGGCGCTACGCAGCTTTTTCCAATCGTCCGCCACGGTGATCAACTTGCCTGTGATGTGGTTCGACTCCTCAGAAGCCAGAAACTTGATGTGGTTGAGTTGTGATTCAGGCGAAGCGCCTCCGGTCCTCCTCGTCTCTTCGGCCGCTTCGACCACTCGGCTATGCAACCGATCGGAGGCGCTGATGATCTCGTCCGTAATGCTCGTGTAAGCCGCGCCCGGATCGAAGCAATTCACCTGAACGTTGTGATCCATGACCTCGGCGGCAAGAGCTTCGGCGAATCGTACGATGGCAGCTTTTGACGTCGTGTACGCCGAGAAATTGGCGTTCGGCACTGAATCAAGGTCGCACGCGAGGGCGATGATCTTTCCCGAACGCCGCTGAATCATATCCGGTAACACAGCTTTGCAGGCATTCACAACGCCCATAACGTTCGTCTCGATCGTTTGTGACCATGCCTTCAGCGGGGCGTCAACGAATGATTCGAGGGGGCCAAGTGTAGCAGCCGCACAGATCAGAATATCGATAGATTTTCCGAAAACCACGCGTGCTCGTTCAACGGCGAGCGTAAGTTGTTCCGGGTCGGTTACGTCGGCCCGAATGCGGATAGCATTGCCGCCTGCCTGCTCAATCTCGATGTGGGCCAGGTCGAGTTCCGCTTTGCTACGGCTGAGGAGAGCGATTCGCGAGCCGAGCCGTGCAAACGCCAGTGCGAAGCGTTTCCCCAGTCCTCGTCCAGCGCCTGTTACAAGGATGCTCTTTCCTCTAAACTCGCTAGTTGAAGTTGTCACTTTTTGTAGGGTTTTGGCGGCTACTTGGACACCGCAACTCCGCCCCCAGAATAAAACAAGCTACAAGGAAGAAGCGATTGGGATCACTTCTTATATGACGGTCGTTGTGGCCAGTCAAGTGCTTCTCAGAATCACTTTCTGCGGTATACTCCCTTTGGACGGGTTTGCAAAACCCACAATCTTATTAGCTGGAGGCTGATGAGCAAGGAAGACAGTATAGAGGTAACGGGAACGGTAGTCGAAAAGTTTCCGAGTGGTTTGTTTAGTGTACAGCTTGATCAGGATAGAACCGTGCTCGCCCATTTGGCGGGTAAACTCAGACGTAACCGCATCCGTGTTCTTGCGGGCGACCGGGTAACCCTTGAGATGTCTCCCTATGACCTCACCAAGGGGCGAATCACTTACCGGCACAAGTAAGCTTTCGACCGTTCACTCCGATTCGCCTCAGCGTTTACTCTTCATTTTCGGAACGAGACCGGAAGCGATTAAGCTTGCCCCTCTCGTAGCCGAATTTCGGAAACCCGAGCACCGAGGACTCCATGCAATCGTTTGCGTGACGGGCCAGCATCGTGAAATGCTTGGTCAAGTCCTTACAGCCTTCGATATCGAGCCGGACTTCAATCTCGACGTGATGGTGCCGGGACAGACTCTGAATGGGCTTAGCGCTCGTCTTCTCGCGTCGATTGCTCCCGTTCTCGAAGAAGTGAAACCGTCAATGGCCGTGGTTCAGGGGGACACCACAAGCACGCTTTGTGGTGCTCTCGCCAGTTTCCATTCGCGTGTTCCTGTAGCTCACGTGGAGGCCGGTTTACGCACCTCGGACAATCTTTCCCCGTTTCCCGAAGAGATGAATCGGGTACTCACGGATAAGCTCTCGACACTCTATTTCGCCGCGACGGAGTGGGCAGCCGACAACCTGCGGAGAGAGGGCATTAACCCGGAACAGGTTTGGACCACCGGCAACACGGGAATTGACGCGGTGATTTCCACCCGCGACGCTCTCGTGCGTGGAGATCTGCCCGGGGTGTGCCTGCCGTTCGACGAAACGAAGCGCCTTATCGTCGTTACTGCGCATCGACGCGAGAACTTCGGCTCCGGGATCGTCGAGATCTGCGAGGCCGTGTCAGCACTGGCGGCCCGCGGAGACGTTCAAATTGTGTGGCCCGTGCACCCCAACCCCGAAATTGAGGGTGTTGTCGGGCAGCGCCTCGCGCAAAAGCCCAATGTCCTACTGATCGGGCCTTTGGACTATCTGCCGTTTGTTGATTTGATGCGCCGGTGTTATTTCCTCTTGACTGACTCGGGAGGAGTCCAGGAAGAGGCGCCTTCACTCGGCAAACCGGTTCTCGTTTTGCGCGGCAAAACGGAAAGGCCGGAGGGGGTGAAGGTGGGGACGGTGAAACTCGTGGGTAGTAATTGTGAAGCCATCATCGGCGAGGCGTTTCGATTGTTGGACGACCCCTCCGAATACCGCCGCATGTCACGGCTCCACAATCCATACGGGGATGGGAACGCGAGCAGACGTATCGCGGGGCATATAGCCCGCTATCTTGCGGCCACCCGCGCCTGTTCGGTTCCGGGCTAGTCGGGTACAAAGAATTACCATTAAGGTTTGTCCTCACTCCAAACATTCCGGCGTGCGGCGCCGCCCGGTCCCCGGTCTAGCCAGTGGCCGCAACTTTACTTCGGGATCCTCTCAACGTCACTGGGCACGTTATTGCTTGAATTGACGCTGACCCGAATCTTCTCGGTGGTTTACTACTACCACTTCGCCTTCCTGGCAATTTCAATCGCGCTATTCGGATTAGGCGCGGGCGGTGTCTTCTCGTATGCAGTCTCGAACTGGCCGGGTCCGATGTTCCGGAAGGTCGGGATTCTTGCGGCCACCAATGCAATCGGCTGTGTTTTGTGCCTCTGGTATTTACTCACTCAGACAGGCGAACTAAACACACCGCAACTGGCCATCGCATATTTCATTTCCGCTGCACCTTTCTTTATATCCGGGACGATCCTGTCGCTGGTCATCTCCGAGACTCTCGAGCGCGTAAATAGAACCTACTTCTTCGATCTTTTGGGTGCGGCCGCCGGCTGCCTTGTCCTGGTACCGCTGCTGCAATGGATCGGGGGTCCGAGCACCGTCCTGGTCGCGGCAATTCTGTTTGCGGTGTCCTCCGCCATCTGGTTCCACCTGAATGCCTCACCCCGCGGACGAGCGGGGTCAGTGATGATCGGCATTGTTCTCGTCGCTCTAATTGCGGTCAACGGTAAGCATCCCGTACTCGACGTTCGTTACGCCAAAGGACAGCAACTGACGGGCGAAGAATTCGTTAAATGGAACGCGCTCTCTCGCATCGCCCTGAAGCCTGAGCCGGGATCTCAGATGAAAAGCATCGTGATCGATGCGGATGCGGCAACGGGCGTGGCGCGGTTCGACTTTGAACACCTTTCGGCAAAGGACCGAAACGATCTCGCGTATCACGGCCCCGGCGTTCCCTACCTGCTCCGGCCCGCAGCGGAAACACTGGTTGTCGGCCCCGGCGGCGGCTGGGACGTATCTCGGGCTCTCGCCTCCGGCAGCAAACAGATCACCGGGGTCGAGATCAATCCGATCATCGCCAATACCATCATGCGGGAGAAGTTTCCGCAATACAGCAACCACCTATACTCCCGGCCGGAAGTCAACATCGTGGTTGAAGACGGGCGGGCTTTCGTACGCCGGTCCAGCGCGCATTTTCAGGTCATTCAAGCAACCCTCGTGGACACATGGGCCTCGACAGCCGCGGGAGCGTTCGCGCTTTCCGAGAATAATCTCTACACCACAAACGCCTTCTTCGATTACCTGTCACATCTCACGCCCGATGGAGTTCTTGCCTTCACTCGATGGGGGTTCGATCCTCCTCGCGAATCGTTACGAGTTGTTGCGCTCGCTCGCGCCGCTCTCGAGCAGATTGGGGAGCGCACACCGGCAAATAACGTGGCCGTGCTGCGAGAAGATGCCCAGAAGCTAACCGGGTGGGGTGCACAAGACACCATACTCGTCTCGCGCGGCCCGTTCAAGGCTTCCGATATTGCGCTGTTCGAGACTCTGCCCGCTCGCAGTCACATGCAACTCATCTATCGGCCGGGAGCGACCAATACGAGCCCATTCGGGCAGCTTCTGTTGGCTAAGGATCTCAATCGCTTCTACCAGAACTATCCATTCGACGTCCGCCCCGTTTCGGACGACCGCCCGTTCTTCTTTTACACCGTACAGGCTCGCGATCTCTGGAAGTTCATCATCAGCGCATCGCGTGCAACGGCAGATTACAAAGTAAACTCGGCTCTGCCCGTGCTGTTCGCCCTCGTTGGCATCAGTCTTTTGGCCACGGCGATCATCGTATGCCTGCCGCCTCTCTTCCTCAAACAGCAACTTCCGAGAAGTCGGGAAAGCCTCATCACACTGATGTTCTTCCTATTCATTGGCGCTGGTTACATCCTCGTTCAGGTCTCGCTTATCCAGAAGTTTGTATTGTTTCTTGGACATCCGACCTACGCGCTGACCGTGGTGATCTTCTCCATGTTGCTGTCGAGCGGCTTGGGAAGTTTTTTCAGTAGGCGCCTGGTTCAGCTCCAGGTTTCGCGGTTGACTCTGGTGCTTCTGCTGATCGCCGCGGGTATTTCTGCGTTGTCTCTTGTTGTGACGCCAATAGCCGATAACGGAGTGACTCTCCCGTTCGCATCGAAAGTACTGATTACAGTTCTGCTGATCGCTCCCGCCGGGTTCATCATGGGGATGCCATTCCCCACCGGGCTCAGTTTACTCAAGAAGGTCATGCCCTCGGTTGTTCGGTGGGCTTGGGCGGTAAATGCGGCAGCGAGCGTACTCGGGTCCGCGGCGGCTATGTTCCTCGCAATCTACCTCGGGCTTAGCATCACGTTGCGCCTCGGCGGATTGTGTTACCTTGGCGCGCTGATATCGCTGCTACTTTCACCCATGGGCGGAAAGGATCCCGTGGCAAATGAGGCTTGGCCCGAGGGCAGACGCGAGCGCGTCGCCTGATGGCTTACTTATTAGGCGCGATCACTTTCAGTGCCGCCTCAAGTGCTTCAACAAAAAAGTACTCGCCCCACATCACTGACTCGTCGATACCTAACCCTTTGTGGATGTGGTAAACGCCGCCCTTCAAGATTCCTTCCCAATCCGGATCATTGAAAGCTAAGAACTCGTTACAGAGACTCCGCAGAATGTGGACCGCGGTGGACCAATAGAAGTGCCCCTTCATCGGATCGGAAATCTGACGGCAGAGCTTAAACAGGCCCGCTGCCGCAATCGCGCCGGCGGACGAATCGAGCAGCGAGCGATTCTCGACCGGTGCGTTGTAGTCCCACGGAGGAACGCCATTGGCCGGAGTATGCGTGATGTAGTAGTCGGCGCAGGATTCGGCAGTTTGTAAAAATCGCGGGTCGCGGCTGTACTCGTAAGCGCTCGAGAATCCATAGAGAGCCCACGTCAATCCTCTCGACCAGCAGGAATCGCCCCGGAATCCCTGGTGCGTCGTCTGCCGCAGGAACTCTCCTGTCTCGAGATCGAAAATGCCTTCCTGCGCTACTGAGCCATCCGCCCGTACAAGATAGCGGCGCGTTGTGATGCAGTGCCGAACGGCGATGTCGCGCAACCTCTTGTCATTCGTTTCGCGGGCTGCATAGAAAATGATCCCGACATTCATCATGATGTCGACGAACAGAGAGTCTCGGGCAACAAACGAACTCAGGTATTGGCCGTCCTCGTTGAATCGTTGAGCGAGCGTTTTTCCAGCCTGCAGCATGACGTCGCGGACAGCGTTGTCGCGGGTCAGCTTGAACCAGGGATGGTAAGTAGAAAGAAAGATAAAGCCGAGATCGTGGACGTCGTTGTCGCTCTTCCGATGCTCCAGGGGCTTGCTGTAGTGAATCGCTCGTTCGAACCAGAACTTGTATTCGGGCTGCGTCCCAAGGTATTTGGCAAACGTCCACATCATGCCCGGCAAGAACCCGTCGCACCAGTGCGTCCAAGCCGGCCCTTCGTGTTTCCATTTACCGGCGACGGTATACATCGGGTAGAAATCCGGATCGTTTTCGATGAGCCGCCTCACTTGCTTCTGGGCGAATGTCATCGCATTTTGGAACAGTTGTTTATCCGAATCGTAAATGAATTGGATCATGGGAAGACCGCGATCACATTATAAGTAGAGGACGCGGATGCTCTGCTACCATCGGGTTGCATGGCGACTAAAGTCACAATTGTGAATAATGGCCCCATCCGCATCGAAGGAGAGTTCTCGATCCAGGATTCGGAAGGCAATTCCTACGGTTTAGGCGGACGCTCCGTCATCTCTCTTTGCCGATGCGGGCTCGCGGAGAATAAACCGTTTTGTGATGGTTCGCACGGACGAAATGGGTTTAATTCACAGTGCAAAGCCCGAGACCTCCCTCCTCCGAAGCCGAAGCTCTAAACGTCGCGCCGCCGAAGAAGTCACCCCGTTTAATCGAGTTGGACATCCTCAGAGGATTTCTTCTTCTCTGGATGACACTCACTCACCTTCCAACAAAGGCCAGCGTCATCTCGAATCAGACTTTCGGATTCGTCTCCGGAGCTGAGGGTTTTATTTTCCTCGCGGCGTTTATGGTTGGTCAGCTCGAGTTCCGCCGCGAGCTGACCAGAGGCGAAGTTGCGACCGTGCGGGATCTTGCGAAGCGAACAGCGCGAGTTTATGCGTACCACTGCGGCTTGCTTCTGATTGCGTTTACGGTGTTTGCGCCCATTGCCGTAAAGCTTCACCGCCCGGCTGTTCAGAATCTGCTGTCGTTTTATTTGAAACATCCGAAGGCTGCCGCGATCGCAGCGGCACTCCTGCAATACCGCCCGTCGCTCCTCGACATCCTTCCGCTTTACGTCATCTTCATGGCGTTCACTCCTCTCGCACGCAGGGTTGCGCGCCAATGGGGATGGGAGCCCGTCATCTATGCGGGATTCAGTATCTGGGTAGCGGCGCAATTCGGCTTGCGCAATTTCATCTTCCACAGCTTCACGCCATTTGGTATTGCCGTTCCATCTGACTCGACCGGTGCTTTCGATATATACGCCTGGCAGTTGCTTTGGATTGTCGGCCTAGCGCTGGGGAGTTTGAACGCCGATCAGCTCGCAGGCCTCTCGGTACAAGGGCAAACGAAATCGACCGAAGGGATTCCGCGCTGGCTAATCCGCCTCAGCTTCGCGGTTGCGGGGACCTTCCTGGTACTTCGGTATAGCCCGGTCGATCGCTGGATCGATCCGAACCTGCTCGGCTGGCTCATTGACAAGTGGCATCTGGGGCCCGCGCGCGTAATCAACTTCTCCGCTATCGCAATTCTTCTTGTGCAATACGGAAACCGTATCACCAAATTTAGAATCTTCACGCCTCTCGCGTCCTTGGGACAAGCCTCGCTTGAGGTCTTCTGCGTGCACGTGCTGTGTTGTCTCGCAGGTGACTTACTAAGCTTTACGCCGGATCCAGACCTCTCCTGGCCCGTGCAGGCGGCCCTGTTGATTGTTACGTTGGCTGCGCTGTTCCTTACTGCCCATGCAAGTAGGTTATGGAAGCAAAGCAGGCGGCCTCGCCTGGTCGTTCAACACGCGTGAGAAGTCACTCTCCCGAAAGAACACGAATGTCGGGCAGGTTGCGGTAATCTTCCGCGTAATCCAGACCGTAGCCGACAACGAATTCATCAGGTATCTGAAAACCGACGTACTTCACACCCACGGGTTGAATCCTACGGTCGGGCTTGTCGAGAAGGGTAGCAATTTCGAGTGATCGCGGCTTTCTCTGGTGAAGAAGTCGCGTCAGGTAAGTCAGCGTGACTCCGCTGTCAATGATGTCTTCGACGATGAGAACGTGGTGACCCTCAATATTGACATCGAGGTCTCGTGTCACCTTCACCTGCCCGGAACTGCTTTTCTGAGTGCCGTAGCTTGAAATGCCCATGAACTCGATGCGGATGGAAGTCCGTTTCAACGCCCGCGCCAGATCGGCAAGAAAGATAAACGAGCCTTTCAGAATAGAGATAAGGTAGATAGGTTCATCGGGATAATCAGCATCAATCTGCGCGGCCATCTCTCCGATACGCTTCTGAATCTGGTCTGCGGAGATCAGCACTCGCTGCTCTACGGGAGAATGCATCAATGCGATCTTAGCGGACCCTCGAGGAATACGCAGACTCACTGCGCATTGCGCTGAACCCCATATGCAATCGCGTACTCTCGGGACCGATGTGAATGTGAGGAGCAGTCGCTGCACCTGCGACTGCACTGCGAAACGCGAGATAAGGCACATGCAATCTGCCGAGCAGAGCCAGGAGCCAAACGCCCTCCGGCTGAGTGGGACTGAGCGCCACATCGACCCGGTTCTTGTGATCCAGGCCTAAAGACTGATGAGTGAGAGTCTGTCCCAAGGCGCTGATCGGCAGCGTACGATGAAACTTCTTCTCGAACTGAGCCGCAATCGGTGTCAGGTCGCCGAGCGAGAATGCCCCGTTCCCCTCGGAACGAATCATCGAGTTCTTCAGGCTATTTGCTTCCGCGGATTTCGCGAGCTGGCGTTCGCTCTCCGCCATTGCCGTGAGTTCTTTAAGCAGCCGAAGGCGGTCTTCGGCGAAACCTAAGACTCTCTTCCGATCTTCCAGTTCACGAGATGCACCCTCGAGGTCTAGCTTCGCGATGGCTCCGGACGCAAGCAAACGCTGCCGGTCCTCGAACACTAACCGTGAGCGTTCGACGCGGCGCTGAGCCGCCGCGAGCATCTCGTTCCCCTCCTGCTCCGCCATGCTTTCAGCCATTCGGAGCCCGTACAGGGTCCGCGTCAGTACAGCCTCGTCCTCGAGATCGGCAAGGTGGGACCGAGCCTCTTCGAGTTTGACTCGGGGCAAAGTACCGTCTGTCACCAGACGCTCGGTGCGTTCGACGTCCTCTTTTGCTCGCTCCAGCTGGGAATTGACCAGGGTTCCGAAGGTTGACGAACTGGCCGGCGGAGAGGTGGTCTGCCCGACCAGAACAGGAGGGCACACAACTCCAACGGCCCCCGCGAGGAATAGCCCCAGGACGACGGAGATCTGGCTGTGCGGAAGCCTACTCATGCGCCTAAATCTGTAGTAACCTAGAACCGTGGAGACCGCGTAGACGACCCTGCGACACAGTTCCCTCAAATTCGATTCCGAGCCGCGAGAAGTAGTTCCGGGCTGGCGCGTCGCAGTTGCGGCTGCTGAGGATAAAAAAGCATTCGACATTCGTGTGCTGAACTTACAGGGCGTGACCTCTTTTACTGATTACTTTGTAATCTGTTCGGTTGCGAATATTCGCCAAGGTCAGGCGGTTTGCGATGAGATCGGGTTGAACCTGAAGAACCGGGGAGAACGAGCCACTAGCGTTGAGGGCTATGACACCGGAGAGTGGATTCTGATGGATTACGGGGATTTCCTGGTCCACATCTTCTCTGAAACAGCCAGGTCTTACTACGACCTGGAGCGCCTCTGGAGGGGTGCTGAGTCAGTCGATTTGTCCGCTGGTACTAACGCTGAGCCCTCGAACCCTCGGCCGCCTAACGCCCCTGGTAAATTGAATTAACTTAGTCCTGATCAGGGGGTCAGCGCAGACCCGTTGCAAACGATCAGAACAGCGGTTGATGAATTTTCTTCGTTCTGGACAGGAACATCTGAATGTTAACGCCGCGTCACTACGACGTTCTTCACGCGATCGTACACAACTACATCGAAACGGGCGAACCCGTGGCATCACGGACAATTGCTCGTCGGTACCCGATGAGCCCGGCATCGATCAGGAACATGATGGCGGATCTCCTTGAGCAGGGGTACCTGACTCAGCCACATACGTCTGCGGGCCGGGTGCCGACCAGCGCCGCCTACCGCAGCTATGCAAAGACGCTGGTGGGGAGCCGCATTGTCCAGGTTGAGCTCGAGCGGCTAAAAGGAGAAATCCTGCGGGAAGGCACGGTTGAGGGTCGAATCGAGAGGTCTTCGCAACTCCTGACGGAGATCACCCGAAACTTCGGGATTGCCGCGGCAATCCCCACGGAAAATCGCATTCTTGACAGTGTTGAATTGCTTTCCCTTCCCGACCGGCGCGTTCTGATGGTGGTAGTAACGAAGGATGGGATGGTGAGAAATAAGGTCATCACCATCGATGACGACATACCGCAGGACGAGCTTGCCTCCATTCGGAATTACATCAACCGCAACTTCAGCGGGTGGGTGCTTCAGAACATTCACCGGGAGCTGCGGGTGAGACTGGAGCGCGAGAGCGCCGCCTACGACGCCATCCTCCAGAAAGTCAGCTTTTTTCATTCCAAGGGCCTGCTGGATCTCGGTCTGGTGCCGGAAATCCACTTCGACGGCGCCGCTAATCTGATTGGCCTCGATCTCCATTTGACTCGTGAACGGATGCGTGAACTGTTCCGGGCGCTCGAAGAGAAAAAGCGGATCCTGCAATTACTGGAACGGTTCTTTGATGGCCGGGACGGCGAATTTTCGGTCCAGGTCGGGCTCTCAGATATCCATCCCAGCATGGGCGAGCTGTCTCTCATCGGTGTCCGGCTCGATTTGCCCGATGGTCTGATGGCTCATGTTGCCGTACTGGGGCCTATGCGTATGAACTATAACCGTGCGCTTTCGGCAGTATTACACGTCAGCCAAGCCTTCAAAACGGCAACAATCTAGTAATCCGTCGCTTTCGGACGTCCGGTACGTCCCTGAATGTACGCTGGATTATCCTGCGCCGTTTGCGCTCAAGTGAAACCGGTGGTCTAATAGAAAGAGGACGAAGGCAAAAGTGGGCGAATAGCCCACTTTTTTATTGCGAGTAATCATGGCAGTACAGAACCAGGAGCTAATCGACCGGATTTCCGAGTTGTGCGGTAGTGTGACTCAGTCCACCGGTATCGAGGTCGCCGAAGTTCAGCTCCGTGGCGCTGGAAGGACGCGGCTCTTGCGCGTTTTCATCGACAAAGCTGAAGGCGTTACCCACGCAGATTGCGAGATGGTTTCCCAAAGACTTAGCCAACTGCTCGACGAGCAGGAGGTCATGCCGGAGGAGAGTTACACACTCGAAGTAAGTTCCCTGGGAGTCGAGCGGAAACTGTCCACGGAACGCGATTTCTCCAGAGTTATCGGGAAAACGGTATCTCTCACCGTTCGCTCCTCGCCGGATAAGAGCGAGCACCTCGAAGGGAAGCTCGTTTCAGTCAGTGCTGGCCAGCTTGGAATTGAGATTCGCGAAGGGGAGGTTGTCCAGATCCCCATGGAGCAAGTGCTCCGAGCGAAGTTGAAGTTCAGTTGGTAGACATTCTTCACGCGCAATTATCTTGAATCATCTTGTTTTAGGTTTGTAAGAGGTTTTACGTGGCTTCCATCTATCAGTCCATTGAGTTGTTAAGTAAAGAGAAGGGGATCGATCCTCAGATCGTTCTGGATGCGGTGAAAGACGCCATGCTGGCGGCTGCCCGCAAGCATTTCCGCTCCCAGGAGGACCTCATTGCGGATCTGGATGAAAGCACCGGAAACATCAACATCTACAGCATCAAGCAGGTTGTAGAAACGGTAGAAGATCCCTACAAGCAAATCAGCGTTACTGCCGCCAAGCGCATTCACCAGGGGGCCCAGGTTGGTACGGAAGTACGGGAACCGAAGCCGACCGAGTCTCTCGGCCGCATATCAGCGCAAACGGCGAAACAGGTGATCCTGCAGAAAGTACGGGAAGCAGAGCGCGACAGCGTATTTTCCGAGTTTCAGGGCCGGCATGGCGAACTGGTGAACTGTGTCGTGAAACGGCTGGAAGGTCAGGACTACATCGTCGATATGGGCAAGACCGAAGCGCGCCTTCCAAAGAAAGAGCAATCACGGGTCGAGAGTTTCAGCATCGGCGATCGCGTGCGTTGCGTCATTAAGGGCGTAGAGCGCGGCGGCAAGTACTCCGGCGTCCTCGTTTCCCGAGCCGCACCGGAGTTGGTGATGCGCCTCTTCGAACAGGAAGTGCCGGAGATCTACGACAACACGGTTTCCATCAAAGCTTGCGCACGCGAGGCTGGTGAGCGCACCAAAATCGCTGTGTTCAGCCGTGACCGCGATGTGGATAGCGTGGGTGCGTGCGTAGGCATGAAGGGAATGCGCGTGCAATCAATTATTCGCGAGTTGCGCGGCGAGAAGATCGACATCATCGAATACTCGGACGATCCGGTGCAGTATGTCACCAAGGCGTTGAGTCCGGCAAAGATCTCCCGGGTGACGATTCTCGACTCGGCTGAAAAGCACGTCGAAGTCGTTGTTGACGATTTGCAGCTCTCTCTTGCCATCGGCAAACGGGGCCAGAACGTCAGGTTGGCAGCGAAGCTGATCGGCTGGAAGATCGACATCAAGAGCGAAGAGGAAAAGCGCAGAGAGCTTGAAGTCCGCAGAGCGGACATGGTGATTTCGGGCGCTCCTGTATCAGTTCTCCTCGACCATGGACTCGAAGAAGCGATCGTCGAGAAACTGATCGGCGCTGATATCGGCACAGTGGAACGGCTGGGGTCCATGACGCCCGAGCAACTCGAATCCATACCGGACATCGATGAGAGCATCGTAGAGCAGATCCAGTCCGCGGTTGTTTCTTACTACGGTCAGTACGACGAGGCAGGAGAAGAAGCCTCGCCTGAAGCAGAGGGAGGAGAGAACTTGATCGACGCAACATCCGGAAATGAATTAGAATCGGGTGTGCCGGAGGATAGCGAGAACGCGGTCGAAACACTCGAAACGGGCGTTCTTGAGCACGACATTGCCCGCCATGAGACGGTCGAAGTTGACCACACGGAGCAGGGCGATGTACTTGACCTCGGCAGAGTGGAAGGTTTGTCCGGCGCGCCGTCTACCCTTCGAGGAGACGTCTCCCCGGATACCGAGCTGGAGGCCGAAGAGTCTGATACGATTGGATAATCGAGCAGATCTGCCCAAGTCACGGCTTATTAAGGAGTTACCGTTAGCAGTCTTCTTCTATGAAGAAAATTAGAATCAACGAGTTGGCACGGGAATTAGAGGTCAAGCCAGGCATCATTCTCGATCTCTTACCTGAATTGGGTGTGCAGGAGAAAAAGACCCATTCCAGCTCGATCGAAGAAGATACGGCGATCGCCCTCCGGGAGCGCTTGGCGGAATCTGGCTTCCTGGGTTCCTTTCCGAATCGTGCGAACGGACATCATGACGGCGATGAAGCTGAATCGTCGACTGAGTCATCCTCGTCTGAACCGGCGTCCGGCGATACACCCGCTGCGGCCCCGGTTTCGACTCCGGAGCCCGTCAGACCGCCTGTAGCTTCTACATCCGCGCCGTCCCCCGTTTCACAAAGATTTCCGCTCCGCGTCCCGGTTCGAGAGCCACAGGCGCACGCCGAGCCAGCGCCAAGAGGGATCGCCATTCCGCCTGCACCTGCCAGTGCTTCGGCAGCAACGCAAGCACCGGCCGAAAGCGCACCAGCGGCTGTATCGCCCGCCCCGCCTGAACAGCCTGAGCGTCCGTTGCCGCGGTTTCAACCCTTGCGACCGCCTCTCGGCGCGACGGTGAGTCATTCTGCTCCGGCTGCTCCTTCGCCCGGCGCGCCGGTTCCTTCTCAGCCCGCCTCACCAGCTGCGGCACCCAGTTCTGCGTCTCCAAGCGCACCTTCTTCACCCGCTCCAGGACCCGGCCAGCCTTCGCGCTCCATGGGTATTCCGGCGAGACCGTTACCCTCGACGCCCGCGTCGCGCCCGGCTCCACCTCTGTTATCCAATGCTCCGGGCCCCAGGCAACCGCTTCCAAGAGATCCAGCGCCTCGCCTGCCGCAGCCCCCGGCTGCGGTCATCGCGCGACCAGCTCAGCCCTCCGCTGCGCCGTCGCCAGGAACTCCGCCGCCCCCTGCACCTCGGGCAGCTGGCGCTGCACCAGGAGCGCCACAACCTCCAGCTTCACCGCGTCCGCCGCAGGTACCAACCCATCTGGTTGCTCCCGGTGGCGCTACCCAGGCCAGTGCTGCACCAGGCTCTCCGATTCCCTCGCGGCCAATGCCGCCCCGTCCGACTTTGACGCCGGGAGCTCCCATTGCTCCGAGGCCTTCGAGCGCTCGGCCGCCGCTAGCCGGTCAGCCGATTGCCCGGCCGACCGTTCCGCCCCGTCCGGATCTCGTTCAACGTTTACGACAGCAGCAGACTCCGCCCCGGCCATCGCCTGCAGCTCCAGCTGCGCCGCGACCGGGCGCTCCCCCGCCGCGTGCACCCGCTCCCGGGCAGCCGCTGTATCGCGGTCCGATTCGTCCCGGTCAGCCATTGATGAGAGGCCCCGGCGGCCCGGGTCAGCCGTCATTTCCAGGACAACAACGTCGTCCGGGCATGCGCCCGATGCATCCGACGTCCTTACGTCCGGAATCGGCGACTCCGGTTCCTACCGAGCAGCGTCGCCATCAGGCGAAGCCCGTTGGCAGGCAGGGTGCGCGGAAGCGCGACATCGAAGAGGGAAATCTTCGCGAGCGCGTCTCCAAGCGGCCGAGTATCGCCGAGCCGCCGCCGATCGATCGAGAAATCACGGTCGCGGAGGGCATTACGGTTATCGAACTCTCGGAAAAGCTGGGCGTGAAGGCCAATCTCGTCATCAAGAAGCTGGTTGAGAAGAAAATCTTCGCAACCATCAACCAGACGCTTGATGTGAAGCTGGCCGAGCAACTGGCGCGCGACTTCGGGGCTTCGACCAATCAGGTCAGCTACGAAGAAGAATCGACTCAGGATATCGAGCAAGCGGAAGAAACCACCGATATGGTCCGCCGTGCTCCCGTGGTCACGATCATGGGACACGTCGATCACGGTAAGACATCGCTGCTCGACGCCATCCGCGAAACGAATGTTGCCGGCCGCGAAGCTGGCGGTATCACGCAACACATCGGTGCTTATTACATCGAGAGGAACAATCGAAAGATCGTTTTCATCGATACTCCGGGCCACCAGGCGTTCACGCGGATGCGGGCTCGAGGCGCCAAGGTGACGGACATCGTCGTGCTGGTTGTTTCGGCCGACGACGGCGTCATGCCGCAAACGTTGGAAGCCATCGATCACGCAAAAGCGGCGAAAGTTCCTATCATCGTCGCAATCAACAAGATCGACAAACCGGATGCGCAGCCCGAGCGCGTCAAACAGCAGCTCGCGGATCGCGGGCTTCTGGCAGAAGACTGGGGTGGAGACGTGGTCATGGTGCCGGTTTCCGCCAAGAAGGGGCAGAATCTCGATCTGCTTCTCGAAATGATTCTGCTGGTTGCCGACATACAAGATCTGAAGGCGAATGCGGCGCGTCCGGCTGTTGGTACGGTGCTCGAGGCCAAGCTCGACAAAGGCCGTGGACCGGTGGCCACCATGCTGGTTCGCAATGGAACGCTCCGCACGGGTGATTTCTTCATCTGTGGGGCGCTCTTCAATAAAGTTCGTGCCATGTTCGACGATCGTGGCAATCAGGTGAAAGAAGCCGAACCTTCTATGCCGGTCGAAGTCACCGGACTTGAGAGTCTTCCCGAAGTGGGCGATACGTTCCAGGTGGTCTCGGATACCTCGAAGGCCAAGCAAATCGTTATTTACCGCGAGGCGAAGGCCCGTGACGCCGCTATGGCGAAGGGCGCACGCGTTGCCACTCTTGACTCGCTCCACCAGCAGTTCAAAGAGGGCGAACTCAAAGACCTCAATATCATCATCAAGGCCGACGTCGGCGGTACGGCGGAGGTGCTTTCTGACAATCTCCAGCAACTGTCGAACGAGAAGGTCAGGGTGCGTGTCCTTCACGCCGGAGTCGGCGCCATCACGGAGTCGGATGTTCTCCTCGCGTCTGCTTCGGAGGCTCTGATCATTGGCTTTAATGTCAGGCCCGAGCGCAATGCGCAGGCAACGGCCGAGCAGCAGAAGGTCGATATTCGTCAGCACAGCATCATCTACGAATTGATCGACGAGATCAAACTGGCGATGACCGGTCTTCTCGAACCGGTTTACAAGGAAACCACACTGGGCCATGCGGAAGTGCGCGAGACGTTCCGGATCAGCAAAGTCGGCACTGTGGCGGGTTGCTTCGTAAGCGACGGCGTCATTCGCCGCGACAGCCAGGTTCGCCTTCTTCGGAACGGCGACACCGTTTACACCGGCCGCGTTGAGGCGCTCAAACGCTTCAAGAACGATGCCGCCGAGGTCAAGAACGGTCTCGAATGCGGTATATCGCTCACCAACTTCAACAACATCGAAGCGGGCGATGTCATCGAGGCATTCATGACTGAGCGAATCGCACCGCAATTGCCTGGGGCCCAATAATCCCCAGGCAATTCGCTTTTTTGAACGTCAAACTTCTTACATGCCTGTCATAGGCGTCTTGACTCTTGAACTATGGGTTGAGTCCTCTCATTCGCTAAAGGACAAGCGTCAGGTAGTTCGCAGCCTCAAAGACAGGCTTCGCGAGAAGTTCAATGTATCCGTAGCGGAAATCGAGGGGCTCGATTCCTGGCAGAACTCAGTGATCGCTGTTGTTACGGTCTCTAACGACAGAACCTACGCCGAACAAGTGCTCCAGTCAGCCGAAGGCCATGCTGCAAGCCTCCTTGGTGGCACCCTTCGTGGGAGCGGGATGGAGTGGCTTTAGGGCCGGCAAGTTCCTGGCGCATGGCGTCCTAAACTTAAGGGGAGAGCGACATGGACCCCCATCGAACAGAGCGAGTATCAGAAGCGCTACGGGAAGAACTCGGCGAGATTATCGCGTACGAGCTTTCAGATCCGCGGGTCAGTGAAGCAGTTGTTACGGAAGTGCTGGTCACTCCCGGAATGAAGCACGCCCAGGTACGGCTGCATTTCCCAGATCCGGAGGTCTCGCAAGAGGAGACGATCGCCGCTTTAAACGGCGCTAAGCATTACCTTCGAAACAAGCTTCGAGAGCGTCTGACGCTATTCCGGATTCCCGAGCTCCACTTCGAAGCGGATGTCGAACCGGCCGTCTCGGGGCGTATGGATCAACTTCTGAAACGCATCCGGCGCGGACGTCCACGCGATATCCAATCCTAGTTTTTCTTCTGAAAACCTCATTGCCTTTTTGCCGTCTCCAGTGATCCACCCGCCCAATCTGAATGGCCGAGCCAGCTGCGTTTCGCGCAGCCTTAGAATTTAGGTCAATCGATACAATGGGACAACTTTCACCATCCATGCTGACGGCCCTATATTGTGGACTTGACAACCTGAATCGCGCAAGCCGTCCTGGAGCAGACCGCATATGGCTTCAGTAAACGGCAGATTTCTTGATGCTTGCCGACGTCGCAGCACAGACGTTCGGCCGGTTTGGTTCATGCGGCAGGCGGGGCGCTACCTGAAGCAGTATCGGGATGTTCGCGGGAAACACACTATTCTCGAAATTTGCAAAAACCCGGAACTAGCAGCCACCGTAACCCTTCAGCCCATCGACTTGCTCGACGTGGACGCGGCCATCATTTTCGCCGACTTACTCCTTCCCGTGGAGCCTATGGGGTTGAAATTGGAGTACATCAGCGGCGAAGGGCCTTCGATCGAGAATGCGATCACCGAACCCGGCGACATTGACGAGCTTTCGACTGAGCGGACCGACGAACTGGGATATGTTGGCGACGCCATTAAAACCGTTGTCCGAGCCCTGAACGGCAGAGTTCCGGTGGTTGGCTTCGTCGGCGCACCCTTTACACTCGCGAGCTACATGATAGAAGGCGGAGCCTCCAAAACCTTCGTCAAGACCAAGAAGCTGATGTTTGGAGACGAGGTGATGTGGCGTCGGCTGATGGGAAAAATCGTGGATGTTCTCGGCGACTTTGCAAGCCTTCAGGTGGCAGCCGGAGCACGAGCCATTCAAGTCTTCGATAGTTGGGTGGGAGCCCTGATGCCCGAAGACTACGTGAGGTTCGTTCAACCCTATTCAAGGGCACTCATTGAGCGAATTCGCGGCTACAGCGTTCCTGTAATCCATTTCGGCACGGGCGCGAGTGGGTTTATTCGGGAACTGCACGCGGCAGGCGGCGACGTCATTGGTGTTGACTGGCGGATGAACATCGATCAGGCCTGGATGGACATCGGCTACCGGTCGGCCATTCAGGGCAACCTGGATCCTGTTGCTCTGTTTGCACCTCTTCCTGAACTCCGGACAAAGGTTGTCGACCTCTTGAAGCGCACGGGCACGCGCCCCGGGCACATCGTCAACCTGGGCCACGGAATCCTTCCCGAAACGCCCGTCGAGAACGTAAAAGCTGTGGTTGAAATCGTCCGCGAATTTCACCGCTAGACGTCTTCTGTGGACAGGGACGTCATCATCGTTGGCGCGGGTATTTCTGGTCTCGCGACTGCCTACTACCTAAAACAACTTGGGGTCGGATCGATACTGATTGAAAAGTCGGAGCGCCTTGGGGGACTGATCCGAACCGACATGGTGGAAGGCTGCGAGCTGGAGGCGGGCCCCGATAGTTTTCTTGCCAGCAAAACGGCCGCGTCACACCTGGCAGCCGAACTCGGCATCTCCGACGAGATCATCGGAACCAACGATAGATATAGACGGACGTATATTGCCAAACGAGGACGTCTCGTCCCGATTCCGAAAGGTATGGTGATGATGGTACCTGGAAACCTGCAGGCTGCCCTTTCATCACCCCTGTTCGGCCTGAGTACCAAGCGGCACCTGCTCGCGGAGGTATTTCTCAGACCCCGCGAGCGGGAACGAGACGTCTCCGTCCGAGACTTCGTCCGCGATCACTTCGGCCAAGGCATGCTCACCTACGTTACGGAGCCGCTGCTGTCCGGTGTGTATGGCGGTGACCCAGCCGTTCTCAGCGCCAGAAGCGTTCTTCCGAAATTTCTAGGTTATGAGCGTCAGTTCGGCAGCTTGATCCGAGGCATTCGCAGCGAAAGGAAGCCGCGGAACGAGCCGGCTAAAAGCCTGTTCCTCTCCTTTCGGGGAGGAATGCGAACCCTCGTGGACGCCCTTTCGCGTGAGATCGGCAGTTGGGTTCGAATCGTCTCGGCTGAGGCAACGGAAATAGCCCCGCACAAGGGAAAGTGGTTGGTCAGAACGACGACTGGGAACACTGAAGGCCAGGCTGTTGTACTAGCTTGCCCCGCGCACGTGAGCGCTCGGCTTCTTGCTTCGTGCGATCGTCCGCTGAGCAGTCAATTAGCAGCTATTCCGTATTCCTCGGCTGCGCTCGTGACCCTCCTCTTCGATCGCAGCACATTCGCACACCCGCTAAACGGATTCGGATTTCTGGTTCCTCGACGCGAGCGGAAGACAATAGCGGCAACAACCTGGATAAATACTAAATTCCCTTCGAGAATCGCTCCCGATCTGGTCGGCATACGGGCGTTCGTCGTCGATCCGGAGGCGACGAGAGAACACGACACTCCGCCGGGAGAACTGGTTGCGAAATGTCTTCGCGATTTAGAGAAGCTTATGGGCGTCAGGCAAAGCCCTATTTACTCATCCGTAACGTCCTGGCCGCATTCAATGCCTCAGTACGTTGTCGGCCACCACGAACGAATTCTAAACATAGGCGGTCTTGCCGCCGGCCATCCCGGTCTGTACCTTTCATCTAATTACTTGACGGGTGTCGGTATTCCCGACTGCATCGAACGAGCTCAGACTATTGCAAAACAGATAACTAAAGACGAAAATGTTAAGTAATTATCACTATTAAAGCTGTTTACTCTTTGCTCAAGATAACGTCTTACATGTGAACTGTAGAATGCTGATTTCTCAGAGTAGGAGATTACACATGAAGACTCTTGCGATAGCGTTTTTATCAACCGTGCTGGCACTGCCGCTGCTCGCTCAGAAGGACGCCGAGGCGCGTCTGAAGGCCGCAACCGAAGCCTTAAACGAGATGATGAACGCGTCGGACAAAGGAATACCACAAGACCTGATTTCAAGGGCCTCATGCGTTGTGGTAGTTCCGAATCAGAAGGCGGGTGGCTTCATTGTTGGCGGACAATACGGCAAGGGCTTCTTCACGTGTCGGAAAGCCAGTGGTGTCGGTTGGAGCGCGCCGGGAGCGCTAAGAATTTCGGGAGGTAAGTTCGGATTTCTGATCGGTGGCAAGGAGACGGACGTCATCATGCTGGTCATGAATGAGACCGGCATGCAACACCTTCTCAGCAGTCATTTCAAAATCGGCGGTGAGGCGGCT
>JBJMGK010000154.1:0-6091 GCA_045807925.1 Bryobacteraceae bacterium | reverse complement strand
TTCCTAAAGAATCACGCAAATGCAATCGTAGCTTGCGATTTCTTCACCGTTGTGACGGCTTGTTTTCGGGTGATTTATGTGTTTGTGGCACTGGAGATCGGTTCGCGACGGCTGATTCATTTCAATGCCACCGAACATCCGACGGCGGAGTGGACTCTACAGCAGCTACGGGAAGCCCTGCCCGGAGATCGAGAATACAAGTTTCTGCTCCACGATCGCCACAAGACCTTCTCTCTTGGTTTGGACGAGGAAGTTGCGCGCTGGGGTATCGAAGTCTTGAAATCACCCCCACATGCGCCCACGGCAAATGCTTTTTGCGAACGACTAATCGGAAGCATCCGTCGAGAGTGTTTGGATTATGTGATACCGCTGAGTGAATCTCATCTGAAGCGCACGCTTCGAGAATGGGTGATCCATTACAATACCGGCCGCCCTCATCAATCCTTAGGACCAGGTATTCCCGATCAAGTGGAGCAGAAATCGCCGACAAACGGCGAGATGGAAACCATATCCAAGGGAAGACGGATACTCGCGAAATCGATACTCGGTGGTCTGCATCATGAGTATCGATGGGCTGATGCCGCGTAACTTCGTCAACATGATGGCGATGATGCGTCATTTCAGTGGTTATGCGGGTTTTTGCGCAGCACACCCTTTGCGGCGAGGCGCTCGCGGTACTTATTCGCTTTCACCGCGAGTTCATCTCTCTCGTCAGCGACCCGACTGAGTTCTTCGCGCAATACGGCTCTGATGTCGAGAGATTGCGACCCACACGCGTGCACTCCACGATTCCAGGCTTCTTCGCTCGCGGTTACGTCACCCTGGAGATACAGCGTGGTGGCCAGGGACAGCCGTGCGTAGCAGCACTTCTGATTCCTGCTGGGGATCGAGACGCCCTGGTTTCCGTCCAGTTCGAAGTACCAGGGCTCGCTATTTTCGGGCCGGTTCATTACATCATCGTTATCAACCCACTCGATGGCCACCATTTCCTTTTCACGAGCGTCGTCCAGTTTCCCCATGAGCCGGTAAATGCGAGCCGATTCCAGCGCGGCCAGCGGGAACTGATCGATGCGCGCGTATTCTTCAATCGCATGCCCGTATTCGCCGTGCTTGAAGAAGGCGTCTGCGAGGTTGTTCCGATACTGAGGCGAGGACGGCCCGAGCTCCACGGCCTGCTTAAACATCTCGAGGGCCCGGCCATAGAGCCGCCGTTTATCGTAAACGACGCCCAATCGAAAATAGGCTTCCGCCAGACCTTTATTCACTTTCACCGAATCCTGATATTGGCGGACTGCCTCGTCCACTTTGCCCTGATTGAGCAAATAGTCTCCTAAGAGCACTTTCAGGTGATTGTCTTGAGGAGCGCGATTTAAGGCGTTTTGAAGTCGTTGCCCAAAGAGCACGGGATCTGATCGGAGCTGCGCCAATCCAGCGATTTCCAATCCCCGCTTTGCTATCGTATTCAAGGGATTCAACCGCAGCGCACTCCGAAAGGGCTCACGGGCGTCGGTGTACCGGCCGATGTTCAACAACGCCTCGCCCTCTCTCAGACAATCGCGCTGCGAAGACCACCACTGGATCGCAGTCGTTATAGCTCCGATCGCAACAGCCGCTGTGATGGCCACCGCTCGCTTGCTCGGTCTGGGTATATTGCGTTTCGACCACTGCCCACTGGTCTTTTCTGAGCCGCGGAGATCGACACTCGGGCGTAGTTCGTCCACGATGAGGCGCAGCCCCTCGACCACATTGAGAAAACCGTGATCCTGCGACGGCCAATCCACGACCGGCTTGCCGTCCCGCGGCAGCGCGCTGATTTTGCCGAAAGGTGCGCTGGTCCAATCGCATGGCCTCAGAATAACTGGAACCAACCGGGCTTCCCCCCGTTCGTGCCGCTGCAAGGCGCGCTTCAACTCGAGGTCGTAACAATACCGAGAGGCCAGAAAATCGGGGCTCACCAGCAGGACTATGATGTGAGCAGAATTTAGGTTGTCATCGATGTTTCCGGCCCACTCAGTCCCGCCCCTCAGCTGCCGATCATGCCACTCCTGGATGAGACCGTCATTCCGCAGCTGCGTCAGGTGTTTGACCAGTTCCGCACGGAGAGCCTCGTCTCCGTGAGCGTACGAGATAAATACTTGAAGTGGTCCGGAAGGCGCATCGGTCATCCTCACGGACTCCGTTTCCGAGCAATGGGGAAAGTCTGGCCGTGGAAGATCCACATGGGGATCTGCTCATAATGCCAGCGCTCGCTCGTGATCTTAGGTACAAGATCGGTCACATAATCCGCGAGCGTCGTCACCTCGACCAAGCCTTGTGGGTTCGCCGCCTTCGACAACGCGTCCAGTACTGCGTACGTAAAGACTCCGTGGCCGTTGTAACCCTCCAGCGCCATCTGGTCGGTCGCCGCAGCGGCCAACGTGGCGCGGCCCGTGATCTTGGCCAGTCTGTCTATCGCTGCCTTTTCTCCTAACGCCCGCCCCGTCGAAAACGCTCCGGAGCTGCACGTGTCCAACAACAGCAGGGTCTTCTTTGCCGGGATTTGGGCTAGCAACTTGCGAATTGCTTCCTGGTTGAGGCTCTGCTGGCGCAACGCGCCCTCGCTCGTGTAGCGCACGTCCCACGGAATAAAGTAATAGTCCCCATCGAGTGCCGTTCCGTGCCCCGCCAGATACAGCACAAACACATCGCCCGGTTGAATGCGCGACGCCACGTCCGCGATGGTCTTGTCGAGGTTGTCTTTCGTAGCCTTTTCGTTAAGCAGGGGATACGGGTTCACCTCTCGAAACAGCCCCTCACCTTGCTGCTCCAGTTGCCTTATCACGGCTTGCGCGTCCGAAGCGGCGTACTTTACGCCCTCATCCAGCGCACGGTCGCGGTAGTGCGTAACGCCCGCCGCCACCACGAACAGCGCCGGCGCCTGTTCGGCTCGCGCCACATTCACCACCGCAATCACGGGGCGCGATTCCAGTTGGTTCTTCGCGTTGTAGATTGTCGCGGAAACTTGGTGCCGTCCGGGGCCTAGGTCGAACGTCCGGTTCAGAAGGTCGCGCCCGGGCAGCCGGATGTCCACGGGCCGACCCTCGATCTCCACTCCGTCGATGCGATACACCACGCGGCCAGCGCCACCGCCCCGGGTCTTCACTCGAATCCGTAGTACGAAATCGCCCGAGGTCTCGCTTTCGGCGGGCGAGAGCAATTCAAGGTCGGGCGGCAGTCCGCCCTTGAGGACCGCGCTAATATCGCCGATGCGCTCGCGGGCCGCCCGAATCGCTTCGGTTCCACCTGGCTGGAGCGCGCGCGAAATCAAGTCCGAGCGATAGAACAGGTCGGAGAGCTGCGCGGCTTTGACAAATTCACTGGCTCGGCCCGCGCCCTGGTTGATGCTGTATCCGATGAGTTGATCGGCACCCGGCGAGCAATCGTAAAATCCGTCGGGAGTCCAGGCGATCCAGCGAAGCCCGTCGTTGTGGACTAACAGAGCCACCACCTCACGGCCATCGTCGGCGGCATACCAGCGAATGGTCGAATCGTGCAACGCGGCGACCGCATAGCGGCCGTCTTGGGTCAGGTTCACATTGTGCGAAAACATCGGTACCGGAACGGACCACTTCTGGCGGCCTGACGAATCGAACCAGCGCAAATACCGATCGGTAGCGAGCAGAAAATGATCGGCACTGGAGGATATGGCCACAGCTTCGGACCGCTCGAGAGGCTCGAGCGGCAGAGCGCGGCCGTCAAGCAGAGGCGTATCAGAATCAACAGCCGCGAGCTTCAGGCCTTCAGTTCTCGGTGTAGACAAAGAGCGATCCGGCGGTGGATCAATAGACAATCGCCTATCTTGGAACGAGAAACGCGCTGTGTTCTTCCTCCACACAAAGTCAATTAGCCTCTCCCACTCGAACTCGACCGTGCTCCCGTCGGCTGACACGCGCAACCTACCAGGACCATCCGCGTCTCTCGCGTGGTGCCAAACCCAAGTTGTGTCGATGCTGAGGAGTGCGCGCGGATCGATTTGATGCCGGTCGTGTTCCCGCTGGGCGCGTTGGAATCGGGGCGCATTTAGCGACTCATGGGGAAACAGGAGCCCGATTTCCCGCGCTGAGGCAACCAGCATACGCGTGCTTGAGAGTGCCACAATGCCGATCACCGTGCTTGAAAGCCGTGCGAGTTCAGCCGGTTTGCCTCGGCGATCTGCGGGCCATGCGACGATGTTCCAACCCGATCCGGCGTATATGATCCGTCCATCACTCGACCAGCCCACCATGCTGAGGCTGCGACTGTAACCTTCCGGAACACTTAGAACGTATCGAAACGACAGGTCTGCTGCGGACAATATATCGACTTCAAGTGAATCTTCGAATCCGACTGCAAGCCATTGCCCGTCCGGCGATGCGCGGACGGAGGACGGGCAATTGCCGCGCGTGCTCCGGAGCGACCCGAGCATCCAACGCTCGCGGCCTTGCAAACGGCCGCTTCTCGCCAAGGCACGGGGCACCGACTCGAGGGGCTTATCGCGCAGGTCGGTCTGGTCGCATTTGCCGTTTGGGGCCCGTTTCTTTTTAAGGTTGAAATCCGAACCGTACAGGCGAACGAAGCCATCGCGAGACGCAGTTAAGATCCGACCGTTTCTGTCGAACTCGGCCCAAAGCGTCTCGCTACCGTAGCTCGGATCTCGCGCGAGCTCTTGCCCATCACTCGTCCGGTAGATTCGGATCTCCCCGGTCTCGCCGCCGTCACGAGATATGCCGCCGAGAGCAGCGATCAGATAGTGCCCGCCTTTCGAGTAGGAGAGGTGGTTAACCCTATCGGGCAATCCGGCTATTGTTCTCTTCGGGTCCCCAGTCGAACGGTCGAACAGGTAAATGCGTTGATCACTCCCGCCCAGCGCGACCGTAGCGCCATCAGGTGAAATCGCTACGGACAACAACCTCTCGTACGGTTCCTCGGATTGGGGGCGCAGTATCCTTACGAGACGGCCGGTGCTGAGTTCCCAGACCCGAGCCGTCATATCGACGCAAGCCACGACGAGAAACCGCTCAGCCGCATCTATATCAATTCCCACAAGGTTGGCGGAGGGCATGTCGGTCTCGACTTGCAGAGATGGGCGCATTGGACTCCGATCCTCAGCGGCGGTGAAACCTGCGACCATAAGGATCAGGAATGCGAATTTCATGCGAACTCAGACGCCAATGCGGCTGATCGCGATCATGTATACACCTTCACGAGGGTCGCGTCAAGTTGTGATTCGCCGGTTATCGCGTTCTGGATGCCCTGTACTCCACACTTGCGGGCGCCCGACCATTTCCGATCAACGCTAATGGTTTACCAACTCAGCCTTTGAGCCGGTAGACCCGTTCGCCCGCCCGTTCGAAGGAGCGGACCTTTTGGCCTTGTTTACGCAGGCTCGCCGAGAGAAAGACGCGCACGCTGTGCCGCTGCCATCCAGTCAGTTCCTGAAGTTCGTGCGCCGTCGCTCCTTGTGGCCGGCCCACCAGGGCATAGACCTGGGCTGCTTTCGAGCCTTCCCGAAACGGAATCCGAGTCTGCTCTTCCCGTTTCCGCTGCCTCGCCGGCTCAGAAGCGTGAAGAAACCGCCAGATTCTCTCGAGCGCTATGTCCCGGCTGGTGAACTTCTGGACCGGTACGACGCCCGGCAGATCATTCCAGATCGCAACCAGCCGTTTCAGCGGCCAGGAGCCAGCCCGCGCTTCCCATTCTTCGAAGCTCGTGATGAGCTCTGCGTCTTCTGTTTTTGCCTCCTCCTCCTCGGACAAGGTATTCAAGCATCCTTCTTTGGTGAGATGAACTGGCATTCTGCTGCTTTCTTTCATAGCGGCCCCAGCGCTTCTCGAATTCCGGCACGTACCTCTGCACCCAACGCAGAATCGTCGTGTGTGCCAGGACAATCCCGCGCTCGTCCATCATGTTCACCAGATCGCGCGAGCTCTGCTTATAGCCGAGATACCACCTGACACACAGAACAATCACCTGCTGATCGAAATGGCGGCCTTTGAACAGGTCTGAGTCAGCCGCCATCATTCCACGCCATTATGGCAATCCAGCCGAATTGCCCGAGTTTGCACCAGAACCG
>JBJMGK010000153.1:0-4474 GCA_045807925.1 Bryobacteraceae bacterium | reverse complement strand
TCGAAAACATCAGTTCAAAACAGGAAAATTAGCAGGCAGACCCAAAACGGCCCCAGAGATTTGGGCGGCTATCCTGGCCGCCTGACTTATTCGCTAGTTCTGCCATACCCGAGTGCGCTGCTTCGGCAGAGTTTGCACCAGAGCCAGTTTCTGCAGATGCAAAAGACGGGAGCGAACTTCGAAGCGGTGCGCGTGGCGGGACGTGAGTTCCCGGATCTGTGCGAGGGCACCATGTACGGTTCGCCAGCGCTCAAGCTGGGCAAGCGTCTCGTCGCGTGCGTCGCTATTCACCGCTCTGCGGAACCAGGGTCGCTGGTTGTCCGCACCGACTTTGAACAACGATCTGCGCTTCTCGATGAGGATCCGGGAACGTACTACATCACGGATCACTACACAAACCACCCCGTCGTTTTGGTCCGGCTCGGCCGCTTGCATCACGACCAACTGCACGACCTCCTCGCCGCCGCCCGCCAGTGCGTTCTCACTGACGCCAAGCGCTTGCGTAAGAAGAGCCGCAGGCAACAGGATCAGGATCCAAATCCGAGACGATAACCGGGGAACCAGGATGGCCAGCGGCCGTTAATTAGGCGTTATGAGGAACGACGAGCAAGTCCGTACTCGTGGTTCTTGTCCGTTGTTTCAGCTCTTCCCGCTGCTGATTTTCAACAAGTATTCTCGCCGCCCGAATCTCCGCCATGTCCGCGTCATTGACTCGCTGCTTTATCTTCCTGGCCTCAAGCAACGCTTTCCGGCTCTCGCGACCAGCTTTCGAATACCGGCCGTGCTCGAAGTTTGCGGCAGCGATCCGCGCCTTTGCTTTCCTCGGTCCTCGGTCCACCTCTGCCGCCATGAAGCCTGCAACGAAGCCTTCGACCTGTGGACGGATGCACTTCGGCCGGCTTTCGACACGGTGTCCCCGTCGAGTTATGGCGTCGCATCCTATACCTTCGTCGGCTGTATAGTCGCCATCGCGCTGATTGTGATGCCGACCGTGATCGCGCCTGCCGATCCGGCTAACGTCCACGTGGATTGTTTCGAACGCGAACGTCTGCCCGATTGGGAACGATAGCGAGGCGGCAACGGGCTGCGTTTCCTCACAGTCGGCATCTCCAAAGTCAGGATCGACCATAGTGAATAGATGCACCCTTCCGAGTATGCGAACGGGCTTGACTACAAGCTGCGCAACCCAAGGCAGCGCGAGGTCCGCCAGAGTCTCTGTTGTTGGTCGGATCTGCTGGGATTCGCGGCATCCTTCATCGAATCGAACTGGGCACCTACGGATGATGTACTAGAAAGGGTCTACGGACGGATCTCGCGGGCACATCAACTTGTCTACAGAACCATTCTGGGCAAGGAAGATTTTATGCTCGCCCTGAACGATGGAATAGCTCGAACCTGCGATGCTGGCGCGATAAC
Source organism: Bryobacteraceae bacterium (assembly GCA_045807925.1). Lineage (GTDB taxonomy): Bacteria > Acidobacteriota > Terriglobia > Bryobacterales > Bryobacteraceae > Bog-105. The sequence goes on along the minus strand of JBJMGK010000153.1, from coordinate 3,058 downwards.
CCATTTAGATCATCTCTCGATGTGGCTGAGGGCTTGCGTTCTGGCCCACCGGGATATCTGCAACACCGAAGCTAGTGCTGGTTTACCCGGTTGCAGAACGGTCATAGCGTACGGAGTTCGTCTCGTCCATGGGCATCCTGAGATAACATTCGATGACTTGGTTTACAACTACACAAAGGCAGATCCCTCTGGCCGCAGTGAGATCGCTCAGCGCCTGGGTAATCCGGTCTTAGCGCTGAATCCAACAGCTCTTCAACTCAATTTGGCCTTTTCGCGAGCATACCTTTTAAATGAGGGCGGATCCAAGATCGGCCTCTCAGGGGCACATCTGTTCATTGACCAAAGCGTAGTCGAGTTCATTCGCAGTCTCGCCACGCAACTCGGGTCACCTCATGGAGTGATCTGGGAAAGACGTGGAGATCGTCGCCTCTTCTGTTTGCCGGCGAGAGGCGACTTATCACGCTTTCACGTCGGCTTCGAGCTTGCGGAACCGCCGGTGCATATCTCGTCTGCAGAAACAATGATCAAAACAACCGTATGGAAAGTACTCGCCTACTATCCGTGGGACGAAGATGTCGCCGACTTCAAGTTTGACCTGGAGTGACACTTGACGCGCTGAGTACTTCTCTAGCCGAACAAGACATATCGGCGTTGCCGAGTACGACGGCGCATCCGAAGTCAACATCCCGAACGCCACCTGGAAGTCGGCCGTGTCGTGTCGCGATGACGAGAACAGCGCATGTCGTTCTGTGTTGTTAATGAAGCGTCCAGGTCACAACAGTGGGATGGCGACTTTACGTCCATGTGACGTTCCAGGGATTTTGCTTCAGCTATAGGGCACGAGGCTACGTCATAACGAGCGACTGCGAACTATGGAGATTGAGTGCTCAACTAAACGACCTAGTCGCTTGCTCCTGGGCTTGCCATTGCGACCAGATCGTAAACTCGAGGTCAATCGCGGCACGCACTTTGGCTGGCAAGCTCGTCAGTACAACTCGAGCACGATCCATCTCAGCTGTTGGTTGTACTGTCCACTTGGTAATTGAGGTGCCAAATACAGTAACACGCACTCCCTCTCTCGACCAAAGGGAGTTCAAGCTGATCTGCTCCCGTTGCACGGGAAAGCTCTGCCAATCAGCTGAATGTTGAATAGTAGGCCAGAAGCAGATTATACCGGAGACGTAGTCCAAGACGTACAGACCCCTGGGGCGTCTCGGTCCGCCAATACCTTCGAAAAGGGCTTCTATAATCGGCGGACACATCTGAGGATTGTCTAAGACTTGCCAGTTGGGTGACCTGTGGAAACCGACCAAATCCGCCAGAACGAGATTCGAAGAGAGAAGAGCTTTAGAGTCCAATCGATCGGTTAACATTTCCCAAAAGAACTTCTTCATTTGATCGGTCCATTGCATCGCACCAACCTTGTCTGGCTCCGCAACGAATCTTCGTATAACGAGGTACTCCATGATCGATCTGTGCGCAAACTTGCGCGAGCCGTCAGCCGTGCGATTCAGCAGCGAACGCCCAGTGAGCTGCCATTCGTCTAAATTGATGCCAAATCGGTCGGCTAGAGGACGCAGTTCGTTAATCGAAATGACTTCCGAGCCTCTCGCCTTCCGATTGCTATAAATCTCTACCGCGAGGTCTTCAGAAAATCCCAAAAGCGTTTCTCCATCAACAAAGGCCCTCTCTCTTTCGATCCATGCCTGGATGAGTTGTTCATAGACATTCGAAGTCTTCTTAATCTGAACGCCCTTCTTCTGGATCTCTTGAATGTGAGCAAGTAACATCGGACGGACGGCTAAGTCGCCAATTTGATTGCAGATTTGGAAGGCTTCATAGCGATAGCGATATTTCCAGATGGGAAATCGTTTTGTTAGGTACTCTGCAATCTGGCTATCGGAGAAGGGTGATAAGTAAACTTTGTTGAACAGATAGTTTCGCGACTCCCCAGGGCCCGTTGGACCGAACCTAAGCACGCCGGTTTCGCGAGGTATCTCCTCATCCGAGAAGAAAAACTGCGTCCTGCATGCAAGAACGATGTGGCGGAATTCTCCACACAAAGTTATCAGTTCAGCTAGCCGAAGACGATGGTCCACAATCGCGAGCGTGTCCTCATCAAATGCGTCGAGCAAGATGACCGTCTGCGATTTATCAGGGAGGGCTCTGATCAGGTCGTCAGCTTTAGTATGTCCAAGTGGAACGAGCGCGATCTTGAAGGGAGAGTGTGTTTTGCGGGAGTATCGGACATAGAGATTCAATAAGAACGTCGTCTTTCCCATCCCAGAATCGGCCAGAAGAATCGTATGTCTAAAACGGCTCTCTTTTACTAGAATCCGGTCAAAAAGAGCAAACGCCTGCTGTCTTACCCCATGAACAAGTCGATAGTCTTCTAGCCCGGAAGGATCGACATCCTGGCATTCTGGCTCGACGTAATTCTCTGTAGATCGGAGGATCTCAGCCGGCGTGTATACTTCAGCGCCAAGTTTGGAGAATAGGAGCCGCCTGTCTCTCCACTGTTGCCATAAGTGCTGTGTCCATGGGAGTAGCTTGTAGAGTGTCGTAACAATCGTAAGAAGTCCGACGATCGCTGAAATGACCTCTTTGTGTGATTGCAGGAAGGATGCCACTGCAAATCAGGATACGTTTGTAGTTGCGAAACTCCCAACCGTCATCATCACGGCTGCCCCTTCCTGATATTTGATGAATGGCATAAATTGTTCTGGAAGCTCCAGATCTACGCATTATTAGACCTCTTTTTTGCTCCGTCTTTATCGAGCGATTTCCTTTCACTTGGACGTAGAACGCGCTTATCCGGCCAATCTCTGCCCGTTATCCTGCGGAGTTGAGTTTACGGGTTTCGGAGAGGATCTTGCTCAGCCGATTGGAGAGCTGGTCGAAGCGATGTCTGGGAGGACCGTCCGGCAGCGAGCGACGGAACATCTCAATAGCGTGTTGAGCGAAGAGGAGAGAATCGACAACACCTCCCAAACCGGTGCGAGGGGCAAAGGTTAGTGCCTTTGGCTGGGGCGCTAGATGCCGGGGGTAACGGCGGGCC
>JBJMGK010000152.1:0-21303 GCA_045807925.1 Bryobacteraceae bacterium | reverse complement strand
CGTCCTGTTCCAACCGCTCCCGCCAGCGCCGCATCGTGCGTTCGCTGACTCCGATGATCTCCGCTGCTTGCCACCAGGTGATCTTCTTCCCCATGGCTCGCAACAGCACTTCTTGCACCTTCATCATCCGCTCCATCTCGGAGCTCGTATACGTTCGGCTGGATCCCAAATCCCAGCCTTACCTTCCAGCTCCGCTGCTGTGAAAGCGGACAGATCATGTGTGAATTAGACCGGTCAACTCACATACTACCGACACAAGCTGGTTGGGGAGTTGCGGCGCCCCGAAAGCAAGCATAGAATAGGGTGCATTCGAATTGCGAGGGCGGTTCCGGAGCAGGTGCAGAACCGTCGCTGAAGGGACGTAGGAGATGACGTGCGACCGGACCAGATACTGGCCTCGGTCATCGATAAGCGAGTCAAACCCAACTGAATCAAGCGGTCCGTCCGGCACAACGATTACCCGCGGTGTTCGCCCGACTTCCGTTATCTCCCCGAGAACCGCTTCATACAGTCGGTGAGCTTCGATCCGAGACCGCTCGGACAGAGCAGTGGGGCTTGTAACTTCTTCGCTATAGGCACGGACCAGTGCCTCAAGATCCTTCGAGTTCGCAATTTTGTAACTTCGGGCAGACTCTCGCGTCACAGCGAGAGCAAACGACGCTTTGTCGCTGACCACATATTCGATCAGTAACTCATCAGGAGAAAGAGACGACTGAATAGTTGGCAATGGTACGAGAGACGGGCGCAGGGCATGAGAGCTCCGCCTGCGACTGAATTGAACAGCCTCGAGTTTGGCTTCCGCTTCGTCAAGGGATTGAAGCAACCTACTTCTGTCCCCCGGTGTATGCGCAGATGAAATGAGATTCAGTTGAATTGTGGCGATCTCTGCATTAAGCGCATCCGTCCGTGCGTTTCTAAGTTGCGATTCGGTAACAGCCGATCGAAGGTGCCCAACGATGACGCGACTCCTGCCGTCCTCCAGAATCTCGAAAGCTCTTGCCAGGTTCGAATCGTGGTTCAAAGCAAGTTCAAACCGCTGGACGAAGACGCCGTTCATCGTGGCGATCAAGGACCTCTCGATGCTCGGGCTTGGTGCTTTTGTCAGAGCGGCTTCGATTACGTCATTGGCTTGCGACAGATACTCGCGCGCACGGGCGACATTACCAATCCGGAGTTCTATCTCGGCTGCCTCGGCGAGATGTTGGGGCAGAAACTGAATGTCGATAAGCTCGCGATCGGCGGTGAGGGCGGCAGGGATCAGCTTTTCAGCCCCTCGCCAGTCTGAGTTTCTCTCTCGCAGCTCAATTTTGTGGAACATCGCATCCGCAAACGGCCGCGGCATATGGGACAATTTTGCTGCCGCGCACGCTCGATCGAATTCTGCTTCGGCATCTGAAAGGCGACCGCGTTTCGCAGCCTGAACACCTAGGGCAATCGCTAGGTCCGCTTTGTACACGGTCATCCCAACGTGCTCGACGAATTCGTTTGCCTGCTGGAGTAGGCGTGACGCACCTGCCGTATCGCCTTGAGACGCGAGGGCCTGTGACTTGCCCATATATGCCATCAGTGGGAATCGGACATCAGGGTTAGCTCTTGCGAGATCGAGGGCTTGTTCGAAGTACGGAAGTGCCTGGTCGGCAGCTTTACGTTCGAGCAGGCCCACTCCTTTAAGCGAAAAAGCCCGGATCATGCCGGCCTGGTCGTGGAGTTCTTTCGCGGTTTGGAAGCTTTCCGTATTGAGGGCAACTGCCTTTGCCGTATCTCCTCGGAGATACGCAACAATTCCAAGCTCCCCCTTCGCTCTCCCCTCCCAGCCATTCTGTTTCAGCGAATGAGCCAATTCTTCGACCTGTTCCCATTCCTGGCCAGAGAGAACCGGGTCGTGAGTACTCAGATCTGCGGTGGCCTTAACGATCAGCCCACGCAAGCGCACTTGCGGGTGAGTTCGCGCCCGTTCTGTCTCGAGATCCCGGGCGATGATCCTTGAAACTGCAGAGTACGACAAGTTCGTTTCAGCATCCGCTCGAAGCCGACTGAACTTGCATATCAGCGCCTTGGCTGGATCTGAAACAGCAAATCCTCGTTCGCAATCGGCATACAACGGACGAGCCTTTACCCAGTTATCAAGCCAATAGAGGCGTTCGGCCTCAAGGAACTCGTCCGTTAATCGCGTTGTGCTGTTCGGTATCGCGAGAACCTGAAAGGCACCAAGCCAGCAGAGAACGACAGCTCCGCGGAAAGCGGTGGTGGCCGAGGAAATTGGCATTCAAAAGCAACGAGTCCGATTTCTCGGAATTTCGGACGCACGAATTATTACGAGCGGTTCCGATTTCCACAAAGCTGAGCGCCGACTACAGGTCTTCACCTACAGGATTAATTACAGGAAAAGGCAATTAGGAAGAGCGCCCCAAAACTGTCGCGGTCGCCGCCCCGAAAGGGTCGAGTGCTTCACAGAGCTAATCCTTATAGCATCCAAGCGCCCCAAAACTGTCGTGGAAAATCCGACTTTCCACAGCAACTGTGGAATATGCGGCAAACGTGCACAAAAATATTTTTCAAAGGCCCTGTCCGAAATCCTCGATTTTCGGGCTCGTTAGTGGGTGAGAGGGGCGTTACGCATTTGAGGATGCAAGGGGAGCAAGTTACTACCGCTGATCGTGAAGACTTCATGCCACTGTTGGGACCCGCCGAGGTCGCGAAGTGGCTCGGCGTCTCCGTGGCGTGGGTTCGTGACCATGCGACCCGGAAGTCACCTCGACTTCCCGCGATTAAGGCAGGCAAGCTCCTGAGATTCCGTCCTGTGGATGTTCGAGACTTCATCCAGGACTGCTGGCACGCGGGCGATGTGAGGGCGAATGGGCACCGACTCTAAAGCCTGCGCCGTTCTGGTCGTCCACACGCGGTTAAAGCCTGGCAGGGAACGTGGTCAGAATGGGTGGCTGCAGATAACGGGCAAGACACGTAAACGTTGGCGCGGGCATTTCTACACCTACGAGCCCGGTCCCGACGGCAACGAGGTTCGACGGCATCGGTCCGTTCTCCTGGCGTACCGGAGCGAAATGACCCGCAAGCAAGCCGAGGAAGCATTACGCCAGGCGATCGCTGCAGGTGCGGAGACGAAGATCGATGGACGGCCAAAGGTCACCTTCGATCAGTTTTGGCGTGAACGATATCTTCCGCTTTACGAGCAGAATTGGAAAGCGTCTTCTCGTCAGACTCAGATTGACAATATCGAGCGATACTGCGTCACGCTGCTGAAAGACATGCCTCTTGCGCAGATCGATCGCTTCCAACTCCAGAAGATCGCAAACGGACTAGCTCAGAAGTTCTCGGCCAGTGTAGTGGCCAAATTCGTCACCTGGAGCCGAGCGATCCTGGAAGAGGCTGTCGATCAAGAGTTCCTATCGAAAAGCCCGGCGCGCAAGCTGACCATTCCCGAGACAAGGGCTGAGAACAAACGCTTCCTCAGGATCGAAGAGATTCCACAGGTTTTGCGTCGGCTGCCATTTCGGGAGGAATTAATCCTTCGCATCACGTTGGTGCTCGGCCTGAGGCCCGGCGAGCTTTTCGCGTTGCGCTGGAACGACGTCGAGGGATACTCGCTTCGTTTAGATGAAGCCACTGTCGATGGGAAAGTCTACCCAAAGCTGAAGACGAAGCAGTCGCGAGGCTATGTCGCGCTGCCTGCGTCGTTGCGTGCTTCACTTGCCGAATGGAAGTCAATGCAAAAGCCTGCCTCAAACGACGAGTTCATCTTTCCAAATTGCCGACGCGGTGTCCATCGAGTCGATAACTACCGCGCAGACGTTCTCCGGCCGGCGCTGAACAAAATCGCCGAGGAAACCGGAATCGGCGGCATCGACTTCCGCGCTTGTCGGCGGACCTGCGCAACTCAATTAAGCCGGTATGGTGGGATCAAAGAAGTTCAAGCGCATTTGCGTCACTCACGCGCAACCACAACGCTCGAGGTTTACATCCAGGAGATCCCAGGAGCCGTGCGTCAGGCGGTCGAAGAACTGGACGCCGCGCTTACCTTCTCGGATGACGGCGAGGATGATGATCAAAATTCTTGATTTTTGCCCAGAATTTGCACACAGTAGAAGAAAGCTTACAAATGATAACTGCCTGTAAAATGAACTGGGCCAAGCACTTATATGGTGGGCGCGCAGGGACTCGAACCCCGGACCTCCTGCGTGTGAAACTGACTCCCATTCCTATCTCCTTGATTTTTTAAGTGGCCAAAATGCCATCGAAGCTATTTCGACGGCCTGTTCGGCGCTTATCTATCACAATTCTTATCAACGTCGCTCGTGTCCCTGGGATGGTTTCGAGCCCAAAGGAGCCACGGAGTGAAATCCGCCCGAGAGTTAGTCGAACAGCTCCAGATCAGCGAACTGATTAGCGAGCGGAGTGCTCAGGTTTCCGAGATTCGAAACCGGCGTCGCGTTGCCGACCAGGATGTAGCGTTCGGAGCTCGTCCGTTCATCTTGTGCGGGCTGCCGATCCGGCGCTTACCAGCGGGGACGCTCACCTACCGTCGTCAAAACGGCCGGTTCTGCCTAGACGTCATCGGGCATCCAGACTCGGGCGTGCCGTTCGGTCAGGATCGGCTGCTGATCCTTTTCCTCGCTACGCAAGCCGTGCGGCACCAGACCCGGGAGGGGCGGTTCCGCAGCGGAGCTGAGTTGCTTCTCGAGTGGGGCATGCCCACCAACGGCGATCACTACAAGCGCCTAGTCGAAGCCTTTCGACGCGTATTCGGGAGCACGATCTTCTTCGGTACGAGTGACGACAAGAGCAAGGCCGAAGTATGGCACTGTTCCCGAACTCACTTCTTCGACTCCATGAAGCTTTGGCTCTCCGAGTCCGGGGAGAAGCTCACCGGTCGCGACAACACCGTGACGCTGTCTCATGCATTCTGGCAAGAATTGCAAGACCACCCTATCCCAATCGATGCCGACGTTGTCCGCCTCCTTGCACGCAATCCCGGCTGTCTCGATCTTTACACCTGGCTTACCTGGCGCTGCCATCAGGCGAAGGGTCCCGAGCGTGTTCCGCTGTTCGGTAGCTATGGTTTGGCGAACCAACTCGGGGTGCAGTCTTATTCTCGCGAACGGAAATTCCGAGAACGCATTAACGATTGGCTGAAGCTTGTGCGCCTCTACTGGCCGGAGTGCCCGGCAGCTATATCGAGCAACGGCGCCTTTCTCGAAGTAGATCGGGCGTGCGCCATATTGCCCCGAGCCGCCCAGGCAAGCTACCGCCAGGCCCGGGCAATCGCAAACGCCTAGTACCCAGTTACCGCCCCGCGGTTATTCCACACAGGAGCTCACACATGCAGTACAGAAACTTGCGCATCTCCCGGCAGGTCGCTTATTCAGCGATTCTGTTCGGACTCACAGCAACCATCGCGTTTGCTCAGACGAGTTCGTTTGGTCAAGCCGCGCAGGGGATCGCAACCGAGATGATCGCCATAGCCAAATGGATTGGGATCATTCTCTGCATCATTTGCGGCATCGGCCTGATGGCCGGCGGGCCTGGCACCATCGCCAAGGTCTCCGGTCTGCTACTCGGGCTGGTGTTCGCGCTTTTCGCCTCACCGATCATTACCTGGGTGCAGGCGCTGTAAGGACCGACTATGACCAGGCCTGGCGCGAAAGCATTGAACAAGCCGCTGCTGATTGTAGGCGTCGACCGGAAGCTGGCAGGCCTGGCGTTTATCTTCTCCGTGATCATCGGAGCAAACGACGGCGGTTCAAAGATCGCCGCTGTCATTCTCTTCATTGCCATGTGCGTAGTCGGGCGGCGGCTTACGCGCATGGACCCGAACATCTTTCTTGTCCTGAACCAACGGCGTAAGCAGAAGGCTTTCTACGACCCGGCGAAGCGGCATTCCGGGAGCCAGCAATGGTAAACCTCCAGAAGTTTCTTAAGCCCTACAAAGACGCGGGCGCACTGCACAGCTTGCTGCCGATCCGCCGCTTCATTGATGACTGTGTTTTCTTAACGAAACGGAACCAGCTCGGAGTTGTGCTCCAGGTCGAAGGCCTCGATGCCGAATGCCTCACTGACGCCATGCTTGAGAGCAGTAACCGGCGAGTGGCCGCAGCATGGCGATCATTTGATGACCGGTTCCGGATTTATCAGTACGTCGTAAAGCAGAACCATCCAGGGTTCGAGCGCAGCAGTGCCGGTGCGAACTGCGTGTCAGCAGAAACTACCCGGAAGCGGATTGCCTATCTTGAATCCAAACAGCCAGGCTTGTTTTCAGTCCAACTGTTCTTTGTTGTCCTGCTCGAGCCGGGGCTACTGAACAGTAAGAAATTCCTTCGGACGAGTAGGATGACGGAGGCCGCAGCCGCAGATTTGCATCGCAACCGGGCCACTCTGGTCGGGCACATCGAGTCGTTGCAGCGAACCATCGGTGACCTACTCGGCATTCAGATCCTGCCGAAGCGCGAAGCGTTTTCGTTGTTCCGCCTGCTCGCCAATCTTGATCCTGAGATCGCTAGCGCCGAACACCTGAAGCACGACAGTCATGTCGATTTCTTTTTACCGAGTTCGAGTCTGGCGTGCACCATGAAGGGTATTCGCATCGGCGACGCCGAGACGGAAATCCTCGCCCTGCGAGAACCACCCGCTACAACGTTCCCGAACGTGCTACGTGAGCTGATCTCACTCGAAGCCAACCTCGTCCTCTGCTCCGAGTTCAAACGGGTGCTGAATGACAAGGCGATCACGACCATCCGAGGCGCGCAGAATCATTTCCATTGGTCGCAGTGGGTTTCTGACCTTCCCTCAATCTTGAGCATGGTCCTGAACCGCGGTAAACGCGAGAACGTCATCGCTGACAAATCAGCGTTGAATGACGTCGAAGACCTGGACAAGACGCTTGCCCGGATCAAGACCGACGGCGAGTATCTCGGTGAGTTTTCCTTCACCGTGCTGTTGTACGGCTGGGATGATTCGAGTGCTCTCAAGCGAGCAGCTGCCGACGTCATCAAGATTTTTGGCAATCACGAAGCGTCGCTGATTCGCGAGACGTACAACGCACTGAACGCTTATCTGGCGATCTTTCCCGGCAATCACGCGTTCAATTTGCGCCGCACCTGGCTGCTGAGCGGTCATTACGCAGATCTATCGTTTCTGTACGCACCGTCCACCGGCGAGAAGACAAACCGGCATCTCGGCGGCGAGCACTTGGTCGTGCTCGAGACCAGCGATGCAACCCCTTACTTTTTGAACTTGTATGAGGGCGACCGGCTCGGTGCTTTGCTCTTCGGCGCGCCTGGCGCGGGTAAGTCGGTTCTGGCGAACTTGTTCATCGATCATTCTCAGAAATACCAGCCATATACATTCATCCTCGATCTAGGCGGAAGTTACCGACAGATCACACACAAGCACGGCGGTTCGTATGTGCAGATGCAGTTCGGCGACGATCGGCAATCCTTCCGGATCAATCCGTTTGTCCTCGTGCCGACGCCCGACAACGTGCAGTTCCTATTCACCTTCGTTCGCCTGTTGCTGACGAACTCCGGCTATCAGCCATCAGTTGATGATGACCGCGAACTGTATGAAGCGACCGAATCGATGTACGTCTTCTCGCCGGGCCAGCGCACGTTGCGCAATCTCGCGCATGGATTGCCGCCACATCTCGGTGCGGTGCTGCGGCCGTGGATTGCTGATGGCCAGTACGGTTCCGTGTTCGACAACGTTGAAGATACGCTTACATTTGCGCGGTTCCAGACGTTCGATTTCCAGGGCATGGACGAGTTGTATCCGCAAGTGCTCGAACCGTTGCTGTTCTACATCTTTCAGCGAATCAGCCAAGTGGTGTACGACTCGGCACTGGTCGCATCACCAAAGCAGCTTTGGGCGGATGAAGTCTGGCGCTTCCTATCTAACGGGACGGCGCGGCAATACCTTGTTGCAGCCGGAAAGACTTGGCGCAAGCACAACGGCGGCATCGGCCTAGTTACGCAGTCAGCAGCCGATCTGCAGAACGGCGGGGTTCTCGACCTTGTGAACGAGATCTGTCCGACGAAGATTCTGCTGGCAAACCCCGGTGCCGACCTGGCGAGCTATCAGCGCATGTTCAAGCTCAACGAGCGCGAGGTCGAGTTGTTTTCCGAGCTGATTCCCAAACGGCAGTTTCTGCTCAAATCAGCAACCCGGGCAAAGGTGCTGAACGTAAACCTCGATCCGCATGCGTATTGGCAGTACACAAATTCTCCGTACGACAACGAACGACGGCGCCAAGCTCTTGAGCAGCACGGAAGCGAAGAAGGTCTGAAGGTTCTGGCAGCACAGGCGAGATAGGAAGGGTTTCAAACGTTATGACTGTTGGCAAAGTAGCCCTGGCGCTCTCCTGCTTGGGCATTCCCTGTATTCCCGGAAGTGCGTCTGATGTGAAGGTCGTCGCTGGAGACCCAAGCACGGTCAGCCGCACTGTCACTTATCACGAGACGGACATCATTCCGATCTCAACCGAGATCCGGTTCACGACTCTGATCGAGCTCCCGAAGGAAGAGTCGATCCTCGAGGTCACCTGTGGCGACAAAGAGTATTGGCCCGTAAACTGGACCGGCAACCTAGCGTACGTCAAGCCAGCTAAACCAGGCAGTCGCACCAACATCAACCTGATCACGGCCAGTGGCAATGTGTACAGCTTTCTTGCGACCGAGATCTCACAAGATCCGAACGGTCACGCAGACCTGAAGATTTTCGTTATGCCCTCCGATACCAGTGCGGTGATGGCGATGAAGGGCAGCCCGCGCTTCATCCCCGCTGACTCCGTCGCGGTCTACAAGAAGCAGGCCGAACAATCGGAAGCCAAGCTGGCCGCGGAACAAGCCGCTAACCAGAAACAGCTCGTCAAAGAACGCGAAGCGATCCGGGCCGAGTACCCGGACACGATCAAACATGACTATATGTTCTCCGCCGGCCAGAGGAACCCGTTCCATGTGACTGCGATCTACCACGACGATCGCTTCACCTACATCGAAGCGGCTCCGGAAGAAGCACCTTCGGTGTACGAGGTCAAAGACGGTAAACCGAGCTTGATCCAGTACACGTTCAAAGACGGCCGCTACACGATTCCGAAGATCCTCGACGACGGCTATCTCCGGGTTGGCAAGAGCGAGCTGAAGTTCCATCGGGAAACCGCAGGCTGACCATGGCGGAAGAGACTCAAGCAGCCGGGAGCCAGCCGGTTCCCGATCCCGAGGCGCTGAAGCCTACTGGGCTCAGTAATGCCCATAAGCGTTACGTTTATGACGGCGTCACCGCGGCATTAGCAGCGCTCATCCTGGCGAATGTTGTCGGCTCTAAGCAGAGTCCTGCGCCGATGCAAGCGAAACAGACAGCTCCCGGGCAGCGCGAGAACCCGTCTCCGGCGCAGATCCGGGACTGGGAGAACAGCCTTAAGCAGGCAGAAGCGCAGCTCGAGCGGGAACAGAAAGATCGTGACCAGCAGCTCGCTCTAGCGCGTGCTTCGCAACAGAGTCCGACGTTAACGCTGGACCAGCAGATCACGCAGGCAGAAGCTTTACAGGAAGCAGCGGCAGCTCGCCAGAAATATCAGCAGACCTATGGGAACGGAGGGGGCCAGAATGCGCAAGCGCAGCAGAAATCCCAGACCGAGTTGGCGCAAGCAGAGCAGGCCTACAAGTCCTTGTTCGCCGACAACATGATCCGGCAAGAACCGGCTGCTCCTGCGAACTCACAACCGAGTGCCGCCGTTCCGCCAACGCCTGCACCTGAAGCGTCACCATCGCCGGCCGCGGTGAAGGCCTCCGACGAGACCCGGCGGAAGCCACTCGACTTCAATCCCGCTGCTCAGTCTACGGTCTGGTTACCGGAAGGAACTGTCATGGAAGCCGTGCTCACAAACCGATTGGACGGCGATGCGGTTGGCCCGGTTGACTGCATGATCACGAGCGACGTTTATCAGCCCGCCACGCGAGTTCTGCTGATTCCGCAAGGGGCGCGCGTTCTCGGTGAAGCAAGCGCGGTATCTTCGCTGGGCCAAGCCCGCTTAGCTGTCGCCTTTCACCGCATCATCGTTCCCGGCCTGCGGACCTATTCGATTCCGCTCGACAAGCTTATGCCGGCGTTGGGTCAGACGGGAGATGTCGGGCTTCATGACAAGGTTAACAGCCATTACGCGTCCATCTTCGGCTCGAGCCTGGCGATCGGCGCGATTGGCGGCTTGGCGCAGATCGGCAATGGCTACAGCGGCTTTGGCTATGACCCTTCGGTCGAGATCCGGAACGGGATGACTCAAAGCATGGGTCAGTCGTCTTCCCGCATCCTCGATCGCTTTCTGAATCGCATGCCCACGATCACCATCCGCGAGGGCACGCGCGTCCGGATCATCCTCACCGATGACCTGCAACTTCCTACTTACGATTCCATGCGCAAAGGAGCGTCTTGAATGGACCGACTGACTGAACGAATGATTCGCGCCGACATAGCTCTGCGCTGGTCGCCGCTACTGATTGCTTTGCTTGTGTTCTTGGGCACGATCTTTGGCCTCGGGGTGATTGGATTCGCCGCCTGGCTATCCGGTGCTCTGCATTAAGGAGCCACATGAGGAAAAGAGTTTTGACTTACGCGTGCAACTCGGTCTTCGGCGTTGCTGGACTCATCGGAGTTGGTTTGCTGTTTCCGCAGCACGCACACGCGCTGTTCGGCTTTGGAGACATTGTCTTCGACCCGACTTCCTACGCCACCCTTGGGCACATCTGGAGCCAGGACATCAGCAACTTCAGCAAGCTGGTCGAGACCGTGACGCAGCTCGAGAAGATCTACGCCAACGGCATGCAGGTGTACAACCTGAGTCTCGCGATGTCGAAGAGTTTTAACGGCGCCAACAAGGCGCAGTGGGCGGCCATGGCCCAGATGGCCGTCACCGATTACACCCAAGACAAGTATGGCGAGAACCGGACCTGGCCGAGCGCCGTGAGCGGCAACCCGTCTCAGGTTCCCAGCGCGTGGCAGAAATCGACCATCGCCCTGAATAACGGCATTAACCTCACCGGAGAAACCATTGGGCAGAGTCCGGCCCTAGCTCGCCTCGCGAGTATCGAAGCCATCGACGGCTCATCCACCAAATGCCTATCCACGATTTCGCAGTACAGGGGCAACTCACTCGTGAACCAACTCGGTCCGATCCTCAAGCTGGCCATTGCCCGCGCGGATGGTTCCGCTGCGACGAATAGCGAGGTGCAGCAGCTCAACATTCTGGCCGCCGAACACGAGCAAGGTAACACCGAAACGCGCGCCCAGGGACAGATCAATGCGTGTCTGGTGGAGCAGCAGGTTCTGGCGAATAAGATCCAGCGCGATTCCATTGCCCAGAACGTGAACTTTGAAGCCGAGTATCAGCAGTACGTCGCCTCGGAAGGACCGCAATGGGGAGGCGCCGCGGCATCGCTGCAGTCGCATTAACGGGGGAACTATGCTTAGCGCACTTCAAACCAAACTCTTGATCACTATCGTCGCGTTGTTGACGGGTATCGCTTCGTACCTCGCGTACGAACACCAGCAGCGCGCCGTGGAGCAACAGAAGGTCAACCAAGCAGTACAGCGGATGCGAACGGAAGCCACGCAAGTCCTGCCGTCCGGCTGGGCTAAATCGCTCAAGAACAAGTAACCATGCGAATGCTTCTGCTCCTACTCGGTTTGCTATTCGTCCCGATGGTTCGCATGCAAGCTGCCGGACCTATCCCGGTGAACAGCAGCACTGTCGATTACGTCACGACCATCACCGACTCGATCGACAGTCTAGTAACTACGGATGGTGGCGTGTTTCTCAGCGCCGGTCACCAGATTCTCAGCTCGATTGGGATCATCATGCTGGTCGTTTGCGGCCTGAGGCTCGCCGGCGAGAGCGCGTCGCGTCACCATGGCGAGTTTGGCTTCCCGGCTCTCATTCAGTTCTTCGCCGTGTTCCTGGTTGCTGAAGCACTCATGCGCTACTACCAGACGCCGCTCCCGTGGACGAGCGTGAGCGTCTCGCGCCTCCTGCCGGACACAGCGCGATTCTTCGCCGGAACGCTGGACTTGACGGTGCTCGACAACCTGCTGACCAAGGTGAATGCCATCGTGTCCGGAACGGAACAACCTTCCTTCCTGAACCCGCTGATGATCGCCGTGTACTTCGGGATTCTGATCGACATGGTTCTCATCCAGGGGATCCTCTTTGCTGTCAACATCCTTGCTTTTGTGTTCATCGGGATTGGCTCGCTACTGGGGCCGCTCTTTATCCCCTGGCTTGTGGTTCCGAAGCTCAGCTGGCTGTTCTGGAATTGGGTCCAGTTCATGCTGCAGTACAGCTTCTATCGGGTGGTCGCCAGCGCCCTCACGTACGTCTGGGCAACGGTCCTGGTCACATTCATCGACAAGTCCGTCCATGGAGACTACACGCTCGCACATTTCCTGCTGTTGTTAGTGCCACTCGGGGTCCTCAACATCGGCCTGCTGTACAGCGTGTTCAAGATCGGCAGTGTGGTCAGTGACTTGTTCAAGGGGACGGCTAGTGCGGGCAGCAACTTTGCACAGTCCGCGGCCGGGATGGCAGCAGGAGCATTCCGGTAATGTCAGCACCATTCAATTCCGCAACACTTCCGTCAATCGAGCAGGCCGCTCGCGAGGAGTACGAATACTATGGTTCGACCCTCACGACGAACACCGCGCTGAAGATCATCACGTTCATTCTCAGCCTGGTCACCGCCGTCCTTGGCTTTGCTTTGCTGCGGGCAACCAACGCGGCTCTGCATGTCAAGCCGTTGGTGATTCGAGTGAACCAAGTGGGTCGTGCAGATGCCGTCGCCTATGAGGACTTCACTTACAAGCCACAGGCCCCGGAGATCCGGTACTTCCTGACCCAGTTCACGGTCGATTACTACTCCCGAAATCACAAGACAGTCGCCCAGCGATACGTCGAAGCTTTGTACTTCCTGGACCGGCCGTTGTTCTCGGTCATTGACGCCCAGGATCGGCGGTCCCAGTGGCTGCCGAAACTCCTGCGCAGTTCGGATGACGACATGGACGTTGTCGTGAACAACGTTGTCATCGAAGAGCTTCGAACCGAGCCCTATCGCGCCCGGGTCGAGTTCACCAAGATCTTTACCGATTCCGCCGGTGCCGAAACCCGGCGTGAAAACTGGGCGGCCGAGTTCGTCTTTCGGATCAACCTCGACGTTCCGAATGCCCTCATCCTACATAACCCGCTTGGTCTGGCAATCACTTACTTCCGCCAGGATCAGGCATTCAACTAGACCGCAAAGGAGAACCCATGTCAGCACCCTTGATTGAACCCGAAGACAGAAAGCCAGATGAGAAAGTTGAGATCCGGCTCCGACCTGAGATTGCCCGCGAACTTCGCGCTTACGGCGAGTACGCGAACGGCAGTTCCGGGAGCCACATTGTGTCGGCGGCATTGAAGCGGCTGTTCCGCGAAGACAAAGGCTTCAAGTCGTACCGCGAAGCGAACCCGAACGCAGGCTCGCCGAAGGTCCAGAACATCCGCAAGGGCAAAGCTGCTGCGACCCCGGGTGCTGCGTAAGGTCACCGGCAGAAACGAGGCAGACGTGAGATCAAGCATGAGCCAGTTTCAGACCCCAGATTCAACGCGCAGGAGCAGCCGTCGTCGCTTCGCTCGAGCAGCATAGAACCCAACAGAGAGAGGCGGTGCTGCGCACCGGGTGTCTCAAAACGATATGCCACCCCTTCCAGGGAGACGTCGGGATACCTGTTGTCTTCATTGCTTTTGCCGATTTGTGGTATCCCGCTGGATACAGCTCTGAAACGACCGTTCCGAGCTCACCATGAATCGCGCAAGACGCTCCCGATCGCTTGAGGCAACCGTGACAGCGAAGCACACGTTCGAGGAAGAAAAACGCATCAAGGCCGCCGCCAGTCGAGCGGGTCTTACGGTCAGCGAATGGAGTCGGCAGACTCATCTCGAGGCCCTCACCGTGCCGCCCTGGTCGCACGTGCTGCTACGCGAGATTATGGCGCTGCGGAAGATAGTGATCGCCCTCCAACTCGACATCTGCACCGGCCAAACGCCAACGGAAAACCGCATCCGGGCCATTCTCGAAAACGCTGAAGCTACAAAGCAGTCCATGGCTGAGTCGCGGTTCCTGACGTTAGCGCCGCAAGGAAAGGATCTCGACCGTAATGACTGACAACTCTGCTCCAGTTTGGCCTCGCCGTGCCCCAATCTTTCGGGTTTCCGGTCTCGTTCTGAGCATGCTGTTCGGGATCCTATTTATTCGCGGCTGGCTTGCTTGGTCGGCAAGTCCTCTCGAGCGTTTCTACCTTCCCGTGTATGCTCGGTTGAGCTTCTTCGGCGAACTCCCGAATCTGCCCAAGTTCGGGCACAAGGCAGCGTCCGGACCTTCCTTTCACGTGGTCTTTGTGGGCAGCCAGATGGCGACGGCCGATTCGCTTGAAGCAACAGCTAGCGGTCTCAATATCCGGGAGATGTCCGTCCCGCCGATGCTATTTGTCCGGTGGCTACGCGCGAACGTTTACAGCGGGCGATCGCTGGCCGCGGCACTACGTTGGCCCCTGACCGGCTTCGGATTTTTCTTTCTCCTATTCGTCATCACAGGTGCCCGTCTCGACCGGGAGCATGATGCGAGCGCCCGCAACGGACGCCTGTTGCGAGGACCTAGTCTGACCAGCCGCTGGCGCTTCAATTGGCGCACCAAAGGAGACGGATTGCGCTTCCGGTTGGCAAACCGGCGCAACCTCCTGGAGTGGCTCCGGCCAGGCGAATCGAGTAAAGATCTGGTTATCAAGCGCGACCGCGAAGCTCATCATATTCAGATCGCCGGTGACACCGGAACGGGTAAGTCAACTCTGGTCCGGCAGATCGTTTATCACATCGCGGCCCGACACGAAGTCGCAATCATCTTCGATCCAGATCGCGAGTACATTCGCGAGTTCTTTCGTGAAGATCACGGCGACTGGGTCCTGAATCCGAAAGACGAACGATGCCCGTATTGGCCCATTGGTCATGAAGCGAGCGACGAAGCGGAAGCAACGCCGATCGCGATCGGTCTGTTCCCGGATGAACCGACTCGGCAGCAATTTTTCCTCTCGCATACGCGCGCTATCTTTTCTTACTTGCTTGCCACCTATAAGCCGACGGTGAATGAACTTGCCTACTGGATGGCGCACCCGGAAGAGATCGATAACCGGGTAAAGGGAACCGAGCACCAACATACCCTAACGGCCAATGCCGCACCGCAACGCGCGGGCATTTTGGGGAGCCTCAACGAAGCCGGAAAGCCGCTCCGTATGATGCCCAGCCATCCGGAAGGCCGGCGTTCCTGGACGGTTCGCGAGTGGAGCAAGAAGCGAAAGGGCTGGATCTTTATTACCTCAACGCCGGACACCATCGACGCACTCCGGCCAGTGCAGAGCTTGTGGCTCGACATGCTGATTCTGAAGCTGCAAACGTCAGCGCCGGAACCGGGCCAGACGCGAGTATGGATGGTCTTGGACGAACTCGCGTCCCTCAATGCTCTACCTCAGTTGCACAGCGCCTTGACCAAGCAACGCAAGTCCGACAATCCCATCGTTCTCGGCTTCCAAGGCATGAGCCAACTCGACGCCATTTACGGCAAGAAAGCCGAGACGATACTCAGCCAGGCGTACACCAACATCGTCCTGCGCACGCGAGAACCGCGGGCCGCCGAACACTTGAGCCGCCTCATCGGCAAAGCCCAGCTCGAACGCGCCCGGGAGAGCAAACCATCTCGCCTTTTCGATCGTAAACACGGCAGCTTCAGCACCGAACGAGTGATCGATCCGGTCGTTCTGGAGTCACAGATTCAGGGTCTCGAAGACCTCAACGGGTACTTCGTTCAGCAGGACAAAGTCGTGCCGATCCGCTTCAAACCGCAACCGAAGAAGATCGTGGCCCCCGGTCTGATCGAACGCGTTATTCCCGCAACGCAACACCGTCCACTAGACCCGGAACCCGTTCGGAAGCCGGCCGTTGCGGGAGCGCAGGACCCCAGTTTCGAACTGGCGTCAAAGCCTCCACAGACCATGCCTGAGGAGCAGCTTTCGATCGGCATAGACATGCTCGGCTTGCCATCATGCTTGATATCTCCAAACCGTTAACCACCGGCAAGATTCAAAGCTACTACCGCTCTGAATACGCGTCAGCATCCAACTCCTATTTCAGCCAGGGCGACACGATCGAGGGTGAGTGGCATGGCAAGCTAGCCGCAAGTCTGGGCCTCTCCGGTCCTGTTTCTGGCGAGGCGTTCGATCGTCTAGCCGAAGGCCAGCATCCGCAAACAGGCGAGCAGCTCATTCAACATCGGGACACGATCAAGACCCAGTCCGGCGAAGAGGTCGGACACCGCGCCGGATGGGATCTGACCTTCAATGCACCGAAGACGGTGAGCCTCACTGCACTCGTCGGCGAGGACGAACAAGTGCGCCACGCGCACCGATCCGCTGTAGCAGCGGCACTCACAGAAACAGAGAAATATGTGCAGGCGCGCATGGGCGGCAACGCGCCTGCGGAGAACACCGGGAAGTGGATTGCGGCTACGTTCGAACACGACACGGCGCGACCAGTGAACGGGTATCCCGCGCCACACTTGCACACGCATGTCGTTGTCTTCAACATGACCGAGGACGCGCGGGGCCAGGCGCGCTCACTCCAGCCGTATGAATTATTCAAGATTCAGTCCATGGCAACCGCCGTGTATCAGAACCAGCTCGAGTACGAGCTCCGGCAGGACGGTTATAAGATCGAACGCGGCCTGAACCATGCGCCGGAGATCAAAGGATACTCGCGCGAGTATCTTGAGGCCGAAAGCCTGCGAAATGCCGAGATCCAGCGTGAGTTGAAGGACCGCGGATTGTCTGGCGCTGAAGCGATCAACAACATCAAGCATCAGAATCGCGAAGCCAAGTTGAACCTAACGCCTGACGAACTCAAAGCGATGCATAAGAGCAATGCCGCCGAGTTCGGCGATCAGCCATCTCGCGTTGTCGCTGAAGCCAGCGAACGGCATTCCCGATCGTTGACGCAGGACAAAGTGCAGGAGAAAGCACAGGCGGCTGTGACCTTTGCGCGCGAGCGACTCGGGGAGCGAAGCGCGGTTTTTGAGCACTTCGAAGTGATTCGAGATGCACTCCGGCACGTGCAAGGCAAGGTGCGTTTGCCGGACATCCAGGCGGAACTCGAGAGGCAAATCGGCGAGGGCCGATTCCAAACGGTGGACCACGTACGGCCCCATGCACCTGCCGCCCGTTACACCACACCGGAACTCGTCCAAACCGAGCGCGACGCCATTGAAAGCGTACGCGCCGGCATCGGCCAGGTTGCCATGATCGCGAAGTTGACGGTCGCCGAGGTCCAGAAGCAGTACGGCAAGCACCTCAATGAAGATCAGCTGGGTCTGATCCGCGAGACTCTCGCGAGCCGGGATCAGATCTTCGGGATTCAGGGCGGCGCCGGAACCGGCAAGACCACCGCGCTCCGGGCCATCAAAGAGCTCGCTGAAGAGAACGGCTATCAAGCACTTGGGCTAGGTCCCACGTCACGCGCCGCCAAAGGTCTGCGCGAGGCAGGAATGGAGGCGGAGACGCTTCAGGCCTTCCTGCAACGAGGCACTCAGGCCACAGAGGACAGTCGGCCCCGCCTCTTCTTTGTCGATGAATCCAGCTTGGCTTCGGGCAAGCAGATGCGGGATTTTCTGCAGCGACTGCAAGCGCAAGACCACGTGCTGCTGATCGGCGACACGCGGCAGCATCAGTCCGTAGAAGCGGGTCGCATCTTCGAGGAATTGCAGAGCGCAGGCATGAACACCACAAAGCTCAGCAAGATCGTTCGTCAGAGAGACGAGGGTCTCCGCGATGCGGTCGAAGCGATGGCGACCGGGCAGATTGCAAAAGGTGTTGACCTGCTTTCCGAGCAGAGCCGGATACAAAGCTTCGAACAGCGCGGAGAGCGATTGAAAGCCATTGCACGCGCCTTCGCTGAATCGCCGGAAGGCACGCTGGTCGTCTCGCCAGACAACAACTCACGCCGCGAGTTGAACGCCGCGATCCGCTCCGAGCTGCGTGACCGCGTGCAATTGGGACCTGACGTTTTCAAGCTGCCGGTTTTGATCAATCGCCAGGAGATCACGGGCGAAGATCGCAAAGTCGCCGAGTCGTATCACGTTGGCGACTCCGTCCGCTATACCCGTGGCAGCGACACACTTGGCCTCGAAGCAAAGAGTTATGCGACCGTCATCCATGTTGACCCCGAGCGCAACCAGATCACGGTTCAGAAAACCGACGGCACTTCGGCCACCTACGATCCGGCACGGGTGAAAGGCGTCGCGATCTACGCGCCGGAAATGCGGGCCTTTGCCGAAGGCGAGCGCGTGCAGTTTACCGCCCCCTGGAAAGAAAAGTCCATCAGTGGCCGCGACCTCGGGACCGTTACCAGCCTGGATGAACGCGGCAATGTCGAGGTCAAGTTGGACGATTCCGACCGGACCGTTTCTTGGAATCTGAAGGACAACAAGCACATCGACTACGCCTATGCGATGACGTCGCACTCCTCGCAGGGCGCGACGGTCGATCGGGCGCTCATCCATATAGATACAGGCGACAGTCGCGTGCGGGCTCTGATCGACGAAACGCTTGCTTACGTGGCGACTTCGCGGCCCCGTTACGACGCCCAGATCTTCACCGACAACGCCGATCAGCTCACTGCCGCGCTATCGCGTCGGCATGAGAATGCAACGGCCATCTCTCCGGAACAGGTCGCCGCTTACTCGATTTCCATTTAGGTGCTGCATGTCGCTCGAGACCATACTTCCGTTCCTTCAGCCAATCGAACACATCATCCTGGACCCCGCTGTCTCCGAGGTCATGGTGAACGGCGACGGCGCGATCTTTTCGCAACGCAATGGCGTGCTAACGTTGGTCGCTGCGCGTCTCGAACCCAAGTACCTGGTGAACGCCGTCAAGCGAATCGCCAGATCGCTCGGGAACGACATTGGCGAATCGAAACCGTTGCTGGACACCAGGCTCTCGGACGGTTCGCGCGTCGCTGCAGCATTTCCGCCCTGTTCGCTCAACGGCGTCACATTGACGATCCGCAAGTTTCGCCCGCACTGGTTCACGATGGAGCAGCTGGTTGAAGCGGGAGCTTTGTCGGCGGCACTCGCGGCTACATTAGGTGACGCCGTGCGCAGTCGAAAAACGATTCTGATCGCCGGCGGCACGGATACCGGCAAGACCACATTTGCCAAGGCTCTGATCGACTTCATTCCGCAGCACGAGCGTTTGGGGGTCATTGAAGACACAGCCGAGCTGAAGATCGACCATCCGAACGTCTTTCGGTTCGAAGCGCGAAAAGAACAGATCGACAGCTCGGGCACCAAGACCATTCCCGCAGTAACCATTCGGGATCTGGTGAAAGCCACTCTCCGCCATCGACCCGATCGGCTCATCATCGGCGAAGTCCGTGGCGGCGAAGCATTCGATCTTCTGGATGCACTAAACACTGGCCATACCGGATCCATCTCAACCGTGCATGCGAGCTCTGCTTTGCAGGCATTGTCCCGCCTCGCGACCCTCTCGCTGCGCGCCGACGTCGATATTCCGTACCGAGCGGTCCAGGGCGAGATCGGCGATCTCATTGACTTCGTCGTCTACATCGAGCGGCGTGAGGGCTGCCGCCGGGTTTCGGAAGTGCTGCAACTGGAGGGCTTCGATGCGGAAAAAGGATGCTATGCGGCAAATCCGATACACGACTAATGGCTCCGCCCTCGCGCGAGTCAAGCCGTGTCCCCAGGCTTCCGCGCTTCGCTTGTGCAGCCCTCCGCTGCGCTCCGCCCTTTCCGCTCCGCTGCAAGGGTGGGCGATGCCCCTCGACTTGACTCTTGCTACCCCGGACCTCGCCGGTCAGGCAACGGTTGCTGTTCGCAACCGCAATTCCATTCAAGAAAAGGACCAACACGAATGACTATCAATCGAGTAACCATTGCAGGCTTCGCCGGAAAAGACGCGCGGAAGAGTTCCATCCAGAACGGCAAAAGCATGACTAAGTTATCAGTCGCGACAACTAAGCGCTTCAAAGACGGCGAAGGTAACTGGCAGGAGAAAACGCAATGGCACACGGCTGTCGCTTACGGCCAAACCGCAGATTACGCGGCTAAGATTCAGACTGGTGACCACGTCTTCATCGAAGGCGAACTCGTCCACCGTGAGTACGACCGCACCATCGAGACAGACAACGGCCCAGTCAAAGTCATGTGGCCCGTCTCGGAGATCGTAATCGAATCGGTGACCGTACTGGAACGCAAAGACAAACAGGAAAGGAAGGGGGCCGCGTAAGCGGCCCTCGAGGTTGCAATGCGAGCAAAATCCACTTATTCGGTCGAGTGCATCTGCGGCCAACTCATCGAAAGCGAAAGCAGGTCGGTCGTCTGCCCCGGTTGTGAGCGTCAGGTTGTGATCGACTGGCCCGCAAGTGTCCAACTCACCGCTGACAGGAAAAAAGTACGCCTCCAAGCAGCAGGCTGAGCAGATTTGCCGGCGTCGAGCTGGCAACCCATCCACTCACTTCCTGACCAGCTCAGGCTCGACAAGCCCAGGCTGCACCGAAAACTCCAGAGGTGCCATGGGGGCGAATACGGCAGTGGAACTTCGCCGTATGTTCGCCCTTCTGCGTTATGCTCAGTCAATGGGCAAGCGACGGTGCGAGGTGAGCATGACGGGACCAGATGGGCGGAAGCACACACTGACGGTCGAGGCGAATTCCGTTTCTCACGCGGCAGTGCTTTTCTATGCCCAATCAGCTGCGCCCTCGCCGGGCGTGAAGTTGCCTAAGTTCGAGATGGAAACCGTGCTCGAGGTAAGTCCGGCCTATCGTGTTCGGCTGAAGGATGCAATGGAGTGGGCGAACCGGGAGGCCAATCGAGCGAACCGGGCCAACGGGATATCAGGAAAGCGTTAAGGCTGATCGGGGTCAAGTATTTTTCCGTTCGTGTTGCCTCAATAAGGAATGCGCGTTGACTCGCGATATTTGTTACCAGCGGAAGGTCGTTGCCTCATGAAAATGTTACCCGTCGAAGTTCGAGATGACGGGCAGCAGAAACGGGAGGCAAATGAGCTTGGCTACCAAGCGGGAACTAATCAAGGCGATAGCGGACCGGTATCGGATAGCGTCGCGTGTCGAGAAGAAAAGAATCCTCGACGAATTCATCGAAGTAACTGGCTTTCATCGCAAGCACGCCATTCGTGCTCTGGGAAAAAGCGGTG
>JBJMGK010000151.1:0-11569 GCA_045807925.1 Bryobacteraceae bacterium | reverse complement strand
CGGCTGCGGCCGCGGGTCCCGTCGGCAGGGATTCGACCGCGATGACGGATGCGCAGATGCACGCAGAGATCCTGACTTATTCCCGATCCCGCGGCGCCTTTGCAGGTATTGAACTTGCGGGCGACGCTGTCACCGAAGACGGGGATGCCAATCGCGAGTTGTATGGCAAGAACGTTAGCAACAAAGAGATTCTGAACAGCAAGATGCCCATCCCGGCTGTTGCTGAACCGTTCATCCATACTCTCGATCGCATATCCTCGCGCAAGTAGCGCTGCTCCTGTTCCGGCCCGTGCCTCGCGAATCGTCGTGATACCCGGGTTTCGCTTTGCTTAGAGACAATGGTGGTTTGAGGTTCTCCCGAGTTTTTCTAAGTCTTCTCGTCGCCATTCACCTGCAGTTCGGGCTGTCAATGGCGCAGTTTCCCAAAACGCCGGAGGGATCGAATACGGCTCCCTCCGGATCAGCCGCACCGTCGAAAGATGTCTCGGTCTCCGATCTCGAGCCTGCTCTCCGACGATTCATCCAGGTTCTTTCCACCGTCCAAAGCGAAAGCGCGGAGCAACCGAATACAGACAAAATTCTTTACGAGGGAGCCATTCCCTCCATGCTTCGGCAGCTCGATCCCCACACTCAATTCTTCGACCCCGGACAATTCGAGCAGTTGCGGCAGATGGAATCTTCCGAGCAGAAAGGGTTTGGCAGCGTGGTGTCGGTTCTGCCGGGCAGGGTGCTTTTTCTCCAGACCCTTCCGGGAACTCCGTCCAATAAGGCCGGGATCCAGGCCGGAGATGAGTTGGTTGCCATCAACAATGTCGCGATTCGTAGCCTTGAGCCGGAGCAGATTATCCAGCTGTTGACCGAAGCGCGTCAGCATGCGATCACGGTTTTCATCCATCGCGAAGACTCAGCTCGAATCCTGCAGTTTTCGTTGACCCCGGAGTTGGTCGATTCGCCCAGTGTCGATCGCGCTTTTCTGCTGGAACCGGGCTTCGGGTACATACGCATTGCGAACTGGGACGTGCAGACGGCCAGGCAGCTTCATGACGCAATCGAAAAACTCCAAAAGCCTCCCCTTCGAGGGTTAGTCATCGACCTGCGGAACAATCCGGGTGGCGTTGTTACGGCCGCTCTCGATGCAGCCGCCATGTTCCTTCAGCCGGGACAGACGATTCTGACAGCGAAGGGCCGCACCAGCGCAGTTGAAACGGCTACAGTGCCGAAGAATGCATCGCCTTATGCTTTTAAAGTATCCGTTTTGATCAATGAGAAAACCGCCAGCGCGTCGGAAATTTTCTCTGGTGCGTTGCAGGATCACGACCGTGCAATGATCGTGGGCGAGACAAGCTACGGCAAGGGACTCGTGCAACGAGTGATGCCCCTCTCCGGAGGCGCCGGCCTTGCGATTACTACGGCTTTCTATTACACCCCAAGCGGACGCTCGATCCAGCACCCGCTCCGGAATTCGGCTCTATCCGCAACATTCAGCGGGACGAAGCAGGACAGGAATGCGCCCCATCCCGTCTATAAGACCGACAAGGGACGTCTTGTCACGGGGGGCGGAGGCATTCAACCGGACGTCCGCGTGGCGCCAGCCGCGATGACCCGGCTCGAAGCGGTTTTAGATGCAAGTGGTGCGATCACGTCATTCGCCACACAGTACCTGGCGAAACACAAGGTTGAGTCCGGATCGTTTCAGCCCTCTCCCGAGCTACTCGACGAGTTCAAGGTGTACTTGTCCGCGAGGCAGATTCAGCCGAGCTTGTCAGAGTGGAGTCAGGAGCGCGGATGGGTGAGTAACCGCCTGAGCGAAGAAATCATCACACAATCGCTGGGGGTTGAAAAGGGTGATGAAGTGCACGCCCGGATTGATCCTCAAATCAGGGCCGGGCTGAAAGCCGTGCGAGAGAACGCGCAAATAGCGCAGCAGTGACCCCATCGAGCGAAACGTACCCCGCCGCACTTGAGTGACGTGGGGACCCCCTTCTTCTTACGGTGGAGATTATTGCGTCAATCGGATATCCGGCCTCGGAGTTTAAAATCGAGAAAAAAATGAAGATAGTTTCAACGAAGAATGCTGTTCGATTCTTCTGGCGCACGCTGCTGTGCGGGTGGACGATGGCAGGATTGGCAACAACGCTTTTGGGACAGGAAGACGTGTCCCGATTAGATGTCTTTACCAGGATTCAGCTACACGAGCCAATCCGTTCGGGGCAATCGACAACAGCACAAAGCTCCCTCGTTCCATCCGGAATACCCCAACCCGAAACGAGATCCATTGCAACGCCGGTGCCGGTGTCCAAGCAACAGCCGAAGCGCATCCTTGGCATCATGCCGAATTACCGCGCAGTCAGTGCGGGCGCGATTCCGCCACCACCGACCTTCAAGCAATCGTTCAAAATCGCCACCCAGAACAGTTTCGATTATTCGTCGTTCGTCTTTGTGGGTATTACGTCGGCGATTGCCTATGGTCAGGATACCCACAAGCAACTGGGCGACAGCGCTTCCGCTTTTTGGCGCTATTACTGGCGCGGATTTGTTGATAAAACGAATGGGAATTACCTGGTGATCTGGGCTTTGCCGGCCGTCTTCCGTCAGGACGAGCGGTACTATGCTCTGGGAAAGGGTAGCATCGGAAAGCGTGCTCTCTACGCCGCCAGCCGCGTCCTGATCACACCGGACTACCATGGCCACAATAGCTTCAACGCTTCGGAGCTGCTGGGACGAGCCGTGGCACAAGGGATATCGACGACTTACTACCCCAGCGCGGACACCACTCTGGGAGCACTCGCGACCAGGTGGGGGTACGCCATTATGCGCGATTCACTCACAAACGTTTTTCGCGAATTCTGGCCTGATAGCGCAACCCACGCACTTCATCGACATCCATAGCCAGATCGGAAGTCCCTGTTTATGCTTCGGATTTTCGATAATCACCGCGGCTGAAGTATTTTTCGAGCCAGACATACAGGCAGATAAACAAGTACCGGCTGCCCATTTCTTTGATCTTCAACTTGGCCTGCCCTGATCTTCTGTTACGCCAAGTGATGGGAATGACCGTCCACGTATAGCCACGGATAATTGTCTTCAACGGGATTTCGACGGTGAGGTTGAAATGTGGAGAAAGAAGCGGGCGGCATCCGTCGATTACGGTCTTCCGATACGCTTTGAACGCGTTCGTCGTGTCGTTCAACCTGATGTTGAACATGACCCGGATAAAAAAATTGGCAAGGCGATTGACCTTGAGCTTCAGCCAGGGATAATCAATCACACCGCCGCCGCGTACGAAGCGAGACCCGAACACCGCATCCCAGCCCGTGTTCAATAAATCCCAATAACGAACCACATCGCGCGAGTCATCCGATTCGTCTGCCATCATGACCACAATGGCATCGCCACTGGCGTTGTCAAAGCCGCAGATGATCGCTCGACCGAAACCGTGCAACCCCTCATTTCTGACGGGATGAAGGGTAGGCACGCGGTCACGTGCTTCAAGCAGGATATTCCAGGTGTTGTCCGTGCTGCCGTCATCGACCACGATGATCTCGTGAGGGATATTGTGAAGGCGCAATTCAACGTAGAGTTTCTCGACAGTTGAAGCGATACAGCCTTCCTCGTCGCGAGCTGGAATCACAACACTGAGCCGGGACAGCGGTGGCGCTTTTACGGGCGGTCCGATAGAGGTCGAATCCGCTCGACTCATACCGCTCCGCAGAAGCGCAACCACCCGGGATTCCGGTCGGCATGATCGGCGATTTCGTCCAGGATGGATGGCAAACTCCTCGTAGGGCGCCAGCCCAACTCCCTTGCACTCCGCCCAGAGTCCATAACCAGCCACGGTATATCGAAAGGCCTGGGCCGATCGTCACACTGCGGAGGATGCGGTCCGAAACGAGCATCACACCACGCCGTCAGTTGTGCCAGAGACATCGCGTTTTCCGCTCCTCCGCCGGCATGGAACACAGGGTCCGGTAAGGGCTCCCTACGAAATTGAATTCGCAGCAGGTCCGCGAGGTCGTCCGGATGAAAGGCGTCCCGGACCTGAAATCCGTGCCCACCAAAACCGATGTAGCGCAACCGCTGCCGGGTCGCGTGCGCGTGAAGCCAATAGGAGAAGATGCCCTGCTCTGCCGTTCCAAACTGCCCGGCGCCGGCCAACACGCCGCATCGGTTGATCCAGACAGGAAATCCAAACGTAGCCGCATATTCCGCGGCCATCGATTCTGACGCCAGCTTTGTCGCTCCGTAAAGCGAAATGGGCGCTTGCGTTGAGAAGTTCTCGGATACGCCTTGCTTCGCGACACCGGCCGGAAGAGATGCAGCGTCGTCGAGAACAAAACTGTTCCCTTCGACTCTCAACGGCAAGCCGGCAAGCCCTCTGATGGAATAAACACGGCTAGTGCTCAGGAGGATCAATCCGGATTTGCGTTCTCTACAGTACTCAAGCAAGTTAAGAGTACCGCCGAGGTTGTGCTCACCGAGCTGCCGGGCGCTCGATTTTCCGTCAACGCCAGCGAGAACGCTCGGGTTTGCCGCGGCGTCAATCGTCCAATCGCTTTCCGGTAATCCATCTACGTCGCTTCGGGCACGCAAATCGCCATGAAGAACTCTGATGCCACGCGATGACAGCTCCTGGCGATTGATCTCAGATCCGGGGCGGAGAAGATTGTCGATGCCGAGGATTTCGGCTCCTTCGATACGCTCCTGTAAGGCGCGTGCAACGCGACCTCCGACGAAACCACAAATGCCCGTGATCAGGACCTTCATCGTTAGCGCGTCACAAGAAGAGTAGGGGACGTTTTCAGCCGGTCACGCCAGGATCCGACGATTTCCTCGAAGATCTGGCGCAATGGCCGCGTGATCCTCCATTGCGGGAAATGATTCTTTATCTTCCGCAGATCACTGTAGTAGCAGATGTGATCGCCGATGCGGTTCTCTTCCAGGTACGTGTACCGTTGTGGGATACCGGTGAGCTCTTCAACCAAAGAGAAAGCCTCGATGATTGAACAGGCATTTTCTTTTCCGCCGCCCACATTGTAAACTTCCGCAATGCGTGGCTTTTCGGAAAAGGCCAATATCAAGCGCGCGACATCTTCAGAATGAATGTTGTCGCGAACCTGTTTCCCCTTGTACCCGAAAACTTTGTATTCGCGGCCCTCGACATTACACCGAACCAGGTAGCTCAAAAACCCGTGCAACTCCACGCCAGAATGATTGGGTCCGGTGAGGCAGCCTCCGCGCAAACAGCACGTAGGCATACCGAAGTACCGGCCGTACTCCTGCACCATGACATCGGCTGCTACTTTCGAAGCGCCAAATATCGAATGCTTCGATTGGTCAATGGAGAATGTCTCTGCAATGCCATGCTCGTAACCCGGATCCGCGTAATCCCACCTTGTTTCGAGCTCTTTGAGTGCGATCGTATTCGGCAGGTCACCGTAGACCTTATTGGTCGACATGTGAATGAACGGCGCTTCCGGTGCTGCTTGCCTTGCGCCTTCGAGAAGGTTTAACGTACCTACAGCATTGGTATCGAAGTCGGCAAACGGGATCGCTGCCGCCCGGTCATGGGACGGCTGGGCCGCAGTATGCACGATGACGTCCGGTTTTATGCGCTTCACTAGTTCGAGCACCGTTTGGCGATCGCGGATATCGACGTTCGAGTGATCGTACGACTTGATCTCGTTCTTCAGCCGTCGAAGTGACCAACTGGTGTCACCTTCCGGGCCAAAGAAAACGGCGCGCTCATTATTGTCGACGCCGAACACCTGAAACCCGGAGCGGCCAAGAAAAATGCTGACTTCGGAGCCGATAAGCCCACACGAACCGGTAACTAATGCTTTTCTCACTGTTCTCCATCAATAGTAACGGACAGAAGAATTACGCCGAGCCGAATACCAGCACCCAGGCGCGCGCTGATAAACTCCTAGCTTCGCGTTGAGTTCTAGCTCTATGCAAGCTCGCCCGACCGTTCCATCCAGTATGAGCCGGAACACAGCTGGACAAAGGGTTGGGGAGCTTGTTCCTTTATATCGACGCCCAAGCATCATGGCGGCTCTTGCCTTCTGGGTCGTTTGGTGCGGTTTTCACACCCTCCAGAAAGTAGTTGATTACTACACGCCCCTCCCCATGTGGGATTACTGGCGAGTCGTGGACCACCTAAATGACTACCGATCTTTTCATTGGGCGGTGTTCTGGCAACAGCACAATGAACACCGGATCGTGTTCCCCGAAATCGTATTCGCGCTGGACATGCTTTTGCTCCATGGACGAATGCTGCTCCCGCTGTTATTGAGCGTTTTAAGTTACATCGGCACCTGGCTTGTGCTCTCTTCGACCTTGCTCTCGGAACTGTCCATCCCCGCGTTCACCCGCGTCGTTGCAGTCCTGATCTCAGGAATTGTCGCTTTGTGGGAAGGTGTCGCAGGCGTTCTTGCCATCCCTTTCCTTCTGAATTGGACATTGATGCAACTCGCCGCCGCTATCGCACTCGTCTCAGCAAGCAAGTTGCATTCCCGGGACTCCGGGACACCTCTCGCGGCCGCGATAGCCGCTTGTGTGGTCGCGAGTTATTCCTCCGGTAACGGACTCTTGCTTTGGCCCATTGTCATTGTGCTCGCGGTCGTGATGGGCGCGCGGAGGCGGGCAATCCTCGCCTTAAGCGGGGCTGCGGTCGCGACCGTCGGACTGTATCTCTTCGATTTCCGGCTAACCGATGAATCGAAAATCAGGAGCTTGAGGACTGCCCCTCTCTACACGATTCAATACGTGGCTTCCTACCTGAGCATGCCCTTCGGAGCCATGAAGACCCCTACTTTCGGTGTGAAGCTTGGGCTTTGGCTCTGCATCACTGTTCTCGTCCTGTTCGTTGTTGCCGGAGTCACGCGACGACTGACTTCCCATCCGAGCGCTGTTCTTTTCAGCTACTTCTCATTCACGCTCCTGACGGCCATTCTCACCGCAGGAGGCCGTATGGATAGTAGTGACCCTCGTTTTGCCGCGGCTCACGCATTCCGCTACGTCAGCGTTCCCCAAATGAACTGGTCGGCCAGCATTCTTCTTGCTTTCTCCGTACTCGGCGGACTACACGTGATCCGTAAGTATCTGGCCGTTGTTGCCGCAGGGATAATTCTTCTGCTCTGGAATGCATTTCCGAAACTATCGCCCTGGCTCGGCGGCCTAGCCTCATTCTTCGCGGAGCAGCAGGTAGCCACGCTCACGGTTGAGAGCGGGCTTCACGAAACGCGGTGGATAGAGGCCAAAATCTTCCCCAACGCTGCTTTCGTGGACGCCAGGCTCGCTCGTCTCAAGCAAGAAGGGTTGTCGATTTATCATGGCGGCTCGACTCAACACCTCGGGCGACCTGTGCGAGCGATGGGCTCTGTTAGCGCAGAGGCAAGGATTCCCGGCATGGTCGTCGGCGTGACTCCCGTCGAGTCGGGGTTCGAGATTCAGGGCTGGGCAGACCGGTCGGGCCGGAACATGCCGTCCCTTTCGCTCGTGTTCGCAGATGAGTCCGGAGCCATCGTGGGCTTCGGAAGGCAATTTCCGGGTGGCCTCCCCGCAGTGCTCGTTTCCCCGGAGATTCCAGCGTCACTCGCATGGGTGGGCTTCGTCTCCGGACGCTCGGGAGCAAGGGTCATTTCGGCCTACGTTCAAGTACCCGGAGGCAACGTTCTTTACCCGCTTGGGGAACCTACGAAACTCCAGTCTGCCGAATCTATCCGGGCAACCGGCGCGAGTGGATCGCGTTAGCCGCAAGGGTGGTTGGAACTCACGGCCAGCCGGGGACATCCAAAATGGAGGAAGGAAGCTCCCTCAGGGGCGCTACTCTCTTCACTTGTTACCCCTACTCATGTCTTTAGCCCTAAGTGCGTCTCTGCCCCCGCACACAACTGAACGAATCAAATCCGTTGAATTCACCAGAGTTAACGGAGTGCCGTTGTATTTCGATGCCGCGATCCCGGAGGGCTCCGGCCCACTCCCGGCGGTGATCATCGTGCATGGTGGCGGCTGGGTCCGAGGTGACCGTCTGACGGAGGTTCAGCCTCTGTTCGCCCCGCTTACGAAGGCGGGCTTTGCCTGGTTTTCCATCGATTACCGGCTTTCGAATGACTGGATGCAATTCGGCGCCGCCATCGAGGACGTTGAGAGCGCGGTGCGATTCGTCAAGAGACACGCCTCCGAGTACCGGATTGATCCCGACCGGGTGGCTCTGGTGGGCGAATCGGCGGGAGGCCAGCTTGCCGCCATGGCTGCTCTCAATGCGACACCGGAGACTCACGTGAGCGCTGTCGTCGCTCTCTACACACCGACCGACTTGGTCGATCTCGCCAAAAACTCGACGCTCGTTCCTCAACAGATACGTGACTCATTCAGCGGCACGCCATTCGAAATGCTGATGATGGCCCGGCTCCGGCAACTGTCGCCGCTGTATAACCTGAAACGCGATGCTCCACCGTTTCTACTGATTCACGGGACTGCCGATCGGCTTGTGCCGTTCGCCCAATCCCAAGCCATGTGCAACCGAATGAAGGCCACGGGCGCAAGCTGCGAGCTGTATTCCGTGGAGGGTGCCGGTCACGGCATTCGGTGGTGGGAAAGTTCACGGCCCGGAGAATCTGCCGCCTACAAGGAAAAGATGGTGGACTGGTTGCAGAGCCATCTTTCCGCCCGGGTTTCTAAAGTCTCTTAGAAGGAAGAGGTCGCAATGGTCGGGCCGCCGGGATTTGAACCCGGGACCTCTTGCACCCCAAGCAAGCGCGCTAGCCAGGCTGCGCCACGGCCCGAAGACTCCAGTTTAGCTTAGCGTCCGCGCGAGTCGCCGAGCCGCTATTTCTTGCCTGCTTCCTGGTAGACAACTTCCGAAAAAGTAGGAAAGTTGGGACCGGAACCGGTAGCAGCTGTGGGCGGGTCGCCTACGGCAGTCTTGATCTCGTCGAGCGAGTTTCCCTGGGAAATCAATTCCAGGATCTTGGTGCGTCTGTCTGCCGTCTTGTTGATTCGGGCCTCGATATCAGCTTTGGTCTGAGGAACTCCATGGCCCGGTATAAAGACCTCCGGATCGAGGGCCGCAATCCCTTTTGCGGTTTCGATCCACCCTTCCGAAGATCCATTCTTCTCCAGGTGAATCAACGGGTCGGGCCGGTTTGCGGCGATGATATCGCCCGTGAACACGATCTTCTCGCGGGGAAGAAACACGACCAGGTCGCCACTCGTGTGCGCCCGTCCCCAGTGGCGGAGTTCAAAAAGAATCCCGCCAATTGTCATGGATTGTTCGTTCCCTGTCACTAGCTGCGTCGGCAGATGATCACAGGGTGGCGCACCGCGTCCGCCCTTCGCAATTGCGGCTTCTTGCTCTTTCTTGTTGTTTTCATGAGTAATGACTTTCACGCCGGTCGGGAATGGGGCGAGTCCGTTCACGTGATCGCCATCGCTATGGGTCAAGATCACGGTCGTGACCGGTTTCGGTGTGATTTTGGCAATTGCATCCAGCAGTTCCCTGCCGCCGGCCGGGGTTGTCTTTGCATCGACAACAACGACCTCATTTGTGCCTACAATCACCCCCGAATTACCACCTCCCCCTTCTACTCAATACACGCCGCGCTTCAGTGACTGCGTGGCAAAGGGTGCTGATCGTTGTCCTTGCCCCGCGTTGACTCGCGATATTTGTTACCAGCGGAAGGTCGTTGCCTCATGAAAATGTTACCCGTCGAAGTTCGAGATGACGGGCAGCAGAAACGGGAGGCAAATGAGCTTGGCTACCAAGCGGGAACTAATCAAGGCGATAGCGGACCGGTATCGGATAGCGTCGCGTGTCGAGAAGAAAAGAATCCTCGACGAATTCATCGAAGTAACTGGCTTTCATCGCAAGCACGCCATTCGTGCTCTGGGAAAAAGCGGTGAAAGCAGAGTCGAGCAGGCGCCCGAAAGGGCACGGATTTATGACGAAGCCGTTTTGCAAGCATTGAGGATTCTGTGGGAGGCTGCGGATCGCATTTGTGGCAAGCGGCTGAAGGCCATCATTCCCACACTCGTCGATGCTATGGAGCGACACGGGCATTTAAATTTGGACGATGGCGTCAGAAGCCGGCTTTTGAAAGCTAGTGCCGCCACAATGGATCGCCTGTTGAAGCCGACGCGGGAAGCGGCCAATGGAAAACGGCGGCGATCGCACATCAATACGCCCTTGCGAAAGAGCATCGCGATTCGCACTTTCAACGACTGGAACGATCCGCCGCCAGGCTTCTTCGAAATGGACATGGTGGCGCATTGCGGAAATTCAGTGGCGGGCAGTCATGCGCACAGCTTGGTACTGACCGATATTGCATCGGGATGGACGGAGGCTGCGCCGCTGCTCGTGCGAGAACAATCACTTATCACCGAGACCGTCGAGGAGATCCGGGCGAAACTACCGTTCCGGATGCTGGGCCTTGACGTGGACAACGACAGCGCCTTTATTAACGAAACGGTTGTGAACTATTGCAAGGATCAGAACATCGAGTTGACCAGATCGCGGGCCTACAAAAAGAATGATCAGGCCTGGATTGAGCAAAAGAATGGCGCCGTTATCAGACGTTTGGTTGGGTACGGGCGGCTCGAAGGTGTGAAGGCCGTTGCTGTCTTAGGAAAGTTGCACGAAGTAGCACGGCTGTACGTGAACTATTTCCAACCGTCATTCAAATTGGAATCCAAAACACGCGACGGCACCAAAGTGAGGAAGAAGTATCACTTTCCCGCCACGCCCTATGAGCGTGTTATCGCCGACACGCGCGAGACAGAGACATGCAAGGATCGCCTTCGTCAGACATTCTCGACGTTGGACCCCATCGATCTGCTGAATCAAATTCGAACAGCACAGAGTGACTTGGCTCAACATGAAGTCGGGAGGCATATGGAGAACTCGGCGGATCGCAATCAAGACCTGAGCCGTTTTATCGAGAGCCTCTCGACAGCTTGGCGCGATGGCGAAGTTCGTCCTACTCACCGCAAACCATACACCGGGCCGCGAACTTGGCGCACGCGCACTGATCCATTCGAGGCCGTCCGGCCGCTACTTGAGGCGTGGCTCAACGAGCAACCTGACGCCACCGCAAAGGGCCTCTTTCAGAGGCTTGGGGTTCTATTACCGGATTCCTTCGCGCCTGGCCAAGTGCGAACGCTGCAACGACGGGTCGCGGAGTGGCGCACTGCCATCGCTGGGAAGCTCGTCCTCGGCTGCAAGGATGCAGCAGCAACGACCGTCGCGCTGGTAGTAAAGGAAGAGGTCACATCGTAATGGGGACTTCGCCCCCAGGATTTAGCGCTTTCTTGCCATCCCAGGTCATTCTGCGTGAACCGGGGGAGCGGATCACCGTCCGCCCCTCCTGGTCTGGCCCTTCAGTCAGCGCTCGAGTCGCATCCCTGCGTTGCTCTATCCCTGCTGAAGTCGAGATCAGTGTAGCGGATTCGATCATCTTAAACTCAAGCAGAACAAATTTGCGTTTAGAACGAGCTATACGCGATCGTCAGGCGTCGGGGATGCATTTCGGTATGCCGGAAAACCGCCTGAATCGTCTTCAAGGCCAAGCTT
>JBJMGK010000150.1:0-3371 GCA_045807925.1 Bryobacteraceae bacterium | reverse complement strand
ACGGCTGCAGCCCGGAGCGGCCGGTCGGCTATTTGGAGGGATGGTATGTCATGCAGGCGGCTCGGCACACCGGTGTCGGTGCTCGACTGCTTGCTGCAGCGGAAGATTGGGCGCGAAGTCACGGGTGCGTCGAAATGGCTTCTGATACGTGGATCGACAACGAACTCTCGCAGATCTGTCACGAAGCTTTAGGGTTTGAAGTCGTTGACCGGTGCGTTCACTATCGCAAAGGGCTTTAACTTCGGTCTGCCGATTAGTCCCCACAACTCTCGATCTCGATTCGAATCAGATCCGACGAGCAGATACACGCGGCTCCCTGCAGCTGCCTTGCAGAAACGCTCATCGGGAGCGGCCTTCGGGATCGGCAATGAGATCAACGACCGGAGTCCTCAGCGAACCGGTGACGGTAAGCTCACGGACCTGCAGTCGCCCAATCGCAAGCTCGTCGATCGACACAGACTTTAAGTCCGTTCTGCCGACCGTCAGTTTTCCGACTATGAGGCGCCCTATTGCCAGCGCCCCTAATGCAAATGCGCCGACTGCAACCGCGCCTAGCGCAAATGCGCCGACAGCGCCGGCGCCCAACGCGCTGCCACCTACAGCGCCGCAGCCGATGGCGAACTGTCTTTGTCCAGGAGTCGCTTTCATCGTCAGGAGACCGTACTTCAATTATGGCGCCTCGCGCAGAGGTCCCCGACCAACTCGCCGCGGTGGTCAGGTGTAGCGCCCGCCCCTGCGCACCCGGATCAGTACCCTGAAGTCCCGTAGGGTTCGCCTTGCGTGTTGTTGAAGCGTCACTGTCCATGCTGCGGCGGAGAATAGTTCTTAGACGCGTCATCCAAAATCAATACCCAGTCGCTCCCGAATCCCTCGGACGGAGCCGTGAAGTCGTGTGTGCCTGAATTGGCAACTCACCCAGGGCCTGTTTGTCTCCGCTTCGCGGGTTGAACCACCACGCTTTGATACGCTGTCCCGAAATCCTTTTGAGGTTGACCGTAAAGGGACGGCCCTGCGCGTCATAGACGAAAGCGTAGCCGTCGCCACGTGCGGCCGAGATGTGATCAGCACCGTCCAATGCATTCGTCACAAGTTCCGAATCAGGATTCCGAGACAGAACGGGACGAGACTCAATTAAGCGCCGCAGGAAACGCATCTCCTCTGGTCCCGGGCGGTGAAGAGCTTCATACCAATACATCAGCGGACCATTGATCGGTTTGCGACCAGGAGCGTACATCTGCCATACGGCATGATTTCCGTAAGTGTAACCGCAAGCGCCAGAGAACAGGTCCCAGTAGGCGCGTTGTCGCACGTGAGCGTCAAAGCTGTAACCATTAATTTTCGAGCGAAATGCGAGCGGATGGTCCTCATATAGCGGCTCGGCATCGATCACGGGCTTTGGCGGTGTCAGGAGGAAATCGGCAGCGATCTTGTTCCAGGATTGAACGGTTTCGGCTAGACCGTGGCCGGTCTGTTGCATATTGGCGTCAAGCCAAGGATCGTTATGGAACCAGGTGGAGGAAGTGCCTCCTCCTTTGGGATGAAAGCTCATAAACACCGCCGGGTAGTCCTCGCGACCAGAGACCCCGGTCGCAATGCCTTTCGCCATACTCCGCCAAACATCTTGCACGCCTTCGGCAGAACGGTCGCCGCCCAGAACCCAAATCACTCCCTTGTTCCTAAATCTTCTTCCCAGGAATTCTCCATACGTGAAGGCTTTTGCCGTATTGAACACAGTGTCTTCCGGCGCGCGTGGATCCGGAACTACCCAGCGGCCCCAAGCCGGCAAGAGGGCGACGTATAAGCCTTGCCGGTTGGCCTCGTCAATGAGGTATTCGACATGGTCCCAATAGTCGTACTCGGCTGAAACTGTGAAGCGCGCTCCAGGTGTCACCGCAGGCCGGGCGGCATCACGGTTTATGAGAGGAAGCTTTCCAAACGCGTTTGGATCAGTAAGTTCGTCCAATTCGGCCAGCGCAACAGCTTGTACAACGGTAAACCCCTGTTCTGCGCGGGTGCGCAGCTAATTTACACCCTCCTCCCGGTTCAGCCGCTGGAACAGTTCCCAAGCCGTATCGGCAAAGTAGAAGAATGGTTGTCCGTTGTCTTGCACGATGAACCTGTGGTTAGCGCTTGCATGCAAACGGGGGAGAGGGCGAACAGTTTCCGATGCGACGCTGGTCATGGAAAGAGCAAAGAATCCAATACACCAGGACGCGACAGTAAGCATGAGACTAGAAACACCAAACGTACGATTTGATTTCATCTATGTTTATGAATAACCATAGCTCTCGGGAAGCGGCCAATTGAATAAGGAACGATAAGTCCCGATCTCGGAGGTGGTCGCGCCGACTACTCGCGAATCACAAAACGTCTACCCATTGTTTTAAGTCGCCCCTGACCCGACTTACTTGTGACTGCCAGAAACCGGCGGCAATTGCACGGGGCTTACGGCATGGCCCACGGAGCAGTACCGTTGACCGTGTTCCAAAACTCACAATTGTGTTGCAGGCTTAGTGTTCCCGCGGGTATTAACGTGCTGTCACCTGCGGGAACCAACGACATGACTCGCTGGCCCTTACTGTACATAGGCCAATTGGGGGCACCATCTACTGTTGGGTCGCCAATGCGTGCAAATCCCGCCATTGTGCGACGATCTGATTTCCGAACATCGCTTGGTTCGGATCGAGGGTTTGCGTGGGGGGCGGAAACAGGAAGGGGTTCTCGCCATTGTGAAACGCTCCGAGCGGGACTTCCAGATTTCGCCCACTGGGTGTTGCCGCGTTGTCGTTCTCGAACGCGTAGACGGGGATGTGTCTGGCCAACTGCTCATGGGTGACCAAGGCTGGGCACACCGAGAAGGCGTCAGCCACGACGGTGCGGTGGGCGATAAATGGCGATGAACTCGGGAAGCGTGCCACCGGGTAAAGCGACAGCACCTTCGATGTAAGTTCGCCAAATTGCTGCCGCAGCAGCTCTTGGTACTGGTCTGGTGTCTTTGCGATTTGGCTCGTGTAAAGTCCGCCATTGAATTCGTCTCGAGTCACGCCGATCATCAGAGGAATCTTATTCGGGAAGCGGCCGGTCTTGAACGCCATCGCGGGTGAGACTGGCAGGACTGCGCGTTGACTCGCGATATTTGTTACCAGCGGAAGGTCGTTGCCTCATGAAAATGTTACCCGTCGAAGTTCGACATGACGGGCAGCAGAAACGGGAGGCAAATGAGCTTGGCTACCAAGCGGGAACTAATCAAGGCGATAGCGGACCGGTATCGGATAGCGTCGCGTGTCGAGAAGAAAAGAATCCTCGACGAATTCATCGAAGTAACTGGCTTTCATCGCAAGCACGCCATTCGTGCTCTGGGAAAAAGCGGT